>NZ_EQ973360.1:215994-235794 GCF_000157055.1 Bacteroides sp. 2_2_4 | reverse complement strand
TGCAAACATAACTAAAAAAAAGCATTTATGTCTAAATATAAATGAAAAGAAAAAAGAAAAAATGACTAAAGCGGTTCGTAACAGGACTTATATGTAGAGAGAGTTAGCCAATCTTTGTGAGAAAAGAGAAAAATATAGTCGGAATATGGCCTAATTTCTTTATCTTTGCTCAATCTTTGTAATTAGTATTATATAGGAGAGTGTAATGAGAGTGATTGTAAATCCCAAGTACGCACATTTGCAGAAGGAGATAGAAGAAATTCCAAGGTCCTTCCAGAAAGAAAGAGATGTGGTGTATGATGGTCGTAATGTTTTAAAACGAATTGGCTTGGGCAGTATTGATGTTGTGGTGAAGAGCTTTAAGAAGCCTCACATCATCAACCGCGTTGTATATTCGTTTTTCCGGCAATCAAAAGCAGAACGTTCCTATATTTATTCTATGGAGATCCAACAGCATGGTTTTGACACTCCGGAGCCAGTGGCTATGATTGAACAATTTCAGAATGGTCTTCTTTCACATAGCTATTATATTTGTTGTTATGATGGTGGCGAAACTGTCCGTTCCCTGATGGATGGGAAAGTAGAGGGAAATGAAGATAAACTTTCTGCTTTTGCGCGCTACACTGCTGCTTTGCATCAGGCAGGTATTCTCCATTTGGACTATTCTCCCGGTAATATACTGATTCATCAGAATGAAACGAATGAATACAGTTTCTCTCTGGTCGACGTGAATCGCATGCAGTTGCTATCGGATATTGATTGTGATATGGTATGCCGTAATATGTGCCGTTTGTGTATTTCGCGTGAGGTACTGACTTACATCATGACAGAATATGCTTCTTTGCGTGGATGGGACGTCGAATCTACGGTCAGTCTGGCCCTTCGTTACAGCGATCAGTTTTTTACTCATTATATTTATCGTCGTGCGGCACGGAAAGAGAAAGAAAAGCATATTGTATCCCTGATTTTATTCTTCCGTTTATACCGTTCCGTACGTAAATTCTTTTCTTGGGAACCGCATATCTCACGTTTCTTATTGAAAAAGGAAAAGCATATCTATGATACATACCTGTGCAAGTATGATTATTGTGAATTGCTTTCTGCTGATTATCAATGATTACTTCTTACTTCCGCGCATCACTACACTGCGGATTTTATGCCTGAAAAACCCTTTTTGATTAATATATGTGCAGTTATGTTTGTCCAGAAATGCAGAGATAACTTCTTCGTCATCACGCAAGTGGTATGTGCAAATGGCAAAATCCAGCTTCTGGCAATTCTGGAATAAGTTATTGCATCCGGCCAATGCGTGCCGTTCGGCTCCTTCTATATCCATTTTAAGAAATAGATGTTCATTCGTCTGGTTGTTGAAGAAATCATCTAGTGTTTGCTCTCTCGAAGAATTATGGTCACTCACATACTTCTGGACAATCGTCACTTTATCCTGCCATGGTTCGAAGGTAGCTCTGATGGCTTCCAACCATTGCTCGTCCTGCTCAAACAAATAAACATGTTTGGCTTCTTCGATAATTTCCAATGATGAATAGCCTTCGGCACAACCGACATCCACAAATACTTTCCCTGTCACTTCTTTAACGCTGTTGAAGTAATGGTGCGGTGAGCGCCTGTCTTGTTCCATACTCAAAGCCCTATAATATTTTTGAATTTTCTTGGCTGGAGTGCTTTTTCTGAAATAGAGTCGCTTCTTTTCTTTTTGAACATAGTATAAGCCTTTTTCCTCATCTTTCTGTACATCAACAGGCATATTGGCGTATTCATCCTTGAATTCATACAGGTGTCTTGAATATCCATGTTCTTTAATATATTCATAGTATTTCAGATAAGGAGAGCCAGGCTTATATCCTTTCATGAAATAATATGGGAGAGTGCCATATATAAATTTCTTTATTGTATGTTTAAGTACGTTCATTTCATTAGTTTCTTGTAGATGTTTAAGATTTCTTCCGCTTGCTTTTCTTCAGAGAATCTTTTGGCAAATTTTTGCCCCTTTTCAATCATCTCCTTTTTTCTTTCAGTATCGGAGTATATCTGTTTGAAAGCATTGGCCATTCCTTTGATATCGTCAGGATGTACATAGATAGAGTCGGGACCTCCGGCTTCTTCCAGGCAAGATCCAGTCGCGGCCACTACCGGAATACCGGAGTATAGAGCTTCTATAATGGGAATACCAAAACCTTCGAAACGGGAAGGGTATACAAAAATTTCTGCTAACTGATAAAAAGCCGGTAGATCATCAAAAGGAACATTGCTGATGATATGTACCCTTTCTTCCAGCTTATTCTCCTTAATGAAACGTTCAATTTTATCAGTATATTCCGTGTGGCGTCCTACAATGACGAGATGAATCTGTTCAGGAAGCATCGTTAGTGCCTGCACCGCTGAAAGGGCGTTTTTGCGTTCTTCAATACTTCCTACGTTAAGGATATAGTGATCCGGTAGCTGATATTTAGCCCGGATTTCTCTTTTCTTCTCTGCTGCTACAGGATGCATGAATGAAGGATCACATCCCTGATAAACAACTTCTATCTTATCGGCGGGAATCCTGAAATACTCAATAATATCACGCTTGGTACATTCGCTGATAGCAATGATTTTATCGGCATTTTCGCAAGCTTTACGGAATTTGTATGTGTATATTTTCCTGTCGATCGAATGGTAATACTGCGGATAGCGCAGAAAGATCAGATCGTGAATCGTTACAATACTTTTTACCTCGCTTTGATGTATATTCAGGGGCAACTCATTACTAAGTCCGTGGAATATATCGATTTTTTCTTTTTCCAGTTGTTGGGTAACGCCCCATACTCGCCACAATGAACTTAACTTTTTCCAGGAAGAAGTAGTGGGATAAGAAAGCTGTAGTTGCTGATACTGCTTCGTTAATTTGTCCAGTCTCTTGTTTTCCCGTTTCTTGGGGGCATACAGCACATATTCATTCTCCGGATAGAATTGGCATAGGATATCCACTATATAGCGGCTATAATTACCCAGACCGGTGAAATTCTGTACTGCACGTTTTCCGTCAAAACCTATTCTCATTTCTTCTTCTTACCTTTATGTGATTATAATTAGACTTCAAAATTCCGATAAGGTTTATTCAAGTCTAAATAATGGAAATTATGTTGTCTTTGTCCACTTTGTTTAGGTCTGGTCATGTAATCTCCATATTTCTGTGACAGATAAGCGTCGTATTTCTGTACTCCCCATACTTCTTCATCTTCAAACCGGATAGGAGTGGGAGTGCCCAGGATATCCTTCGACATGATTCCTTTCATTCCATCATCATAATCGCAGACTAATGCGCATTGGTCGAAATCGTATTTCTTCATCACCTTCCTGATGCTTTCCTGTGCTCCGGTAAGGGTAAAAAACTTTCTGCATAATAGCGGTATCCATGAACTGGGACCTTTCCCATGTTTGTATGGATCGCGATGAATAAGATAAAGTACTCGTTTGTAGAACTCATACTTCGCAAAATGCATTCTTTGCGCCATACGGCTTTCCGGAACTCCATCTAGTGGAAATATATCAATATATACACCTCCCAGATATTTGAGATGCATACGCTCGATTAAGGTTGTGTTGGCATCCTGCACCTTTGCGAACGGAAGAGGATATTCCTTATCATTCTCAGCGCATACCGCTTCGTAAGGTTCCGGTAACCATTCTTTGGCATTAGCCATTAGTAAGTCATAATCAGCTCTTGGCATTCCGATATCCAAATCATCATCCCAGGGGATGAATCCTTTGTGGCGCACAGCTCCCAGCATGGTGCCTGCCATGATGTAATATCGCAGATTATGTTCTTTGCAAACTTTGTCAACAGCTAATAAGTTCTTTAATATGCGAAGCTGTAGAGGGCGGATGTCGTAATTAGCCATTCTATCTGATTTTAATTAATAAAGACTGGCTGGAATCAGCTTCTGTGCCTGTTGAAAGTCTTCTACTGTGTCCAGCTCGGCCGAGAAAAACTCGGTGGTGTCCATAACGTAAAAACTATATCCTTGCGGAATCAGTCTCTCAAAAGCCCGTTCGTAGAATATATTATCCAGCCCTTCGGTAGTAATCATAATTTCCAGTTCCCGGAATAGCGCTTTGGTATATTCAGCTGACATCTTTTCAATGCCGATAGATTCTCCGATAGCATCGGATATTGAGCAGACTTTGCTGATTTCAACGACCTTTTGTGCGTCGTCCACGATGACTTTTATTTCTTCTGCTCCGAGCTCATGACGATTCAGTGCCAATATGTCGTCCTTATCCGAATGAAGCAGTTTCTCTACAATCTGCGGATCAAATACAATGTCGCTGTCTAATAATAAAATCTCCTGCCCATCTGTATAGGAACGGGTGAGCCATAATGAATAGATATTGTTGGTTGATTCATACCTGTCATTATAGATGAAAGTAATATCTTGGGTTGGATAATGTGCCTGTAGGAAATCAACGATTTGCTGCTGGCGATACCCGGTGACAATGATGAACTCATCAATTCCGTTTTGTATCAGAGCATCAAAAGCTCTTTCCAAAAGGCATCGTTCCCCTATTTTGAGAAGACATTTGGGCGTCGTATCGGTCAGCGGGCGTAAGCGTGAAGCTATTCCTGCGGCTAATATTACTGCTTTCATTTGGATGCTATTTTTTTGATTGTATCTATAACGATCCGGTTCTGCTCTGGGCGTCCCAATGTGATACGCAAATGAGTATTGATATCCGGTTCATTCATAAACTTCACTTTATAACTCTGTTTAGCAAAAGCCTTTTGTAAAGCCTCTTTCAGTTCTATCGGGTATTTGATTAAAATAAAATTGGCAACCGATTCATATACTTTGAATCCGGGTAACACGCCGATTTCCTTTTCGTAACGCTCACGGTCCTCGTTCATCAGTTTGGCGATGTTTCGATAGTGTGCGTCCGATTTAAGAGCCGCAATGGCGATATCTTCGGATATCCGGTTATATCCCAGATATTTATTGCTGTATCTGCTGAATTTTTCCAGCTCCTTACTCATGAATCCGAATCCCATACGTAAACCGGGCAATCCATAAAACTTGGATAAAGTACGGGAAATAATCAAATTCGGATATTTATTAACCAGCTTTTTGATATAACTGGTATCAGTTGAAACAAAAGAAGCGTATGCTTCGTCTATCAATACCACTGTTTGACTGGGTACTTCTGCAAGCAGTTCATCCAATTCTTTCGGAGTTAAACCATTGCCGGTAGGGTTATTGGGAGAAGCTAGTAAAAGAATCTTCGGATTCTCTTTCTGAATCATATCTTTTAGCGTCTCAAAGTCATATTTAAAAGTATTTCCGTCTTCGTAGAGAGGATATTGCAAAGTATGGCCATTCACCTCATCTGCAATTGATTTATAATACCACCATGAGAACTTGGGAATCAACATCGTTTTATTTCCATCTTCTTGAGTCAGGAAGTAGTGTACAGCTTGCTTCAGAATATCTTCTCCGCCGTATCCTAATAAGACTTGTGTTTCATCTATATCGTAAAGTTCGGATAAGAAAACAGATAATATACTTTTCTTTCCTTCATCATAAATGCGGGTATAAAAACAAAGTTTATTTATATCGAAGTTTTTTAAAGCCTCTACTACTTCTTTTGATGGACTGTAGTTAAATTCGTTTCGATCTAAAAAGTTCAAATTCTTTTCCATATTAGTTTTGTATGATTCCTTTATCGCACCAGGTTAGCTTCCTGACTTTCGTTTCGTTCAAAATACTGCGGTTGTTGCTCAAATTATCCGTTCCATGTAGCTCATGATAAAGATGGAACACAATTCCCGCAAATTTGATGGTACGCTTGCGTACACCGTTATTGATGAGGCGGCACACTAATTCATGATCTTCGCTTCCCCATCCGGTAATAGCTTCATTGTACCCATTGACTTTTAATAAATCCTCTTTCCAGAAAGCCATATTGCATCCTCTGGAATATGAAATATCCCATTGGCGATAATGCTGAAGTAGTGGGCTTAGCCAAGGCAAATGTACTCCGTTGATTGTGTTTTTAGTACCTTTGTCGTGAATAGAGATAATGCAGTTCCTTTCTGCCAGCATCTTTTTGGTTAAACCTTCCCGGATTAATACACGGCTACCGGTTACGAAACTGCCTTTTTTAGCAAAATGTACATGATCTTTGACGAAATCTTTGTGTAAGACGATATCCCCGTCAATTTGTATAATATATTCTTTAGATGCTTTCGCAATAGCTTTGTTACGGATGGAAGCCAGTCTGAAGCCTAGATCCTCATGCCAAACATGAATAATGGGGACTTCGGAAGAAGCAGCCAATTGATGAATTAGCTCTCCTGTATCTTCTTTAGAACCATCATCGGCAATGATAATTTCATCAGGAAGGAGAGATTGACGTAGCACGCTTTTAACGCATAATTCTAATGCGTCGCTTCTATTATAGGTGGATATAATTAGCGATGTACTTATGTTGCTCGCCATGGGTTTATTCATATAATTATTACTAAGTTAGTTAAATAGTTAAGGGGGCTTGCACTAAAATTCTACAAATGTATACATTTTATTTGGTTGTAACAAGCGTTAAAGGCTTTTTCAGGATAGCTACATCAAATTTTATGATTCTTTTTTTTGTTCTGGAATTAATAAGTCTACATGCAAGTTCGTTGTCTTTGCGGCTCTAGTAAGTCATCTCTTCATTATAACTATTGGCTTTGTATAAATCTTCTTTCCAAAAGACTATATTCATCCTCTTACATACAAAATATCATTATGATGATACTTCTCTTGTAAATGACTAAGAATGAAGAGATGCTTTTCCATGTTTTTAAGAAGTATAAGACTGTAAATTTTGTAAATGAAAATAATATTTTCTATGAACCTTCTTATAGTATATTATTTGTTGATAGTTTTTCCGCCTAAGTTTTGTCCTTTTTGTATTTATGACTTTTAATTAGATACTGAATGCTAAAAGGAAGTTTTAGGAATAAAAAACGTTTTATAGATTTGAATGTTAGTCGGGTTTCCAAAATAGGAGGGATACAGTTTTGAGAGAGCCTTGCTAATCCTTTTATTAAATCAACCCTTTTAATATTTGAGTACATCGCTGGTAGGTATCGATGATAAATTTCAAATAAATAATATAAGTTTATTTCTTTTTGAAGATGTTTGCTAAGGTTGTTGTCTGCTTGCATCAATCTCCTGATCTCACTAAAAACTATGGTAAGATCATTTAGATGCTTCAAGGTGTAGCCTTGTTCTATATTTGTAATAGAGTCTTCTCTCTTGCAATTATAAAGATAAGTTGTCCGGTTGGTTAGGCTAAATGATCTGGTATTTAGAGCGAGCATGGCATGCATTACTATGTCTTCGTGGTACACGTGTTCCAAAAAATGAATATGAAATTCTTTTAAAAAAGAAAGATTATATAATTTATTCCATGTAGTTACCCATATCTCATTTTTTTCTTCATAAAAGTATTGAGCCATACATAATTTACCTTTTCGTGTAATATTAGGATAGTTAGTAATTTTGAGTGAATTTTCATTCTCATCAATTTGATTGATTCCGGCTGCTACAAAGTCTACTTTCTCGTGTGAAATAATATTATATAAAGTTTCAATGCAATCAGGAACAATAGCATCGTCGCTATCCATAAAGTATAGATATTTCCCTTGAGCAGATTCAATTGCTGTGTTTCTTGTTCCTCCCAAACCAAGATTTTTTTTTATGTGTAATTATACGGATGCAGTTACCTCTAGGATGTGTGCTTTTAAGTTGGTAGACTATATCCATGCTGTTATCATGCCCTAAATCGTCTACTATCAAAATCTCTAAGTTTTGATAGGTTTGGTTTAATGCAGATAATAAGGCACGTTCAATGTACTTTTCTACATTATAAATAGGCATTGAGAGAGTTATTAAGCACATACTTTTCTTCAATCATTAATAACAAAATAATATTAGGTGATTACAAAGTTACTTTAATATTTGTAATGATGAAAGTTATTTCGTTTTTTATTGATTTCTTATCTCGAGCTTGCCCTATATATAGAAAGAATAATTTCATTAGAATAAAACTTTGGATTATTTTCATTACCTTTGTTCAGAATATTGTGTTTGTCTAAATAATGGGACTGATGTAAATTCTGCAATTCCTCTATTGTTTAAGACTATTGTTCTTTAATTTAAATTTTAATAATATGATATATATTATTTGTTATGATTGGCCTTCAACATCTGGTAATCATACAGGAATGAGGTATCTTTATGAATATATTCAAAAAAGAAATCCTGAATTGTATAAAATGTATACTTTCAATATGGGTAGGCGTTTTTTGGATAAGGGAAAAAAGGGGAAGAAAATCTCTGTGCTTTTTACGGCACTTAAATTAGCAATGACATATAAATCAGGAGATAAGTTTGTTCTTACTGAATATTTACATAGAGATTCATATCAAATATTGTTTGCAAAAATAATACGCTTTATATGTCCTAAAGCACCTATATATGCTATGGTGCATCTTGTTCCTGAAAAATTGGAAAGGCGATATTCGAAAGCACAAATAAAGAAGAGTTCGCGATTTGTTACAGAAATTGTAACATTGGGAAGTAGTTTGACATGCTATCTCAATAATTTAGGAATAGAGAATGTTTATACTTCCTTTCATTATGTCGATAATAATTATTATACTCCTTCTGCAAATCTTTATAACAGAGGTGGTGATGTCAAGGTAATAGTAATGGGTGCTTTGGCACGTGACTTTGAACAGATTGCTTATATTGTTTCAAGACTTCCGCAAATTCATTTTTATATATGCAAAGGGCGGGAGAATATTGATTATTTGTTTTCAGGTTTAAAGAATGCAACATTGGTGGGGTATGTTCCGGAGGCGGAATTAAAGCATTATATGAATGATTCTGATATTTCATTAAATGTGATGAAGGATACTATTGGAAGTAATGTAATTTGTACTTCAATGGCAACAGGATTGGCGATGGTGGTTAGTGATGTTGGATCTATACGGGACTATTGCGATGAGACTAATGCATGTTTCTGTTCTTCTCCCGATGATTTTATAAAGAATATTATGATCTTAGCAAATGATCGAGAGCTGCTCAATTCGTTAAAAAAAATGTCTTTGAAAAAAGCACAGCAGTTTTCTATCGATAATTATTGTGTTAGCTTGTCATCTCTATTGAAGTAATTGAAGAGTATGGCCGTTTACAGTTATTATAGTAAAATTCTTAAAGGATATTGTTAGCAAGGGTATTCCTTAAATTCAAAAATATAAGGCAATTTATTTATTGCGAGTTAATTGCCTTTTTATTTTCTTCCCAACATGATGAACTAAAACTAGCAAAGATACATTTAGTGTGAGTTTTCTTAGAGCGTTGCATAAAAGTAAAAGGTCGTGTAAGCTAAAGTCGTTTTTTAGCGAATGCTGTAGGAATTTATATATATAACGTTTGATTGCTTTTTTGAATTTTCTTTCGTGAAGATGGGAATGGTAGTTTATACTAATCCATTCCATGAAAAGTATTGTTGCTCTAATCTTTTCTTTATTGAAATGAGTGGAGTTTGATATATTCTCTCCTTCAGCATTTCTCCAGCTGACAGGATTGCCTGGTAAAGATATGATTCCTCCTGTAAATTCTGCAAATTTAGCCCATGTTGCATCATCGGTGCACCAAGCCAAAGGGAATTTAATAAATCCTCCCGTTTGCTCCCATACTGTTCGGCTAAATACATACTCACAGGCGGCAGAACTAATTTTCCCAGATAATTTATCTAATAGGAATTCATATCCAGAAGTTAAATCGGTTTTAAAAGGAGGGTTTTTATACTTTAGTTTACCATACTCGTCAACGACTTCTAAAGGAAAACGGAATATATATTTTCCTTCAGAATGTTTTTGTGAGGCTCGAATTATACGTGCTACTCCGTCAAAGGGCATTAAGTCGTCATCTGAAAAAAGCCATATAAGTTCTTCTGCTGACAATAATATACATCGTTCCCAATGACCGGGTAGGTCTTTTTTGCCCATGTTTTGTTCAAAACGATGATATATAATGTCAAACTTGTTCTTGTAACGATCTACTATGGTCTCTAATGGGTAGGGACTTGCATCATCACCAATATATACGGTAAATTCGTGATTGTTTTGTTTAGCGATAGAATCAAGTGTTTCTTGCAAAAAACGTGGTTTATAAGCTGGTATAATAATTGCTAATTTTTTCATTTTTATTGCTATCAATTAGGTTTTGCAAATATACACATTCAGTTTGTTTAAATATTGTATTTGCAAACTTTTGTGATGGAAAACTATACTAGCAAGTTGCTGAATGCAAAATACCCCATAGAATTTTTTCTTTTGGCTTTTCAGTTATATATACGTATTGTTAATAATGATTAATTGCAAGCGTGAAATTCTGCTCTATTTGTAAACAATCTCTTTTTAGATACTTCCTATGGATATTATTCCTTATTTTTGCAAGTAGAAAATGAATATTCAAATATGGAATCTCAATACTCGGTAAGCGTTATCATCCCTGTTCATAATACAGCTCCGTATTTGCGACGTTGTATAGAGTCTGTACGTAATCAGACGTTGAAAGATATAGAAATCATATTAGTGGATAATTTGTCGACCGATGATTCCCCTTCTATTTGTGATGAATATGCTAATATTGATTCTAGAGTAAAAGTGTTGCATCTTGATGAGGCAGGTTTATCTATAGCTCGTAATGCAGGAATTGAAATAGCGACTGCTCCATATATTGGGTTTATAGATAGCGATGATTATATTGAACCGACAATGTATGAAAACATGTTGTCAGTCATGGTACAGAACAAAGTTTATATGGTATATTGCAACTTTTGCTTTGAGTATGAAGATGGCCGTATAGAACAAATGTATCCTAATACAGCTAATGTGTATGTACGTACTAGTCAAGATGTTCAGCGAGATATTATTTTTGAGAGAGTAAGTAGTTCAGCTTGTACTAAACTTTTTGATAAGATTTTTTTTGATTCTTATCGCTTTCCTGTAGGTATGTTTTTTGAGGATCATGCGACTATTTATCGCTGGATAAGTATTTGCGATAAAATAGTTTGGATTGATGCTGCTTATTATCATTATATACAGAGAGGTGATAGTATTTGCCATACAATCAATCCTATAAAACGTTATCATTATTTCTTGGCTGAATATTCAAGATTGGAGTTTGCAAAGGAGCGGCGGTTGTTTGAAGGTAGAGATTGGCTTGATGCCGTCAATGTGATTGTGGAAAATTGCTTTAATCATTTTCAAGGGTTTATGACGGATCCTAATCATCAGTCGTATCCTGTTGAAATTAAAGATATGAGGAACAAGTTGAGTAGATGGCGTTTTTTGTCAAGAAAAGAATTGTCTTCTAAATATTATAAACGATTACGTAAGATAACTTATTTTTGGCCAATTTATTATTGGACTCACTTTGCCAAGAAAAAGAATTAAAAAATGATATAATGGAAAAAGAATACCCTTTAGTTTCGGTTATTATTCCTGTTTATAATGCGCACAATTCGATAACTAAAACGTTGCAGAGTGTTATTAATCAAACGTATACTAATCTTGAAATTGTTGTAGTGAATGATGGAAGTACAGATGATAGTTTAGATATAATAAAGACGTATGCGGCTGAAGATCCCCGGATTGTTGTATTTAATAAACAAAACGAAGGATTAGTGCAGGCGCGTAAATCGGGTATAGATATTGCTACTGGCAAATATATCCAATATTTAGATAGTGATGATATTATGCATGAGGATGCAATAACTAGGCTGGTTGCTAAAGCAGAGGAAACGCAAGCGGATATGGTAGTGGCCCCTTTTATGTTTTGCTATGATGGAGAGTTTCATAAATCAACTTTTTTTGATTTTGTAGAGTTGTCAGGCGTGGAGTTTTTGAAAAATATTCTTTTAAAAAAGGCTTATTGGTGTGTATGGTCAAAATTTCATCTTCGATCATTATATCAGAATGAAATAGAAAGGCCAGATATATCATTTGGTGAAGATGTCGTTCTTTCCACACAATTATTGTTATACTTACAAAAAGTCGTTTCAGTTGATTATATAATTATTGACTATAATTTTACCAATACGTCAATGTCACATCCAGCAACTTTTGATGATAAAAAGTATGGAGACTTTGTGAATTATACAATATGGATTGAAAATTATATTGATAAAAAAGGGTTGAGGGAAGAGATGAAGGAAGCACTTGCTCATTTCCATCTTGAAAATGCCTTTAGAAGAATTTATTGGAAACGTTTTGCTGATATTAGGAAGGAAATGAAACGGCTTGTTAATGAAATGGAATCCTATCCTTGTTTAATAAACAACTTGTCAAAAAGAGAACGTAAGATTGTGAATGCTTATAGAGTATCAGGTTTCTGGGGAGATTTGAAACTTAGATATTATAATATGCGCCATAAACTGTAATGTGCTCAGATAAATTAAGGCGTTGAGAAATGAAGCATATATTGTTTATCGCTTATAATCTAGCTGGTTGGAGGATTTGAATCTGTTGCAGTATAGTTGGTAAAATAAGATATAAAGAAATGAGTATTATTAGAAGGTGGCAAAGAAGTTGTTATAAAAGAATGTTGAAGGCTCGCTTAGTTACTCCTAAGGTTGTAGTGTTGATGGATGGTGGTATTTGTTCTCAAATGCTCCAATATTTGTTGGGAGAATTTTTTAGAAAGCGTGGATGTAAGGTTGTGTATGATCTATCCTTTTATAAGGAATGGGGAAGTGACATGGATTATAAATTTGCCCGCAATTTTGATTTGTTGAAAGTGTTTCCTTATTTGGGGCTGACAATTGCAACAGAGTTCGAAATCTCCTATTATAAGAGACATTTTTATTATGTTGGGAATAATACATCGGAATGGATAGATGATTTTTCATTTTTGGAAAAAAATCCCCCTATTTATTTAGGTGGATATTATCATTTGCCGATAAATATTTGGGTACCCGCATTTATGTCTACTTATAGAATCTCATCTGAAATATTTGATGAGGGTAGCAAAATGTTAATGTCAGAAATAAAACAGAATATCAATCCTGTAGCAGTGCATGTTCGACGGGGTGATTTAAGTGTTGAAGTTCGAGCGTATGGGAAGCCTGCTTCTTTGAGCTATTTTAAAAGGGCTGTTGATTATATGGAAAAAGAGACTGTTATGCCTTTTTTTTACTTTTTCTCAGATGAGCCGGAATGGGTGGCATCAGAACTTATTCCCTATCTTGAATTTGCAAATGAGAATTACAAGGTGGTGGATATAAATGGTTCAGATAAGGGGTATATGGATTTGTTTTTGATAGCTTATTGCAAACATCAGATAACAAGTAAAGGTACTTTGGGAAAGTATGGTGCTTTATTGAGAGATAGTGCAGATAAAATAGTGATTCTTTGTGATGATAAAGTTGAATATCAGTGGAAAGGAGTTTTCCATAATTCTGTATTTTTATAATAGAGAAAAATTGGATAACTAATCAGCCGATTTAAATTTTTGGCAGATTAGCTTAATCCTTTCCCATAAAGAGTTTTTTCTTCGCAATAATTCATGCCCGCCATATTGGGGGTTATTTTTGTCTCGAATGAGGATTATTGGTTCAAAAGGAAGGAGCCAACCTTCTGGGTATAGATATGCAGGGGACAATGTAATAGCTGGTGGATTATCTAAAAAGTATTTATTGATTAGAGATTCGTCGTGCCAAATTGGTATTATATGGTTTGTGGCATCTCTGTCAACCCATGAGCAAATTGTTGTGCAGAGTTTCAAGTAGGCCTTTGTACATCCACCTGAAAGCCCTCCAGCGTAATAATATCGACCTTCTCCCTCTGGGATATAGGCAGTAGAAGCATCTCTTCGCTCGTATGTAAATTCGGAGTTCGGTTTATTGTAGAATCCAGGGTGCATAGTTCCTAGTAATCCGTTACTATCTGATGGTGGTAGAATTTCTTTGCCAATAGGACTGGTGAATAAGAGATTGGCATTGAAGAAAAATAGATAGTCGGTTTCTCGCTCTAACTGTTCCTTGATACGAAGGAATATATGGAAACGTTTTAATGTGTTGTCAGGCCATCCTAAATTCTTTTGTTTGATCCGGTGAATATGTTTGTTGTTTTCTTCGTCATATAGTTTAGGACTATCAGTAAATACATAATACTCGATAATGAAAGATTGGTCTTGCATAAAATAACGTTCTGCGCTTAGATAAAAGTCTTTCCAAAAAATGTCATATTTGCCAGTACAGATATATAATATACCAATTCTCATTTTATTTATTGCTTTGATTCATATTATTGGCAAATATATAAAGATTTATTTTATATTATTTGTTTGAGGTGTTTTTATTTTCTGTGAATTACCGGTAGCAGGAGCTTTTTAAAAGTAAATTCTATTTATTTCTGGTCATGAGTGTCTTGCAAATGGGTAGTAAGCATTCGGTGAACCCCGTTTTTTCTATAGTTCTTACTCTGTATCTTTGCAAGTTTTTTCCAGTGCAAACATATAATATACCAATTCTCATGTTTATTGTTTTAATTTTAGACCTTCGGTTTTGTCCATTTGAGAGTGTTATTTATATTGATTATACTAAAAATAAAGCAGTAAGTAGTAGAATTGCTAATAGTATAGAGATACTTACGAATATTGAGTATAGACGTTTGTATTTTCTGTATTTTGGTTTATAGTCTGTTTTTTGTGCAAGGGCTATTAAAGGTTTTTTATATAGGTCAAGGATGTATTGTAAATGATAGCATAACCATTGGTCTTGTTTTTGACCTAGGTAATTAAAAAAGAGAATAAAATAGTATATATACCCTGCATAGCCTTGACTGTTATTGTCAAATATAGTCCGAAAGAATGATTCTCTGGTGTCAAATCCTGCTTCTTCGAGGTTGCTGCATGGTTTCATTCCATGAAAATGGATAAGCTTAGCATTCCCATTAATTCCCCAGTACGGTTTCCAGTTATATTCAATAGGTAAAATTTCCATGTCCTTGAAACACAGCTCGTTTAAGTACCCTTGATCAAAAAGTCCTGAAGTAGATCTTTGCCTTTTTTTCATCATCTCTACAAATTGCTGATATTTGATTCTCATTCCTTGGATGTTCATGACTAATATTCCAGCATTGAAATAACTCATTCTTTTTGTATCGCGTTCAAATTCGGGAGCAGCAGCTAAATAAGCAGGATGAGGTAGATCTTTCAGTAATATATCATCATTAAAGATTATGTCCATATCGGTGTATAATACATATTCGTCTTCTTTTTCTATTATAGGAATCTCCATTCTCATGAATGTGCCGAATATTCGACTATATTCTATATCTTTTCCTAGTTCTGTTTCCATCCATTCGTGAGAATATATTTCCATTAGTTCCTTTTTATATGGTAATTCATGGATGATGATCTCAACTTTAAAATCTTTTAGTAAGTTGTAAACAGGATCGCCAATTTTACCATCATATAGGCAAATTAATCGAAGAGATGTGTTTTTACGAGCACTAATTAAGGTTACCTTTAACATGTTAAAGTAATCTTTTCTGTTGACAATAGAGTCTGTCAAACAAATATAACATTTCATAATTTATAGAATATATAAAATAAATTATACTAATATGTTTCTCAAAGCTATCATAACTGTAAGTTATACAATAGTCCTTGCCAAACTGTTAGAATTGTATTGTATCTTACAAAAATAAGCAAAAAAAACTTTTACTAAGACGTTTTGATAAATAATTGTGATATGTTAGGATTTTCTTTCCTGAAGAATTGAATTCGAAGAGTTAAGGATGGATGATCTACATTCTATATTTATCTGTTAGCTTTGGAAGTCTGGAGTTTTTTATTTTTTTAAATCTAAGTTTGTCCTTACAGGATTTTATCCTTAGTTTTGTGAACTATTTTTTTATGAATTAGAGATATTCGTATAAAAGTATCTTAATATATAAAATTGATTTGAATAAATATGATTTCTATTATAATATGCAGTAGGTTTCAATCCATCTCTAAGGAATTGAAGGATAATATTGAGAATACGGTTGGGGTTGTTCATGAGATTATATGTATTGATAACAGTAAAAGTCAATATGATATATTTAGTGCTTATAACGAAGGGGTCAAAAGGAGCCAATATCCACTTCTATGTTTTATGCATGAAGATATTTTACATTACACTAGTGATTGGGGAAAGCTTCTGATAAATCATTTCAGAGATTTGAAAGTAGGGCTTATTGGAATTTCTGGACCACGTTTTATTAGTCAAATACCGGGTATTTGGTGGGGACCTGGAAGTACAGATGCAGGAAAGGATGCAATTTGCCAGTATTCTATTGACACTAATAGAGCTGATCCAACCATTACTTATAATACTTGCTTTAAACCCATTGCAGATGCGAATGCCATAGAAGTGGTAGCAGTGGATGGATGTTTTTTTTGCATGAGGAAATCTGTTTTTGATAAAATAAGATTTGATGAAATAAATTACAAAGGATTTCATTTTTATGATCTTGATATCTCATTGCAGGTTTATATGCTGGGACTGAAATCATTATGTGTATATGATATTCTAATAGAGCACATTAGTAATTCAAAGCTAGATAATGAATGGCTGACTAATGCACGAATATTTTTCACAAAATGGAAAAACTGTCTGCCGATAGTAAGTTATCCAGTGTCAGCAAAAGAAAGAAGAGTTTTAGAGAAGAACAATCTTCAAACTATGAATTATATTATTAATGAGAATAATCGAAAGCCTAGTCATTATTATAAATTCTCAGAGAAGCTATATTTATTGCGATACTGCTGTGATAAAAAAATGCTTCAGTCACTAATCTATTAGGTAAAATGTGTCACTTTATGTTGAGTGGAGCACGGCTTTTCATTTAAGAAATATTGTTTATCGCTTGTTATTGTAATAAAAATCCTTATATTCGTGTGCAGCGATGCGGAAGCATCGCCTTAGGCATTTCTTCTTATCGTTCATTTTTAATTTCTTTCTACTTTGTGAGTTGTACGTCCGGTAACTACATCAGAGGTCTCTGATTTTACAATAGGTGGTTATACCTTTGAAGTAGGTGGGAAGAATAAATCGCAGAAGCAGGTGCATGATGTGGAGAATGCGTATATCGTGAAAGATGATATTGAGTACGGGATGCGGAATGTGATTCCTCTTTGGATATTTGGTTTTTTATATTGAGATAATATGTATATTTGTACGATGTGAACTTAAACAGATTGAAATATGGGTGGCAAGATTTACCCTATTGGTATACAGAATTTTGAGAAACTCCGTAGAGGTGGCTATTTTTATATTGATAAAACGGCATTGATTTATCAATTGGTGAAAACCGGGAGTTACTATATCTTAAGTCGGCCGCGCCGTTTTGGCAAAAGTCTGCTTATTTCTACGCTTGAAGCTTACTTTCAAGGAAAGCAGGAACTCTTTGAAGGGCTGGCTATGGAGAAGCTGGAAAAAGATTGGGTAAAATATCCTATATTACATCTTGATCTTAATACGGAAAAATACGATACTCCGGAAAGTTTGGAGAATAAACTGAATGGGGCGTTGGTGGAATGGGAGAAGATATATGGCGAAGAGCCCTCGGATAAATCTTTAGCGATGCGTTTTGAGGGGATTATTAGGCGTGCCTGTCAGCAAGAGGGGCAAAGTGTGGTGATCCTAGTGGATGAGTATGATAAGCCGATGTTACAGGCTATTGGTGATGATGTTTTGCAAAAGAGTTTCCGCAATACATTGAAAGCCTTCTACGGCGCATTGAAAAGTCAGGATGGGTGTATCAAGTTTGCTTTGTTGACGGGAGTTACCAAGTTCGGTAAAGTCAGTGTGTTCAGTGATTTGAATAACCTGAATGACATTTCAATGTGGAATAAGTATATAGATATTTGTGGTGTGAGCGAACAGGAGCTATACGATAATCTGGATGCCGAACTTCATGAATTTGCCAATGTGCAGGGAGTGACGTATGAAGAGATATGTGCCAGGTTGAAAGAAATGTATGATGGCTATCATTTCACGCACAATTCCAAAGGAATGTACAATCCTTTCAGTCTGCTTTTAGCTTTTGATAGGAATGAGTTTAAAAGCTACTGGTTTGAAACAGGTACTCCCACTTATTTGGTGGAATTGCTGAAGAAACACCATTACGACCTTCATCGGATGGCCCATGAAGAAACCGATGAACAGGTACTGAACAGTATGGATTCTGAATCTACCAATCCTATTCCGGTGATTTATCAGAGCGGATATCTCACCATTAAGGGATATGATGAAGAATTTGGTATTTACCGTTTAGGTTTTCCTAATCGTGAAGTGGAGGAAGGATTTATCCGTTTTCTGCTTCCTTATTATGCGAACGTCAATAAAGTGGAATCTCCCTTTGAAATCCAAAAATTTGTTCGTGAGGTACGTGCTGGTGATTACGAATCTTTTTTCCGCCGTCTGCAAAGTTTCTTTTCGGATATTCCTTATGAACTAGCACGCGAATTGGAATTACATTATCAGAATGTACTATATATCGTGTGTAAACTGGTAGGCTTCTATGTAAAAGCGGAATATCATACGAGTGAGGGCCGTGTGGATATGGTATTGCAGGCCGATAAATTTATCTACATCATGGAATTTAAATTGAATGGTACGGCGGAAGAAGCTTTGCGGCAGATAGAGGATAAACATTATGCTCGTCCGTTTGCAACGGATTCGCGGAAACTTTTCAAGATTGGCGTTAACTTTAGTGTTGAAACAAGAAATATAGAAAAGTGGTTGGTGGAGAATTGATGCGCCTCTGAAATGGATATAAAATATTCATTTCTCATGTTCTCATAAATATGACCTAAGTGTCAGATTGTTAATGGTGTAAGCTATGAGAAATGATTTTAAATTTAGTGTTTCTCATAGCTTTATTCACAAATAGACCTTAATTTGGCTTATTTCTCATACCCGTTGAAATCATTTCTCATAATGCCCCGGAGTTGGTACATAAATAGGCTGTGTGGGTTTGCCTATATTCTGTAAGTTTCCTTGTGCCTTTAGACGACGAATCTGTCTGCTGGCCATGCTTTGGGTAAAACAACAGAGTGACTGCATATTACTACGGGTCAATACAGGATGGGTTGCAAAATAGGCAGTGAGTTTCTTGTCGATCTCTTCTTCTGAAAGAGAAGCCGAATGTGGCTTGTATTTCGAACGTCGTAAGTGACTACTCATACACAAACTCTTTAAATTCCTGTCAGCCTGGAAGTTAATGGATTTTAGTTTCACTTTATCTGCACGGGTGGTAAGCGAGTGCACGGGTTCGGTCGCTTGCAATGTAATCTGGAAATAGCCGATCCCATCCAGATGTACTCGTTCTCCTTCGCATAGGTGGTTGCCCATGCATCTGCTCAATTCCATTAGCATGGCTTCTACTTCCGCTTTTCCGAAAGTGGTTGCCATGTGGATTTCTCTTGCCAATTTTTGAGTAGTCACATGTTGAAAGTTGACTACCCGTGGATGATAACTAGGTTCTTCTCCTTCTTTCTCCGGTTGGGGATTCTTATAAAACTCGAATTGTATTGCCATCTTTGTTCTAATTTAATGGTTGTTTATATATTATGTAATTGATGCGCTTAGTGTATCTTGCCTTTATTCTTTTATTATTTAACTACCAGCTAGTTCGTTCCACTAGAGTGAACGGTTCTTTTCACTCTAGTAGACAGATCTTTCTACTCTAGTGAA
>NZ_EQ973360.1:0-215209 GCF_000157055.1 Bacteroides sp. 2_2_4 | reverse complement strand
CTAGTGAACAGAACCGTTCACTGTAGTGAAACGATTGAGATCCTCTTTCAAAGATACGACATTATTAACTGAAAAACAAATAATTACACGGTTGTTTACATGTAAATAATAGATGAGGGCTGTGTAAAATAAGGTTGGCCAATGAGCGAAATGAATGGTTGGTATTTGACTATGAGAAATGATCCGGAATACTATGATAAATAGACAATTTTTGAGTAAAAATGAAAGACAAAGTATGAGAAATACCGGATTTAAAAACGTTTCTCATGGTGTACTATGCTGATTTTGTGTGTTTTATCTGAAACTTATGAGAATATGAGAATAAGAATTGCAAATCATTACTAGTGGACGTGCGTTTGGGAGGTGTCAAATTTGTTTATACGGGATATTAACCGTACATTTGTCTGTGGTAATAATCGCCCTACAAACACATGCAGGACAAATAAATTAATTAAGCAATGAGAATAACATTGGTAAGAGACGATGGCAAGGTGAACACTATGCGTACGTTAAGAATCGAACAGCTCGTAGAGCAAATGAAAGTGGAAACCAAAGCACAGTCTGTTTCAAAAATGAGAGAAGTCCTGCCTTTTATGCTTCCGGGTGATAAAAATGACTATGTGCAGAAAGTGCAGAAGGTGATACCTGCAGCGGCCTTTTTCCGCAAAGACGGAATAACGACCATGAGTGAATACAACGGAATTGTGATGATTCAGGTGAATAACTTATCCGGGAATATGGAAGCGGATGAAGTGAAAGAGCGGGTGAGGGAGCTGCCGCAAACTTATTTAGCTTTCACCGGTTCTTCCGGAAAGTCAGTGAAGATATGGGTCCGTTTTACTTATCCCAATGACCTTTTACCGGAAACCCGTGAACAGGCAGAGCTTTTTCATGCACACGCCTATCGGTTGGCTGTGAAATTCTATCAGCCCCAACTTCCTTTTGATATCGAACTGAAAGAACCTTCATTGGAACAATATTGTCGCTGGACTTTTGATCCGGATTTGTATTTTAATCCCGAAGCGATGCCTATTTATATGAAACAACCTGTGGCTATGCCGGGCGAAACCACTTATCGTGAACGGGTGCAAACGGAAACTTCACCATTGCAACGGCTTGCACCGGGGTATGAAAGATGTGATGCGCTTTCTGTTCTTTTTGAAGCAGCCTTCGCACGTGCACTGGATGAGGAGGATGGTTATCAACCGGAAGAAGGTGATAAACAGTCTTTGTTGATAAATCTGGCCGGGTATTGTTTTCGCGCCGGTATTCCTGAAGAAGATACGGTGCGATGGTGTCGGGCGCATTATCGTTTGCCAAAAGATGATACATTGGTTCGGGGGACTGTACGGAATGTATATCGGACTTCAGAGGGATTTGCGAGTAAGAGCAGCCTGTTGCCGGAACAATTATTTGTCATGCAGATGGATGAGTTTATGAAACGGCGTTATGATTTCCGTTTCAACCAACTAACGTCACAAGTGGAATGTCGCGAACGGAATAGCTTTAATTTTTATTTTCTTCCGGTGGATAAACGGTTGATGGCAAGCATTACAATGAATGCACAATATGAGGGGCTTAAACTTTGGGATAAAGATGTCGTGCGTTTCCTGAATTCGGATCATGTACCGGTTTATCAACCTATTGAAGAGTTTCTTTATGACCTTCCTCGTTGGAACGGTAAGGATTATATTGGCAATTTAGCCAAACGGGTTCCTTGTGACCATCCTTATTGGACTCAATTGTTTCGTCGTTGGTTTCTTAGTATGGTCGCACATTGGCGTGGGATGGGTAAGAATCATGCGAATAGCACTTCGCCTATATTGATAGGCCCGCAAGCTTATCGTAAGTCTACATTTTGCCGCTTGATCTTACCACCATGTTTACAGGCATATTATACGGACAGTATCGATTTCAGTCGGAAACGGGATGCTGAACTGTATTTGAATCGCTTTTTATTGATTAATATGGATGAGTTCGATCAGATTGGCATCAGTCAGCAGTCTTTTCTCAAGCATATTCTGCAAAAGCCTGTTGTCAATACGCGACGTCCGAATGCTTCGGCAGTGGAGGAACTCCGCCGGTACGCTTCTTTTATAGGCACAAGTAATCATAAGGATCTGTTGACGGATACTTCCGGCAGTCGCCGTTTTATCGGTGTCGAGGTGACGGGAGTGATAGATGTGGTCCGCCCTATTGATTATGAGCAGTTATATGCACAGGCAATGGCTGCATTGCGGAGTAATGAGCGCTATTGGTTTGATGAAAAAGAGGAGGCGATTATGACGGAGGCTAACCGGGAGTTTGAACAGTCGCCGGCGATTGAACAATTGTTTCAGGTATATTACCGGGCAGCGGAAGAGGAAGAAGAGGGAGAATGGTTGCTTGCTGCGGATATATTGCAGCGGATACAAAAGGCAAGTAAAATGAAATTCTCTGCCGGACAAGTTAATTATTTCGGACGTATATTGCAGAGGCTGAGAGTAAAGTCGTTTAGGAAAACACGTGGGGTTTATTATCATGTGATGCCTGTAGAGTAAGGATGATGATGAAATAATGTATAGTAGATGGCTTTTATTATTTTATAATAATTATCTTTGCGTAATAACGTGAGATGTATGAAGACTATGATAAGAAATCCTTTTATAACAAGCGGATATGTCTCTGCTGATTATTTTTGCGATCGCCGTTTTGAGAGCGAACAGTTGGTGCGCGAGGTGATGAATGGGAATAATTTGGCTCTTGTCTCTACCCGGCGAATGGGAAAAACAGGGCTGATCCGTCATTGCTTTCAGTTTCCTGAAATTAAACAGGGTTACTATACCTTTTTTATTGATATATATGATAGCCGTTCATTGCGTGATTTGGTCTTTGCACTTAGTAAGGAGATTTTGGAAGTACTGAAACCTATGGGGAAGAAAGCTTTGCATGGCTTTTGGGAATGTGTAAAATCTTTGCAGGCTAGTATCTCTTTTGATGTGAATGGTATGCCTTCTTTGAATCTGGGATTAGGAGATATACAAGCTCCGGCTACTACGCTTGATGAAATCTTCCGGTATTTAGAGCAAGCGGATAAGCCTTGTTTGATTGCTATTGATGAATTTCAGCAGATTACTGGATATGTGGAGAAAAATGTAGAGGCTACTCTCCGGACTTATGTGCAGCATTGTAATAATGCGCGTTTCATTTTTGCCGGGAGCCAGCGACATGTGATGGGGAATATGTTTTTGACGCCTTCCAGACCTTTTTATCAAAGTGTGTCAATGATGCATTTGGAAAGTATTCCTTTAGAAGAATATATTCGTTTTGCAAGTATGCATTTCAAACGTGCAGGCAAAGAAATAGAGGAAAGTGCTGTTACCACAGTTTATCAACAGTTTGAAGGAATCACATGGTATATACAAAAAGTATTGAATACACTTTATGATATGACCCCGGAGTACGGAGTTTGTAAAGTGGGAATGGTGTCAGGGGCTATTCGGCAGATTATTGATTCATTCAGATATACTTATTCGGAAATTCTTTTTCGTTTGCCGGAGAAACAAAAGGAACTGCTAATTGCTATCACTAAAGAAGGAAGGGCTAAAGCTCTCACTTCCGGCACTTTTATTAAAAAATACAAACTGGCTTCTGCTAGTTCAGTTCAGGCAGCACTAAAAGGGTTGCTGGAAAAGGATTTTGTGACTCAGGAAATGGGTATTTGTCAAATATATGATCGTTTCTTGGGTATTTGGCTGAAAGAGAATTATTAAGTCATATTTCATTTATTGAAGAGGGCTTTTCGATAAATCGCGTTAATAATTAATAGAAACTGCTGCCTGTTAATCTGTTTTATTGTATCTTTGCGGTCTTAACTTTTTTAATGGTAAATAATGAAGGAATTTCTACAACTAATGCGACGTTTTGTGTCGCCTTATAAGAAGTATATCGGCTGGGCTATTTTGCTGAATATTTTGTCTGCTGTATTCAATGTGTTCTCATTTACTTTTTTGATTCCTATCTTGAGTATTCTGTTTAAAACAGAAGGAGCAGATAAGGTGTACCATTTTATGGAATGGGGTAGTGGCGATTTAGCAGATGTTGCCAAGAATAACTTCTATTATTACATCTCTCAGATGATTGTGGATAATGGTCCCACTGTAGCTCTTATTTTCTTGGGACTATTCCTGATGGTGATGACATTGTTTAAAACCGGTTGTTACTTTGCTTCTTCAGCCGTGATGATTCCATTACGTACAGGAGTGGTACGTGATATTCGTATTATGGTGTATGCTAAGGTAATGCGTCTGCCGATGTCTTTCTTCTCGGAAGAAAGAAAGGGAGATATTATAGCTCGTATGAGTGGTGATGTGGGGGAAGTGGAAAATTCCATTACCAGTTCATTGGATATGTTGATGAAAAGCCCGATTCTGATTATTATATATTTTGTGACATTGGTTACGGTTAGTTGGCAGTTGACTCTTTTTACTATCATTGTATTACCGGGAATGGGTTGGTTGATGGGAGTCGTCGGAAGAAAACTGAAACGTCAATCACTGGAAGCACAGGCTAAGTGGAGTGATACGATGTCACAATTAGAAGAAACACTGGGAGGCTTGCGCATCATCAAGGCTTTTATTGCGGAAGATAAAATGATTAACCGCTTCACCAAATGTAGCAACGAGCTCCGGGATGCGACAAACAAGGTTGCTATACGTCAGGCTATGGCTCATCCGATGAGTGAGTTCTTAGGAACGATTCTGATTGTAGCTGTATTGTGGTTTGGAGGTACATTGATTTTAGGAAAGAATGCAACCATCGATGCTCCTACATTCATCTTCTATATGGTTATCTTATATAGTGTAATCAATCCATTGAAAGACTTTGCTAAAGCGGGATACAACATTCCGAAAGGGTTGGCTTCCATGGAACGTGTGGACAAAATCCTGAAGGCAGAGAATAAGATTAAGGAAATTCCGAATCCGAAACCGTTGAAAGGTTTGAATGATAGAATCGAATTTAAAGATATCTCTTTCAGCTATGATGGTAAAAGAGAGGTGTTGAAGCATGTAAACCTGACAGTTCCCAAAGGAAAAACAATCGCACTGGTTGGTCAATCGGGATCCGGTAAATCTACATTAGTCGATTTGTTGCCGCGTTACCACGATGTGCAGGAAGGTGATATTACCATTGACGGAACAAGTATTCGTGATGTACGTATTGCAGATTTGCGCAGTTTGATTGGTAATGTAAACCAGGAGGCTATTCTGTTTAATGATACATTCTTCAATAACATTGCTTTTGGTGTGGAGAATGCGACAATGGAACAAGTAGTAGAGGCGGCGAAGATTGCCAATGCGCATGATTTCATTATGGAGAAACCGGAAGGATATAATATGAATATCGGTGACCGTGGCGGAAAATTGTCCGGTGGTCAGCGTCAGCGTATCAGTATTGCGCGTGCTATTTTGAAGAATCCTCCGATTCTGATTCTTGATGAGGCTACTTCTGCTTTGGATACCGAATCAGAACGTCTTGTACAGGAAGCGTTGGAACGTTTGATGAAAACACGTACGACGATTGCTATTGCCCACCGTCTTTCTACGATTAAGAATGCAGATGAAATCTGTGTACTGTATGAGGGTGAGATTGTGGAACGTGGTAAGCATGAAGAACTCATTGAGTTAAACGGTTACTATAAACGTCTGCATGATATGCAGCAGTTGTAATTCTTGATATTGCAATGATATTATTAAGTTTTGATACAGAAGAATTTGATGTACCTCGCGAGCATGGTGTAGACTTTCCGCTGGATGAAGCAATGAAAGTGTCAGTCTATGGTACGAACAAGATACTGGACTGCCTGAAAAAAAACGGGGTGAAAGCTACTTTCTTTTGTACAAGCAATTTTGCAGAAAATGCGCCGGAAGTGATGCGGCGCATTATGGACGAAGGGCATGAAGTTGCTGCGCATGGATGTGACCATTGGCAGCCACAGGCTTCGGATGTCAGTCGTTCAAAAGAAATTCTGGAACGCCTTACCGGCAGGACGATACAAGGTTATCGCCAGCCGCGTATGTTCCCCGTATCAGATACGGAACTTGAACGGATGGGGTATGTATATAACTCCTCATTGAATCCCGCATTTATCCCCGGAAGATATATGCATTTGTCGGAGCCCCGTACCTGCTTTATGACGGGTAAGTTACTTCAGATTCCGGCTTCTGTAACTCCGTGGATTCGTTTCCCGCTATTCTGGTTGTCTTGTCATAATCTGCCGATGTGGCTGTATCAACTCCTGGTAAACCGGGTATTGAAGCATGACGGATATTTTGTGACTTATTTCCACCCGTGGGAATTCTACCCGTTGGGTGAACATCCTGAATTTAAGATGCCTTTTATTATCCGCAATCATTCCGGTAAAGGAATGGAGGAACGTCTGGATATGCTTATCCGCAAACTGAAAGAAAAAGGATATGCTTTTATGACTTACTCGGAATTTGCACAGATAAAACTGGCTGAACTAAATAAACCGGACGAAAAATGATAAAATTGGCTATTGTATCCCCCTGCTATAATGAGGAGGAAGTGTTGGAAGATTCGGCCGCCCGTTTGACAGCCTTGTTTGATGAGTTGGTGGCGAAAGAAAAGATCAGTGCCGACAGCTTTGTGCTCTTTGTGAATGATGGCAGCAAAGATCGTACATGGAGCATCATTAAGAAACTGCACGGAACGAATCCTTATATAAAAGGAATGAATCTGGCAAGAAACGTGGGACATCAGTATGCAATCATGGCCGGTATGATGACCGCTAAAGACTGGAGTGATGCCGTTATTACCATTGATGCCGATTTGCAGGATGATCTGAATGCGATTGAGGAGATGATCGATGCCTATACGCAAGGATATGATGTTGTATATGGAGTGAAAGTATCTCGTCAGGCAGACCCCGTGTTGAAACGTCTTTCTGCAACAGCCTTTTATAAATTACAGCACAGGATGGGAGTGGAGACTATCTACAATCATGCGGATTTTCGTTTTCTAAGCCGGAGAGTGCTGGAACAGTTGTCTCATTATCAGGAACGTAATGTCTATCTGCGTGGTATTATCCCGTTGCTGGGTTTCCCTTCTACTACGGTAGATGACGTAATCCGGGAACGGACAGCCGGAACCTCCAAATATACAGTAAGAAAGATGTTCAGCCTGGCCTTGGACGGAATAACCTCTTTCTCGGTGAAGCCTATTTACGGTATTGTTTATCTGGGAATTATATTTGTTTTTATCAGTATACTGATAGGAATTTATGTATTGTATTCTTTAATTTCGGGTACGGCAGAGCATGGCTGGGCATCTTTGATGTTGTCTGTCTGGTTTGTCGGTGGAATTGTTCTAATGTCAATAGGAGCTGTCGGGTTGTATATTGGGAAAATCTATAAAGAAGTAAAACGTCGTCCGCTCTATAATGTGGAAGAAGTACTATACGATGACCAAGATAAGTAAAGCTATATTTGACAGGCATCCGGACTGGCGGGATAAGTTCTGGCAATTCGTTCGTTTCGGAGTTGTCGGCACTGTATCCTCGGCTATTCATTACGGAGTGTATTGTCTGGTTTTACTGGTTGCAAACGCCAATATCTCTTTTACGGCAGGTTATGCCGTCGGATTTATTTGCAATTATTTCCTGACTACCTTTTTTACTTTTCGTTCCAAGCCCTCGTCTCGCAATGCGGTTGGGTTTGGCTTTAGTCATCTGATTAATTACCTGCTTGAGATCGGCTTACTGAATCTCTTCCTCTGGATAGGGGCGGGTGAACTGCTTGCACCGATACTGGTAATGATTATCGTGGTGCCTATCAATTTCCTGATTCTTCATTTCGTTTATATCTATAAAGGGAGGAAATAACACTATTCAATCCCTTTCATTTAATTCATAAAAAGAAAAGGCTATTATGAAACGTTTTCTAAATCTTGTTGTATATATTCTTACCATACATGTTTCGGCTTTACTGATCGCAGGACTGTTTCGCCTGGTGCTTTTTATCTCATCTTATCATCAGTTGACCTCTGAAGCCTTGTCGGATAAGACACTTCCGATGCTTGCTTTTGTGCATGGTGTCTGGTTTGACAATGTGATAGGCTGTTACATCCTTCTGTTGCCTCTGGTGGTTGCGGTAGTGTGTGGAGTTTGCAACTATTATGGGAAAGCGTTGTTTCGTTTCTTTACGATCTTTTTCAGTGTCTTTTATGGATTGGTTTATTTAATCAGTGCGTCGGACATTCCTTATTTTGCCTATTTCTTTAAACATATCAACTCTTCCATATTCGAATGGTTCGGTTATGCGGGAACTACCGCCGGAATGATATTGGGGGAAAGTGCCTATTATCTGTCCATCGGATTATTCCTTCTCTTTCTGGCCGGATTCGTAGTTTGGCTTATCTATCTGGCACGTTATTTCCATCATCGTAGCCTTACCATTTCCGCTCCGTTTCCTTATTGGAAGCGAGGAGGGGCGGTTCTGATCGGTGCTTGCTTAATCGGACTCTGCATCTTTGGAATCCGGGGGCGTACAGGCTATAACCCGATCAAAGTAAGTGCGGCATATTTCTGTCAGGATGCTTTTCTCAATCAACTGGGAGTAAGTCCTACTTTTAACCTGCTGACGAGTGTGATGGATGATATGAGGCCTGAAAATAAATACTTGCATCTGATGGATGAACAGGAAGCCATCACCAAGGCGCAAGCTCTGCTCAACCGTCCGGGAGATGCGAATGTTTCCCCGTTGGCTGTTTACAGGCGTGCTGCAAAAGCGGATAGCGTGCAACAACGCCGTCCTAATGTCGTCTTGATTATGATGGAGTCTATGTCCGCCAAGTTTATGAAGCATTTCGGGCAATCGGAGACTTTGACTCCTTTCCTGGATAGCCTGTATACCCGTTCTATCAGTTTCCGCAATTTCTATTCGGCAGGAATCCATACGAACCATGGTTTGTATGCCACCTTGTATTCTTTTCCGGCTATGATGAAACGGAACCTGATGAAAGGCTCTGTCATTCCCCGCTATTCGGGACTGCCTACCGTACTGAAAGAAAACGGCTATTACAACCTTTTCTTTATGACGCATGAAGGGCAGTATGATAATATGAACGCTTTCTTCCGGACGAACGGCTATGATGAAGTGTTTTCACAAGAAGACTATCCGGCTGATAAGGTTGTGAATAGCTTTGGAGTGCAGGATGATTTCTTGTATGACTATGCAATTCCGGTATTGAATCAGCGGGCTGCCACCGGACAACCGTTTTTTGCTACTTTACTGTCCATCAGTAATCATCCGCCGTATGTGATACCTCCTTTCTTCCATCCGAAAACAAGTGAACCGGAGATGCAGATCGTTGAGTATGCGGATTGGGCTTTGCGTCAGTTCTTTGAAGAGGCGCGTAAACAACCCTGGTTTGATAATACGATATTCGTATTGGAAGGGGATCATGGCAAACTGGTGGGAGACGCCGAATGTGAACTGCCGGAATCTTATAATCATATTCCACTGATGATTTACTCCAACCGTATTCAGCCGGAAGAGAAAACTGCATTTGGCGGTCAGGTAGATATACAGCCAACAATATTAGGGCTGTTGAATATTGATTATCTACAGAATAATTTTGGAGTGGACTTGCTGAAGGAAGAACGTCCCTGTATGTTCTATACTGCTGACAATATGGTGGTGGGACGCAATGACACGTTACTCTACCTTTATAATTACGAGACTCAGCAGGAACTTACTTATGATATCGGTAACGGCAAATTGAATGCTGTTCCGATGGATGATAGCTTTTTGCCTTTAAAAGAATATAGTTTTTCCATGCTCCAATCGGCGGAGTTCCTTGTGAAGCATGGAAAAACGCTTAATTCTATACCTTTTACTCAACAATAGGAGTCGTTTCGGTATTTTCAGGCTGTTGCTTTTTAACGAACTTGTATATCTTGGCTATTTGCCGGAGTACTCGTTTAGGGGATTCATATACCTCCTCAAACTGATACCCTTCTTTCTCGAATTCGGGAAGATATTTCTCTGCATCATTCGTGCCGATTAACAAGAAACCTTCCGAAGGACGTTTCTCATAGAAGTTGTCGAGACGATTGTGCAGATAGAAATTGAGTTCGAAATAATGTACGGGGTCACCTGCTGCATGCAGACTTTCTTCAATGAATTCGTACATCGTTCCTTCGCTTTCCGGCGCAACCTTTTCTATTTCTGTAGCGATGAATTTGACCGACTTCGAATTTAATGCTGCCGGCTGATAAGCACCGTCCAATGCAAGGTATAATCCCATTGTAAGCACAACGAGAGCGTATAGGAAACGGTTGTTCAATGCATTTTTCCGTTGATAGAACCACCAGTAGATACCGAGAATGGTAGGAATGGCAATCAGGAATAAGGCCCCTGCTCCGCTGATATTCTGTATTGCACGCATGAAATTAATATTGTCCTGCGCGTGACGACCCTGGAAAATAGTTTCAGGGATGAGTCCGCATTTTAATACGATGAAGCAGGTGAACAGTAGCAGGCTGATTACTGCAAGAATACTTCCGTATACCTTGATGACTTTAGATTGCTTCTTGACCAGATAGAATAGATATTTGGCAAGGAAATAAGCAATGAAAGGATAGATCGGCATCAGATATACACTACGTTTGCTCTGCGGAATACAGTAGAAGACGAAGATTACAACGATACTGGTGAAAGAGAATAAATCCACCGGATCCATATTCTTTATCCAAGCAGTGAAACGTTTCCACCAGGCGGCTGGCTGGATATTGAACTTACGGTAAGTCAGGCTGAACAGGGAGAGCACGACTAACAGTGTCCAGGGAACGTATCCGGCAAATAGGGTCACAAAATTATAATGCCAGGGGTTCACGCATGAATTGTAACTCATGGTATTAGTCATACGACCGAAGTTTTCTTCCATAACTAATGCCAGGAACTCTTCTCCACCTTGTTGGTAAGCAGCGACATACCAGCAGAAAGGCAGGATGAGTGAAAGAATGGCCCAGGCGGAAAGTAACAAGAATGCTTTGAAGAAGTTGACACCCCGGAGTAACAAGAAGATGCCTACCACTAAACATGGAATGATAGTACCTACCGGTCCTTTAGTCAGTGTGCCGCAGCTCATCAGGAGAATGGCCAGCCAGGGAATACCTTTGAGTCCCTTCTCATACCATTTGTAGAGACAATACAGAGCGCCAACGGTGAGCGCTGTCAATACCATATCCACCCGGCAGTTTGCTCCGGCCCGGTGCAGTTCAAAATTAGTCAGGGTAATAAAGGCGGCTAACAGCGCCAATTCCACTCCTTTTCTTTTGGCAAAGAACAGAAAACCGCAGAGAGTCATGGCGATCAGGGCGATGGCAGACGGCAAGCGGGAGGTCATTTCTGTGACTTGCCCTCCGTTTACTGCTGCCGAAACAGCGGCTATGCTCCAGTGGAAGAAAGGCGGTTTGTAAGCCATTTCTCCTCCGTTGTTTCTGGGTAAAATCCAGTTTCCGCTATCCAGCATGGAGTAGGAGACAATAGATTCGCGAGGCTCCCCTTTGGTGTGGTACTCCGATAAACCGAGGAAAGGCAGGATAGTAACTACGCAAATGACTAGTAACAGCCAGAAAGCTTTGCTTGAAGTCAATGTTTTCATCTTTTTCTTATATTGAAATTTATGTTCTTTTATTTTCTGCCGAAGTCGGCCGGAATTTCTCCCCATTCTTTCGTTTCCCATTTCAGGATACGAGTAGTATACGTATTTCCCTGCAACCATTTTTCTGCCCGTTCGATCAATAAAAACAGTTCTTCCGTTTCCGGAGTGCGGGGGAGCTTGGTTTTGCACTTCTTCTGTCGCACCCAGCTGATGGCATTCGCGCTGTCACTGTAAATGGGCATATCGAAACCTTTCTTTTTCAGCAACGCCAACCCGTGTACGATGGCTAGAAACTCGCCGATATTATTCGTGCCTTTCATCGGGCCGAAATGAAAAATCTCCTGACGGCTGGCAATGTGTACGCCGCGATATTCCATCGGTCCCGGATTACCGCTACAGGCTGCATCGACAGCCAGGCTATTGTCGATCACACAAGAAGGTAAAGTATCCGAAGAAGGTTTAGGACCTCCTGATTTAGCCTTTGCATTCTTGCCGATATAAGCATAGGGAGACATTGTCAACGCGCGTTCCGCTTCTTCGCGCGTATCGAATGATTTGTATTTGGCAGCTTCGTATCCTTTGATTTGAAGCTGGCAGTCTGTCCAGGAAGTGTAAATCCCGGGTGTGACGCCTTCCCATACGACATAAAATTTTTGTTTTGCCATTTTTCTGACGATAAATTTAGATAGTCAATGAATTGACGCTGCGAAGGTACAAATATATTCTCTAACTGAACAAGTTAGGGGGGATACTTGTTATAAAAAAAAGAGAGTTTTAAGAATATAAAATAAGAAAGGAACTATTATGGAAAGATCTTTTAGTGAAGCTTTGAAACAACGTCGAACTTACTATTCAATTACTAATCAGTCACCTATATCCGATCAGGAGATCGAATGTATCGTTAATATGACCGTGCGCCACGTACCGTCGGCATTCAATTCGCAATCTACCCGTGTGGTACTTCTATTGGGAGAATCGCATAAGAAATTGTGGCAGATTGTGAAGGACGCATTAAAGAAGATTGTACCGGCTGAAGCGTTTGTCAAGACAGAGGAGAAGATAGATCATTCGTTTGCCTGTGGGTATGGCACTGTATTGTTTTTTGAGGATCAGAAGGTTGTGAAAGGGCTTCAGGAGGCTTTCCCGGCTTATCAGGAGAATTTCCCGGGATGGTCATTGCAGACTTCTGCCATGCACCAGTTAGCTATCTGGGTAATGCTCGAAGATGTAGGTTTCGGAGCATCGCTGCAACACTATAACCCGTTGATTGATGAAGAAGTGCGCCGTGCATGGGATTTGCCGGAACATTGGCATTTGATTGCGGAAATGCCGTTCGGACTTCCTCTCGGCAAACCGGGTGAAAAAGAATTCCAGCCGCTTGAAGAACGGGTGAGAATCTTTAAATAAATCGGGAATGAAGAATGAATAATGAAGAATTGGATGGCATAATGGCTAAAATTCTTTATTCTTCATTCTTCATTCTTCATTAAATGATTAATTTTGTGAGCAAAATTAATCATTTATGGTTCGTATCTTCCTTACCGGCTATATGGGTGCCGGAAAAACGACGTTGGGTAAGGCTTTTGCCCGGCAAATGAATATACCGTTCATCGATCTGGACTGGTATATTGAAGAGCGTTTTCACAAAACCGTTGGAGAATTATTCATTGAACGAGGCGAAACAGGATTCAGGGAGCTGGAGAGAAATATGCTCCATGAAGTAGCTGAGTTTGAGAATGTGGTAATTTCGACGGGGGGTGGAGCGCCTTGTTTTTATGATAATATGGATTTTATGAACCGGACCGGAAAGACTGTTTTTCTGGAGGTGCATCCGGATGTGTTGTTCAGGCGCTTGCGTGTGGCTAAACAACAACGTCCTATTCTTCAGGGTAAAGAGGATGAAGAACTGAAAGCGTTCATTGTTCAGGCACTCGAGAAGCGTGCTCCTTTTTATCATCAGGCACAATATATCTTTAATGCAGACGAATTGGAAGATCGTTGGCAGATTGAAACATCGGTGCAATGTTTGCGACAACTTTTGGGATTGTAGAAGTAACAGTCGTTATATTTTGTGTAATCGTCATTTGGAAAGCTGTGGAATGTGTGTAATTTGTGCCTGATAATGAATGATTATTGGGAGGAATTTTACTGTATTCAGAAATCAGGTAGTTGTAATGTTCTCTTTTTGTTGGAACTTCGTTTTTTTTGAGACTCTTGTTTGTGCATTCGGTCAATATTTGTACCTTGCACTCGTTATGAGATTTTTTATTGACTAGTAACACAAAATTAAGGTAAAGTTCTATATCATGAAAACTTTAAAAGAGAAATTTGGGGAGTTATCCGCTAAAATTAAAGCATCCGGACAGCCTGCAAGGGTATGGTTTCCGCAGTATACACCGGCTTCATTGTTAAGTGCGGAAAACTGGTGGGAAGCATTGGCTGTATGTGAATATGCTTTGGACACAAAAGAAGACGAGAAATTAACAGAAGATTTTTTTTGAACTGATATTCAGTGCTTTTGACTGTAACGTAGAGGTGGAACTCAACGCGGAAGAATATGAATTCTGGTGGGAAAAGGTGATGCAGGTATGCGACCGTGTGGCAGAGTTTAGCGGTGCGGGATGGGCGCAGAAGGGGGCACAATATTCCGAAGCCCGTTATGGAAAGCGGGACATGAGTTATTTGTTTCCATACTACGAGAAGGCCGCCGATATGGGTTGGGCTGAAGCGGAAGCAACTGTTGCCTATTGGCGATACATGGGATTCTATTGCGAACAAGATAAAGAAGAGGGTGAACGGCGTTTTGCAGCTCTCACTTCTCCCGAAGCTATTTTATGGGGAAAGCATTATCGTGCTTTTGCCGAAGAATTTGCAGGGGATAAAGCAAAGGCATTACAGATACGGAATGAACTGCTTGCCGAACTGCCTGAAGGTGAACGTTTGCGTGCTCATGTATATGCAGCGTTGGGGGATGCGCTCGACAGGGCGGAAGGTAACGTGGCAGAGGAAGCTGCTTATTACGAAAAAGCCCTGGAAATAGTTCCCAATCTTTATAGTCTTAAAAATCTGGCTACGCTTTATTTCCGTTACCCGGAACTGAATAAACCGAAAGAACTGAGCTTTGAACTTTGGGAAAAGGCTTGGTATGCCGGTGTGTGGTCTGCCGCCAATTTCCTGGGATATAACTATCAGGAGGAGGAATGGCTGGATATGCCTAAGGCGATTGAATGGCTGGAAAAGGGCATGCTTTATTGTGAACCCTACAGTGCGTATGAACTGGCATTGATCTACCTGTATAATGATGAATATAAGAACGTGGAACGTGGACTGATGTGTCTGAACCGTTGCGTGGAGGATGATTATATACAAGGTATCGAAGGACTGGTCAATATTTATTTCAACGGTGATTTGGTGCCGGAAGACATGAATCGCGCGAAAGAGTTGTTGGAGAAAGCCATTGAATTGGGTTCGGGAAGTGCAGCTTATCGTTTGGGCTGGATGTATGAACGTGGCTTCTTGTCTGAAGAACCGGATTATGTGAAGGCTTTAGAGTTTTATGAAAAAGCGGCTTCACTGAATAATGCCGATGGGTATTGCCGTGTGGCTCTTTATCTGGCTAATGGATATAGCGGTGTGAAGGACCCTGTAAAATCAAGGGAATATTATGAAAAAGCGGCCGAACTGGGTGCTTGCTTTGCCCTTGTGGAACTGGCATTCTTATATGAGAATGGCGATGGAGTGGAGAAGAATTATGAAAAGTCATTTGAACTGATTAGCAAGGCTGCCGAACAGGGTTATCCTTATGCAATGTTCCGTGTAGGTCTTTATATGGAAAAGGGTGTTCTTGGTGAAGTGAAACCGGAAGAGGCCTTTGCCTGGTATACAAAGGCAGCTGAAGCGGACGATAATGATGCGATCTTTGCTTTGGGACGTTGCTATAGAGAAGGTATCGGAACGGAAGAAAACTGGGATAGGGCACTCGAATGGTTTAGTAAAGGGGCGGAAAAGAATGAAGCCCGTTGTCTGACGGAACTGGGGATGGCTTATGAGAATGGTAATGGCGTGGAAGAGAATCCACAAAAGGCAGTGGAATATATGATGAAGGCTGCTGAATAGGATTATGGCTATGCTCAGTTTAAGATGGGAGATTATTATTTCTTCGGTTGCGGTCCCTGTCTGGAAGATAATAAAACGGCAGTGGAATGGTATGAAAAGGCAGTGGCTAATGAGATTCCGATGGCTATGCTGCGTGTGGGTGAGTATTATCTGTATGACTATGATAGCCTGAATGAGTCGGAAAAGGCTTTTGCTTATTTCAAGAAAGCTGCCGAATATGAATGGTATAGTGAAGGACTGGGTATCTGTTATGAAATGGGTATCGGAGTGGAAGAGAATGAAACGGAAGCCTTTAAATATTATACACTGGCTGCGGATAATGGAAATACGACAAGTATGTATCGTACCGGACTTTGCTATTATAACGGAGTAGGTGTGAAACAGAATTATGCCGAGGCCTATCGCTGGTTCACGGATGCGGCGGGGAATGAGAATGTCGCTGCAATTTATTATCTGGGCAAGATGATGATGTATGGCGAAGGTTGTAACCCTGATCCGGAAGCTGCAGTGCAATGGTTGCTGAAAGCTGCCGAGAAAAATAACGATAAAGCACAATTTGAACTTGGAAATGCCTATCTGACAGGAAATGGCGTGGAAGAAAACGATGAAATTGCAATGGAGTGGTTCGAAAAGGCCGCAGAGAATGGCAATGAGAAAGCTCTTAAAATCACCGGAAGGAGGAGGAAGTAAAAGAGGAACATGGAAAAAGAAGGGAATAATCTGTTTCAGGTCAATCTTAAAGGTATGATTGCCCTGTTATCAGAGCACATTTATAGTAACCCGAATACTTTTGTTCGCGAACTGTTGCAGAATTGCGTAGATGCCATCACGGCACTACGCAATATTGACGAGAATTATAAAGGTCGCATCGATGTCTTTCTGAATGAGGACAAGACAGTGGTATTTCGGGATAATGGTATCGGACTGAAAGAGGAGGAAGTTTATCGCTTTCTGACTGTTATCGGGGAGAGCTCAAAGCGGGATACTCCCGATGCGGACGATTTTATCGGAAGGTTCGGTATCGGATTGTTATCTTGTTTTGTGGTGACCAATGAAATCACCGTAGAGAGTCGTTCTGCAATGGGCGGACAGCCTGTTTGCTGGTGTGGAAAAGTGGATGGGACGTATCAGCTGACTTTATCAGACGAAGAACGGCCCATCGGGTCGCAGGTAGTATTGCACCCGAAAGGAGATTGGATGCATCTTTTTGAATATGAAACATTTAAGAAGATACTGGTCGGTTACGGAGAAATGCTGCCGTATCCTATCTATCTGCATTATCAGGGGGAAGAGGAGTTGGTAAATACGCCTTCGCCTGTATGGCTTGACCCGAAGGCGACTCGTAAGGAGTTGCTGGATTATGGAGCGAAAGTGTTTCAATCGTCTGCTCTCGATGCTTTCCGGATCTATACTGAAAGCGGCAAGGTGGAAGGGGTGCTTTATGTCCTGCCTTTCCGTACACAATTTTCAGTGCGCAACTCTCATAAGGTCTATCTCAAACGTATGCTGTTGAGTGAGGATGATTGCAATCTGTTGCCGTCGTGGGCTTTCTTTATCCGTTGTCTGGTGAATGCGGACGGGTTGCTGTCTACCGCTTCCCGGGAGTCTTTGGTGAGTAATGACCAACTGAAAGATGCCCGGAAAGAGATCGGGGTGGCTATCAAGGATTATCTGCGGGGATTGGTGCAGAATGACCGTGCCATGTTCAATCGGATTCTGGATGTTCATCACTTTCATATCAAGGCGATTGCTTCGGAGGATAATGAATTGCTTCGTTTGTTTATGGATTATCTTCCTTTTGAAACCAATAAGGGTTTGCGTAGTTTTGGAAGTATTCGTTCGGCAAGCAATGTGATATGTTATACCAAGAATCTGGAGGATTTCCGGCAAGTGCGGCGTATAGCCGGAGCACAGGGTTGGCTGGTCGTGAATGCTGCTTATACGTTTGATGAAACGTTGTTGAAAAAGTATGTCCGCCTGAATCCGGAACTTACTTTGGATGAAATATCTCCTTCACGGTTGCTGGAGCAGTTTGGTGAAGTGGAGGCGAACCAGGAGTTTCAGGCTTTTGAGGTGAAAGCGAACGAGTTGTTGAAGCGGTTTGGCTGTATCTGTCGTCTGAAGCATTTTACTCCGGTGGATATTCCGGTTATTTTTGTGGCGGAGGAAAAGGAGAATGCTGCTAAAAGTGCTAATAATCCGTTGGCGGCTGTACTGGGAGCTGTGAATACTACAAAGCAGATTCCGCCGACACTCACTTTCAATGCGGATAATGAAATGGTGCAGACCTTATTGCAAATACAAGGAGACAATAAACTGTTTCAGCATGTGGTGCATATATTGTATGTACAATCGCTTCTGCAAGGTAAATATCCGGTAAACAGCGAAGAAATGGAGCTTTTCAACCATTCGCTAAGTGAACTGATGACTTCGAAAATGAATGATTTTATAAATTTCCTGAATTAAAAAAGAGTATGAGATACACACTTGAAATACAAAAATTGCTGTTGCAGACACAGAATAACAACCTGCATCCCCGCGAAAAAGCCAATCTATTGAAAGAAGCTATCCGCATCGCTGATGAGAACGAAGATGTGGAATGGGCTACGGAGTTGAGACTGGATCTTATTTATGAACTGAATCTTCTTTCGGCGGATGCTGAAGAGATTACCGTGTTCTCTAAAATTCTGGATGATTACGAGAACCACAAGGATGTGATTAAGGAAGATGACTTGTTGTGGAAATATAAGTGGATATGGGCTTGTACGTTCGATCTTCCGGAGATCCCGATGGAGCAGGTACAGGCAATTGGGGAGGATTATAAAACCCGTATCCTCCGGAACGGATATTCTTTGCGGAGTTATTATCACCGCTGGTCTGTGGAATGTGTCTGGATGCGGCAGTATGACAAGGCGAAAGAATACATTGATAAAATGTTGAATGAGAAGATAGACGATCAGTCGTGTGAGGCTTGTGAATTGAACTTTATGCTGGATTATTATCTGGAAACGGGACAGTTTGATGAGGCTTACAGCCGCGCGCAACCGTTGATTAATAAGCAGGTCACTTGTTATGAAGCCAATTTGCGGGCCTATTTGAAGCTTGCTTATTATGCACAGAAAGCAGGTAAACCGGAGGTTGCCGCCGATATGTGTGCACGTGCCGAAGAAGCATTGGTGGGAAGAGAGAAGGATGAATATCTTTTGCTCTATCTGGGATTGTTTATTGCCTATTATATGATGACGAAGCCGGAAAGAGCTTGGGAATATACCGAACGCTGTATCGGTTGGAGTTTGCGTACTAATACGCTGAAGAATTATCGTTTCTCCTGTGATATGGTAGAGGCTCTGAAATATGAAACCCGTCCGGAAGTCTCGTTGTCTTTGCCGGAAGAGTTCCCGCTTTATCGTCCGGATGGAATTTATCAGGTAAACGAACTTCGCAATTATTTCTATCAACAGGCAGAAGAGCTGGCACGTCGCTATGACGCCCGTAACGGAAATAGTGGTTATATGGACCGTTTGAAAGATTTAATGTCTAATTAATTGCCAACATGTAGATTAATCCGTATTTTTGCCGTCCAATTATTTACTAAAAACACTGAATAACAGAAAATGAGAAAGTGGCGTATTGAAGATTCTGAGGAACTCTACAACATCACAGGTTGGGGTACCTCGTACTTTGGTATTAATGACAAAGGTCATGTAGTTGTTACACCTCGTAGAGACGGAGTGACTGTCGATCTGAAAGAACTGGTCGATGAGTTGCAATTGCGTGATGTGGCTTCTCCCATGTTGATACGTTTTCCGGATATTTTGGACAACCGTATTGAAAAGATGTCTTCCTGCTTTAAACAAGCGGCCGAAGAGTATGGTTATAAAGCCGAGAACTTTATAATTTATCCGATTAAGGTCAACCAAATGCGCCCGGTGGTGGAAGAGATTATCAGCCACGGAAAGAAGTTCAATCTCGGACTGGAAGCCGGTTCCAAACCGGAACTCCATGCAGTGATTGCGGTCAATACGGATTCTGACTCATTGATTGTCTGTAACGGATATAAAGACGAAAGTTACATCGAACTGGCTTTGCTTGCCCAGAAAATGGGTAAACGTATCTTCCTCGTTGTAGAGAAGATGAACGAACTGAAGCTGATTGCAAAGATGGCAAAACAGCTGAATGTGCAGCCTAACATCGGTATACGTATCAAACTCGCTTCTTCCGGTAGCGGAAAGTGGGAAGAGTCTGGAGGTGATGCCAGCAAATTCGGCTTGACTTCCAGTGAACTTCTCGAAGCGCTCGACTTCCTGGAGAGCAAAGGGATGAAGGATTGTTTGAAATTGATTCATTTCCATATCGGCAGTCAGGTGACAAAGATACGTCGTATCAAAACGGCTTTGCGTGAGGCTTCACAGTTCTACGTGCAGTTGCATTCGATGGGATTCAATGTGGAATTTGTAGATATTGGCGGTGGACTCGGAGTGGATTATGACGGAACCCGTTCGTCCAATAGCGAAGGCAGCGTGAATTATTCCATCCAGGAATATGTAAACGACTCTATTTCTACTTTGGTGGACGTGAGCGATAAAAATGGTATCCCACACCCGAATATCATAACGGAGAGTGGACGTGCATTGACGGCACATCATTCTGTTCTTATCTTTGAGGTACTTGAAACCGCTACATTGCCCGAATGGGATGACGAGGAGGAAATTGCTCCGGATGCACACGAATTGGTGCAGGAGTTATATGGAATCTGGGATTCGCTGAACCAGAACAAGATGTTGGAAGCATGGCACGATGCGCAGCAGATCAGGGAGGAAGCATTGGACTTGTTCAGTCATGGAATCGTGGATCTGAAAACCCGCGCACAAATCGAGCGTCTGTATTGGTCTATTACACGTGAGATTAATCAGATTGCAGCCGGTTTGAAGCATGCGCCCGATGAATTCCGTGGATTGTCCAAACTGCTTGCCGATAAATATTTCTGTAACTTCTCGTTGTTTCAGTCACTTCCTGACTCTTGGGCAATTGACCAGATATTCCCGATCATGCCTATTCAGCGGTTGGATGAAAAACCGGAGCGTTCGGCTACCTTGCAAGATATAACCTGCGACTCGGACGGCAAAATTGCCAACTTTATCTCTACCCGTAACGTGGCTCATTATCTGCCTGTACATGCACTGAAGAAAACAGAACCTTATTATGTGGCTGTGTTCCTGGTGGGAGCTTATCAGGAGATTTTGGGAGATATGCATAATTTGTTTGGTGATACGAATGCCGTGCATGTTTCGGTGAACGAGAAAGGATATAATATCGAACAGATTATCGACGGAGAAACGGTAGCGGAGGTGTTGGACTATGTGCAGTACAATCCGAAGAAACTGGTACGTACGCTCGAAACTTGGGTGACGAAATCAGTGAAAGAAGGAAAGATTTCTTTGGAAGAAGGAAAAGAATTCCTTTCCAACTATCGTTCGGGGCTTTACGGATATACTTATTTGGAATAACCGGCAGGGTGCCGGAGCCGGATTCTCCATTCGGTGAACTTATTAGAAATCAAGAAATGAGAGAAAAACTAACAGTTATTAAGGTGGGTGGCAAAATCGTAGAAGAGGAAGCCACCCTTCGTCAGTTGTTAAATGACTTTGCCGCTATCGACGGACATAAAGTGTTGGTTCATGGTGGCGGTCGTTCGGCAACAAAGATTGCCGCACAACTGGGTATTGAAAGCAAGATGGTAAATGGTCGTCGGATTACCGATGCCGAAACATTGAAAGTCGTAACGATGGTGTATGGCGGATTGGTGAATAAAAATATTGTGGCAGGTCTGCAAGCACGCGGAGTCAATGCACTCGGATTGACCGGTGCGGATATGAATGTAATCCGTTCGGTGAAACGTCCGGTGAAAGAAGTAGACTACGGGTTTGTGGGAGATGTGGAACAGGTGGACGCTACTTTATTGTCGGATTTGATACATAAAGGCGTTGTTCCTGTGATGGCTCCATTGACGCACGACGGCCACGGCAATATGCTGAATACGAATGCAGATACCATTGCTGGGGAGACAGCGAAAGCGTTGTCGGCCTTGTTTGATGTGACATTGGTATATTGTTTTGAGAAGAAAGGCGTGTTGCGTGACGAGAATGATGATGACAGTGTGATTCCCCAAATCACCCGTGCCGAATTTGAACAATATGTAGCTGATGGCGTTATTCAGGGAGGTATGATTCCCAAGTTGGAGAATTCTTTTGAAGCAATAAATGCAGGAGTATCTGAAGTGGTAATCACCTTAGCATCAGCGATTAATAACTCTGGTGGAACAAGAATAAAAAAATATTCAAAAAAAAGTAGTGGGCGACTGTAACTTTTCATATCCTAGCCCGTCATTATTATAGAGATGCAAGAAATCAGCTTCCGAAACGATATTTTGCCGTTGAAGGATAAACTCTTTCGATTGGCTCTCAGAATCACCCTGGATAGGGCCGAAGCCGAGGATGTCGTTCAGGACACCATGATAAGAGTGTGGAATAAGCGTGATGAGTGGTCTCAATTTGAATCGGTCGAAGCCTATTGCCTGACAGTGGCAAAGAATCTGGCGATAGATCGAAGTCAAAAGAAAGAAGCTCAAAACGTGGAACTCACCCCCGAAATGGAGGAAGAACCTGATGCAAACAGTCCGTATGACCAGATGATTCATGATGAAAGAATGAACATTATTAATAGACTGGTAAACGAACTTCCCGAAAAACAGCGGCTTATCATGCAACTGAGGGACATTGAAGGTGAAAGCTATAAGAAAATTGCAGGGTTGCTGAATCTGACAGAGGAACAAGTGAAAGTGAACCTCTTCAGAGCCAGACAAAAAGTAAAACAAAGGTATTTAAAAATTGACGAATATGGATTATAAGGATATAGAACAGCTCCTGGAGCGATACTGGCAATGCGAAACTTCCGTTGAGGAGGAAGCAACATTGCGCGACTTCTTCGCAAAGGAGGAAGTTCCGGCTCATTTGCTTCGCTATAAAAACCTGTTTGTTTATCAACAGGTTCAGCAGGAAGTAGGACTGGGCGAAGACTTTGATACACGTATTCTGGCAGAGGTGGAGCCTACGGTCGTAAAAGCGAAACGCTTGACACTGACCGGTCGTTTTATTCCTCTATTCAAAGCCGCTGCCGTGATTGCAATCATCCTTTCTTTGGGGAATGTGGCACAACATTCTTTCTCCGGAGATGACGGAAGTGTATTGGCAACGGATACCATTGGTAAACAAGTAACAGCACCATCGGTCGCTATCTCAAATGATGTGAAAGCGGAACAGGTTCTGGCTGATAGCCTGGCGAAGATCAACCATAAGGTGCAAGTTATAAACGAATAGACATTTTCATTTGCTTTAAACATATAATATAGTTAGTGTGCTTAATTAAAACAACAACGAAGGCGAAACTGTGAAGTTTTCAATTCTCTCAAATTTTTATAATGAAACTAACTAAATAAATGGGCTACCGCGTGATGCAGTAGCCCTTTTATGCTTTTAGACTGTATTTGTTCAAATTGTCTTTATTTGATCTGCCGTATGTTTTTCCGTGGAGCATCCACTTCTTGTGGATTGCCTTTATAAGCAATATCGCCACTTCCTTTCACGCGGGCAACCAGTTTTTGACTTGCATAACAACTGATGTTTCCGGATCCACTGATACTTGCATCCGTATTCTCTGCTTCTAAATCTGCGGCCTGAATGTTTCCCGATCCGGCAATAGCATATTTTGCTTGAATGGCTTTACCTTTAAGATTAATATTACCCGAACCTGAAATTCCTGCCTGACATTCCTGGCTCTCTATTTGTTGCAGTCTAACATCTCCCGATCCGTTAATTGAAACAGCCATTCTTCGGCAATTAAGCCCTTCTCCCTGAATGTTCCCCGAACCATTTATATGGAACTCGATATCTTTAGAGGTTTGTATTCCATTGATTAATTTTATATTTCCCGATCCGTTGATTGACAGCTTATTCAGTTCCGGAGCAAAAACTTTTATTTCCAGTTTTCCTTTCCATATACTGACATTCTTCTTGAATTTTATCATTAATGTATTACCGTCTACATACGTTTCTACAAGTGGTATAATGTTGTCGGAACCATGTATCTCCACGTGACTGCGTGTGTCTTGGTGATAACTGATATTGGCACTTCCCAATAGTTTGATTTCATTGAAATGATCGGCTTTTACTTCTTGGGAGATGTAGTTTTTGCTGCCTACTACGTGTTTTCCCTGCAAGCAAGAGCCGGCAGTAAGTACTAGAGACAATCCGGTGACTAATACGAGCAATAAACTTGTTTTCATAATTATGTTTTTCTATGATTGATATGACAGTTAGACGGAAGAAACTGATATAAAGTTGCATCTTCCGCGAAGTTTTTCATTGGAATCTTCTTTTTTATTACTTTTGTGGCTGTTGATAGGAGGATTATAATGGATAAGATCGTAGAAGATGACGAATTAGGACGTCTGATAGTGCGTGTCAATTCACGTGCGAGGAGTCTTGTGTTTCGTACAAAGAGTGATGCTGTTTATGTTTCAGTTCCTCCCGGCACTACATTGAAAGAAGTGAAGCAGGCAATCGAGAATCTGCGTGGTAAACTTCTGGCCTCCCGTCAAAAATTAGCCCGGCCATTGATTGATTTGGACTATAAAATTGATGCGGAACACTTTAAGTTGTCCTTGGTGTCCGGTGAAAAGGATCAGTTTCTGGCTAATTCCCGGTTGGGGGTTATGGAAATTGTTTGTCCGCCTCATGCGAATTTTACGGACGAGAAACTGCAAAGCTGGTTGCATAAGGTGATTGAAGAATCGTTGAGGCGGAATGCGAAAAGTATCCTTCCTTCACGTTTGGCTTCCTTGTCCAAGCAATGCGGACTTCCTTATTCGAGTGTGAAAATAAACTCCAGTCAGGGCAGATGGGGCAGTTGCTCGGCTCGAAAGGATATTAATTTGTCCTATTACCTGGTTCTGTTACCTTCTCATTTGATAGACTACGTGTTGCTGCACGAATTATGTCATACTTGCGAGATGAATCATAGCGAACGATTTTGGGTATTGCTCAATCAATTTACAGAAGGAAAAGCATTGGCTTTGCGGGGGGAATTGAGAAAGTATCGTACGGAGATTTAGAATACTTTATTGCCAGGATAGTGCTATCGTGTTGGCACACTTGTGTCAACACGCTGGCACAGTCGTGACAATGCGATGGCATGGTTGTGCCAATATGGTGGCACAGACTTAGTTAATACCTTTATTACTTGGCTAATTGTTTAATCCCGTCTGATTCTTTTTCGAACTGATAAGTTCCTCCTTTTTCACTAAGATCAAACGTAGACACTAATTCTGTGTTATTATCTACAATCAACAAGGCGCTCTGTTCGGCAAAACGTCCTATTTCTACAGTGTAAGGTTCTTCCGACATGGTTTTGTTGGAGATCAGACTGTCGTTGACAAATAAAGAGATAGAATCTCCGGCAAAACCTTTTACCAGACTGATCGTATAGCTTTCGATGAAATGACGTTCTTCCTGCTTTTCCCGTTGTAGCCGCATGCTCATATAGACAAAAATAACCACGACAAAAATGACGGCAAAAGCAAGAATTCCGTTACCTACCATAAACTGTTTATTTGTGTTGAGACGATGTGCCATAGTCGTTATTTTTTGAATTACGGCGTAAAGATACGAATATAGCACTGTTAATTCATACTTTTTTTCTTTAATGTTTTGTAGTCGAACAGATTATTTATATCTTTGCAACCGAAAACGGATGAAAGGTGGAGGGGCAATTAAGCTCCTTTTTTTGTTCTTATATAGCTAATAAATGATAGAAAAGAAAACTGTTTGTCAGATTGTAGAAGAGTGGCTGGAAGGAAAAGACTACTTTTTAGTAGAGGTAACCGTGAGCCCGGATGACAAGATTGTGGTTGAAATAGACCATGCAGAAGGTGTTTGGATTGAAGATTGCGTGGAGCTTAGCCGCTTCATAGAGTCGAAACTGAACCGCGAAGAGGAAGATTATGAACTGGAAGTAGGGTCGGCTGGGATCGGACAACCCTTTAAAGTTCTGCAACAGTATTATATCCACATCGGACAAGAGGTGGAAGTGCTGACCGGAGACGGACGGAAGCTGGCCGGTATACTGAAAGATGCCGATGAAGAGAAGTTTACGGTAGGCGTACAAAAGAAAGTAAAAACCGAAGGATCAAAGCGCCCGAAATTGGTAGAAGAGGACGAAACCTTCACTTATGAGCAAATAAAATATACTAAATACTTAATTAGCTTTAAATAGTTATGGCCAAAAAAGAAGAAACAATCAGCTTGATTGATACATTTTCGGAATTTAAGGAACTGAAGAATATCGATAGAACGACGATGGTTAGCGTACTCGAAGAGTCGTTCCGTAGCGTAATCGCGAAAATGTTTGGCACCGATGAAAATTACGACGTAATCGTGAACCCGGACAAGGGTGACTTCGAGATATGGCGTAACCGTGAAGTTGTGGCCGATGAAGATTTGACTAACCCGAATATGCAGATTTCGTTGAGCGAAGCACAGAAAATTGATGCTTCTTACGAAGAAGGTGAAGAGGTGACTGACGAGGTTATCTTTGCCAAGTTCGGACGTCGTGCGATCCTGAATCTTCGCCAGACACTGGCTTCCAAGATTCTGGAACTCGAAAAAGACAGTATTTATAATAAATATATAGATAAGGTAGGTACTATCATCAATGCAGAAGTATATCAGATCTGGAAAAAAGAGATGTTGCTTTTAGACGATGAAGGAAACGAATTGCTGTTACCTAAGACCGAACAAATCCCGAGCGACTTTTATCGTAAAGGTGAAACGGCTCGTGCAGTAGTTGCCCGCGTGGATAACAAGAATAATAATCCTAAGATTATCTTGTCACGTACTTCTCCCGTTTTCCTGCAACGCCTGTTCGAGATGGAAGTACCCGAAATTAATGATGGTTTGATTACCATCAAGAAGATTGCCCGTATCCCCGGCGAACGTGCCAAGATCGCGGTGGAATCTTACGATGACAGAATCGACCCTGTAGGAGCCTGTGTAGGTGTAAAGGGAAGTCGTATTCATGGCATTGTTCGTGAACTTCGCAATGAGAACATCGACGTAATCAATTATACATCGAACATCTCATTGTTTATACAGCGCGCTTTAAGCCCGGCTAAGATTTCTTCTATTCGTCTGAACGAGGAAGAGAAGAAAGCAGAGGTATTCCTCAAACCGGAAGAAGTTTCGCTGGCTATCGGTAAAGGCGGTTTGAATATCAAACTGGCCAGTATGTTAACTGAGTACACTATCGACGTGTTCCGTGAGTTGGATGAGAATGTAGCTGACGAAGATATCTATCTCGACGAGTTTAGAGACGAAATTGACGGATGGGTGATCGACGCTATCAAAGCTATCGGCATCGATACAGCGAAGGCTGTGTTGAATGCTCCTCGTGAGATGTTGATTGAAAAGACGGACTTGGAAGAAGAGACAGTGGACGAGGTAATACGCATTTTGAAATCGGAGTTTGAAGAAGAAGATCCTTCAATTGAAAATAAAGATGAAATTAAAGATTAAAAGTTGCGATACAATATAATGCAGCAGACTTTTATTTCTTAATTCTCAATTTTCAATTAAACAAGCTCCATTTATTCATTAATTTTAAAATATGACGATAAGGTTAAACAAAGTTACAAGAGATTTGAACGTAGGAATCGCGACGGTAGTTGAGTTCCTGCAAAAGAAAGGGCATACCGTTGAGGCTAATCCTAATACTAAAATTAGCGAGGAGCAATACGCTATACTCGTAAAGGAGTTTAGTACAGATAAGAACCTTAGACTTGAATCGGAGCGTTTCATACAGGAACGTCAGAATAAGGAACGTAATAAGGCGTCGGTATCGATTGAGGGCTTCGAAAAGCAGCCCGAAAAACCGAAGTCGGAAGATGTGATTAAGACAGTCGTACCTGAGGATGCACGTCCGAAGTTTAAACCTGTCGGAAAAATAGATTTGGATAAATTGAACGGTCGTAAACCTGAAAAGGTAGAGAAAGAACCGGAACAGAAACAGGAAGAACCGGTTGTGGAACGGCCTGTCGTTAAACCCGAAGTGAAAAAGGAGCCCGAGAAGAGAGAACCCGAGGTGAAGGAGGAAGAGGTGGTGACACCTCCTGTTTCTGTAGTAGAGCCTACTCCAGTGGTGGTTGAACCCGTAGTAGTGCCGGAACCTGTAGTGGAGACGAAGCCGGTAGAAGTTGAAAAAGTAGTAGAAGAAGTGAAAAAAGAAGAGCCGAAGGTAGTAGTAGCTGCACCTGTGAAGGCGGAAGAACATAAAGAAGAAGAAAAGGTGGAAACTGCACAGGCTGAAGTAACCCCGGTAGCGGAAAAGGCTCCGGAGGATGATGGTGTTTTCAAAATCCGTCAACCGGAATTAGGCGCAAAGATTAATGTGATCGGTCAGATCGACTTGGCTGCATTGAATCAGTCTACTCGTCCCAAGAAGAAATCGAAGGAAGAGAAACGTCGCGAACGTGAAGAAAAGGAAAAAATCCGTCAGGATCAGAAGAAGTTGATGAAGGAAGCTATCATCAAGGAAATCCGTAAGGATGATTCTAAATTGGCGAAGAGCGGACCTAAGGACAGTGCGGAAGCGGCTGCTAACAAGAAGAAACGTAACCGTATCAATAAAGAGAAGGTGGACGTTAACAATGTTGCAACTTCCAACTTTGCTGCTCCAAGACCTAATGTACAGGGTAAAGGCGGCAATAGTAACGGTCAGGGTGGCCAGGCCAACGGACAGGGAAATAACAACAGAAGAAATAACAACAATAAAGATCGCTTCAAGAAACCGGTTATCAAACAGGAAGTGAGCGAGGAAGACGTAGCAAAACAGGTAAAAGAAACCCTTGCACGTCTGACAACCAAAGGTAAGAATAAAACGTCCAAATACCGTAAAGAGAAACGTGAAATGGCTTCCAACCGTATGCAGGAACTGGAAGATCAGGAAATGGCAGACAGCAAGGTATTGAAGTTGACCGAGTTCGTTACGGCTAACGAATTGGCAACGATGATGGATGTTTCTGTTAACCAGGTTATCGCTACTTGTATGAGTATTGGTATCATGGTTTCCATCAACCAGCGTTTGGATGCTGAAACCATCAATCTGGTGGCTGAAGAATTCGGATTCAAGACTGAATATGTAAGTGCGGAAGTGGCACAAGCTATCGTTGAAGAAGAAGATGCTCCGGAAGATTTGCAACCGCGCGCTCCGATTGTAACGGTGATGGGACACGTTGACCACGGTAAGACTTCTTTGCTTGACTATATCCGTAAGGCGAATGTAATTGCCGGTGAGGCCGGAGGTATTACCCAGCATATCGGTGCTTATAACGTGCAATTGGAAGACGGTCGTCGTATTACATTCCTCGATACTCCGGGTCACGAAGCGTTTACCGCTATGCGTGCACGTGGTGCCAAAGTAACGGATATTGCTATCATTATTGTGGCTGCCGATGATAACGTGATGCCACAGACGAAAGAAGCGATCAATCACGCGATGGCTGCCGGTGTACCTATTGTATTTGCAATCAATAAGGTAGATAAACCGACTGCAAATCCGGATAAGATTAAAGAAGAACTGGCTGCAATGAATTACCTTGTTGAAGAATGGGGTGGTAAATATCAGTCACAAGATATCTCTGCCAAGAAAGGTATGGGTGTGGAAGACTTGCTGGAAAAAGTATTGCTCGAAGCGGAAATGCTCGACCTGAAGGCAAATCCGAACCGTAATGCTACGGGTTCCATCATCGAATCTTCACTGGATAAGGGACGCGGATATGTAGCTACTGTATTGGTATCTAACGGTACTTTGAAAGTAGGAGACATCGTATTGGCGGGAACCAGCTACGGACGTGTGAAGGCTATGTTCAACGAACGTAACCAACGCGTCAAGGAAGCAGGACCTTCCGAACCGGCATTGATTCTGGGATTGAATGGTGCTCCTGCCGCAGGTGACACATTCCATGTAGTCGAAAGCGATCAGGAAGCTCGTGAGATCACTAATAAACGTGAGCAGCTGGCTCGTGAACAAGGTTTGCGTACGCAGAAGATCCTTACATTGGATGAATTGGGTCGTCGTATTGCTTTGGGTAACTTCCAGGAATTGAACATCATCGTTAAGGGTGACGTGGATGGTTCTGTGGAAGCGTTGAGCGATTCGTTGATTAAGTTGTCTACGGAACAAATTCAGGTAAATGTTATCCATAAGGGTGTGGGAGCAATTTCTGAATCTGATGTTTCTCTGGCTGCTGCTTCGGATGCGATTATTGTCGGATTCCAGGTACGTCCTTCGGGTGCTGCCGGTAAGATGGCCGACCAAGAGGGTGTTGACATCCGTAAGTATTCTGTCATCTACGATGCAATCGAAGAGGTAAAGGCTGCTATGGAAGGTATGTTGGCTCCGGAAGTAAAGGAACAGATTACTGCAACCATCGAAATCCGCGAAGTATTCAATATTACGAAAGTCGGTCTTGTAGCCGGAGCAATGGTGAAGACCGGAAAGGTGAAACGCAGCGACAAGGCTCGTTTGATCCGCGATGGTATCGTAATCTTTACCGGAAACATCAACGCATTGAAACGCTTCAAGGACGATGTGAAGGAAGTAGGTACAAACTTCGAGTGTGGTATCAGTCTGGTGAACTGCAACGACATGAAGGTAGGCGATATGATCGAGACATTCGAAGAAATAGAAGTGAAACAGACGCTGTAAATATATATAGTAAGGTTATAAGTGTATTATAATGTTATAATATAGCAGAGGTCATGATTGATAAAGAGGTGGTAATGTGGTACTGTTTGCAGAACACCACCTTACCACCTTATTTTTTATCATTCGGCACCTTCTCATTATAATCAGCTTATATACGACTTATTGGTTTATAGCTTATAACATAATAAATGTGGCAACGATTGATATAATTATCCTTATTGTAATAGGCGCCGGAGCGATTGTAGGTTTTGTAAAAGGCTTCATTCGTCAGTTGGCTTCTATTTTGGGGTTAATAGTCGGTCTGTTGGCAGCGAAAGCTCTGTATGCTTCTTTGGCGGAAAAGCTTTGCCCGACAGTGACGGATTCAATGACAGTTGCGCAAGTGTTGGCTTTTATCATGATCTGGATTGCCGTACCATTGATCTTTGTATTGATTGCCTCGCTATTGACAAAAGCAATGCAGGCTATTTCGTTGAACTGGTTGAATCGCTGGTTAGGAAGTGGGCTGGGAGCACTTAAGTTTCTGTTGTTAACGAGTGTAGTGATTGGTGCGATAGAGTTTGTGGACAGCGATAATAAGTTAATTAGTGCAACAAAAAAGGAAGAGTCTTTGTTATATTATCCGATGGAAACGTTTGCGGGGATCTTTTTCCCTGCTGCGAAGAATATGACGCAACAATATATATTAGAGAATAAAGATAAAGATGCAACAAGAACCCAATAAAATGAAACCCAATCAGAAAGACGAACTTGAAAAGAAGACTGATAATGAGTTTGTCCGGAAATTTGCGGAGGAGAAATATAAATACGGTTTCACCACAGAGGTGCATACGGACATCATTGAGCGTGGACTTAATGAAGATGTCATTCGTCTGATTTCATCGAAAAAGGACGAACCGGAGTGGTTGCTGGAGTTTCGACTGAAAGCGTATCGCCATTGGCTGACGCTGGAAATGCCTACCTGGGCACATCTCCGTATCCCTGAAATTGATTATCAGGCGATTTCTTATTATGCCGATCCGACAAAGAAGAAAGAAGGACCGAAGAGCATAGAGGAAGTCGATCCTGAACTGATAAAGACGTTTAATAAACTGGGAATTCCTTTGGAAGAGCAAATGGCTCTTAGTGGAATGGCAGTGGATGCCGTTATGGACTCTGTTTCCGTAAAGACTACCTTCAAGGAAACGCTGATGGAGAAAGGAATTATATTCTGCTCGTTCAGTGAAGCCGTGCGGGAGCATCCGGATTTGGTGAAGAAATATATGGGCTCGGTAGTAGGTTATCGGGACAATTTCTTTGCAGCGTTGAATTCCGCAGTGTTCTCTGACGGCTCTTTCGTGTATATTCCGAAAGGAGTACGTTGCCCGATGGAGCTTTCCACTTATTTCCGTATCAATGCCCGTAACACGGGACAGTTTGAGCGTACGCTGATTGTAGCGGATGATGATTCGTATGTTTCTTATCTGGAAGGATGTACGGCTCCGATGCGGGATGAAAATCAGCTGCATGCCGCTATCGTTGAGATCATTGTGCACGACCGTGCAGAAGTAAAATACAGTACCGTTCAGAACTGGTATCCGGGAGATGCAGAAGGCAAGGGCGGTGTATACAACTTTGTGACTAAACGCGGTAACTGTAAAGGAGTGGACAGTAAATTATCCTGGACACAAGTGGAAACCGGTTCGGCAATCACCTGGAAATATCCTTCCTGTATCCTGACGGGCGATAACTCGACCGCTGAATTCTATTCCGTAGCTGTAACGAACAACTATCAGCAGGCAGATACCGGAACGAAGATGATTCATCTGGGTAAGAACACTCGTAGTACGATTGTAAGTAAAGGCATTTCTGCCGGACATAGTGAGAACTCCTATCGTGGGTTGGTACGCGTGGCCGAGAAAGCGGATAATGCCCGTAATTATAGCCAGTGTGACTCTCTGTTGCTGGGAGATAAGTGTGGTGCACATACCTTCCCGTATATGGATATTCACAATGAGACGGCAGTGGTAGAACATGAAGCTACGACAAGCAAGATTAGTGAAGACCAGATATTTTATTGCAACCAGCGCGGTATTCCGACAGAAGATGCTATCGGACTTATTGTGAACGGATATGCAAAGGAAGTGTTGAATAAACTTCCGATGGAGTTTGCGGTAGAAGCACAGAAGCTGCTTACCATCTCATTGGAAGGAAGCGTGGGGTGATGTTGACTTTTTAATAGTAAATCGTAAAATCGTAAATATATCATGTTAGAAATAAAAGACCTGCATGCCAGCATTAATGGCAAAGAGATATTGAAAGGTATTAACCTGACGGTGAATCCCGGTGAGGTGCACGCTATTATGGGACCGAATGGTTCCGGTAAAAGTACGCTTTCCTCCGTATTGGTGGGTAATCCGGCTTTTGAGGTAACAAAAGGTTCGGTCACTTTTTATGGAAAGGATCTGTTGGAGTTGAGCCCCGAAGATCGTAGCCATGAAGGAATCTTCCTTAGTTTCCAGTATCCGGTGGAAATCCCGGGTGTGAGCATGGTGAACTTTATGCGTGCTGCTGTGAATGAGCAACGTAAATATAAAGGTCTGCCTGCACTGACCGCCAGTGAGTTTCTGAAGCTGATGCGTGAGAAACGTGCGGTGGTAGAGTTGGATAATAAACTGGCTAACCGTTCGGTGAATGAAGGCTTTTCCGGTGGTGAGAAGAAACGGAACGAGATTTTCCAGATGGCTATGCTGGAACCGCGTTTGAGCATCCTCGACGAGACAGACTCCGGTTTGGATATTGATGCGCTCCGTATTGTTGCGGAAGGAGTGAACAAGCTGAAAACTCCTGAAACAAGTACAATCGTTATTACCCACTACCAACGTTTGCTCGATTATATCAAGCCTGATATTGTGCATGTCCTTTATAAAGGTCGTATCGTAAAAACTGCCGGACCGGAACTTGCTCTGGAACTGGAAGAAAAAGGATACGATTGGATCAAGAAAGAAGTAGGAGAATGACAAATATAAAACGATGATGGTTGAACAACAATATATAGAACTTTTCTCACAGACGGAAGCGATGATCTGTAAGCATAGTGCCGAAGTGCTGAATGCGCCTCGTGCGTCAGCATTTGCCGATTTTGAGCGACTCGGATTTCCGACCCGTAAGATGGAGAAGTACAAATATACGGATGTGAGCAAGTACTTTGAACCGGATTTCGGTTTGAACTTGAATCGTTTGGCTATTCCGGTCAATCCGTATGAAGTGTTTAAGTGTGATGTGCCGAATATGAGTACCTCCTTGTATTTTGTGGTAAATGACACATTTTATAATAGAGCGCTTCCCACAGGAAATCTGCCGGAAGGTGTGATTTTCGGTAGTCTGAAAGAAGTGGCCGAGCAACACCCGGAATTGGTGAAGGAATATTACGGTCAACTGGCAGATACCTCCAAAGATGGTGTGACTGCTTTTAATACCGCTTTTGCACAAGATGGCGTTGTCTTTTATGTGCCGAAGAATGTGGTGGTGGAAAAAACAATCCAGTTGGTAAATATCCTGCGTGCAGATGTTAACTTTATGGTGAACCGTCGCGTACTGATTATCCTGGAGGATGGCGCGCAAGCCCGTTTGCTGATTTGTGACCATGCAATGGATAATGTGAACTTCCTGGCGACACAAGTTATTGAAGTATTTGCCGGTGAGAATGCGGTATTCGATATGTATGAGCTGGAAGAAACACATACAAGCACAGTTCGTATCAGTAACCTGTATGTAAAGCAAGAGGCCAACAGTAATGTATTGCTCAACGGAATGACTTTGCATAATGGTACTACCCGCAACACAACCGAAGTGTTGCTGGCAGGAGAAGGAGCCGAAATAAACCTTTGTGGTATGGCGATTGCCGATAAAAACCAGCATGTAGACAATCATACAAGTATTGACCATGCCGTACCGAACTGTACCAGCAATGAGCTGTTCAAGTATGTGCTCGACGACCAGTCGGTAGGTGCGTTTGCCGGATTGGTACTCGTGCGCCCCGATGCACAACATACGAATTCCCAACAGACTAACCGGAATCTTTGTGCTACGCGTGATGCAAGAATGTATACACAACCTCAATTGGAGATTTATGCGGATGATGTGAAATGTTCGCATGGAGCAACAGTAGGCCAGTTGGATGAAGGCGCATTATTCTACATGCGTTCGCGCGGTATTGCAGAGAAAGAAGCCCGTCTGCTGTTGATGTTCGCATTTGTCAACGAAGTGATCGATACCATTCGTTTGGAAGCGCTGAAAGATCGTTTGCATCTATTGGTAGAGAAACGTTTCCGTGGCGAGTTGAATAGATGTCAGGGTTGTGCCATTTGTAAGTAACCACTAAAAAATAATGAACGTGGATATTCAAAAGATACGTGAAGATTTTCCGATATTGAGCCGTACGGTTTACGGTAAACCTTTGGTTTATTTCGACAACGGTGCGACAACACAGAAACCCCGTCTGGTGGTTGATGCGTTGGTGGATGAATATTATTCCGTCAATGCCAATGTGCATCGCGGCGTACATTATCTTTCCCAGCAAGCTACGGAACTGCATGAAGCTTCCCGTGAAACGGTACGTGAGTTTATCAATGCCCATAGCACGAATGAAGTTGTCTTTACACGCGGAACAACAGAAAGTATCAACCTGCTTGTTTCCAGCTTCGGCGACGAGTTTATGGAAGAAGGGGATGAAGTGATTGTTTCCGTGATGGAACATCATAGCAACATCGTTCCCTGGCAACTGTTGGCTGCCCGTAAAGGAATTGCCATAAAAGTCATCCCGATGAATGATAAAGGCGAACTTCTGCTGGATGAATATGAAAAACTATTTTCCGAACGCACGAAAATAGTCAGCGTAGTTCATGTATCGAACGTACTGGGTACAGTGAATCCGGTGAAGGAGATGATCGCAACAGCTCATGCGCATGGTGTACCTTGCCTGATAGATGCTGCACAGTCTATTCCTCACATGAAAGTGGATGTACAGGAGTTGGATGCCGATTTTCTGGTATTCTCCGCCCATAAGATATATGGTCCGACAGGTGTCGGAGTACTTTATGGAAAAGAAGAATGGTTAGATCGCCTTCCACCTTATCAGGGAGGAGGAGAGATGATTCAGCATGTCTCTTTCGAGAAGACCACTTTTAATGAACTTCCTTTCAAGTTTGAAGCCGGTACGCCCGACTATATCGGAACTACCGGACTGGCAAAAGCCCTTGATTATGTGAACGGACATGGCATTGAACAGATAGCCGCCCATGAGCATGAACTGACAACTTACGCTTTGCAACGTCTGAAAGAAATCCCCCATATACGTATATTCGGTGAAGCAGCCGAACGGGGAGCGGTCATTTCTTTCCTGGTGGGAGATATCCATCATTTCGACCTCGGCACGTTGCTGGATCGTCTAGGTATTGCCGTGAGAACAGGGCATCATTGTGCACAACCTCTCATGCAACGTCTTGGCATAGAAGGAACTGTACGTGCTTCGTTTGCCATGTACAATACCAAATCGGAAATAGACACTTTGGTGGCAGGAATTGAACGTGTCAGCAAGATGTTTTAAAGATATGAGCTGCTATTCCTGTGGAGTAGCGGCTTTTTTTATTCTTTAACTAAAAAAAGAGGGCCTCGAGTGCAGTGATTTGAGCTTTCGTGCGTCTAATAGGTAAAGAAACAAAATGTTCATTGAATATCAGGAGGGTCGTGAGACCATGCTTATATTATATAAATTCTCTCTCTTTAACATTAATGCAGCTATATCGTAAAAAGTTACGGTGTAGCTGCAACTTTTTTAGAGACTTCCTCCGTCTAATAGAATAGTTGTAACCATTGAAACAGCTGTTGCGATTGAAGATGAATTGAATATTATTGTATGTAAAAAGAAAGGGGAAACGCTGATAACAGCGAATCCCCCTTTTTTATCGATTATTTCCTTCCTTTTTATTCAGCAGTCAGCTCAATTACGCGGCTGAAAGCCTGATTTGTTGTGAAAGCATTGATTCCCACTTTCATCAGATAATCTCCTGAATAAGTTTTCTCATTGGCAGCCAGATTCGATTTGGAATTCGGCATCAGGTTGATTTCTTTCACCTTATACATTTTCTTCGCATCCAGTCCCTGAAGTTTTACCGGGAGCAGTTTCTCACCGAAACGTGGGTGGATATCGTAGGTATAAAGCACAGCTTTGTTCTTATCCGGTGAGGCATACATGAGAGACATGTGATTGCCATCGTAGGGAGAAACCAATCTGTATTGATCGCCGTCCAGAATCACTTTTTTCAGACGCGTCCAGTTGGCAACTGCATTCTGGCAGTAAGTCTGTTCGTCTGCATTCAGTTCCTTCAGTCCAAGGTCAAAGCCCAGTTTGCACATACTTGCCACATCCGTACGGAACTTCACGCTTGTGTTCTTGTTCCAGCTGGTTACGTGTGCACACATGGCTTTTGCCGGGAAGATTTGTGAGAATCCCCACTGGATAAACAGACGTTCTATCGGGTCTGTGTTGTCGCTGCACCAGAATTCTGTGTAATATTTCAGAGCTTCGTAGTCGCAACGGGCGCCACCGCCGGAGCAGAGCATCATTGGCACGTTTGGATATTTGTCTTTGATACGTTTCAATACATTGTATATACCACGTACATGGTCGATATAAAGCTGTCCCTGTTTATTTTTTAAATATGGAGAATAAACATTTGTAATTGGAGAGTTACAGTCCCATTTAAAGAAAGCCACTTCCGGATTCTCTGTCAGGATCTTATCCACTACACCATATACAAAGTCCTGTACTTTCGGATTGCTAAGATCGAGTACCAGCTGATTACGGTAATAATATGTTTCGCGGTTAGGCAGTTGGATAGCCCAGTCGGGATGTTTTTCGAACAACTCACTTTTAGGGTTAACCATTTCCGGTTCAATCCAGATACCAAATTTCACTCCGGCTTCTTTGGCAGACTGTACAAGGGCAGGAATACCGCCCGGCAGTTTGGATCTCATCACTTCCCAGTCACCCAGTCCGGCATTGTCACTGTTGCGTGGGTGCTTGTTGCCAAACCAGCCGTCATCCAGCAGGAACATATCTACACCAAGATGTTTAGCTTCCTTCATCAGTTCGGCAAGCAGTTCCTCATTGAATTTGAAGTAAGTATTTTCCCAGTTGTTTAATAAAGTCATACGGTCGCCTTGTCCGTCTTTCAGCTGATAGTTGCGTGCCCATGCGTGAAGGTTGCGGCTGGCTTCGCCCGTACCGTTGTTGCTGAAAGTAAAGATGAATTCAGGAGTTGTAAACACTTCATTCGGCTTCAGTTCATAATCAGATGCATAAGGATTGATGGCGGGGATTACACGGAGGTTACCTACGTTGTCCACTTCGAAAGTGAACTGGAAGTTTCCTGTCCATCCGATAGTACCTAGCATGGCACGTCCCTGCGCTTCCTGTGCCGGTTGTTCAAAACCAAGCTCAAAGAACGGGTGGGTGTGCATGGCAGCACGGCTTCCCAGTTTGGTGTCGATCACCTTTTTACCGAACAACAGAGGTTGTGTGCTCATTTGTGCTTCTTTTGCCCAATCGCTACTGAATTCTGTCAGGTAATATTCGTTTCCGGAGAAATAAAGCATGGTGGAAGCATAACGCCATAAGGTCACAGGCTTCTTTTCAGCATGTTTGATTTCGCTCCACGTCTTGATGACGTTTTCTTTCGGATAAGCGATGTAATGCAGTGTGACTTCTACCGGATACTGATTATCTTTTAGTTGAATAATCGTTTCCGTTCCGCCCGCCACTGCCTTCTGCTCGGAGGATATATAGCGGAGAATCGTACTCGGGTTCCCGTCATTGTGCGTGATAGCTACAGCCGGTTCAAAATAATCTTCGGCGCCGGAGCCCGGATATACTTCCCATCCGCGGGTGGATACGCTACCGTCACTTCCTCCTTTTACGTAAGGAGAAAAGTTGTTGATGTCTTTCTCGTTCAGTAACTTATCGCCCAGATAAGCCTGATAGAGTCGTCCGTTAGGAGCTACTTGGAGAATTAAGTCTGTGTTGTCCGTTGCGATGCGGATAACGTTCTTTTCCTGGGCGTCCACTTGCGCCAGGGTAAACAATGCCATAAGTAATACGAAAAGTTTCTTCATGGTTTTTTAATAATTAATTAGGTATTAGTTAGTTTGTGGGCATAGAATGCCGCAAAGATAATTATAATTCGTCAGGAATGAACTAGAATTTAATGCTTGCGCTAAATTCTACGGTAAATGGGCGTAAATAATTTCCACTCATATAGTTGCCGGCATACTGGGCAGCTTCTTCTTTGGTAATCAGTTCCGAACCGTTGATGGTTCCGCTGGCCCCCTTCTGATTCAGGAAGTTGATGACTGTTGCCCCTAAAGAAAGATGCTTGTTTACATTCCAGTTGATCCCCCCGAAAGTTTCCCAGCGACCGTTGAAATAGAGGGCTTCCTGGAGATTGGCGTAAGTCTTGCCGAAATAGCGGAAACTAAGCCAAAGGCGTAAGTCCTTCGTGATATTATAGCTTGGGTCGAGTTCGACAAGAATCTGCGGAATCTCTTTTACAATCATCCCATTGGCGTTGACAGACATTTCCGAACCATCGTTGAATGTGACGCTTGCGTTATAGTTCTTGTAAACAGGTTTCTGATACGTGAACAGAGCGTGCAGGTGAAAACCTTTGAACGGGTCGATTTCGGCAGATGTGGTCCATCCCAGTGTTTTGATATTATAAATAAGCAATACGGTCTTTCCTTCTTCCGTTCCCGGTTTCGTCAGGTTTTGCTGGTCAATATTATTAGATTTAGAGATATAGGTAACCATAGAGGTGAGGTTGATCCACTTGTTCTTGTAGAACAAACCGCCACGGATTAACGGTATGGTGACACGTTTGTATTGCTCTTCCGTAGGACCTGTTCCGGCATATTCGTTGATACGTGGGAAGCGGGTGGCTACTGTTCCGTCGGCAGTCAGGCCGAATTGCCCGGTTACGTTGTAAGCGGCGCGGAGCGTGGCGGCATAGTTCAGTTTATCCTTTACCACTTTGGCGGGATGAATGCTGCGTTGTGTGGCAATGATATTTCCTGTTTCTTCCTCTTTGCTATAAGTGGTAAAGTCGCCGATGCGGAAACCCGGGAAACGGGAAGCGGATATTTGATCGGCACTCATCCGGTAATATTCCAGGCGTCCGCCATAATAGATATTGAATTGGGGAGTTACTTGCCAGTTGTCTGTAAAGTAAAGGGCGAGTTTATTTTCATATCCCTTTGTATATTCGGGACTAAGTTCGTTGTACCCGTATGTCTGTACGCGCTGACCGGTCAGGGTGGGGTCCAGGGAACTTGTAGTTGTGGAAGTCAGCAACTGTGGATAGTTCTGTACGGTGGCCATCCATTGCAGAGAAGAGGAATAATAATCAAGATGGTAATACCATTCGTTCACTCCCAGACGCAGATCATGGTTGCCAAAGGTCTTGTTTAGCTCGGAAGTGATTAGGAAGTTTTTCACTTTGCCTACGTGCAACCAGGTGCGGTGACCTTCTGCCAGTCCCTCATACGGATCACCGTTTGATAACGTAAAACCATCGTTGGCGGTTACTTCGCTGATGGTGCTGCCTCCGAAGTCGACATAGTTGGCACGTGGAGCATCCATATATTTCAGATTGAATTTCCATAGCAGATCGTTCCTGAAACGATAATCGGAGATCAATGCAATCTCATTGGCACGGTTTTCAGAACCATTGCCCAAGTTCCATGTTTTCATCTTTCCGTCTCTTACGTCCATGTATGGGAAAGAACCGTTCTGCGGAACATAAGAATTTGTTCCCAGTTTGAAACCGTCTATCTCTTTGACCGAGCCGTCGCCGACATAGATAAAAGGAGCTGCATTGGCATAGCTGGCCGGATTTTCACTGCGGGAGTGTTTGTAGAGCAAAGATATTTTGCCGCGTCCGTTGTTGAAGAGACGGGTCAGGCCGGCATGATAAATCTCTGTGCGGTCTGCATAGTTCGTAAATTCCAGGTCGAAACTTCCCGGGTCGAAGTTCTGGTAAATGCTTGCCGTGTAAAGCCATTGGTCATTGATGGCTCCTGAAACATTGAAGTCGAAGTTCTGCATACCGAAATGATTGGTGCGGTAGTTTAATATACCTTGGAAATCCTTTTGTCCCAGTTTGCTGAATGAGTTGACGGAGTAAGCAATATTACCGGTCGTGATGGCCGATTCGGAAGGAGATAAAAGTCCTACTTCTCCCAGGCTGCTGTCGCTACGCCAATGAGCGGCAAGTTTGTGAACGGTAGAGGAATATACGGCAGGAAGTCCATTCTCATAGACATTAACGTCCTCGCTGGGAAGTCCGATTTGAATTTCGCGGGGTTTGTTGGCGTCAGAAGCATTCAGCATCACATTGCGTTCGCCTTCTTCTGATTCTTTTTTAGTAGAGTTGGCAGGAATCGTATCCTGCTTCATTTCGGTTCGGTTCGTCTTTTTCTTGTTCACCTGAATGTTCGCTGCATTCCCGTTGGAAGGAATCAGTTGCAACAGGGTTGCTAGAGTAAGGCAACTAAAGGTTACTTTTTTCATCACTTGTATTCATTTAAAGATTTGGAAGTTCACATCGGTTGTGTCATTTTGACGAAGGCAAAGATAGGAGGAGGAGAAACAAGTGGCTATACTCTTTTTTGTCAAGATGTGCAAGAGATGTTTCAAGTGTGCGATAGCCCTTTGCAGTGCGACATTTATTGCCATCCGTGCAACAAATGTTTCATCCTTCCTATGCATTTAGCGTAAAAAAAACTATATTTGTCGCTATCTAATATCTGTGTATGAAAAGGAAATTGCTGCTTTTTCTCCTTTCTATTTGTTTTTTCCTTCCGGATTTTGCCGCGACGGGACAGTATAACTTTATCCGTGTAGATGGAGGAAGCGGTCTTTCGAACAGTCATGTCAAGTCCATTATTCAAGATAGTTACGGTTTTATCTGGCTGGGTACGCGCAACGGTCTTAATCGTTATGACGGCGTGTCGATGAAGCTTTATAACTGCTATGACGAAACTTTGCAGCATGGCAATCAGGTCATATCCGCTCTTTTTGAGGATAATCACCGTCAATTATGGGTAGGTACGGATGATGGTGTTTATATTCAGGAGCTTGCTACTGGGAAGTTTTCGTTCTTTGATGCCCGCACAGAGAGCGGAGAGCAAATCAGATACAACTGGATTGAAGATATTCTGGCAGATCATTCAGGAAATATCTGGGTGAATGCACCGAATCAGGGAGTTTTCCGCTATCAGGTGGAGACGGGTAAACTGTTCCGCTATATTCCCTGTCCCAGTAAGGATAAAAGCAAGGACTTTCCGCAGTCTATCTGTGTAGATAAAGAAGGTACGGTCTGGGTGGGTACGTATGGAGCGGGAATTTACCGTTACAGTCCGGAGCAGGATAAGTTTGTGCCCTATGCAACAGAAGCCCTTAAAGGGGATTTCATCTTTACTCTGTGCGATTATGGCGATGAACTGATTGTCGGAGTGCATGAAGAGGAACTGAAACGGTTCAATAAAAAGACTGGAGAAGTGAGTATATTCCCTGCGCCCAAAGTACATCGAAAAATTATCCGCTACGCTGTTTGCTTCGGAGACGAGCTGTGGGTGGGTACGCAGAATGGCGTTTATGTGATTAATGAGAAACACAACAGTGTGCAACATATTCCTGCCGATGCCGGAGGGAAGTATGGGCTTGGAGATGCTATCGTCGATAAGATTTATCGTGATCGTGAAGGGGGAACCTGGATCTGTACGCAATTTGGAGGAGCCAGCTATCTGCCTGTACGTACGCTCGATTTTTCGGTTTATCTTCCGGGAGCGCCCGGTACAGTCAGCGGACGACGCATCAGTGAATTGGCGGAAGGAAAAGACGGAGTGGTGTGGGTTAGTACACAGGATGGCGGTGTTTGCTACTGGAATCCGGGAACACAGACTTTCACTAAAATTCCCCAGTCGCCTGACCGTCAGAATGTATTAAGCCTGTTCGCTTCGGATGATTTGGTTGGCGCAGGTTACTTTAAAGGGGGCATCGACCTGATTGTTCCTCAAGATCAGGTTCAGACGTTCTATCCCGCACAACTTGGTATCAGTGAAGGTTCCGTGTTTGCCCTTTACCGCGATCGTGGGGGAGCAATCTGGTTGGGTGATGGCTGGAACATCTTCCGTTCGGCCGACAAAGGACAGACTTTTGAGAAAATGGAGCAATTCGGGTATGCTTATATGCGTGATATTCTCGAAGATAAATCCGGCAATATATGGGTGGCAACGATGGGTAGTGGAATATTCCGGTATCATCCGCAGACAGATCAGATGGTCAGCTATAAATGTATACCGGGGGACAGCACTTCTATCGGAACGAATGAAGTGACAGGTATTTCGGAGGATAGTAAAGGCTTTATCTGGTTTTCTACAGACCGGGGTGGATTGTTGCGTTTTAACCCCGAAACCGGAAGATTCAGGACATACACCAAAGCGGACGGGCTTCCGGACAACGTAACATATAAAGTCGTGGAAGACTGGCAACATCGTATCTGGTTCGGAACAGACCGTGGACTGGTTTGTCTTTATCCGGAAACAGACAGCCTGCAAGTTTTCAACCGAAATGACGGGTTACCTGATAACCAGTTTAACTATAAATCGGCCTTGGCTGCCTCTGATGGTACTATTTGGATGGGAACTATCAATGGGCTGGTCTCTTTTAATCCGCAAATTGTCCATCCGAATACTTTTGTGCCTCCAGTCTATATCACCGAAATGTACGTGCAGGGACGTGAAACTCCTTTCACGGCAGATGGTGTGCAACTGCCTTACCGTTCTAACGTCAGCTTTGATTTTGTAGCTTTAAGTTATACCTCACCGGGTGCAAATCGCTATGCCTACAAAATGGAAGGGATAGATAATGACTGGAATTATACATCTGATGTGCATACAGCGTCTTATGCCCAGCTCCCGCCGGGAGACTACCTGTTCCGTGTGCGGGGCAGTAATAATAATGGTGTCTGGAATCAGGAAGAAGCTACTTTATCAGTGCGTATTCTTCCACCTTGGTGGCGTACAGTGTGGGCTTACCTTATCTATATCATTGTAGTGTCCGGCAGCTTTGTCTTGACTCTTCGCGCCTATCGCCGCCGGGAAGTACAAAAGATCCGTGAGCAGCAATTATTGGCAGAACTGGCGCGTGAGCGTGAATCCCATCGTACGCATGAGATGTTTATTAATCAGATCACTTACGGAGCTTGTACTCCGCAAGGGGGTGCGATGTCACGGGCTGATGAACAACTGATGTCCCAACTGATAGCCAAAGTGCGTGAGAATCTTTCCGACGCCAATTATAATGTAGAAGCATTGGCTGCAGCCATGAATATGTCCCGCTCCAGCCTGCATCGTAAGATTAAGGCGCTGACCGATCTTTCTTCACTCGACTTTATCCGTATCATCCGATTAAAACGTGCGGCAGAACTATTGCAGGAGGGAGAATTGCGCATCAACGAAATCTCTGACAGAGTAGGTTTCCAGTCGCCTTCTTACTTCGCAAAGATATTTCAGAAGCAATTCGGAGTTACTCCTACAGAGTTTGCCCAACAAAATAAGCAGAGAATGGCAGAGGGTTAGTAACTATGGGCTATTATTCGTTATTTTATCATGGGGTGGTGAACAGGTTTTAGCTCCTTTCGGTACTGGAATGAACTAATCTTAGTTCTTCTAAGATTTAATTGGTAATATGCGATGATTTAATATTCATCATATATAGATTTATTCGTCTGACAGTTGTTGAACTTTCGTCTGGCAATTGTTGTTCTTTCGTCTGACAATTGTCAGACGAAAAAGAAACAGCTGTCAGACGAATAAATTCATGTATCATTAGCCATAACCCCATTAGGTATCAAAAATAAATCTGCACAAGCTCGAAATTAGTTCATTTCCGTATAGAAATGAGGGAATGAAGTAAATAACTACAGTGTGCCCATTTTGTTTAAAGAGATTAAAAGATAGAATAATTCAGCTTTATAAATTCTTTCTTTTTTACTTGCTTATTTCATTTGATTTCCATACTTTTAGCCTCCGTAAACCCTTTAAAAATTGATCCTATGGACAACATTCTTTTCTGGCTGGTTCCAGTCGCTTCCGTGTTAGCCCTCTGCTTTGCTTATTACTTTCATAAGCAAATGATGAAAGAGAGCGAAGGTACACCCCAAATGATAAAGATAGCTGCTGCTGTGCGCAAAGGAGCTATGTCTTATCTGAAACAGCAATACAAAATAGTAGGTTGGGTATTCTTGGGATTGGTTATTTTGTTTTCAATTATGGCCTATGGCTTTCATGTACAGAACGCATGGGTTCCCATTGCTTTTCTTACAGGCGGATTTTTCTCCGGGCTTTCCGGATTTTTAGGGATGAAGACGGCGACTTATGCGTCGGCTCGTACCGCTAATGCCGCCCGTAATTCTCTGAATGCAGGGTTGAGGATTGCTTTCCGAAGCGGCGCGGTGATGGGATTAGTTGTAGTTGGCCTGGGATTGCTCGATATATCTTTCTGGTATCTGTTGTTGAATGCAGTGATTCCTGCTGATGCGCTGACACCTACTCATAAACTCTGTGTGATTACTACTACCATGCTGACTTTCGGTATGGGTGCTTCTACGCAAGCACTCTTTGCCCGTGTAGGTGGTGGTATCTATACGAAGGCAGCCGATGTTGGAGCCGACTTGGTAGGTAAAGTAGAAGCCGGAATTCCGGAAGATGACCCTCGTAATCCTGCTACTATTGCTGATAATGTAGGTGACAATGTAGGTGACGTGGCCGGTATGGGAGCCGATTTATATGAATCTTACTGTGGCTCGATTCTGGCAACAGCTGCACTGGGTGCTGCTGCTTTTATCCATTCGGCAGATACAGTGATGCAATTCAAGGCAGTTATTGCTCCGATGTTGATTGCAGCTGTTGGTATTATCCTTTCTATTATAGGGATATTCGCTGTCCGTACTAAAGAGAATGCGACCATGAAAGACTTGCTCGGTTCATTGGCTTTCGGTACGAACCTTAGTTCCGTGCTTATTGTTGCAGCTACATTCTTAATCCTGTGGCTCTTGCAACTAGATAACTGGATTTGGATTTCTTGTGCCGTAGTAGTCGGACTGGTAGTAGGTATTATCATCGGACGTTCTACGGAATATTATACTTCTCAATCTTATCGTCCTACCCAGAAACTAAGTGAAAGCGGTAAGACTGGTCCTGCTACCGTCATTATTTCCGGTATTGGTTTGGGTATGCTTTCTACAGCTATTCCTGTAGTTGCAGTAGTGATTGGTATCATTGCCTCCTATCTGTTGGCTTCCGCAGGTGATTTCGGTAATGTAGGCATGGGATTGTATGGCATCGGTATTGCAGCTGTTGGTATGCTTTCTACCTTAGGTATCACATTGGCAACGGATGCTTACGGTCCGATTGCGGATAATGCGGGAGGTAATGCGGAAATGTCCGGTCTGGGTGCTGAAGTTCGCAAACGTACTGATGCGCTCGATTCATTGGGTAACACAACTGCCGCCACGGGAAAAGGTTTTGCAATCGGTTCCGCTGCGCTGACAGGTCTGGCTTTGCTGGCTTCTTATATTGAAGAAATCCGAATCGGTCTGACACGTCTTGGTAATGTAGATCTGACTTTTGCAGATGGAAGTTCTATCAACGTAGCAAATGCCACTTTTATCGACTTCATGGATTATTACGAAGTACACTTGATGAATCCAAAAGTACTTTCGGGCATGTTCCTCGGTTCAATGATGGCTTTCCTGTTTTGTGGTTTGACAATGAATGCAGTAGGACGTGCGGCAGGTCACATGGTTGACGAAGTGCGTCGCCAGTTCCGTGACATAAAGGGTATTCTGACTGGAGAAGCCGAGCCGGATTACGAACGTTGTGTTGAAATATCGACAAAGGGTGCGCAGCGTGAGATGGTTATTCCTTCCTTGATTGCTATTATTGCTCCGATTCTTACAGGATTTATCTTTGGCGTTCCCGGCGTACTCGGCCTACTGATTGGTGGTTTGAGCAGTGGTTTCGTATTAGCTATCTTTATGGCTAACGCCGGAGGTGCATGGGATAACGCAAAGAAATATGTGGAAGAAGGTAACTTTGGTGGAAAAGGCGGTGAAGTGCATAAAGCAACCGTAGTAGGAGATACAGTAGGTGATCCGTTTAAAGATACCTCCGGTCCGAGTTTGAATATTTTGATAAAACTTATGAGTATGGTGGCCATTGTGATGGCAGGACTTACTGTGGCCTGGAGTTTATTCTAAAAAAGCAGAAGGGAAAGTAAGAAAAAGGAGACAATACAAGTCTCCTTTTTTAATTTGAATTACCTTTGTATCAAAATAGAAGCGATAAATATGTTATTACCTTATTTGAACGAGAATCTGATTGAAGCCGGATGTGATGAGGCCGGTCGTGGATGTTTGGCGGGAGCGGTTTATGCTGCTGCAGTTATTCTTCCGAAAGATTTTAAAAATGAACTGTTGAATGATTCCAAACAACTGACGGAAAAGCAACGTTATGCATTACGCGAGGTAATAGAGAAAGAAGCGATTGCTTGGGCGGTTGGCATTGTGTCACCGGAAGAAATTGATGAAATAAATATCCTGCGGGCTTCTTTTCTGGCGATGCATCGTGCAGTGGATCAGTTGACCACCCGTCCCCAACATTTACTGATCGATGGTAATCGTTTCACTAAATACCCCGGTGTTCCCCATACTACAGTAGTGAAAGGAGACGGGAAATATCTTTCGATAGCAGCAGCTTCAATTTTAGCCAAAACATATCGAGACGATTATATGAACCGTCTTCACGAAGAATTTCCATATTATGACTGGGACCACAATAAAGGTTATCCAACTAAAAAACATCGTGCCGCCATTGCCGAACGTGGCACTACTCCTTACCATCGCATGACGTTCAATCTGTTGGGAGATGGCCAGTTGACTTTGAGCTTCTAAAGTCGCTTTGTTTCATTTTACACACATTTTCTACATTTTTTTGCAGAATAAGCACGATTTTGTTACGGATAACCGTGAAATTGTTCCGTTTAGGCTAAAAAAGTGTTGCCTAGTGCTTTTATTTGTTATTGAAATGCTATATCTTTGCGAACAATAATAAGAATTAAAAAGTTTAAAATCATGGCAACGAACAAGCTATTATGGTCTTCTAAGCTCATTGGGGTATTTTTTATTATGTTGGTTTGCACTCTTTCTGCAAATGCACAGTTTTTACGTACTTCCTATTTCATGGAAGGTACTCACTATCGTCAACAACTGAATCCGGCTTTAACACCGACTAAAGGTTACTTTAACCTTTCAGTGATCGGTGCTGTTAATGCAACGGTTGGTTCTACTTCGTTAGGCTATCAGGATATCATTGATATTATTGATGATGGCGATGATTTCTACACCAAACCGGATTTCATGAATCGTCTGAAAGATAATAATAAATTTGAATGTGAACTTCAGTACAGAAATTCTTTCTGCAGGATGGTATAAAGGAAAAAACTTTTGGTCATTCAATATCGGTCTTCGTACAGATATCGGTGCTAACCTGACAAAGAATATGTTTACCTTCTTGAATGAGATGGAAACAGTTGAAGAAAACTGGAGAAATAGTAACTATGATATTAGTGGTCAGCAATTGAACATTAATGCTTATACTGAAATTGGTTTAGGACTTTCACGTCAGATTAATAGCCGTTTGACAGTTGGTGCTAGAGTGAAAGCTTTATTGGGTATTGGTAACATGGAGTTGAAACTTAATAGAGTTGCAATGAGCGCTAATTTACCTAGTGATCAACAAATAAATCAGTGGTCAAGTGAGAGCTATTGGAATTCTATGACCCCTTCACAGGCAGCACAGGCAGCACAAGAATTAAAGGATAAGTTTAATAACTATCATGCAAACTTGACTGTTGGTGCCGAACTGAAAAGTTCTTTCAAAGGCTTGGAATTGCAAGAAGAAGAGGGTAAAGATTATGTAACTGACTTTGATTTCGATAGCGGTAAATTGGGTATAGCTGGGTACGGTTTTGGTATCGATTTAGGAGCTTCTTATAAAATATTGGATAATCTGACTGTATCTGCTTCTGTTCTTGACTTAGGTTTTATCTCTTGGTCAAAATCAAGTACAAAGATTGCATCTGCTAATCCGGATCCGATTGATATTAAAGGAAGTACCTATGCAAATATGGTTGATCCGAATAATCCGAATACTGTTATGAACGCTGTAAATCAGTTGCAGAATGACGCTCAAGGATATATGGACCGTGTAACAAATGGTGATGTACTTGACTATGACATGTTGCAACTCGAAGTAAGCGATGCTAAAGAATCTCGTAAATCTCGTCTTGCTTCTACCCTAGTATTAGGTGCAGAATATGGATTCTTCAATAACAAATTAGCAGTGGGTGTATTGTCAACCACTCGTTTTGTACAGCCTGATGCTCTTACAGAATTAACATTCTCTGCAAACTACCGTCCGAAAAGCTGGTTCAATGTAGCACTTAGTTACTCAGCTATCCAGTCAGCCGGTAAATCTTTCGGTCTGGGTCTGAAATTAGGTCCTCTGTTTGTCGGAACTGACTATATGTTCTTAGGCAAGAACTCTAACTCTGTGAATGGATTCGTTGGAGTTTCTATTCCGTTGGGCGGAAGAAAAGCAAGTAAAGAAGGATAAGATATTTTAATTTCTCTCTCTAAACATTCTCTTTTAATTAATTCTCTATAGAATAAAAAACGTATAATTTACAGCTTACCGTCTTAGAATCCTCTAAAGGATCACAGATGGTAAGCTGTTTTTTGTATTAGAACCATTTTATCTTCCGGAATATCACAAACGCAAGAGTTGACAATCCGATGGAAAATAGTACGATCAAAGAGAAAGCAAAGGGTACCTCTTCCAGATGAATATCCACATTCATACCATAGAAACTGGCAATCAATGTCGGGAGCATCAGGACGATGGACAGACTTGTCATGCGTTTCATGATTGTATTCACGTTATTGGAGATAATGGAGGCAAAAGCATCCATCGTTCCCGTGAGAATGTCACTGTAAATATTCACCGTGTTAAGTGCCTGTTTCAATTCGATAATCACATCTTCCACTAGTTCAGTGTCCAGATAATCCGTATCCTGGAAAATAGTCCTTAATTTTCCTATCATTACTTCATTTCCACGGATGGAAGTATTGAAGTAGACCAATGTTTTCTGCAGTCTCATCAGCCGGAGCAGGTCCTCGTTGCGGATGCTTCGTTCCAGTTCCTTTTCTGCGGCGCTGATGTCTATGTTTATCTGCTTTAGGTATTTCAGGAACCATACGGCAGAAGAATAGATGATCCGAAAAATCAGATCCAGCTTGTTGCGTACAACAATCCCTTTTCGACGGGTATGCTCTATGAAATCCGGTAGCAAATCGGTGTTGTGATAACAGACGGACACAATAATCTCGTTATTGGTGATTATTCCAATCGGTACAGTGTCGAAGGGCAGGCTGCCGTTCTGCTTGTTCTGCACAGGGATACGAAGAATGGTCAATAACCAGTTACCTTCCGTATCCGTACGCGGACGTTCGTCCGTATCGGCTATGTCATTAAGAAATGATTCGGGTACGTTGAGAGTTTGAGTTAGAAATTCAAAGTCATCATTATTTGGGCATACTACATTTACCCAGCTGTTAGGAAGCCATTGAGCTTTTTCCACAAAGCCGGCTTCACAATAAAGATACGTTCTCATCTTATTGCCTCCTTTCGTTTGTTTTACACGAGCAGAGGCATCAGGTTTCAATGACTCTGTTCGCTTTAATTAATACTAGTTGTGCACGTTCGCGGGTTTGAATCGTCCATATTTCTATGATTTTAATTTAAAAGCGATGCAAAGGTACGGAAAAATGAAGAGGGTTCCGCCCTTTGTATCGCTTTTTTTGATATTCTTTTATTTGTGCCCTTTATTTAGAGGCTCCGATCCTATTCTGCTTTTCCTTCGAAATGATTATCCAGATATTTCCTGATATTGTAACTGCTTAAACGCTCTTTGGATATGCTGCCATCTTTTTCAACAAGTTCATAGTGTGGAATACCATTGAACTGGAATAGTTGACGCAGATAATTGAACTCTGCCTCCGAAACATAATAACAGGCTTCTCCTTTTAGATTCTTCTCTATATATTTTTTGTAGTCTTTCTCGGGCGAATCTTTCTGACTTGTGATATAGATGAATTGAAACTCCGGATGATCTTTATATTTTTTGCGTAAATCGGCAGTTGCCTCTATTCCTGCACGACAAGGGCCACAAGTCGTTGCCCAGAAATCGACAAACAGAACCTTACCTGAATGATTCTTTATGATGTTGCGGAATACTTCAGTCGCTTTTCCATCAGGCAACTGATAAGATCTTGCCCTATCTTTCGGGTGTGTCTTTTCCAGCACTCGTTCAGCTTCTGATGCGAGAAACGGTTCGGTGAATATTTGTTTGATGCTATCCACATATTCATGAGCTATTTGGCTGTCTTTGATATTTCCTAAATTAAAATTAAGGCTCCGCACTTTGGCTATTTGCCAGAGCAAAGGGTTGGGAGTAGGATATAATTGTGCAATGATGGAATCTTTCTTGAAATCATATTTCTGGTTCATTTTTATAAAGATTTTATCCTTATCCTGCTGGGATTCTTCCTTTTTCTCGGAATATAATGCCACATATTCTTGTATGAGTTTTTGTTCTTTTTCATAGAGCGATGCCATCTTCTCGTTCTCTGCAATTAACTGCCTCATTATAATTTTGGCAGTAGTTCCGGCCAACTTCTCCTGTCTAAGTCTTATTGCTTCCTGCTCCTTATTTAGTTTCACACCTTTTTCTTTAAGGAAAGTCAATAGAGGTTTCTTCGGATAAGTATAATCAATGCTGTCTGATGGAGAAAAAGACTGGTCGGAATATGCTTTCCGGAACAGGTCCATATATTCGAAACGGTTGATAAATGTACTTGCGTTTGTGTTTGCAAGTACGGTTACATCATTGAGTGGCATATCTTTCAAGAAACTGTAATAGGAATCGTCTTCCTTTACTTTCAGCGCCTGATTGGTGCTATCTTGCTTTGCGTAATAATCTCTGCTCATCAAGAAATCAAAAAGCATACTTCCGGCTTGCAAATCTACCTTGTTCTTTATCAGATGAACTGCCTTGAGAGAGGGCTGATAGATTTGGCTTACAGAGTCTGCAACCTGTTTCCATTGTGCAATGATAGGCTTCATGTGCTCCTTGTATTGGTCGGGAGTTAATGTCTTTTGTGATTTCGATAAGTCCTCATAGCGATAGGTTATCAGGTTATCAAAGTCTTTCAGCAGGTAGGAGAGAGAGGCGGATGGACCCATATATGCTGTGTTCCTGATAGGGAAGTAATGATCGCGTGCACGGCTGCGTGCCATTACAGCTTCCCAGTCGATATACATGGTGAGAGTTTGTCCGGGTTCAATATAGAATGGAATCCAGTTGTGTCCTAGTACTACCGATGATTCTATCGGATGATTAATGATAAATCGACAGCTAAAACTACCGTTCGGGGCTATCTGGATGACGGTCGGATAATCTTCACGGGTCAGTTCATTTGACAGATAAATAAGACCGGTGTCAAATCCTAAACGAGGATCGTATCCGTTTATATACCCTTGCAGATAAGTTGAATCCTGGCGGAAGAATTGCTTAAAATCAGGTTCTGCAGCAACCTGTGTAATCGGAGTTCTCTCCTTGCTGTACACTAATTCTTCCGCTCCTTTCTGCTGAATCTTACACGTGCCGTCTTTTTGCGGGGTGAATGATAAAGTCATTTCCTCCTGACTCTCTCTATCTTTTAAAGTCATTTCAATCCGCTTTCCCTTTTTTCGGATATTTTCATTGATGTATATCCGGTTATTCAGAATGCTGATGGAGTCGTAAACTCCATATTCCCATGAACCGGAACCGTCTGTCTTGAACCAATTGCATTTGATGGTGGCTAGTGGAGAAGAATCTTTCTTCTTTTGCAGGACTAGCGATATGTCATAAATATTGCCTTCGGGATCAGTAGGATTGAGAAAATGAATGGTCTGTGTTTCTGACGGTAACGGCTCGAAAACCAGCACATAATCCATTGTTCCTGAATCCGGCATATAGACTTCTTTTTTGAGTTCGATACCTTCAGCACTTTTGAACAGATATTTCTTGCCGGTTGCGGCATCTTCCAGATAGGTATCTCCATCCTCCATGATCCACCAGTGCGGGCGGAAGATAGCATGAATATATACTCTTGTGTTCTCGGGAGTGCGCTCTATGCGGGTGATGTTGGAAATACTTCCTGATCGGGCTTTGAAAGGAGGATGGTCGATTGTTTGTGCGGATACTATACCCGATAACAAAAGTAAGATACAAAATAAAGTTGTTTTCATAATAATAGTTTTTCGATCAACATATTGAAAGTAATTTTACAAAGTAAGAAAAATATTCATAGCCTGGTGCACTTCTGCCCTGTAACTTAACATAGATTAAACGTTTACGTAACCATCTTTTTTGTACCTTTGCGCCCGAAAATCAGAGTGATAATTTAAATATTGAAATATTATGAGTAAGAAAGCCCTTTTAATGATCCTCGATGGTTGGGGATTAGGTGACCAAAAGAAAGATGACGTAATCTTCAACACTCCCACTCCTTACTGGGATTATCTGATGACTACTTATCCTCACTCTCAACTTCAGGCAAGCGGTGAAAACGTAGGTTTGCCCGACGGGCAGATGGGTAACTCGGAAGTAGGTCACTTGAATATCGGTGCCGGACGCGTAGTTTATCAGGATTTGGTAAAAATCAATCGTGCATGTGCTGACAATAGCATCCTGAAAAATCCTGAAGTCGTTTCTGCTTTCTCTTATGCAAAAGAAAACGGAAAGAGTGTTCACTTTATGGGGCTGACTTCTAACGGTGGCGTACACAGCTCACTCGTTCATCTCTTCAAACTTTGCGATATCGCTAAAGAATATAATATTGACAATACATTTATCCATTGCTTCATGGATGGTCGTGACACTGACCCGAAGAGTGGTAAAGGCTTTATCGAAGAACTTTCTGCACACTGTGAGAAATCAGCAGGCAAGATTGCTTCTATCATCGGCCGTTATTACGCTATGGACCGTGACAAACGTTGGGAACGTGTAAAAGAAGCTTATGACCTGCTTGTAAACGGCATAGGTGAGAAAGCTACCGATATGGTTCAGGCTATGCAGGAGTCTTATAATGCAGGTGTTACAGATGAATTCATCAAACCGATTGTGAATGCCAACTGCGACGGAACAATCAAAGAAGGTGATGTAGTTATCTTCTTCAATTACCGTAATGACCGTGCCAAAGAGTTGACTGTTGTATTGACTCAACAAGATATGCCGGAAGCAGGTATGCACACCATCCCAGGGCTGCAATATTACTGTATGACTCCGTACGATGCTTCTTTCAAGGGCGTTCATATCCTGTTCGACAAAGATAATGTATCTAATACATTAGGCGAATATCTTGCTTCTAAAGGCTTGAGCCAACTTCATATCGCTGAAACAGAAAAGTATGCGCACGTAACATTCTTCTTCAATGGTGGACGTGAAACTCCGTTTGATAAAGAAGATCGTATCCTTGTTCCTTCTCCCAAAGTGGCTACTTACGACTTGAAGCCGGAAATGAGTGCTTTCGAAGTAAAAGACAAATTGGTGGCTGCCATCAACGAGAACAAATATGATTTCATCGTAGTGAACTTCGCTAATGGTGACATGGTAGGTCATACCGGTATTTATGAAGCAATCGAGAAAGCTGTTATTGCTGTAGATGCTTGCGTGAAAGATGTAATCGAAGCCGCTAAAGCACAAGATTACGAAGCAATTATCATTGCCGATCATGGTAATGCTGACCATGCTTTGAACGAAGACGGTACTCCGAACACTGCTCACTCTTTGAATCCTGTTCCTTGTGTTTACGTGACAGAGAATAAGGCTGCGAAAGTAGAAGATGGTCGTTTGGCAGATGTTGCTCCGACTATTTTAAAGATTATGGGACTGGAAGTTCCGGCAGAAATGGACGGAAACGTTTTGATTAAGTAATTTAGATTTCTATAATTGGGAGGGCGGAGTAGAACTCCGCCCTTTTTGTCTCACATAAGGTTTAAAATGATACAAATAGGTGATGTAGTAGTGTCTCTTGATGTATTTCAGGAGAAGTTCCTTTGCGATTTGGGCGCTTGTAAGGGGGCCTGTTGCATTGAAGGTGATGCCGGTGCTCCGGTAGAGCTGGACGAGGTGATGGAGTTGGAAGAGGTTTTGCCGGTTATTTGGGATGAACTGGCTCCGGAAGCACGTGCGGTGATTGAAAAGCAAGGAGTAGTATATACGGATGAGGAAGGTGATCTGGTGACTTCTATTGTTAATAATAAAGACTGTGTGTTTACCTGCTACGATGAAAAAGGCTGTTGCTACTGTGCTATTGAGAAGGCTTATCGGGAGGGGAAAACAGACTTCTATAAACCGGTGTCCTGTCATCTTTATCCTATCCGGATCGGCGATTACGGGCCCTATAAAGCGGTGAATTATAATCGTTGGGATGTATGCAAAGCAGCAGTTTTGCTGGGGAAAAAAGAGAATCTTCCCGTATATCAGTTTTTGAAAGAGCCTTTAATCCGTAAGTTCGGTGAAGAATGGTACAAAGAGCTGGTTACTGTTGCTGAAGAGCTGAAAAAGCAACAATATATTTAAATTCTCTTCCGGTTCTTGCGTATGCAATATAGCTGATAAAGCAAAATGCACAATGCGATTATGATTCCGCATGCCGGCATAATCCATGCTTCCGGATGGATAATAATCAAGAAGATACAAGTCGCGATCACGCAGGAAGTCAGTACAATAAGAAACAACCTGATCTTTGCAAATAACGGATTGGGGGCAGTAGTTTTCATTTTCATAGTTATGTTTTCTTTGCTTTTTATGCAAGATAGTGATTTTGTATGGAAAACGTTTCTGCTGTTAGGTTTTATTAAGAGATGGGCGGTTGAACGATTCGAACATGAAAGCCCCTTCAGATAAAAGAAAAACGCCGATCGAAGGATGTGCCTTCGCCATCGGCGTTTCCTCGTTGTAAGATGTGAGGTTGGTTTATAAAAACGTATTATTTAAATTATGCATCGATATTTGCATACGTTGCATTCTCTTCAATAAACTCGCGGCGTGGCCCTACATCTTCACCCATCAACATAGAGAAGATATAATCAGCTTCTGCGGCGTTGTCAATATTTACTTGTTTCAGCATACGGTTTTCAGGGTCCATAGTTGTTTCCCACAACTGCTGGGCGTTCATCTCACCCAAACCTTTGTAGCGTTGTGTATGAATTGCATTTTCTGAACCACCGCCGTAAGTATCAATAAACTTCTGGCGTTGTGCGTCTGTCCAGCAATACTCTTCTACTTTACCCTTTTTGCAGAGGTAGAGCGGGGGAGTAGCGATGTACAGATAACCGTTCTGGATAACTTGCGGCATATAACGGAAGAAGAACGTCATGATAAGTGTGTCGATGTGAGAACCATCGACGTCGGCATCGGTCATGATGATAATCTTGTGATAGCGCAGCTTCTGTATGTTTGCTTCCTTGCTGTCTTCGTCAGTTCCGATAGTCACACCGAGAGCTGTGTAGATATTGCGGATTTCATCACTTTCCAAAGCCTTGTGATACATGGCTTTTTCTACGTTCAGAATCTTACCGCGTAATGGGAGGATCGCCTGGAACATACGGTTACGTCCCTGCTTGGCAGTACCACCTGCCGAGTCTCCCTCGACGAGGAACAATTCACATTTAGAAGGATCCTTATCCGAACAGTCAGCCAATTTACCCGGCAGACCGCCACCCGACATCGGCGACTTGCGTTGTACCATTTCACGGGCTTTTCTTGCAGCGTGACGTGCAGTAGCGGCAAGAATCACTTTGTCGACAATTGTTTTGGCTTCCTTCGGATGTTCTTCCAGATAATATGCTAATACTTCGCCCACTGCCTGGTCAACAGCACCCATCACTTCGTTGTTACCCAACTTTGTTTTAGTCTGTCCTTCAAACTGTGGTTCAGCTACTTTTACAGAAATAACGGCAGTCAAACCTTCACGGAAGTCGTCTCCCGAGATTTCAACTTTCACCTTTTCCAGCATCTTGCTGTCTTCGGCGTATTTTTTCAACGTACGAGTCAGCGCACGGCGGAAACCTGCCAAGTGCGTACCACCTTCAATGGTGTTGATATTGTTGACGTATGAGTGAACGTTTTCGGAGAATCCGGTATTGTACATGATAGCCACTTCAATAGGAATTCCCTGTTTTTCGGAGTTCAGATAGATCACATCGTTAATCAAGTGCTCGCGTGAAGACTCGATAAAACGCACGAACTCTCTCAAACCTTCTTCTGAATAGAATTGCTCGCTCTTGAAACTTCCGTCTTCGTTCACTACCCGACGGTCAGTCAGAGAGATGCGAAGACCGGCGTTCAGATAAGCCAATTCGCGCAGACGTGAAGCCAGAATCTTGTAGTCGTATACCGTTTCAGTAAAGATGGTACCATCCGGCCAGAATTGTTGGCGGGTTCCCGTAATGTCGGCTGTACCGACTTCCTTTACAGAATAAAGCGGTTTACCGATCTCGTATTCCTGCTGATAGATTTTGCCATTACGGAATACTTGTGTAGTCATGTGGGTAGACAGCGCGTTTACGCAGGACATACCTACACCGTGCAAACCTCCGGATACTTTGTAAGAACCCTTGTCGAATTTACCTCCGGCATGCAATACGGTCATGGCTACTTCCAGTGCCGACTTCTTTTCTTTCTCGTGATAGTCAACCGGAATACCGCGTCCGTTGTCCTGTACTGTGATTGAATTGTCTTCGTTGATTGTTACTTCGATGTGGTCGCAATAACCGGCCAATGCTTCGTCGATAGAGTTGTCAACGATTTCGTATACCAAGTGGTGAAGTCCCTTGACGCTGATGTCACCAATGTACATCGCAGGGCGTTTTCTTACTGCTTCAAGACCTTCCAATACTTGGATACTATCCGCAGAATAAGACCCGTTATTGGGAGTGATTTGTTCTTCGCTCATAATTGCCTTTCTAACTTTAATAACAGAGCAAATATAGTGAAAATTGTCGACTTGACGAAGAATAATCAGTGAAAAATAAAGAATGCGGGCGGTTTCTCTGTATTGTTAATAGGTTTGATATTCAGTGGGTTATAAACAAGAAAGGCCGAACTTAAAAGTTCAGCCTAGATGCTATATAGAATTGTTAAATTCTTGTTATTAAGCGAGCTTGTTGATGTAAAGAGCCAACTTAGATTTCAGATTGTTAGCTTTGTTTTTGTGAATGATGTTCACTTTAGCCAACTTATCCAACATCTTTGTAATGCCTGGGTACATTGCAACTGCTTCTGCTTTATCAGTAGTTGCACGAAGCTTTCTAACAGCATTTCTCATGGTCTTACCATAATATCTGTTGTGAAGTCTTCTTGTCTCTTCTTGTCTGATTCTTTTCAGTGATGATTTATGATTTGCCATCTCGACTAATCTATTTTTTTAGTTCTTTATTCTTTTAACTTGTAGCCCGTGGGGGAATCGAACCCCCCTTTCAAGAATGAAAATCTTGCGTCCTAACCGATAGACGAACGGGCCATCCTGTTGTAGCATTTCTGCTTTTTGCTTTCTCGAATCTGTGTTTGTTTCTCGATTGCGGATGCAAAGGTAGGAACTTTTTTGAAAATGGCAAATGATTCATAGAAAAATTTTCAATGAATATGTGTTTTTTTTCACAGATGTCTTTCTTTTTGGCTGATATTCAGTGAAATATATGGTTGTGATTTTTATATAAAAAAATCTCTCCTGTGAAAAACAGTAGGAAGCATTTTTTCTTACCACCTTATTATATATAGCGAAATAAAAAAGCTGCTTATTGGTAACTTCTTTTGTAACTAAATGATTCTTTAGGCGACTAACGGAACAAATACCGGAGACGATGAATGATAACAAAGAATTTATAGGCATACTGCTACAAAATAAGCGTATCATTTATAAGGTTTGTTTCATGTACGCGCAAGATAAGGAAGTGGAAGCGATATTTAACGCCGTATGTCTCCGATTATTTTGTGTTTTTTTGTAGCTTTGCTTCGGATTGGAAACGAGATAAATATCGGTTATGCTGCAAAAAACGAAAGGAATAGTTCTTCATACATTGAAATACAATGATACATCTATCATTGTGGATATGTATACAGAGTTGTCCGGCAGGGCTTCTTTTCTTGTAACAGTGCCCCGTTCGCGGAAAGCGGCTGTGAAATCCGTACTTTTCCAGCCGTTGTCTTTTATTGAGTTCGAGGCCGACTATCGCCCAAATGCAACTCTCTATCGTGTGAAGGAAGCGAAATCCTTTTATCCTTTTTCTTCCATTCCATACGATCCGTATAAGTCTTCGATGGCACTTTTCCTGTCGGAGTTTCTTTACAGGGCTATCCGGGAGGAGGCGGAGAACCGTCCGTTATTTGCTTATCTGCAACATTCCATCATTTGGCTGGATGAGTGTGGAGACGGCTTTGCCAATTTCCATCTGGTGTTCCTGATGCGTCTTTCCCGTTTCCTGGGACTTTATCCGAATCTGGAGGATTATCATACCGGCGATTACTTTGATTTATTGAATGCCTGCTTCACTTCTATTCGTCCCCAGCTGCATTCTTCCTATATCAATCCCGAAGAGGCTGCCCGTCTCCGTCAACTGATGCGCATGAACTATGAGACAATGCATCTCTTTGGCATGAGCCGTGCGGAGCGTACCCGTTGCCTGACGATTATGAATGATTATTACCGCTTGCATCTGCCCGACTTCCCGGCATTGAAATCATTGGAGGTGTTGAAAGAACTGTTTGATTAATTAGTAATTTCTTGCAGGTTTGTATGCTGTTCCTGAAAATATATGTTACTTTTGTCGGTAGAGAACAAAAGAGAATGAACAAGCGAGAAACAATATGAAAAGATTCCTGTACCTGACGGTCTGTTTTTTTATCCTAGGGAAGTTTTATGGTTGTAACGGAGACGTGTTTGTCGACGACTTCCGTTCTTCCGATTCCGAACTGACGCTGGACGGGAACGGGGATGTTGCCACTATTCAATTTGCAGCTGCCAATTGGGATTGGATGTATGTAGCCTTCGATTTTCCCATTCAATATAACATATATGATGCGGACAATCGCCTGATAACAACCGACCAAGGTCCATCGCTGAACGGGTTGGGAAAGATTGTGTGCACCGGAGAGATGATTGATTTCACCATCGAACGCGTTCATCCCAAAGAAGTGAAGATAACGGTGGGCGAGAATGCCCTTTCCGCTCCTTTTCAATTCCAGCTCAGGGCGAGCAACGAGTATGAGTGGCAGGAGATACGCGTCGAGATTTCTCCGACAGACAGATATGTGATGGATAGTATCATTTATTCTTTGGATGCATACTCTTACGATCCGGAAAACAAGATAGAGAAAAAAGAAGGCGTCTCCTTTCATAACTTAACAGATGGTTCGTCTACATACACGCTTTTTCCTTTCGAGTCTTTTTACCATTTTATGAGATTTAAAAGCGATGTGCCCGAAGCCTTTCAACTACTGGGCGAAGCTGGTCTGACAGTGGAAATACCAAGCATGAAAGATGGATATTTAGGGATGAACGGTAAACGGGCGCCATTCATTTCTGCGCAACAAATGTTGCCTTGCTCCAATACGGAGCAGAAAAAAGACATAATCCCTCCCAGGACTTCTCGATACTACATCTTATCGATGGTATATGATTGGTTGGAAACGAGATATACCCTTTATGTTTCTCACCCCAAAACCAAGAAACAACGAATCGTAACCGGCACGTTGCATAGCGAAATGCCTGTAAAATACTACATAACACACAAGGATATCCCTTTCAACAACTAACCGATCAACAACTAATATATCAATGATTAGAAATAGGAACGCCATACGGTTACTGTGCCTCCTTTGCCTTCTGGTACATCCGGCAATCAACGCAAATCTGGAAGCCCAGACAATCATTGGGCAACGGAACGATAGCGTCAGCCATCCCCTGATCTGCCATCAGCTTGGCTTCGACATCCGTCCGGGATATATCGTCTCCACCCATAGTTTTCTGCAAGGAGACAATGCGCAGCAAAAGAAAATCGACCAATCGCTTTCCTTCCATTTCAAGTACGCTTTCAGATTCAGCAAAGAATCCAACCTCGGCAGGCTCTTTCCCCATACCTATCAGGGTATTGGCATTTCCTACCATACTTTCTTTAGTCCCGCTGAATTGGGAAATCCCGTGTCGGTATACGCTTTTCAAGGGTCACGTATCGCGCAACTGTCCCCCCGTCTGTCGTTCGATTACGAATGGAACTTCGGGGCTTCTTTTGGCTGGAAGAAATATGATGAACTATCCAATCCGCAAAACGTGCTGATTGGCTCCAAGATCAATGCGTACATCAATCTCGGCTTTTTGCTGAACTGGCAAGTTCACAAGTACTGGAAACTGGCGGCAGGTGTAGATCTCACCCATTTTTCCAATGGAAACACGCATTATCCCAATGGCGGTCTTAATGTTATTGGAGGAAGAATCGGCATCGTGCGTACTTTGGGCGTGGATGAGGGACCCGGTCCCATCACTCCCGGACGGCTCTTTATAAAACCTCACGTCAGCTATGATCTGGTGATCTACGGAGCCACCCGCAAAAGAGGACTGATTGGAGACGATGTGTCGAGTATGATTCCCGGTTCGTTTGGCGTGGCGGGCGTCAATTTCGCCCCGATGTATAATTTCAACAACTATTTTCGGGCAGGGTTTTCTGCCGATGCGCAATATGATGAGAGTGCCAATCTTAAAGAGTATAGAGTGGGCGAGTATTACTCGGGCGATTTGAAGTTTCATCGTCCTCCTTTCCGCGAGCAGTTTTCCGTAGGTTTATCTCTTCGGGCAGAGCTGGTGATGCCTGTTTTCTCTATCAATGTCGGCGTCGGTCGGAACCTGATATACAGCGGTGATGATACAAAAGGGTTCTATCAAGTTCTGGCTCTCAAGACTTATGTCACCCGTCATTTGTTTCTACACGTGGGGTATCAGTTGAGCAAATTTAAAGACCCCAACAATCTGATGTTGGGGCTTGGATATAGATTTCATGATAAGCGATGAAAGAGTAATCTTCGCTTGTTAATAACTTCCTTTTTTCAATTTAATTAAAATGTAAGCCCTCCTAATTGAATTATTCCATTATCCTTCCAAATATAATTAACTTTTACTTCTGTGATACCGGCATCAGGATACCGTTGCTGATATTCTACTGTTTTATCACTCTGTAGGATATATCCGTATGACATTCCTGTGGCAAATTTAAAACCGAATTTCTCTGTTTTATTATCATACATTAGGGTTAAAGAGGTAATGTTCCATTCGTATGTACCTTCTTTGAATATTCCCGAATCAGTTTCCATTGTGAACTTCTTGGTTTCCTGATTGAATGTATAAGTGGCACCAATGAATGGTTTCTCTTTTTCTCGTAATTCAACTTCTATTTCTGGGGGGATTTTTAGATCTACAGCTTTTATTATTACTCCCGGATAATCAGGGTTACCTTTTAATGGAATTCCCCAATTGATGATTTCCGGACTGTTGAAGTATTTGACATATACGTAGATTTCACATGCTATTTTTTTATTATCAGTATCGATAAGTCGTATCATGGTGCTCCCACTTTTGTATGTAGCGATGCATACGCCCATTTCGTCAAGAGTTGCAGTTGCAATTTCTTGATTTTCTGATTCTAACTTATAGTTGTGCTCTGTTAAGTCTGTTTCTATGATGACATGCCTTGTGTCTCCTTCCCATATAGAAACTGATTCCTTTTCAACTTCGTATGGTTGTTCTTCAGAGCAACCATACGAAGATGCCAGTAATAATACGAATAGTAAAAATCTATCAATTCTCATACCTTTAAATGTTTGTTGCAAATATATGCTAATATGGGTGATAATCCCTTTGTTTTACTGGCTAATAAAGTCTTTATTGCTTATTCCACGTGGACTTCTACGATCGTAAAGACATTGGTTGAACGGATATAAAGGTCAAATGTTCCATAAGGTCCGTTGACAATGTCAGGTGCTTTAGTTAGGGTTATTCTTAATTTGTTATTGGCATATGTTACATTTAATCCTTTTATACCTGCGCTATGTTCTTTTAAGAAAAACTCAATATCTTGGGGTAATGCTAATTCAACCGTTTCACCTATGCGGTAAAGGCTTCCAATATTATACCTATATGCAGGCAGTCCATTATTGTTAGGGAAAACAGATATATATTTTACAATTGCACCGATATTCATGTCACTATTTACTATTTTAGATACAACATAGGCTTGATAATAACTTGTTTCTACTTGAATAGCGTAATTGCCTGACGGAAAATCTATCAGTGTATTTTTATCAAAAATCTGATAAATATGCCCGGGTGTAACCGCCACTTCGTGTGTGAGGTTGGTTAACGAGGGCAGAATATTTGCTCCAACTCCTGCGCCATTTCCTACGTCAGAAATGAAATTTTTAGATGTGATAAAATTATTGGCTTCATTGATGTAAACATTTGATTCACCTAAATAGGTTTTTCCATTGTGCTCATTAAGCATATTGAGTGTGATGGTGTCTGCCGGATCATCTGGTGTGTCATCATCACTACAATTAACGAAACACATAGTACAAAGGGATAATAAGAAAATCCCAACTATTTTCTTTGTATTCATTTTTTTAATTTTTAATTTATCAGGAACTTAGTTTGACTTGTTGCTTAGAAATATTTTATCGATATAATAGTCAATACTCTTTGAAGTATTGCGGAATAATAGTTGAAGCTTGTATTTCCCTTTAGGATATTTTTCTTGAGAAGGTAAAAAGAACCTTATTTTGACGCTTTCATGAGAAGGTATTAAATATCCAAGATCATTTTTTACATAATTATCCGGATAAACTAAAGGAATCCATGAATTATTACTTTCTCTATAGTGTAAGAAAGTATTGCTAATATAGATAATTGTATCGTTTGTATTATTAATAATTTCTGTTTTCAAGAATCCGTCTTTTGAGCAGGAGTCTTTTAATAAAAAGCGTACTTTTATATTCTCATTTTCTCTTGTAATAAATTCTTCCCCCTGCATTTGTTTTTCTTCTACAATCGTTTCTCCTGGCTCGATGGAATTAATGAAATGTGATATATCCATTTTATATGAATTAAGAGAGTCGATACTATTTTCATATTCAAGGTTTACAGTGCTTTTAGAATTGCCTGTTTTATTATGACAACTGATTAGCATGAATAACACAATTCCATTGGTTAGCAAAATCGATATTAATTTGAGCATAAGTTAAGTATGAAATGGATTGGATAAGTTACTTATCCAATCCATTGGTAATTATTAGTTGAAATGAGCATTTAGTTTTGATGCTATATTATCAACCTTAACAAATATAGATGTGAAAGCTGTGCTTCCTTTATGTATACCTATTACTTTTTTACTATCTGTAAGATATACTGGTCCCCCGCTATCTCCGAACGCACTTAAATATGTAGCTTCACCCATATCTGTATAGTATATTCCATCGGCATTTACATTTGCATTGGTACTTGTAATATAACCTTCAGATTGAGCTATAGTCTCTCCTAACTTGGTTACATTATCTCCTGCCCAAATATTATATTCTTCTCCAGTAAGATTTCCATTATTGGGAACGATGGAGAAATTAGTTATACTAATGAATGCTGCATCAACGGAACCACCTTGGATTGAAAAGTCACAACTACCGATTAGTGTGTTATTATAATATGCCGGGTCACCCGTGTTATAAGCATGTCCTGCAGTAACAAAACCGTCAGTGTTAAATCTAGTAGCTCTATATCCCATTGACGCAGTGCCTTTAGGTGTGCCTATAGAACTTCCTGGCGATAATGAGTGGTTTTGAAATTCTCTTGTGCATTGTTTAAATACAATTCCTGAAAAGTTCACTACTTCTGATTTAAACTCTTTTATTTCCATTTCATTAGATTTGTCAAGTTCTACCACGACACAGTTCTCAAAATCATTCAGATAATAGTATCTTATATTCTTGGCAATTTGAGAATCTTTATTACTGCTAATAAATGAGGTTATTTTGGTTAGAACATTATTCAGCTCCGTATAAGAATAATTGCCTTGTGTATATATGACATCATTCTCACCTATTAACCTTATAAGAGTGGCTTTGGTACTTTCTATTTCTCCTTTAAGAAAAACAACAAGTTTACCATTCCCGTTAATATAACTTCCCCCATAATAGTCCGGATAGTCACTAGTACTTAATGAACGAGTTTTTGTCATTCCAAATGATTCTAATAATCTTATACCAGCCTCACGAGCTTTTTCATTGTTTCTTTTTACAATGTTTGGCTGTTCGTTGTTTTCTCTTTGAAGTACATCGTCTGAAGAACATGATGATACGACTAATCCGAAAAACAGCAGAATGGTCAAAGGTAACAATAATTTTTTCATAAGCGGATAATTTGAATTAATAAATGATACGTATTTTACCTCTTCCTTAAAAGGATTGTCTTTTTTATTGGTGAATATCTATTAATGCTCTTCATTACAAACCGAATATTCTATATCGTTGATATAAAGTCGTCATTGAAACAGATTTTACAGGTATGCTGTTTACCCAATCTAAGATTCCGTATGCATCAAGAATATAGTCATCGTCGTAGTATGCAAAACAATATAACGATGTCGGATTGTAGATATACCAAATATTGGTGTTTGTATTTTTAAACTTGTACATTCCAGCCTCATCTACATCGTTTATTGAAAATGATAATGTGGTTTGTAGGATAGGATTTATTACTTTATTCGGATTAGCTTTGATAGCTAGTTTATAATATTTGCTCTTTTCATCTTTTATAGCATTACTTTTTTCGGTAAAGGTTGTGGCAACACTGTTCGCTTTTAATTCTGCATCGGATTGACTTGCTGCACTTGAATTTGAGAAAATGAGCTTATCTCCTTGTCTTGTATTTAGCACAGGTACAATATCATATAATTTCTCTCCCGAGCTACTTTTGCGGACGTATACTTTCATTATTTCTATATACGGTTCTTCAAGTTGTTCTTGGTGCTGAAAATCCATGTGGGTGTCGTTATATCTTTGCTTAAAGTTTTCTTCCAAAATAAAATCCGATATTGGATAGAGCCCACCATCTTGAATGTCAATCATTGTATGTGTTCTTGAATCATTTAATGATTGAAGCCAACTCGTTAAATTAATGGATGTACTTTTAACGTCATAAGGAGGTGTTGCAACATTATAACCATAAGCGCCGCCCAATGTTTTGATAGATACATGTAATTCGGAAAAAGATTTAGTCTCTGTAGAAGAATTGCCATCTTTTGTTCCAACAGAAAAATCTCCTGAAACAGAGTCCTTGTTCCATGAATAAGTTGCGTTTATTGATTTATCCATGTCGCGCTCTTTACTATTGAAATCTGTACTTTGTGTGTCAAGACCATAGTATAAAGCCGATGCCCGCCCACCTGTATAATAGCTTGTTAAGACAAATTCTCCGTAACTTTGAATTAATTCTACCATGGATGAATTATAAAGGGCATCTACAAATAATTCGTCCAAATAATCTGCCGAAATTCTTCTCAATGCACTAGGTGCTGTTTGTAAGGATATCATTCCATTAATAACTTCAACACTAAGTTCTCCGTGTACTGCTTGTTCGGAATTACTTGTGTTATGCTTGAAAATATCGGTTACAGTTTTCTTTCTTCCCAGTTTGAACGGACCAATATTTAGTGAGAATCCGGATTTGACAGTTTTAGTAAACGATGAAGTTGTTTCTAAGCGTTCGAAGCTGGCGTATGACATGGCTTCTGTTGACGTTGTCCTTAACTCTTTGGCAATTATATATGAAGGATATCTTTCAAGTAGCTTTTCCATATTAACAATTGGAAATCTCGCATTTGAAAAGTCCCCGATAATTGATGTTCCGTTTTCTATGGCATAAGAATTTCCAAGAAAATCAGTAGCATCGGTAAATGATGCCCTAGTACTGGGTCTGGGTGCTATCTTTTTAGACCAAACTTTTGGTAGGTTTGGGTCACGTTCTTGCAAGATGATTTCTGATGTTGAATCATCCTGATTGTTTAGCAAAGCAGAATTACTTATTTCGTCTTCATTATTACATGATGTTATTGCAAACAGTATGATAAATGAAAATATAGTAAATTTTCTCATATAGGTATATTTTTAAAATATGATTGGTGATGATTGACTTGCATTTCTGATATTCACTTTCCTTTTTACACTTTGTTGAGTATCCAAGTTTGTCTCTTCAAAATCAACATCAGATATTTCATCTACATGAATCCTTCCGCTCCAACGTCCAGGCAATTTGGCTATTCTAGCATCTTTATCTTTTTCTTTATATTCAATTGTGGCTACATAGTCTACTGATACATCATATTCTTTAAAATAATAGGTCACTGTAAGTTTTGTACGTGGCGAAACTTTGACAGGTTCTATATGCCTTAATGTATTTTCCATTACTCTGCGTACATTGGGCTGGTATTTTGTATCAGTTGGTATACTTGCATTAGGAACAAGATCTATTTCGCCTAATGTAACTGTAGGGCGTGCAAATAGCGTATCTGAGGCTGGAACCTTAAATGCTATTCCCTTTTCTTCTTTAAAATAGGAGTCTTCTTGTACAGTCTTTTCAAATACGAGGTTTTCTCGTATAAATTGGGATGAAGAGTTTGTTATGGCTCGTTTGATAGAGACATTGTCCCTTTGGGTCACGGTTGCGGAATATGGATTGATAAATTCTAGGCTTTTCAGTGTGAATACAGCATCAGGGGTGATAGTAAATTCCTGTTGGGCTCTTTGTGTATATTGGCTGAAACCAACATTATTAGCTTGTATATCTACTACATAATTGAATACATCCCACCATGAACCACTACTTCCTTGACCAATATATAATTCATTTTGGAGGACATAAGTTCCTGGATTATTAGTAGCAGGTATAATGTCCCAAGAATCCATGGCTCCTGTAGTAGAATTGCTGTTCATTGCAAGTAATATTTTTGATTCTGGATTACTAGTATAATGTCCTACAGCTAGACGAGTTTTCGAGTAGTTTGAATAAATTAAATAGGGTATGCCGGTAATTGATGAGGGAATTTGGACATAGAATTTACCATAAGAGCCAGGATTATATCCCTCATAGGTCACTCTCTGTCCCCAACCAGTACATGATAAATATCCACCTCCAGTGCTAAGTGTGAAGGGTAACTCTCTAATAGCCCACATATTTTCTGAAAAATATTGGCTATAGTTACTTGAAGCTACTGATCGTGTCTTCGCTTTCTTTAGTTCATCTATCCTTTCTTTTAATGCTTTTAGCTCATCTGTCATTTCAGACAATTCATAACTTTCTAATTGAAGGCTATCCGATTCCAATCCTGATAAGTTCAGTTTTTCTGTAGATGACTGGATCTCATTTTCAATCTCACTTTCGCAAGAGTACAATAACAAGGTGATGCAAGGCAGCACCAATAAGAATCTAAAAATGTTTCCCATAATTATTAGTTTTATAGGGTTTATAAAGTTTGATATTTTTATTATTTATCGTTGATTATTCGATTTCAAACTCTCCAATGAAAGTTATGTCTTTTTCTATGTAGAGAAGTTCATAATGACCGACTCTGTAGCCTTTCAAATCAATCTTATAAGTTTTTTGCTCATTAGGAGTTAATATCACATCTTGGAAGATAATATTTCCCAGTTGATCTTTTACTTGGAAAGTAACTTGATCGTCGATGTCTTCAAGAAAACGAACTTCAATAGAGTTTTCGTCTTGGGTAGCTTCTATTGGGATAGAATTTGGTGTTTTTTGGCATTTATGCCATCTTATAATTTTAGTTCTTTGTGTTGATAGATTATTGGCTTCTATTATCATGAATGGAATGCCAATTAATAATAGTAAAATGCTTAGTTTTCTCATATCTTTGATTGTTTTTTGCAAATTTATGGAGATATGAGGGGGAATGCAAATAAAAGAAGTTTTTCAGCGTGGACAAACAGTGCTTGATAATCAGTCGCTTATGATGTTTTGCGTGGACATCCTTTTATGTTGCTGATTATTTCTTCCTAAGAAGAGGATATTAGTGCATGTTTTCAATTAAATAATCATACAATGTAGCATTATTATCTGGTAATATTATATTCAGTTTTTGTCTAAGTCTGAGTCTTTTTTTTCTTACTGAGTCGACTGTAATGTTTAGTAACTTTGCTTCTGTGTTAGTGTCAAACCCTGATATATATAAACAGCAATACCAAAAGTCTTGCTCTGGTAAATCTGGGCATCGACTATATATGTATTTACGTAAATTCGGATAAATATATGTTATTTCATCTGCAATGAGTTTCCATTGCTTGTCTGTTATTAATGGCTTGTTATTTCTGGGCTTATTTTGGTTGGCTAGGTGTATTAGTTCTTTATGTAAAGGTGAATTCTCTAGAATTTTATTTTGCAATTGTTTATAGTTGGTGGTTAGGAGACTTATTTCTTCCTGCATTTCCTCATAGCTCTCATTTTTCTCCTTAAATGTATCTAACAATCTTTTTTTCTTTTCCAGTTCTAAAGAAACATAAAGCAAATCTGTCTTTATTCGGTTCAACTCTTCTTGTTGTCTTTGGATTTTCTCTTTTGCTTTCTTTCGATATAGTAGATATCCTATTATTATTAATAATAGGATTCCAATGCATATAACTAAAACTATAATGTAGCTTTGCTGTTTAATTTTTAATCTATCTACTTCTTTGCTGATCTTTAAATGATTATATTTAGACTCTATGTTCAATATCTTAGATTGGTTATCAGCATATATGATTGAATCAGTTATTTCGACGTATTCTTTCAGATTAGTAAGAGCTTCTTTATAATTCTTTTCTTCATTATAGATTTGGTAGTATAAATATTTAATGCTGTATGTATACTTTGGATTATCTTGTGGTATTTTGGATAGTAGCTCTTGTGCTTTGTTAATAGCCCCCGATGCAATATATAAGTCTATCAGTGCCATATAATCGGGCATTGTTTCTCTTCCTACCAATGCTTTGAGAAAGTATTCTTCAGCTTTATCATATTTATTTTGCATTGCATAAATATTCCCTAAGGCATTGTCTATTGATGCAGTGACTTCGATATTTTTAGTATTACGTGCTACAGAATCAGCTATAGTTAGAATTTTTAAAGCGCGTGATAACGAGTCTATGCATGCATATTCGCGTCCTACATCTCTTAATGCGCAAGCATAGCTATCTGTATTATTTTCTTTTTTGAAGCATTCGGCAGCAGCCTTATATCTTTTGATAGCTTCTGTCCGCATGAATTTCTCTCCATATAAATCGCCTATATAGCTATATGTATATCCGGTGAGGTTATTAAGCTTATTCTTTTCTGCAATGTCCAGTGCATTGGTATAAATAGACATTGCTTTATCATAATCTCCATCAGCAAAATAGGATCGACCTAAATAAATCAAGATTTGCACTTGTTCGTCAGGGCTACCATGTGAGGAATACCAGTCATAGGCTCTTTCTAATTGGTAAGTTGGTAGGATGCTATTAAAAATTTCGTCTGTAATCTTTCCTGATAACATACACCAGCGTGCAAAGGTTTTGTTGTCTAGTTTTTCAGGAGATGATATACCTTTTAGTAGGTTGGATGCACTGTCAGGATTTATGGCAATGGCTTTTTCTACTTCATTTAGCAGTCTGTCAGATACGGATTGTTGTTTGTTGCATCCTGATAGCACTAATATAGATGTTATAATTATAGCAATACTCTTTCTCATTTGTCTGTCGTGGTTTAGTTTCGTTGTAAAAGTAATCCTTATTTTCTATATTATGCTCTTTTATAGGGAGATTATTTTAGTTCGGGGAAATAATAATTAGTACTGTCTATATCATACATTAAATTAATTTCAAATCTGCTTTTACTTTATTAAGTTCATGTGATCTAATTTGATTATTTCCCAGCTATTAATAGACTCTTTCTTATTTATAGTGAGAAAAGTTCCTTTCTATTAATACCTAAATTACTTTACTATAATTCTAAACTTGTTTTTCATTAATCGCAATCTATAATTGCAAGTTGCAATTATATAAATGAAGCTTTTGATTTTATAAATGAAAGCTTTGTTTATAAAAACAAAAGCTTCATTTAGAGATTGCCTTTAATGTTAGTAATCTTTTCTATTAGTGAAAAGGAAGTTTGGCATCAATAGAGAATAAGTTTATATCTAATAGATTGGAATCAGTCTATTAATCAAAATTCGGCAGAAAGGGATAGTGAATCGGGTGAAACCTATGTGAAAGGCAGCCCTTCACCCGAAATCCCTTTATTCATTGATGTTTCAGAGTGGTGAAGGAGGTGAATGTTATGTTTAAAGAAAAGTTGCAGATGTGTGTAAGATAAAACATCTTGCACGCATCTGCAACGGTATCTTGCACAGGTTTATACTGCTATTAATCAAATAGATAAACTCTAGTTAGTGTAAGATGCAAGATAAAATCGAACACTAAAAGGTTCTGTGGAAATTCCGGAAGTTATCCCAAAAGCTCTTTTACTTTTGCGGAAATGGCACGTCCTTCTGCAAGACCTGCCAACTTTTTGGAGGCAACTCCCATCACTTTACCCATATCTTTACCGCTTGTAGCACCTGTCTCTGCAATGATTTCCTTCAAAGCAGCTTCCAGTTCTTCGGCACTCATTTGTTTCGGCAGGTATTTTTCCATAACGGCTACCTGACTCAATTCTACGTCAGCCAAGTCCTGACGACCCTGTCCGATATAGATTTCAGCAGAATCTTTTCCTTGTTTTACAAGTTTCTGGATAATCTTCAAAGCGGCATCATCTGTCAATATATCGTTAGCTCCTGGAGCTGTCTTAGCTTCGAGGAAGAACTTCTTTATATTTCTCAAAGTTTCGAGGGCTACTTTATCTTTCGCCTTCATTGCGTTTTTAATGTCTTCGCTGACTTGATCGAATAAATCCATACTATTATAATTATAAATTGAAGATTAAAAATTAGATCTGAAGCCTGATGCTGTGGGACTATAATTTTCGTTCTTAAGCTCTTTGTTTAGAATGTAATTACGCCGTTATCATCCGTAGCTTCCTCTGTTGCCACTTCTTCTTCCAATGCAGCTTTTGTCCGGATTTTAGTAAGAGTCGTCTTATCACGCATGTACGTGGGAGAATCTTCTACCATGGCGATGATATCGTCGTTGTCCAAATCTTCCGTGTTGAAAAGATAGATGTGACGGCGTTTGCGGAGGCTCTTGCTTCCGATATTGCTGGCACTTTCGCCGTATGCCTTGCGGATACGTTCCTTGTTCTTCTCTTTCTCTTCTTCCAGTTGCAGTTGGCGTTCTTCCTCTTCCTGGCTGCGTGCAGCATGCAGGCTGTCCATTCCGGGGACGTCTTCTACACCGAATCCGGTTGCCAATACGGTGATCTTTACTTTTGTATCCAGTGAGTTGTCGATGGCAACACCCCAGATCACTTCCACTCCTTCGCGGAATTTGCTCATGAACTCGTGTATCTCGTTCATTTCCTCCATCATTAGTTCGGATGACGGGCAGAAAGAAACGTTCAACATAACCTTCTTGGCATTGAAAATATCGTTGTTGTTGAGCAACGGAGAATGCAGGGCATCATCGATTGCTTTCGTCACACGATTTTCTCCTTCGCCGAATCCGGTACTCATGATCGCTACTCCGCCATCTTTCAGGATGGTTTTCACATCGGCAAAGTCGAGGTTGACCGTACCACGCATGGTGATAATCTCGGCAATGCTCTTGGCAGCGATGGAAAGAGTGTCATCGGCCTTGCCGAAGGCATTCATAAAGGTAAGGTCGGCGTATATTTCGCGCAGGCGTTCGTTGTTGATAACCAATAGGGCATCAACGTGCTGGGCGATACGTTCGACGCCGTCCAGTGCCTGGATGATTTTCTTTTCTCCTTCGAAGATAAAGGGGATGGTGACGATACCGACAGTCAGAATATCCATTTCCTTCGCAATGCGGGCGATGACCGGGGCAGCTCCTGTTCCGGTTCCTCCTCCCATTCCGGCGGTGATGAATACCATCTTGGTGCCGTCGTTCAGTTGTGCCTTGATATCTTCTATACTTTCTTCAGCGGCGTCGCGTGCCCGTTCGGGACGGTTGCCGGCTCCAAGCCCTTGCGTGATGCTACGGCCCAGTTGCAGTTTCACCGGGACAGGTGATTCGGCCAATGCCTGGTTGTCCGTGTTGCAAAGAACGAACGTTACATCATGGATGCCTTCCCGGTACATGTGGTTTACAGCATTACCACCACCACCACCTACACCAATCACTTTGATGATCTTCGGTGAATCTGTCGGGAAATCGAATTGTACTATCTCGTCCATAATAATATGATTTCTGATTTATGATTTCTGGTTTCTGAACTCTGATTTTTGAATCTTGATTTATAAGTTATGATTTATGATTTATGATATAGCGCGCAGCCAACTCATAACTCATAATTCATAAATCATAAATCACTTCATATCGTCGTCGGAGAAGATTTCTTTCGTCAACGAGTCGATCTTGCGCTGAATCCAGCTCGGACCGGCTTCTCTTTTCCGTCTTTCTTTCTCTTCCTTTTCCTTTTGCTTGCGAAGTTTTTCCGCTTCTTTAGCAGCTAACTTGGCTTCACGCTCTTCTTCCTCTTTCTTGAGGCGGGCGAGGCGGGCCTGTTCCTTCAGCTCCTGGTCGTCTTCAAATATGTCTGCGGTCCTATGCACTTCCGGCTCCGGTTTGGAGACTGGCGGTACAGGAGCAGCAGCTTGCGGGGCGGTTTCAGTCAGGCAACAGTTTTGGTTCCCTTCAAACAGTAGACCGAACAATGTGTTCTGTGAACCGTCTTTTTTTAGTATATTGTTGGGGGCATGGACCGTATTGCGTGGAAGTTTCGCCATCCGTATCTTTTCTATCTTGCTGCGTTTGCGCAAGGTTTCGTCCAAGTTCTTCAGGTTGGCGGCTCCTCCTGTCAGGATAAGTCCTGCCAGCAGTTTGTCTTCGTAGCCGGATAGCTGAATCTGGTTCCATACGTTGGCAACGATTTCTTCGGCACGGGCTTCGATGATATTATTAAGGTCTGCCACTTTGATGATACGGTTGTCATCCTCCAGTTTGCAGGTAGCTTCTTCCTCTTGTTCGGGGTCTTCTTCGTAGAGGGCGTCACCGTAGGCTTTTTTCAGGCGTTCGGCTTCTTCCTCCTCCATTTGCAGGGTGGTGATGTCACGCGTGATGCTGTTGCCTCCCAAAGGTAATACGGTGAGGAAGCGGAGAATGTTATTCTTATATACAGAGATGGTAGTCGTATCTGCTCCGAAGTCGATCAGTGCACAACCCGAACGGCGTTCGCTTTCTGTCAGTACGGCGTTGGCTGTTACTAGCGGGGCGATCAGTTGGTCGGCAATGTCGATTTTTGCCTGCTGGAAGCAATGCTCCAGATTCTTGCGTACGGAAGCACGGGCAACGATGTTGAGGAAACGTCCTTCGATGTGGCTTCCTACCAGACCTACCGGGTTGGCTTGCAGATTATTGCCCACCTTGTATTCTTGCGGAGCTACGTCCAGTATATCCATATCAACCACCGGGATGGCAATGTTTTCATCACCGATAGCGCTTACAAGTTCTTCGGATATGATGGCTTCTTCTTCCAGGTCGCGGCTTACTACATTGCGGACTGTGCGGAGTGATTGTCCGCCGATGCCTACATATACCTTGGCAATTGAGTTTTTCAACTCACCTTCCAGTCTGTTGATGATCGAGGTCAGGCTTTGCGCTGTCTTGTCCAGATTGAAAATAACTCCTTTACGAATAAACGTAGAAGAGTCTTCCTGGGCATACGCTAATACCTGCATACTTCCGTCACTGTTCTTTCTTCCGGCCACACCGGTTATCTTCGATGAACCAAGTTCAATAGCGGCGATAAATTCTGTTGTTGCCATATATATTTATTTACGATTTTACGATTTACAATTTACGATTGAAAAAAGATTGTTCACTCCTCGTCTGTCAACTATCAATTATCAACTATCATTTATTATCTATTCTCGTTTGGTGCAGATAATCTGGTTGTTGAATTCGAGGTTGATACGTGAGTATTTGTTCCAGCCTACCCGGTTGAGCCCTTTCTTGTAGAACTCCTTCAAACGTGCCAGTTTATCTTCAAAGTTTTCCAGTTTTCCGAGATAGACAAGATGGTCTCCCACACGCGGCACCAATTCGATGTTCTGGTCGGGCAACACATGGATCTGTTCTATCTGGGCGTCCCAGAATTTATTATTATGCAAAAATACACCAAACTTATATAAATTCTTCATTGCAAACGACTTTTCTACGTTTCCGGTGACAATTACCCGGTGAGCGACGCATTTTGCATCCGGTGGCATGACGGTTCCTTTGTTGTCAAGGTAGTAATTCTGACCGTTGGAGCTCATCACCCGAAGAATAGGGATACGTTGTGTCACTTCCACGCATACTTTGCCGCTGGGTGTTTTGTAACACTCGGCTTCGTCAATCAACGGATGTTTGCTTAGTTCCCGTTCCAGTGACTTGGTAGAGATGCGCTCCATCTTCTTTCCGATGGGGTAGATCCCTTTGTGCTGAAGGATACCTTTCAGCTCTTCTTTGGTGATGAAGCCGGCGTATGCGGTATCCTTGATAACCAATTCCATGTCACGGCAGGTCTGGTCGGCAGGCTTGCGGTTGAATGCGGTGATAGCTACGGCGAGGTAGGCTATAAGCACCAGCATGACGATGGATAGAAGGATTCTCTTTACCATAGTTTTTTTATTAATGAAGAATTAAGAATGAAGAATGAAGAATTGCTGCGCATCAATACGCTGGATAGAGATTCTTCATTCTTCATTATTCATTCTTAATTTTTTTGTTTCTAATAGTTCCTTTATTTCAGGGACATAGTTGTCAATGTCTCCAGCCCCCAAAGTGATTAATACTTCAATGTTTTTATCTTTCAGAATGTTCAGTATATCTTCCTTTTTGCACATACTTTTTTCAATGCCCGGACGGAGATTATCATAAATCAGCTTGCTGGTGACGCCCGGAATCGGTGCTTCACGTGCCGGATAGATGTCTACCAGAATCACTTCGTCGAGTAGCGACAGGCTATCGGCAAAATCTTGATAGAAGTCGCGGGTGCGGGTATAGAGATGCGGCTGGAAGATGGCTGTGATCTTCTTGTCCTTGTAAAGTTCGCGCATAGACAACACGCTCTGTTTGATTTCAGAGGGGTGGTGGGCGTAGTCACTCAAAAAGACGATACGATCGTTCTTGATCTTGAAGTCGAACCGGCGGTCTACTCCGCGGAAACTTGCCATGCCTCTTTTTATTTCTTCATCGGTCACCCCGTTAAGGTGTGCCAATGCCATGGCGGCTACGCCGTTTTCTATGTTGATGCTAACCGGAATTCCCAGTTGAATATCGTTGATACGGGTGTCCGGGGCAACAAAGTCGATGAATATTTCTCCGTTTCCGATGCGGATGTTTTCTGCATGGAAGTCGCCTTCGTCACGTGAGTAAGTATAGACACGAACACCTGGCTGCACTTTGGGTTGCAGGGAGATGCCTTTGCGGATAATCAGTGCGCCACCCGGTTGGATAAGCGTGGTATAATGCTCGAAACTTTCCAGGTAGGCTTGTTCTGTGCCGTAGATGTCCAAATGATCGGGGTCGGTAGATGTAATTACGGTCATATAGGGCGACAGCCAGTGGAAAGAACGGTCGAACTCATCTGCTTCAATCACCGTGTAAGGGCTTGTTTGAGAGAGTAGTAGGTTGGTGCCGTAGTTCTTCGAGATTCCTCCGAGAAAAGCGGTACATTCCACGTGCGATTGATGGAGCAAATGGGCTGTCATTGTCGATGTGGTTGTTTTTCCGTGAGTACCTGCGACGCACAGACCTTTGCTCGAATGGGTAATTGTTCCCAATACTTGGGCGCGTTTCTGTATTTCGAATCCGTTGTTGCGGAAATAAACGATTTCTTCATGTTCCTGCGGAACGGCGGGCGTGTATATGACTAACGTGCTTTCCTTGTCTTTGCAGGCTTCGGGAATCAGGTCGACGTTTTCTTCATAATGTATTTGTGCGCCTTCGGTAATCAGGGTTTCAGTCAATGGAGTAGGGGTACGATCGTAACCGGCCACTACCTTGCCTTTGAAGAGGAAGTAGCGTACAAGTGCACTCATACCGATGCCGCCGGCACCTACGAAATAGACTGATTTTATCGTTTCTATATTCATTTCTTCTGTTTTTTATTTTAGTACGGATTACGTCGTTTGATCCCGGAGTTATACCGCTACTTCAACCTGTATGCAATCCGATAATCTATTTATCTGTTTTTTCTTCTGTTTATCAGCTCTTTGCTTCCGCCAGTTTGATAACCTCCTGTGCGATGATTCTCGCAGAATCGGGCAAAGCCAGCTTGGCGATATTCTCTGTCAGTCCTTTCAGTTTCTGTTCGTCATTGACGGTGGATAATGCTACATCCATCAAGGTTGTTTCCGCTTCACTGTCTTTGACGTAGATCGCTGCCTGTTTATTCACCAATGCTAAGGCATTCTTAGTCTGATGGTCTTCCGCTACATTGGGCGAAGGCACTAAGATAACAGGTTTATGTAACAGGCAGAACTCTGAAATAGAACCTGCCCCTGCACGGGAAATCACAAGATCGGCTGCTGCGTATGCGGCTGCCATGTCTTTGATGAAATCCGTTACATATAAGTTCGGAAGTGTACCTGCAGCTTTTACGGCTTCTTTCACTTGCGGGTAATAGTATTTGCCCGTTTGCCAGATGAATTGCACGTCCGTGTTTTCTTTGATGGTTGCCAGTCCGGCTGTCAGCGTATTGTTGATGGTACGTGCACCCAGACTGCCGCCTACAATCAGAATCGTTTTTTTGCCGGGCTGTAAGTTGAAGGAGCGCAATGCTTCTTCTTTAGACGGCATATCCTTTGTCAGGTTTTGGCGGACAGGATTCCCCGTCATAATAATTTTGTCGGCAGGGAAAAACTTTTCCATTCCGTCATAAGCTACACAAATCACTTTTGCTTTCTGTGCCAGGAGCTTATTGGTCACTCCGGCATAAGAGTTTTGTTCCTGGATTAATGTCGGTACTCCCATCATTCCGGCAGTCTTTAGTGTCGGGCCGCTTGCATATCCGCCTACACCTACCGCCACTTGTGGGCGGAAGTCCTTGATAACTTTGCGTGCTTTCCACTGGCTGCGCATCAGTTTAATCAATACAGATACATTTTTCCATAAACGTTTGCGGTCGAATCCGGCAGTCGGAAGCCCGATAATACGGTAGCCTGCATCGGGAACCCGTTGCATTTCCATACGTCCTTCAGCGCCTACAAAGAGAATTTCTGCGTCGGGGCGTAGCTCTATTATAGCGTTTGCGATAGAGACGGCAGGAAAGATATGTCCTCCTGTTCCTCCACCACTGATAATAATTCTAAGTTCTTTTTCCATCCTAATTCTTTTTTCTATCCGTTGTTCAACGTTTTTCGTTCACCACTCACCGTTCATCACTTACCGTTTATCAATATCATGCTCATCTTCAAACTTGGCATCGCTGTTCAGAATCTGTGCTGTCGGTTCGGCGGCAGTCTGTGCCTCGGAATTTGCAGCTGCATCTGCTTCTAATTGCAGTTGGATCTGTGCATCGTGCGCTTTTTGTTCTTCCAGATGGGCGGTATATCGGCTTACACTTAATATCATACCGATATAAGCGCAGTTGATTAACGTACTTGTACCTCCTTTGCTGACCAAAGGCAGGGGCTGGCCGGTGACGGGGAATAATCCGACGGCAACCATCATATTCAGTATTGCTTGCGACACCAGTAGCAACGCAATGCCCATAACGAGAAAGGCGGGGAAGGTTCGCTCGCATTTCTGGGCGATTCGTCCGGCTCGCATCAGCAGCCATAGATAGAGGAACACCACAAATATTCCTCCGATCAATCCCATTTCTTCAATCACAATCGCAAAGATAAAATCGGAGAATGCCTGACTAAGGAAGTCACGTTGTATCGAGTTTCCCGGACCTTTGCCGACTACATGGCTAGTAGCAATGGCGATGCGTGCATGCGCCACCTGTGCATCTTTGTCAATATCAAATTTGGCAGCCGGCACTTCCTCCTTCTCAAAGAAGCCGGAAACACGATTCTGCCACGTTTCGAAACGGTGAAGTCCCGGAGTGTTATGCAGCGTTTTGGCGGGAATAGCCATCAGTATACCTACGGCAACACCGCCCACAAGTGCCAATATCCCCAACATTCCGAATAGCTTTTTTGCTGACACCCGGCCGATGAACATCATCATGCATACTACTCCGAAAAGCAGCATTGCTGTCGAAAGGTTTTCCGGTGCGATAAGCAGGAATACCAGTCCGGTGAGGATCATGATATATTTGAAGGCGTTCGGGTTGGCTCCGTATTCGTCCTGCCTTTTGGACAGGATGAATGAGACGGCAATGATAACTGCCATCTTTGCCAATTCCGAAGGCTGGAACTGTAATCCCATAAAGGTCATCCAACGGGCTGCTCCGTTGACACGGTCCCCTGTGATGATACCCATCAGCGTGACAAATGCCAATAGAACCAGGGAAATCGGATACAGAAAGACCGGAAATACCTGGAACCATTTGTAGGGAACATTATGCAGAAATACGACTACCACAGCACCTACCATCAGGATGATGGAGTGTTGTGTAATCGGTCCCCAATGGTCGCCACTTTTGTAAGTCAGTGTCGACGCTGCCGAGAACACCTCGATAATAGAGATGAGGCAGAGACAGAGGAAGATAATCCAGATTACCTTGTCACCTTTGAATATGTTCTTTAATAAATCCAATCTTGTAGCAATTAAAAATTAATAATTAGAAATTATAGGGCGCGGACACATTCCTTAAACTGGTCGCCACGGTCTTCATAGCTCTTGAAGAGGTCGAAAGAGGCGCAGCAAGGGCTCAATAATACTGTTTCACCTTTCTTTGCCAGTTTGTAGGCTGCTTCTACGGCGTCCTTCATTCCGGTTTGTACGTCTGCTACGGGCAGGCCGAAACGGTCGAAGAATTCGTGAAGTTTTTCGTTGTGAAGTCCCAGGTATACCAGTGCCGAACACTTTTCACGTACCAGGTCTTCAATTTCAGTATAGTCGTTGCCTTTATCTTTACCACCGAGAATCAATACCGTTTTGGTAGTCATGCTTTGCAGAGCATACCAGCAGGAGTTGACATTCGTTGCTTTAGAGTCGTTGATGAAATCAATTCCGCGGACACGTGCCACCTTTTCCAACCGATGCTCTACTCCCTTGAAGTCGGAGAGGGCTTTACGGATGTTTTCTTTGGCAATGCCGGCAAGGTTTGCCGAGATACCGGCGGCTAAAGAGTTATATAGGTTATGTTGCCCTGTCAGGGCCAGTTCTTCCTGCTCCATGTTGAAGGCAATCGGTTCGGTGATTTTCACTTCGTGATCTTCTACGTATGCGATTGCTCCGTCTTCTTTTACAGCGGCAAAAGGATACAGGTGAGCTTTCAGACCGTGTTTCGCCAGTTCTTGTCTGATGATCGGGTCGTCATTCCAGAAGATGAAAGCATCGTCCGGGGTTTGGTTTTGGGTAATGCGGAATTTAGCGTCGATGTAATTCTGCATACAGTGGTCGTAGCGATCAAGATGGTCCGGAGTGATGTTCATCAATACGGCGATGTTCGCACGGAAGTTATACATATTATCCAGCTGGAAAGAGCTAAGTTCGATAATATAATAGTCATGGTAATCTTCGGCTACCTGCAAAGCAAGACTTTTGCCGATGTTGCCTGCCAAACCTACGTTCAGACCTGCGCTTTTGAAAATGTGGTAGATCAGGGAAGTTGTTGTAGTCTTTCCGTTAGAACCTGTAATACAGATCATTTTGGCATCAGTATAGCGTCCGGCAAACTCAATCTCGGAGATAACCGGTGTGCCTTGAGCTTTCAGTTTCAGGATGATTGGGGCATCATTCGGGATACCGGGGCTTTTGATAACCTCGTCGGCATTCAGAATGAGCTCTTCGGTATGGTGTCCTTCTTCCCAGGCAATCTGATGGCTGTCGAGAAGTTCCTTATATTTGTCCTTGATGGCGGACATGTCCGAAACAAACGTCTCAAATCCTTTTACTTTTGCGAGTACGGCTGCACCTGCACCGCTTTCGCCAGCTCCTAAAATTACAATTCTTTTCATCTACAATAATGTGCCCTTGTTTTCTAATCGATTGATTTATCTATTAGCTGCGCACATCTTTTAAAAGTTAATAATCGGGTTAATGCTCTCTATATTTTTAATGAAGGCACGGAAGACGCGAATTTCACGGTTTTAAGGGATTATGCAGTTAACACTGCGTTAATCCGTGTAATCCGTACCTTCATTCTATCTTATTTTTAGCGTTATAATTGTTATAGCCGCCAATACAATCGTTACAATCCAGAAACGGACGGTAATCTTTGATTCGTGGAACAGCTGGTCGGGCTTGGTGAATTTCACCGTACATCCCGGCTCGATCAGACTCATCGAAGTACGGAAATGATCGTGAATCGGTGTGCGCTTGAACAAACGTTGCTTTACACCTTTCCGCTTTCCTGCCTTATAATAAGCCCGTTGCAGGATTACCGACAGATTTTCTACCAGGAATACACCGCAAAGAATCGGTATCAGCAACTCTTTGTGGATGATGATGGCGAACACTGCGATGATACCACCAATGGTGAGGCTGCCTGTGTCTCCCATAAATACTTGTGCCGGATAAGCGTTGTACCATAAGAAACCGATAAGCGCACCGATGAAAGCACAGATATAGATTACCAGTTCTTCCGAACCCGGAATATACATGATATTCAGATAGCCTGCGAACTCGATATGTGACGATACATACGCCAATATCCCCAGCGTTGCGCCGATAATGGCCGAGTTTCCGGCCGCCATTCCGTCCATACCGTCATTCAGGTTGGCACCGTTTGATACGGCGGTAACCACGATGATTGTGACGATGACGAACAAAATCCATCCGGCTGTTTGCGCATGCTCGCCCATGAAAGAAACCAAATCGGCATAATCAAGGTTATTGCTCTTGAAAAAAGGAATCGTTGTCTGGGTCGATTTCAAATCATTGGTTCCGTGTATCACTTCCATCTCCTGTCCCGGATTATGAACTTCGATATTCTCACGGATCACTACGTCCGGACTTAGATACAAAGTCATTCCGACAATTAAACCCAAACCGACCTGACCGATAATCTTGAACTTACCATGCAAACCTTCTTTGTCTTTTTTAAAGATCTTGATATAGTCGTCTGCGAAGCCGAGCGATCCCAACCATACGGTGGTTATCAGCATCAGTATCATATATATATTATGCAGTTTACCCAACAACAGACAAGGGATCAGGATGGCTACAATGATGATAACACCTCCCATGCTCGGCACGCCTACTTTGTTGACGCCGAACGGGTCCGTTTTAGCATCACGCTGCGTTTCTGTGATTTGTTTCCTTTTGAGTAGGTTGATGAACTTATCTCCCCAGATACTTGAAATAAGTAACGCGAGGATCACCGCCATCAAAGCACGGAATGAAGTATATCCGAACATTCCCGCTCCTGGAAAATTGAGCTTTTGCAGCCATTCAAATAGATAATATAACATAAATAATTTGCCAATTTATTGATGTGTTGCTATGTCGCTTCTGCCGGATAAATACCGGAGCCAGTCGGCATATTTGCACAATCTATTCATTATTTAAAAATTTCTTTGAGTACTTCTTTATCGTCAAAATGATGTTTTACTCCTTTTATCTCTTGGTAATTCTCGTGTCCTTTTCCGGCAACGAGGATTACATCTCCTTTTTCTGCCAGCATGCAAGCCGTGCGAATCGCTTCTTTACGGTCGGCAATGCTGACCGTTTTCTTCATATCCTCCGCATCCAGTCCGGCAAGCATATCGTTAATGATGTCTTGCGGCTCTTCGAAGCGCGGATTGTCTGAAGTGATGATGACGCGGTCGCTGGCTTTAGCAGCTTCCTTTGCCATGATGGGACGTTTGCCCTTATCACGGTTGCCACCGGCACCCACTACTGTAATCACTTTTCCTTTTCCTTCAAGTACTCCATGTATGGCATTCAATACATTAATAAGAGCATCCGGAGTATGCGCATAATCTACAATCGCTGTAACTCCCTGTGGAGAACGGACCGCATCGAAACGTCCGGCTACCGGATGAAGCGTACTAAGAGCCACAAGCACCTCTTCTTCTTTCTTGCCCAACAGAACGGCTGCCCCGAATACTGCCAGCAAATTGGAAGCATTGAACTTACCGATAAACTGAACTGCCAACTCATGGTTGTTGAAGTCGAGCAACATTCCTTCAAAATGAGACTCCAATACCCGCCCTTTAAAGTCACAAAGGCTTCTTAATGAATAAGTATAGACTTTAGAACGTGTATTCTGTGTCATCACCAGTCCATTCTTATCGTCCAGATTAGTCAGGCTGAATGCGCTTTTCGGCAGATCGTCAAAGAACTTCTTCTTTGCTTTCAGATAATTCTCTACTGTTTTATGATAGTCGAGATGGTCGCGGGTCAGATTGGTAAAGATCCCTCCTGCAAACTTTAATCCACTGATACGTTTCTGTGCAATGGAGTGTGAACTGACTTCCATGAAAACATATTTGCATCCTTCATCCGCCATTCGTCCCAATAGACGGTTCAACGTGATAGGGTCGGGTGTGGTATGTTCTGTTGGAATCGGCTCGTCGTCGATATAATTGCAAACGGTAGAAATCAACCCTACCTTATATCTGAAATAACGGAATGTATTATATAATAAGGTGGCGATTGTTGTTTTTCCGTTCGTTCCGGTAACGCCAACCAGTTCCATCTTGGAAGTGGGGTTGCCGTAGAAAGTAGTAGCAATCTTTCCTACTGCATCTTCACTGTCTTTGACTTGTATATAAGTGATCCCCGCAACAGGTTCTTCCGGCATATCCTCGCAGAGGATAGCAGTCGCTCCTTTCGCTATGGCAGCAGGTATGTAGGCATGGCCGTCCGCTTGCGTGCCGCGCATTGCCATGAACAGTTGGCCGGCTTCCACTAGACGGGAGTCAATATTGACTCCGGTGATTTCTATGTCTGAATCTCCGGCTACCTCTACCGGTTGGATCGCTTTCAGTAACTCCTTTAATAACATCACTCTATTTAATTTTTAATCTTTAATTTTTACTTTAGCGTCAGCGTCACCGTTTGTCCCTTCTTTACGATGGTTCCATTGGCTATCGACTGGCTTTTCACTTTGCCTACCCCGACCAGATTGACTTTCAATCCTTTGCTTTCCAACAAGTATACGGCGTCTTTCGCTCCCATACCTATCACGCTCGGCACAAAGTTCTGCATATTGCTCCGGCTTTCAAGAACCACAGCTTGCGGAGCAACGTGCGTATTCCCCCACACTTCTTTTCCTGAATCGGCAACTTTACCTTGTATATTAATCTCCAGCTCCTCCAATACCCGTTGCGCTTCGCGCATCTCTCCGGCTTTTACATTCGGAATGACTACGGAATTGGTGTCAATTGCATTGGTAAGCGGCAACCGCAGGTCTTTGGCATACACTCTTTCTGCAATCTTGCTGAATACACTACCTGCCATCAAACCTCCCGAAGCCGGCAAGCCCGGTTTCTGGATAGAGACAATCATACTATATTTAGGTGCCTCTGACGGAAAATATCCGCAGAAACTAACCAGGTAATTCGTTCTTCCCGTTTTGTATCCGGCTGCCCCCTGTGAAATCTGCGCCGTTCCCGTTTTGCCTGAAACGTGGAACTGCTTACTCCCTGCAGGCTTGGCAAGTCCCTCACCAACCACTTTCCGAAGTATTTCACGAATCTGTGCCAAAGTCTTATCCGAACAAATCTTAGGATTGATAACCTCTGTCGGATATTCTTTCACGACTTCCCCGTCTTTCACGGCAGCTTTGACAAATTTCGGACGTACACTGACTCCATTATTGGCTATTCCATTGTAGAACGTCAGAATATTGATTGGTGGAACCTGTGTCTCATATCCGATACTCATCCACGGCAAAGTGGTCTTTGCAAAATAACGTTCTTTCGGACCACGGATATTCGGCTTCCCTTCTCCTGAAATCTGTAGGTGGAGCGGTTGGTCGATGCTCATCCGTTTTAACCCGTCTACGAATTTCTGTGGATTGCTACCATAGAAATGATCTATAATATAAGAGGTACCGACGTTGGACGAAACTCCCAGAATTTCAGTAACAGTTAGCTTCCCATATCCTCCACGGTGCCAGTTGTGGTCTTTCATGACACGTCCGTACATCGGCATCTGTCCGTTGCCGGTGTCTACCACATAGTCCGGAGTGATCTTACCGTCTTCGAGAGCTACCATAATGGAGGCCGTCTTGAAAGTAGAACCCGGCTCAAGCATATCACTGATAGCATTATTACGCATTTCGTAATACTCGCCGTCCTTGCCTTGCATCATGTTAACGATAGCTTTCACTTCTCCGGTAGCTACTTCCATCAATACCACCACGCCTACGCTGGCATTCAGCTCTTTCAGCTTGTCTACCAATGCTTTCTCGCAAATATCCTGCATGCCTACGTCGATGGTACTAATCAAATCGCAACCGTCAACCGGCGGCACATCGACAATGTTCAGGTATTTGTTCATCACTTTTTGGCGGTGCGTCAGTCCGTCCCGTCCTTTCAGGATAGTGTCGAAAGCAAGTTCGATACCATTTCTGGCTCCTTTGGCTGTATCTGCATACACATCTCCCAGCGTACGGGCAGCCAGTGAACCGAAAGGTTTCTTGCGCTGATTGTATGCTAATTCTTTAAATCCGCCTTTATACCGGTTCAAACAGAAGACGGGCAGTCTCTTTACCTCTTTATATTGTATATAGGAAATACGTTTCGGATAAATCAGATAATTACGGCTTTTTGCCTGGCGTCCTTTCTTGAGGTGTGCTTTGAATTGGGCTGCACTCCTGTCCGGGAATATCTTGTGAAGTCCGATACAGATAGAATCCATATTGGCATTGAGGATGGAGTCCCGGCGTGCCTGATCTTTCCGTCTGCGTTTTTCGTCCTTCTCACCGGACATAAAGTCCATATAGATTCTGTACTCGGGTAGCGAACTGGCCATCAGTTTACCGTCAGAAGAAATAATGTTTCCACGATTAGGTTTCACCGTCACATTCTCTTTTACGAAACGATCAGCCACATCCTGCCAGTATTGTCGTTCGGCAAACATGGTGATGCCTGCTTTTACAACAATAGCTATTCCTATCAACGCCATCAACAGGATGACGAAGAAGTAACGGGTCATTATGTTCTTTTTATTAACTGCCACAGTATTTGTCTTTTAAAAACTCTCAATTCTCAACTCTCCACTCTCCACTTATTTAATAAGGTAAGGAGGATGGGTTGATGTTTGCAAATCGCTTTCCTTATTCGATATATAATCTTCAATGCGTGACTGGCGGCTCTTCTCCATCAGTTCCGAGCTGCGCGTCAGTGCGTCGTATTTAATGTCTATCAATTCCTTTTTCAGCCGGTCTATCTCAATCTGTTGTTGTTGACTGGCATAACGATTGTGAATGTAGAAGATGATGAATACCATGATAAGTACCAGCAACTTCGTTTGACGGCGGAAAAAATCGGTAGCCAGAATGTCTCCACCCAGAATACTCTTCAGCGAGGTGCGGTTTTTCTTCTTGCCCTCTTCTGTTTTCTTATTTACTACTTCTTCTTCTTCCATATCTTTTTATTTCTTTTCTGCAATTCGTAATTTGGCACTTCTCGACCGTGGGTTCCGTTCTATTTCTGCCTCGTCGGGAACGATTACCTTATTATTGACAAGGCGGAAAGGCGTTTGTAGATTTCCGAAGAAGTCGGATTCTGCTTTTCCTTCTACGTTGCCCGTCTTCATGATGTTTTTCACCATGCGGTCTTCCAACGAATGATAAGTGATTACCACCAGTCTGCCGCCCGGCTTTAGTGCTTCCGTAGCTGCCTGCAACATCTCTTTCAGCGCTTCCATCTCTTGATTTACTTCGATCCGCAGTGCCTGGAACACTTTTGCCAGCTCTTTCTTTTCGCGTTCACGACCGAAAAGCGGTTTGATGATTTCCAGAAACTCACCGATAGTCCGGATATTCTGTCCGCTTCTGGCTTTAACGATGACCGAAGCCAGTTTGCGGCTATTCTTCAGCTCTCCGTACAGGTAGAGGAGGTTTGCAAGACGTTCTTCCTCGTAAGTATTCACGATGTCTGCTGCCGTAATTCCGGCACGCTTGTTCATACGCATATCCAGCGCTCCGTCGAAACGGAAAGAAAAGCCGCGTTCGCTATCATCGAAATGATGGGACGATACGCCGAGGTCGGCCAGGATTGCATCTACCTGCTCGATGTCGTGATAACGCAGGAAATTTTGCAGATAACGGAAGTTGCTGCGCACGAAGATGAAGTGAGGATCGTTGACAATGTTCCGTTCAGCGTCCTCGTCCTGGTCGAATCCCAATAAACGTCCGCCTTCCCCGAGTCGTGAAAGTATCTCGCGCGAATGTCCCGCTCCTCCGAATGTAACGTCTACATACGTTCCGTCCGGTTGGATATTCATCCCGTCAACGCTTTCTTTCAGCAATACAGGTACATGGTATGTCAATTCATCTTTCTCCATCTTGTCTATTATCATCGTTCATAATTTCTTCTAATGCTGCACCGAACTCTTCAGGCGACATGAAAGGCTGTTCTGCCCGCTCTTTCGCCCAGATCTCTATCTTATTGTCGATGCCGATAAAACGTATATCTCCATGAATACTGCAAATCTGCAAATATCGTTTGGGGATTAATATACGTCCGTTGCTGTCAGGTGTCACCACTTCAACGTCGCTCACAAACTGTCTGAAAATGAGTTGGTGTTTGCTGTTCCATTTGTTCAGCCTGCTGCGAAGCTCGTTCAACTCCTCGTTCCACACGCTCTCGGGGTACAGGGTCAAACAGTCCTGAAATACGTCTTTACGCATAATAAGCCTCTCCTCGGAAGCTGCTTGTAGTTGCTTCCTGAAGGTAGCGGGTATGAACACCCTTCCTTTGGCGTCCGCCCTGGCTTCAATATTTCCTAAAAAACGTATCATTACCTTATTATAATAAGCGACCGTAAAAGTATGAAATTCCCCACAATTCCCCACAACTTTCCATAAAAAACTTTCAGAGAAGTTTTCAACAGAATGTTAAATGTCTATTTGCTTGAAAATGATGCGGCTTTGAGAGCAGTCTGCTGGTGGGGGAGTTATGGCAGTAAAACGGGAAAAAATGTCTGTATAGGTGAATTTTAAATAATAGGGTGGTGAAGACTTCTTTTGATGCAATAGGAACTTGTACGACACCCGGGTCTCATCATACCTGACACCCGGGTGTCAGACCCATTGAGACCCGGGTGTTGTAGGTGTTGAGACCCGGGTGTCGTGCAACTAATCTTAGTAATAAAAGAAAAGGCAGAATATACCGGAGTATTTCTGCCTTTTAATCATTATCAAAACTAAAATCTGTATTAAAGAAGTATGTGATCCGAGATCACCAATTTATATAGTTAAGGTCTAGCGGAAGTCTTTCAATTCTTCCTGTAATTTCTGGCGCGTGAAGAAAATACGGCTCTTTACTGTGCCTAGCGGGAGGTTCAGTTTTTCCGCAATCTCACGGTATTTGAATCCTGAAACGTGCATGGCGAACGGAACTCTGTATTCTTTGGGGAGTTTGTTGACTACACGGTGCATCTCTTTCAGGTCGTATGCTCTTTCTGTGCTTTCTGAACTTCCGTCCTGTGGTAAATTCAGATGATAAAGATTATCCGTCTGATCGACGAATGTCTGGTCGCGGACTACCTTGCGGTAGTTGTTTATAAATATGTTGCGCATGATGGTATACATCCATCCTTTGAAATTTGTATCAGGGGTATATTTATCTTCATTATCTAATGCTTTTAATGATGTCTCCTGCAACAAATCGTTTGCTTCTTCACGGTCAGTTGTCAGTTTATAAGCGAAGCGTAGTAATTCATCTTGTACTCCTACTAAATCTTTTCTGAAGCTTAAACTTTTCATATGTGTTGCTTTTTAAAGGTGAATATTCGTTTGTTATTTTCGATGTTGCAAGTTTACGTGAATTTCTGAAACCCGATAGGGGGAAATCCGACGTTTTTATGCCCGAAAACTATCCGCGGATAGTTTTTAGGTTGTTTTTGATAGTTTTTGGGTGGTATTTTTTTATCTTCTGAACTTAAATCCTGCATTTTCTACCAAATTATTGCGATTAATAAAAAAGAACCGTTAATTTTGTGCCATCATTTTTATTTGAAAAGAATGACTGATGACTCTTTATTTTTGATTGATGTCGATAAGATACTTCGGACAAAGGCTCCGAAGCATTATAAGTACATCCCTAAATTCGTAGTTTCTTATCTGAAGAAAATTGTTCATCAGGATGAAATTAATGTATTCCTGAATGAGTCGAAGGATAGATTGGGTGTGGACTTTCTGGAGGCATGTATGGGCTTTTTGGATGCGAAAGTGGACGTAAAAGGCATTGAGAATTTGCCTAAGGATGGATTGTATACTTTTGTGTCCAATCATCCGTTAGGCGGACAGGACGGTGTTGCGCTTGGTTATGTGTTGGGAAAGCACTATGACGGGAAAGTGAAATACCTGGTGAATGATTTGTTGATGAATCTACGCGGATTGGCTCCCCTTTGCATACCTATTAATAAAACCGGCAAACAGGCAAAAGACTTCCCGAAAATGGTGGAAGCCGGATTTCAGTCGGATGACCAGCTGATAATGTTCCCTGCCGGACTGTGTTCGCGTCGTCAGAATGGAGTCATTCGTGACCTGGAATGGAAAAAGACATTTGTAGTAAAGAGCATACAAGCAAAACGTGATGTAATACCCGTGCATTTCGGCGGTAGGAATTCTGATTTCTTCTACAACTTGGCAAATATTTGCAAGGCATTGGGTATCAAGTTTAACATCGCTATGTTGTATCTTGCGGATGAAATGTTTAAGAATCGCCACAAAACTTTTACTGTCACTTTTGGCAAACCCATACCCTGGCAGACTTTTGATAAATCGAAAACCCCTGCGCAGTGGGCTGAATACGTAAAGGATATTGTTTATAAACTGTAACTGATAGAACAACTATAACAAGGAATATGGAAGAGATTATTAAACCGGTAAGCAAAGAACTGCTGAAGGCAGAATTGACGGAAGACAAACGCTTACGAATGACGAATAAGAGTAATAATCAGATTTATATTATTACTCATCAGAATGCTCCTAATGTAATGAGAGAGATTGGTCGTTTGCGTGAAATAGCTTTCCGTGCTGCTGGTGGAGGTACAGGTCTGTCAATGGATATTGATGAATACGACACGATGGAACACCCCTACAAGCAGTTGATCGTATGGAATCCGGAAGCGGAAGAAATTCTGGGTGGTTACCGGTATCTGCTTGGTACGGACGTGCGTTTTGATGAAAAAGGCGCGCCAATTCTGGCTACTTCCCACATGTTTCATTTTTCTGATGCTTTTATTAAAGAATACCTGCCGCAGACAATTGAGCTGGGGCGTTCGTTTGTTACGCTTGAATATCAGTCTACCCGTGCCGGAAGCAAAGGATTGTTCGCTTTGGATAACCTGTGGGACGGGTTGGGAGCGTTGACCGTGGTTATGCCGAATGTGAAGTATTTCTTTGGCAAGGTGACCATGTATCCTAGCTACCATCGTCGTGGCCGTGATATGATTCTTCATTTCCTCAAGAAACATTTTTATGATAAAGAGAAACTTGTTACTCCGATTGAGCCTCTGCAACTTGAGACTTCCGAAGAAGAGTTGAACGCATTGTTCTGCAAGAGTACTTTTAAAGAGGACTATAAGATATTGAATTGTGAAATCCGTAAATTGGGCTATAATATTCCTCCGTTGGTAAATGCGTATATGAGCTTAAGCCCTACGATGCGTATGTTCGGAACAGCTGTCAATTACGAGTTCGGTGATGTGGAAGAAACCGGTATCCTGATTGCTGTAGACGAAATTCTTGAAGATAAACGAATTCGACACATCCAGACGTTTATTGAAAGCCATCCGGATGCGTTGAGATTGTCTTCTTGTGAAGGGGAAGAGGTTTTTACTCCTAAAGTCGTTACACCGCAGGCAGACTGTTCCCGTTAATTTTACGATAAAGATCAAGAGCAAAGACGTCGGTCATTCCCGATATATAGTCAAGTACCGCCTGTATTCTTTCATAGAGTACAGGCGAATTTATATTGTATTGGCTGGATACTCGGTCGATCAGGAGTTTGGAATAAGCCTTTTCGGGTGAGGTTACGGCGTCTATCATCAATTCGAGTAAGGTACTGATGATGCGGAATCCCGCTAGCTCGATATCCAGTACGTCCCGTGAACGGTAGATTTTATTGATAGATACTTCGACGCTGTGTTTGTAGGCTGCTGCCGGACGTTCGGCTATGCGCTTGATTAGTGATCCTTCGAACGTGCCGGACAGTATTTCTTGTTCATGGTCTAAAAAGACACGGGTACACTCCCGGATCAATAAACCGATGACGGAAGAACGCAGGTAGGCGATTTGCTCGTTGACATCATTGACAATCAGGAATGTTTTCCGGAGATGTTCCTGCCGCTCTTCGCTGAAATAGGTCATTAATAGTTCTTTGGTTTCTTCAGTGGTGAGAATCTTCAGTTTATATGCATCCTCAATATCCATCATCTGATAGCAAATATCGTCTGCCGCTTCCACTAAATAGACTAGTGGGTGGCGTGCATACTTCAAAGGATGCTCGTTGAGCAAGGTCAGTCCTAATTCAGTTGCTATTTTTTGGAAACTTTCTTCTTCGCTGACGAAGAATCCAAACTTCGATTTGGTTCCTGCAAGGCTCGATGAAAAGGGATATTTCACGATAGAAGCCAGAGTGGTATATGTCAGGACGAATCCGCCTTTGCGACGTCCTTCAAACTGATGTGTCAGTATTCGGAACGCATTTGCATTTCCTTCAAAATGTGTCAAATCTTCCCATTCCATCGGAGAAAGTTGCTCGCCGTTCGGCTGCTTTTCTTTCAGGCGAACTCCTTTTCCTTCAGAGAAAAAAGTAGAAATAGCCTTTTCACCTGAATGACCGAAAGGCGGATTCCCCAAATCGTGTGCCAGGCAAGCGGCCGAGACGATAGAACCGATCTCCGGCAGGAAAGAATCTTGAAGTTCCGGATGACGTTCCAGAAGTGCTTTGGCAACATCGTCCCCGAGTGAACGCCCAACGCTGGCTACTTCGAGACTGTGCGTAAGTCGGTTGTGTACAAAAACGCTGCCCGGAAGAGGGAATACTTGCGTCTTGTTCTGTAATCTGCGGAAAGGAGCCGAAAAAATAAGACGGTCATAGTCCCGTTGGAATTCGGATCGGTTTTCCTGTCGTTCTTCATGGAATTCTTCCATCCCGAAACGTTTCGCTGATATTAGTTGTTTCCAATTCATCATTTTATTTACGATTTGACGATTTGCGATTTGATGATTGATGAATGTGTCAATTGACAGTTGGTATATTAGTACCTTGCCTTATTAGCACATTATTTATTATTTAACTGCAAACTTAACTATTTTTCAGTTCAAAATGTGTATTTTCGCTTGTTAAATCTGCTGTCCGAGTAAAGATAAAATAAGTTCGGGGTTTTGACTGAATCGGCGGTAGACTTGATCTGGATTAATCTTTTTACTTCTTATTTATATGAAAAAACAGGTTACAGCCTTTATCTGTATAATCGTTTTCAATTTTGAAGCCATATTCGCTTCTACTGATTTCTCTTTTAAAAGGTATCAGGTGGAAGACGGACTTTCGCACAATACGACTTGGTGTTCGATTCAAGATAGCTATGGCTTTTTGTGGATTGGCACAAGTGATGGACTGAATTGTTATGATGGTTGTGGCAACAGGGTGTATCGGAATGCTTTGAATAATAAATATTCTTTGGGTAATAATTTCGTCAGTTCCCTTTTGGAAGAAGGGGAAAATATCTGGGTAGGAACAAATTCGGGACTTTATATCTATGACCGTTCTACTGACCGCTTTTCTTATTTTAATGAAACAACACGGTATGGCGTATTTGTCAGTAGTGAGGTGAAGAAAATCATAAAAACTCAAAGCGGTTTGATTTGGATTGCTACGTTGGGGCAAGGTGTGTTTATTTATGAACCAGTGACAGGTGTGCTGACACAGAATAGTATTCATACTTCTTTTGTTTGGGATATCTGTCAGAGTGCAGATTCCCGTATTTATGTTTCTTCAATGCAGGAAGGACTATTTTGTTTTGATGAGAAGGGAACCTTTCTGCAAAATTATCCGGTTCTGTCAGATTCAAACATAGGCAGTCAGAGAATCAATTGTCTCTATAGTATTAAGAATGAAATATGGTTTGGCGTAGGTACTAATTTATTAGGTTGTTATCAGGAAGGAAGCCCGGATTTGAAAATTTATGATGCGTCTGCACAGAATTTCGGTGCTATTCTCTGTTTGATGGATTATAACGAAAAAGAATTGTTAGTTGGTACGGATAATGGACTGTATCTGTTCAATCGCGACCTTAAAACATTTCGTAGAGGCGATTCTCCCTTTGGCTTGCGGGCATTGGGCGATCCAACTGTTAATGCAATGATGTGGGATGCCGAAGGTACACTTTGGGTGATGACTAACTCCGGCGGAGTGAGTTACATGACTAAGCAATTGAAGCGTTTTGATTACTATTCCCTTATCTCATTATCAGGTACATTAGAGCTTGGCAGGGAGATCGGCCCTCTTTGTGAAGACCAGAATGGAAATATCTGGGTGGGAACCCGGAACGGGTTATGTTTTTTCAATACACAAATTCATTCACTTTCGGAGTATACTTTAAAGAATGTGGATGCGAGATATGACATTCGTAGCTTGCTGCTAGATGGCGACCGCCTTTGGATAGGAACCTATGCGGAAGGGTTGCATGTGCTAAACCTGAAAACTGGAGCAGTAAAGAGTTATGTCCATTCTCGCGATATTCCCTATACAATTTGTAGTAATGATGTCTTGAGTCTCTTTAAAGACCGAAAAGGAGATGTTTTTGTTGGAACAAGTTGGGGGTTATGTCGTTACAATTCGCAATTGGATAATTTTGTGACAATCATTCATGTCGGCTCTATGGCTTCTGTAACTGATATTTATGAGGATATGTACAATAGTCTTTGGGTTGCGACCTCAAATAGTGGTGTCTTTCGTTATAATACAGTGAACGATCGTTGGGAACATTTTGAACATATACGTGAAGATACAACAACTATTACCAGTAATTCTGTGATTACATTGTTTGAAGATATGAAAGGAACAATGTGGTTTGGAACCAATGGAGGAGGATTATGCTCATTCTCCAAAGATACGGAGACTTTCATTGACTTCGACCCGGAAAATACATTGTTGCCTAATAAGGTAATTTTCTCTATAGAACAGGATCGGACCGGTGATTTTTGGATTTCCTGTAATGCCGGATTATGCCGCATTAATCCCGTGTCTCAAAAGAACTTTCATTTATTTACCGTAAATGATGGTTTGCAAGGTAATCAGTTTACCGCACAGTCTTCATTGAGATCGTCCACAGGGAAGTTCTATTTTGGAGGAATCAATGGTTTCAATGTATTTGAACCGGGGCAGTTTACGGATAATACCTATCTTCCCCCTGTTTATGTTACTGATATTAGTTTCCCTTATTTGACAGATGAACAAGAAGTGAAACGGCTGCTTCGTTTAGATAAGCCCTTCTATAAAGCAGATAAGATCCAATTACCCTATACAAATAATAGTTTTACAGTACGTTTTGTAGCACTTAGTTATGAAGATCCACACAGAAATCGTTATACTTATATGTTGAAAGGTATTGATAAGGAGTGGATACATTCATCTAATAATACGGCCTCATACACCAATCTTCCAGCTGGGGAATATGAGTTTTTAGTTTGTGGCTCTAACAATGACCATCACTGGAATGAGAAAGCGGCTTCCTTATGGATTGTGATAACTCCGCCCTGGTGGCGGACTAGTGTCGCTTATTTTATGTATATACTATTATTTCTGTGTACAGCTTGCTATATTGGTTGGCGTTGGAATCTCTATGTCAAGCGTAAATATAAACGTCGTATGGAGGATTATCAGGTTGCCAAGGAAAAAGAGATGTATAAATCGAAAATCAATTTTTTTATCAATCTGGTACATGAAATACGTACTCCTCTTAGTCTGATTCGGCTCCCTCTGGAAAAGTTGAGGGAAGAGGAAAAAGAAGAAAGAAAAGAAAAATACCTTTCGGTGATGGATAAGAATGTAAATTATCTGTTGGGAATAACGAATCAGTTACTTGATTTTCAGAAGATGGAGAGTGGGGCATTGCAACTTAGCATGAAGGAGTGTAGTATTAATGCGTTGGTGAGTGATATATTCAATCAGTTTAATGGTTCTGCAGATTTGCAAGGGTTAACAATCTGTCTTAGTTTACCTCCTGAAGAAATTAGTATGATGATTGATTCGGAGAAAGTTAGTAAAATTTTGGTAAACTTGGTAGGAAATGCTATTAAATATGCAAAATCTCAAGTCGAGATGCGGCTAATATTATTGGGCGATAGGGTAAATATAATAGTGAGTGATGATGGCCCCGGAGTCCCTGAAGGTCAGCAAAATAAGATATTTCAGGCTTTTTATCAATTGCCGGATGATCCGGTGGCAACGTCTACAGGTACAGGGATTGGTTTGGCATTTGCCAAATCTTTGGCAGAAGCTCATCATGGAACTTTATCATTAGAAAATAGGATGGAAGGTGGTTCCTCATTTATATTGTCTTTGCCGTTGGAAACAGTAGTAACGGAAAGTATTCCGAATGAATTTGCTGAAATGCAGATGATAGATGTGGAAGGAAAAAAAATGCCGGATTCGGAGTTTGGAAATAAGAGATTCATTGTTTTGTTGGTGGAAGATAATGTCGAGTTATTAAATTTGACCAGAGAATCTCTAAGTGATTGGTTTAAAGTTTTTTCTGCCTGCAATGGAAAAGAAGCACTGGAAATACTTTCACGTGAGAGTATTGATGTCATTGTAAGTGATATTATGATGCCCGAAATGAATGGTCTTGAACTATGCAACTATATAAAATCAGATCTAGTTTACTCTCATATTCCCGTTATCTTGTTGACAGCGAAGACAACGTTAGATTCAAAAGCGGAAGGTTTTGAAAATGGTGCTGATGCATATATTGAGAAACCATTCTCTATTAAGCAGCTCCATAAACAAATCGAAAACTTATTAAAACTGCGACTGGCCTTCCATAAGTTGATGATTAATCTTTCTGGAAGTCCGACTTCTTCATTGGCGGATTTTGCTCTTTCACAAAAAGATGTAGAATTTATAGAGAGGGTAAATACGATTTTGTCGGAACTGCTTGCTGATGAGAGTTGCTCGATAGATTTGTTAGCAGAGCAGATGAATATGAGTCGTTCTAATTTTTCCCGGAAGATAAAGGCTCTGTCTGGTATGCCGCCTCATGATTATATAAAGAACTTTCGGTTGAATAAGTCGACTGAACTAATCATGAGTGGTATACGAATAGCTGAAGTTGCCGAACAGTTAGGGTTTACTACTTCTTCGTATTTTGCAAAGTGTTTTAAAGAAAAGTTTGGGGTATTACCGAAAGATTATAAAGGATAACAGCTAGTTCCTATCACTCGTGGGGGTGCCAGACGGCTTTTGAAGCAGGGTGCTTTCCTTTTGGGGGATTCCTAAAATAGGAATTCCATTTTCATCCCATTCTATCTTTTGTATGCGTGTTGTCCGACCGTCCAAAACGAACATGTCACGAAGGGCGTTTCGAGCGTGGTAAAGTATATACCATTCTTTCTTGTCGGGTGAAGGTATGAAACACAGGCTACCGGGGCCATACACATGATTCTCTGGTGCTTGTTTGAATACAGGTTCCAGAGATTTCTTCCATGAATTCGGGTTGAGAAGATCGCTGTTAGCATCAGCTGTTAATAACCCTACACAATAATAAGGTGTCCAGTTACCGCTTGCAGAGTAATATATTAATAATTTGTCTTTGTTTTTGGAACGGAAAAATTGTGGAGCTTCATTCACATGAATAGGATAACCGGTTTTATTGCCATCTACACTGATCCATTGACATTCCCATTCGTATTCAGGTTTGGATATTAATATACGGTCTGAGGCTAGTGTCCATGGATTTTTCATTTCAGCGATATAGATACATTGGGTTTCTTGATAAATTCTTCTGGTTTCCCATCCGCACCAGATTAGATAACGTTTGCCATTATGCTCGAAAGGATTAGCATGAATAGCCAAGTTATTATTTTTGTCGGTCGATATTCTTCCTTTCATGACAAACTCTCCTTTCATGGGATCGGGAGATTCATTTTCTAGCACATATATCTGACGATTGTCTATATTACCATCATCAGCAGCGCAATAGATATACCATTTATTGTCCATATAGTGTATCTCTGGTCCCCAAAGATGAGATATACCCGAGCCATTTTGGGGCGAATATACGTTTTTTTTTGCTGCTTCTGCCAGTTGTGTAATATCGTCAGTTTCCCATAATATGATACAGTCTGCTAAACTTTGAGTATAGTAATATTTTCCTTCATGAAAGATGGCCCATGGTTCGGATCCTCCACCTATGACAGGATTTGTATAGAAAAGTGTAGAGTCAATGCCTGTTTGTTTATCAGTCTTTTTGCTTTGGCATGATAGACAAACAATAAGCAATATTAAAAATAAGCAATTTTGAAATTTCATAGTGCTTTCTTTGCTAAGATACTTGCAAAGAAAGCACAAATTATTTAATTCTGGAGCTGTTTGATTAGTTTTTATTGTTTGTTAGTTAGGAATTAGCCTATAATTAATACCCTCCTTTCTATATTTGTAATCAACAAACCTTTGGAACCATTGGCTATTAAATCTTATATTAACTAAATTTATTATTATGATGAACAGGAAAGGAAAAAGAATGAATGTTGTTAAGGCATTTTGTTTATTTACTTTGCTTGGGTGCTTCATTGGCTGTAAAGACGATGAAAAGAAGAAAGAGCAATCTTTTAATAACGATTTGCCTATTGAAATTGTGGGTTTTGAACCTCAAGAAGTTACTTCGCGCACGCAACTCCTTATCTATGGAAAAAATTTCGGAGATGACCCCTCTTTGATTCACTTGAAATTAGGAGGTGTGGATACAAAAGTGGTGGGTTGCAACAATGAATGTCTATATTGTATGGTTCCTCGTAATTCGAATAAGGGAACTATCGAGATTTCTATTGGTGATCAGACCGCTATGGCTAACGATCGATTTACTTATATCTCGAATACACAGGTTACTACATTGTGTGGCTATGTAGACGAGACTGGACGTTATGAAGTAAAAGACGGTTCGTTCGACGAATGTGGCTTGAATTGCCCGGCTTGGTTAAGTATTGATCCTCAAAATCCGAACCATATTTATATGATTGAAGAGGCGAATAGTATCCGTTTGATAGATGTGGAAGCGAAAAAAATGTCTACTGTTATAACGGTGGGGCAGATGAATATAACGAGTCCGCGTACTTTGAGTTGGAGTCTGACCGGTGATACTCTATTTGTGAATAACTGGGCAGATTGGGAAGCAGCTCCGATTTCTATTGTTATGCTTTTGAGAAAAGAAGAATTTAAGAAGCCACATGTACTTCTTTCTGGTCGTAATCATATTATTGCGGCAATTACCCATCCAAAAACTGGTGATATATACTTTACTCAAGAATCTGATGGTGGCGTTTATCAGTATAGTATATCAACGGGAGAGGTGGAACAAATGTTTACGGTAGGAGGATCTTGGATATGGGTATATCCTTATTTTCATCCGTCGGGCGACTTTGCCTATATCCTTCGGCCGCGTGAAGGTACTATTTTAAAATCTAAGTTTGATAAAGAAACCAATCAGTTGGAAGCTCCCTCTGTTTTTGCGGGAAACTGGAATTGGGGGCATAGAGAAGGGGTAGGAACCAATGCTAATATGGGAGTTTTGTGGCAAGGAGCTTTTGTGAAAAATGAGGAATATGCGAATCAACATAAGGAGGACATATATGACTTTTATGTAGCTGACGGAGAGTTATGGGGCACACATCCGGGTGATTTGATATGGCGGGTCACTCCTACAGCTGAAGTTATCCGCTATGCCGGTCGTGGAAGCACGGCCATGGATGGTAACCATTGGGGCTATGTGGACGGTGATTTGCTTAAGGAAGTTCGGTTCAATGGTCCGCACAGTATTGCATTCGATGAAGAAAATAAAATCTTTTATATAGGTGATCAGTATAACCACCGTATTCGTCAGATTATTGTTGAATAATAAAATATCCTGTAAATTATGAAACAAAAACTATGGGCTATCATAGCTTTTCTATATTGTTTTATGTTAGGAATAACTGCCCAGCAGAATAACCAAAAACAAATTGTGGTGTCCGGTGTAGTGACCGATGCCAATAATGAACCGTTGATTGGTGCTAATGTGACGGTAAAGAATGTGCCGGGATTAGGTGCTATCACTAATATTGATGGAAAATATACCATTAAGATGCAACCCTACAACCGCTTGGTGTTCTCCTACATCGGTTATGAGACTCAAGAGATTTTAGTGAAAGAGGAACATACTGTCAATGTGGTGATGAAAGAGAATAAGGAGACAGCCTTGGATGAGGTAGTCATCACTGCTACCGGTGCACAGAAGAAGTTGACAGTGACGGGTGCAGTTACTACCGTCAATGTAGACCGGTTGAAGGCGTCACCTTCGGGTAGCATTTCCAACTCACTGGCAGGAAACGTAGCGGGTGTGATAGCCCGTCAGACTACTGGTCAGCCGGGAAAGAATGTTTCTGAATTTTGGATTCGCGGTATCTCTACCTTTGGGGCCGGGGCAGGTGCATTAGTTTTGGTGGACGGATTTGAACGTGACATGAATGAACTGAACTACGAAGATATTGAATCGTTCACCGTGTTGAAAGATGCTTCCGAAACTGCCATTTACGGTTCGCGCGGTGCTAACGGTGTGGTATTGATTACCACTCGCCGTGGTAAGGTAGACAAAATTACCATTGATGCCAAGGTAGAGACCATGTACAACACCCGTACTTTTACGCCTGACTTTGTGGATGGCATTACCTACGCCTATATGGCGAACGAGGCACGCCGTACGCGCAATCTCGATCCTATCTACACCGGCAACGAGCTGAAAATCTTGAAACAGGGTCTCGACCCCGACTTGCTACCCAATGTAGACTGGATGGACGAATTGCTGAAGAAAGGCGCTATGAGTTATCGTGCCTCGTTGAATTTGAGTGGTGGTGGACAGAATGCACGCTATTTCGTTTCTGCCAGTTATCTCGATGAAGGCGGTATGTATAAGGTGGACAAATCTTTGAAAGACTATAACACCAACAGTAACGCCAAACGTTGGAACTATCGTATGAATGCGGATATCAATATAACCAAGACTACCCTTTTGCAGGTGGGTATCGGTGGTGCGTTGAAGAAGATGAACGAATCGGGCTTGACTTCGGATCAAATTTGGACCAGTCTGTTGTTTCAGACTCCCACTAGTATGCCCAAAATGTATTCCAACGGTTACGTGCCAACTGATGCGGATGGTAACCTTAATCCTTGGGTGGCATCTACTCAATGTGGATACAACGAACAGTGGTGGAACAATATTCAGACCAACGTCACTTTGAATCAAAAATTGGACTTCATCACCAAAGGATTGAATTTTGTGGGACGTTTCGGCTTTGATACAGATAACTACAATTATATCCGCCGTTTCAAATGTCCTGAGTTATGGAGTGCTGACCGTTATAGAAAGGATGACGGTTCCATCAACTTCACCCGCCAAAAGAAAGAGCAGGTGATGGATCAGACTTCAGGCAATAGTGGAGAGCGCAAAGAATATTTTGAAGCGGAACTTCAGTATGCCCGCAATTTCAAGGGGCATATGCTGAACGGAACATTGAAATACTCGCAAGACTCCAAAGTGAGAACACAGGAAATCGGTAAAGAAATCGTCAATTCGCTTCCTTTCCGTCATCAAGGGTTGGCCGGTCGTATTGCCTACAACTGGAACTATCGTTATTTCTTGAACTTTAACTTTGGCTATACTGGTTCAGAAAACTTTGCTTCTGGTCATCAGTTTGGTTTCTTTCCCGCCTATTCGACTGCCTGGAACATCGCCGAAGAACCCTTTGTCAAGAAGAACCTGAAGTGGATGAATATGTTTAAAGTGCGCTATTCGTGGGGTAAAGTAGGCAACGATAAAATGTATGAGCCCAATGGTGTACAGATACGTTTCCCTTATCTCTACACAATAGGTTATGGAGGTGCCCCTGCTAATATTTGGGGAGATAATAACGGATATTATTCTGCGTTTGGAGGATATAACTGGGCGGATTATGGCTATGGAAGTCTTGGTACTACTCTTTTTCAAGGTTTGCGCTATACATCGTATGCTAACCCGGGTGTGACTTGGGAGATCGCCACCAAACATGATGTAGGTTTGGACATGAGCATCTTTGATGACAAATTCATGCTGACTGTGGATTATTTCCAGGAAAAGCGTAAAGGCATCTTTATGTATCGTAATTTCTTGCCTGCTACCGCCGGTATTGAGGGCGGGATGACCAATCCGAGAGCTAATGTGGGCGCAGTATTCTCTAAAGGTGTCGACGGTAACATGACCTACAAGCAACAGATTGGCAAAGTGCTTTTGACTGCACGTGCTAATGCCACGCTCTCAAAGAACGAAGTGAAGGAAAAAGATGAACAAGAGAACATTTATCCTTATAGGATGGAGCGTGGCTACCGTGTCAACCAGGCTAAGGGACTTATTGCATTGGGCTTGTTCAAGGATTACGATGACATCCGTAATAGCCCTAAACAGACTTTTGGCAATTATATGCCGGGCGACATCAAGTATAAGGATGTCAATGGCGATGGTATCATCGACGACCAAGATCAAGTGGCTGTGGGGGCTACTACTGTACCCAACTTGGTATATGGTATAGGTGTCTCCGCACAGTGGAAAGGTTTGGATGTGAATGTCCATTTCCAAGGAGCCGGGAAGTCTTCTTTCTTTATTGATGGAGAGGGGGTGCGTCCTTTTGCTAGTGGCAACCGGGGTAATTTTTATCAGGAAGTAATAGACGGACGTTGGATTTCAAAAGAAGAATCGGGCACAATAGCTACGGAAAATCCGCATGCCAAATATCCTCGCTTGAGCTATGGCTACAACGACAACAACAACCGCAACTCATCTTACTGGTTGCGCAATGGGTCTTATCTGCGTTTGAAAACGCTGGAAGTGGGCTACACACTGCCCAAAAAGATCGTAAATAGAATCCACTTCAACAACATTCGTATCTACATGATTGGCACCAATCTGATTACGTGGTCGAAGTTCAAGATGTGGGATCCGGAAATGAACAGCAGTAATGGTGCAACCTATCCGTTGGCCAAGTCTGTCACTGTGGGATTAAATGTTAACTTATAACAAAATGAAAGATATGAAATGGTTATATAATATGGTTATCACGTTTTTTGCTGCTGGCTGTTTGACGGCATGTAGTGATTATTTGGAGGTAGATTCCAATTTCAAAGACCGCTTGACAATTGAAAAAGTATTTACTGATAAGGATTATACGGATGCGTGGCTTTCCAATACTTATTCTTATTTGCGAGGCCAAAATCAAGATGTGGGTGGAAAAGAGAGCGTGCCTACGAATTTTGCCGATGACATTTATTGGGCGGATTGGAATAATGAGGGAAATGGTAAATATACTAATGGTAGTTATTATTCTTTTTTCAGAAATGTGGAATACAATGAAAATTGGTATCAGGATTCTTATAAAGCGAGTTATTTAGGAATCAACAAGGCCTGTGTTTTCTTGAATAATATCCACATGAACCAACAACTCACAGACGAAGAACGGGCTGATTATGCGGCACAGGCACGTTTTGTCCGCGCCTATTACTATTGGTTGCTGTTACGCAAATACGGTCCAATCCCTTTGATTCCTGATGAAGGTGAAAACTATATGCAGGACTATGATGGCTTGGCTCGTCCGCGCAACACCTACGATGAGTGTGTGGAATACATCACTTCCGAATTGGTGAAAGCGGCACAAGATCTTCCGTTGGAACGTGGAACCAACAACATCGCACGTCCCACCCGGGGTGCTGCTTTGGCTGCTCGTGCTAAAGTCCTCTTGTATGCCGCCAGTCCGCTAATGAATGGCAATACTGACTCTTATGCGCAGCAAATGGTAGACGACAAAGGTAACAGACTTCTTGCTGCTGAATACGATGAATCGAAATGGGCTAAAGCTGCCGCTGCCGCCCGAGACGTAATGGAATTACCGGGAAATAATGATGGTCATCGCTACCAATTGTATGTAAAGAGCCGCATTACAAGCGGAACCGAAGATTATCCGGAAACAATAGAACCGTTTAAGGATAGAAATTTCTCGGAAAACAACTGGCCATACGGATATGCGGACATTGATCCGTTTGAGTCATATCGTTCCGTCTTCAATGGCGAACTCTCTGCTTATGAAAATCCGGAGTTGATTTTTTCGCGTGTGGATAATATAACTGTTGATAATTCATCAGGAGGAATCACTTCACCGGATGCTATTGCAAATATGGTGCTTCACCAATTGCCTACACTGGCCGGAGGTTGGGGTGTTCACGGAATGACTCAAAAGCAGTGTGACGCGTATTATATGAATGATGGTACGGATTGTCCGGGTAAGGATAAAGAGATTGGAAGAGGAGATGGAAGCAGCCGGCTAACCGGTTACGTGACTTCTGATGATGTGGATGCCGGTCGTTACAAACCGCTGCGTGCAGGTGTGTCTTTGCAATATGCTAACCGTGAGCCTCGTTTCTATGCGTCAGTTGGTTTTAATGGCAGTGTATGGAATATGACTTCATTAGGTAACAAGCAAGGAGCTACCCAGCCTAATCAGCAAGTTTGGTACTATCGAGGGACTTCAGAAGGATATAATGGTGGTAATCGTATATTTACAGGTATCGGCATCAAGAAATATGTGAATCCTTATGATGCCAAATATCAGAATGAGCTTTTGTACAGACAAAAAGCAGAACCGGCTATTCGTTATGCAGAAATTTTATTGATTTATGCCGAAGCGTTGAATGAATTGGGAGAGGGAGCAAGCTACGACATCCCTTCTTGGGATGGAAGTATCACCTATACAGTTAGACGTGATGTGGAAGAGATGAAGAAAGGTATTCAGCCTGTTCGTATTCGGGCCGGTGTTCCTGATTATTCACCTACAGAATATCAGAATCAGGATGTTTTCCGAAAGAAGCTGAAACGCGAACGTCAGATTGAGTTGATGGGCGAGAATCATCGTTATTATGATTTGAGACGCTGGAAGATAGACGCTCCTTTAGAGGAAGAAACGTTGATTTACGGATGTAATATGCTGATGGATGACGGTCATAAAGATCTATTCCATACACCTGTGGCTATTATGTCATTGCCTGTTCGCTTTGTGGAGAAAAGCTATTTCTGGCCATTTAGTCATGAACAGTTGCAACGTAACAAGCGTCTGACGCAAAACCCGGGATGGACTTATTATGATTAATCTTTATATGACAATGAATATGAAAGAAAAAATATATAATCTGTTATTTGCCGTGTTGATGGCTTTGTTTTGCACGGCTTGTAATGAAGAATGGACCGATGAACAATATGAGCATTATGTTTCGTTTAAGGCACCGATGGATTATGCGAGAGGTGTAACTGATATTTATGTGAAATACAAGCTGAATGGTGCGGTGACTTATCAACTGCCGGTTATTATGAGTGGCTCTACATTGCCCGGGCACGATACAGAAGTGCAGATAGCGATAGACTCGGACACGTTGAAAAGTATCAATTGGGAGTATTTTCACAATCGGACAGATCTATATTATAAGGAGCTTACCTCCGATTATTATGAGGTGGAGAACATGAATGTGGTAATTCCGGCAGATGATTGTGTGGGATTGTTGAATGTCAATTTTAAATTAGGTGGGATAGACTTGGTAGATAAGTGGGTATTGCCGCTTACGATTAGAGAAAGTCCTATCGGCAGTTATACTCCTCATCCTAGAAAGAACTACAAGAAAGCATTGTTGCGTGTTGTTCCTTTTAATGATTATTCCGGTATTTATTCAACAACCACAATGGAAGTTGGTTTTACTGATTCGGGGACTAAAATGACTACTAATACGCGTACGGCATTTGTAGTGGACGAACATTCTGTTTTCTTCTATGCAGGCTTGATGAATGAAGAAGAACTGGAACGTGGAAAGTATAAGATAATCTTCAGGTTTAACGATGACGGGACGGTTACGCTTTCTGCACCTGATCCGGACATTCATTTCAATCCGATAAAAAATCCAACTTGGAAATTGGCGGAAAAAATGGACGTTTCGTTGCCATATCTAAAACATAAAACGATTACTATAGAAGGATTTAAATATGAATTTGATGATGTCACATCTGTTCCTGGTACTCCTATAAGATATGTAGTTGAAGGGACTGTGAATATGGAACGTAAAATTAATATTCAGATTCCGGATGAAGATCAAGCAATCGAATGGTAATAATTTGTAAGTCGGAGTGATATGTATAAATGGATTATATTAATGTCGGGATTATTTGCGTCACTGACCGCTTGTGCCAAAGTTAAGTTATCTCCTTTATTTTCCGATAATATGGTACTTCAGCAAGAGGCTGAAGTACCTGTTTGGGGAAAAGCATCTCCAGAAATGCGAGTTATAGTGATTCCTTCATGGAGTGGGGAGAAATATGAGAATATAGCTGACAGGACGGGTAATTGGAAAGTAAACATCAAAACTCCAAAAGCCGGGGGACCTTATCATTTAGAAATAACGGATGGAGAAAAAGTAAGATTGGAGAATGTAATGATTGGTGAAGTATGGCTTTGTTCCGGTCAGTCGAATATGCAAATGCCAGTAGAAGGATGGGGCAAAGTGAAAAACTATCAACAAGAGGTGGCACAGGCCAATTACCCGGATATACGCTTGATGACTGTGAGTAATACTATTAGTCTAAGTCCGTCGCAGGAGTTTACTGCTGTCGGAGGAGGATGGCAAGTGTGTTCATCGGTTACTATCCGGGAGTTTTCAGCAACAGCCTATTTTTTCGGTAGGGAAATAGCACGCACGCAGCAGGTACCGGTAGGACTTATCTGTGCCCATTGGGGCGGTACTAATATAGAGTCGTGGATAAGTGCTCAAGCATTGGGCGAAGTTCCCGATTTTGTTGAGCAATTGAAGCTTATCCGAAGGTTGGGAAACAAGGATTGTGATTTACAGGCGGAGGAAGAACAAAGGCAGGCAAAGATTTTGTCGTTAGATAAAGGAATGAGAAATGGAAAGCCTTTTTGGAATACTCTTTCTTATAATGATGAAGGATGGATATCTCATTCTTTCCCCGGAAATATCGAAAAGACTTTTCCTGATTTTGATGGTATTGTTTGGGGGCGAAAGACGGTGGATATTCCAGAACAATGGGAGGGAAAAACGTTGAGTTTACACATGGGGTATGTGGATGACGAGGATATTACTTATTTTAACGGAATCGAGATAGGGAGCACGAAAGGATATACTCGTTCCCGTACTTATGAAATACCGGGTAATTTAGTAAAAGCGGGCAAAGCTGTAATTACTGTTCGTATCGTGGATACTGGAGGAGGGTGTGGCATCGGAGGTGAAATGAAGTTAAGCAAAGATGTCGGAGACTGGATTCTTATATCTGGTGAATGGAAGTGTAAAGTTGCCGCTCAATCTCATATTGACCCAGTGTTTGAGATGAATCCGAATGTGCAAACTGTGCTTTATAATGGGATGATTCATCCATTGGCACCTTACAAATTTCGTGGGGTTATTTGGTATCAGGGAGAGAATAATGTAGGGCGTGCTACACAATATAGGATATTGCTTCCATTACTTATTCAGAGCTGGCGTGAGGAATGGGGGAATGATTTTCCTTTCTACCTTGTGCAATTGGCTAATTATTTAGAGAGAGCAGATGAACCGGGAGACTCACAGTGGGCTGAATTACGAGAAGCGCAGCGCCAGACAGCTTTGTATTATGACAATGTGGGTATGGCCGTTACCATAGACATCGGCGATATGAATGATATTCATCCCAAAAACAAACAGGAAGTAGGGCGTAGACTTGCCTTATTAGCACGTGCCGATACCTATGGTGAGCGGATTGTTTGTAGTGGTCCGGTTTATCAGACTTACCGTGTGAAAGGAGACAGGGTTATTCTCTCTTTTGAGTGTGCAGACGGAGGATTAAAAACGTCTGATGGAAAAAAAATGACAGGGTTTGCCATAGCAGGGATAGACGGAAAATATCATTGGGCGGAAGCTGAAATCTGTGGAAATGAAATCATTGTATCATCGGAAATGGTAAAACATCCTTTGGCTGTTCGCTATGGATGGGGAGATAATCCTACATGTAACTTAATTAACGGTGCAGGATTACCGGCCTCTTCATTTCAAACTTTACGTTAACTTAAAAAAAACAAGAAAAATGAAGAAACTTAACTTTTTATTTTTAGGCTTATTATCTTTTATGCCAATCTGGGGATGTAACGATGATGATTCATTACCGGAGGCTGTTGTTGAAGTCAAGGAAGGGCATAATGAAGATATTGTATCAGTCATTGATTATGATATTAAGAATGATGGAACACTGATTGGTTCTCAACTTAATAATTTGGTCGGTCAGTCTTATGGGAAAACGCTTTATTTTCCTGCCGGAACTTATAACTTGACGGAGCCTATCGTTCTGCCATTGGAATATACCAAAAATGTAAACCTTATTTTTGATAAGAATGCAACGGTTAAAAGTGATGTCCATTTGGAAGCATTGATTAAAGTAGGTTATTCAGAAACCTATTTTACCGATGTTTCACACCGGCGATTCTCTTATATCGAAGGAGGAATACTAGACTGTTATAATGCAGATAATGGAATTCTAGTAAACGGAAGGAAGCAGTTGGTGCAGATACGTACGATGAGTCTGGTGCGAGGACGTAATACACATATCCGCATACACGTTCCTGAAGGTATTGGAACTGGTGGAACGGGTAGCTCGGATACAAAGATAGATAATGTAACAATTCAAGGCATCTCTTCGAATGATAATGTATACGGTATCTATATAGATGAATCTTGTTGTGATTGTAAGATATCCGACACTTTTATTTATTGTACAAAAGAAGCTTTAGTTACGAAATCTGCCGGTCATATATTGAACAATGTACATATTCTTTCTTGGGATACTACCGGAGGGACCCATCTTGAGGATGGTAAGAATTACCGTTCAACAGTCGGAATACGTATAGCTAGTGGCGGATTTTTTGTTTTCAATCAAGTCTATTATGATACGATTGATAGAGGAATCGTCGTGAATGAGGGTTATAGTCCGGATTTGATGCTGGACCAACAGATTTCTTTTTCATATTTGAATAATTTTGGAACCAGCTTTATTCAGGCAGAAGGGAATAACCCCAATTTGAAAGTGAAGTTATCCAATTCTACTTTTACTGTATTAAATGATAATTTTAAGATTCTAGATTGTCCTGTTGATTTGGTGGGATGGGATATTGCGGATAAGTTTTCTTTCCTGAATTGTGTAGTTGCTAATTCACAGCGTTTGTATCCTTACGAAACGACTTTGATGCAGAAGCTTAGAGGGGTAAGTTCTGACGGGATAATATGGACAACTTTAGCTAATTATGATATGAATTGGAATGTATTAGGGGCTGTCATTTCTTCTCCAATGCGGAATACCCTTGAGATAGATTTAGCCGATAATTTGACTGTAAAACTTAATTTTATGTTTAAAGGTGTTGAACCTCTCTTGCAAGGTTATGAAGTGCTGGGAGAGGGAGTAGAGGATATTGAATTTGGATATGCTGTTTCCGGTCAGTTCTGTGTGTTGCTGTTCAGGGCAAAAAGGAATGCTTCTTTCAATCCGATCATTTACGATACATTAGGTTCCGGGCGGTTTATGCCGACTCCGTATAAAGGCAAAAAATATACACTTGTTGATTATGGGTTAAGTGATTCGGATATTAAGATTTTATCTCATTAATGTAAGTATCTAAATAATGAAGTGATTATATAATAAGTAATAAACATGAAATATCAATACTTGTTATTAGGCGTTCTATATGGGTTGTTATTGTCTTCCTGTTCATTGTCGGCTGAAGAAGGAGATAAAGAGATGGATCGATATATTGCCAATCTGATGGGAAAGATGACACTGCACGAGAAGTTGGGCCAATTGAATCTTCCTTCCGGGGGTGATTTGGTTACTGGTAATGTAAATAGTGCCGAACTTACGAAAATGGTTCGTAACCAGGAGATTGGAGGTTTTTTTAATGTGAAAGGAATAAGAAAGATTGTTGATTTGCAGCGTATAGCCATTGATTCTACCCGTTTGGGAATTCCTTTGCTGGTAGGAGCTGATGTTATTCACGGTTATGAAACCATTTTCCCGATTCCTTTAGCGCTTTCTTGTAGCTGGGACACACTAGCTGTTGAACGTATGGCACGCATTTCTGCTGTAGAAGCCAGTGCGGATGGTATTTGCTGGACATTCAGCCCGATGGTTGACATTTGTCGCGACAGTCGTTGGGGGCGTATTGCAGAAGGTAGTGGTGAAGACCCTTATTTGGGTTCTCTGTTAGCAAAAGCCTATGTACGCGGTTATCAGGGAAATAATATGCAGGGAAAAACGAAATTCTTTCCTGTGTAAAACACTTTGCATTATATGGCGCATCCGAATCAGGGAAGGACTATAATGTGGTTGATATGAGTCGCCAACGTATGTATAATGAATATCTTGCCCCATACAAGGCAGCTGTTGAGGCAGGTGTGGGTAGTGTGATGAGTTCTTTCAATTTGGTGGACGGCATTCCGGCTACGGCTAATAAATGGTTACTGACCGATTTGCTCCGGAATGAATGGGGCTTTTGTGGGTTGTTAGTGACGGATTATAATTCTATCGCTGAAATGTCCTCACATGGGGTTGCTCCTTTGAAAGAGGCTTCTGTACGTGCTTTACAGGCGGGTACGGATATGGATATGGTTTCTTGCGGTTTTCTGAATACATTGGAAGAATCTCTGAAAGAAGGGAAAGTTACGGAAGAACAGATTAATGCCGCTTGTCGCCGTGTATTGGAAGCAAAATATAAATTGGGCTTGTTCTCTGCCCCGTATAAATACTGTGATACCCTGCGTGTGGAAAAAGAACTTTATACGACTGCTCATCGCGCGGTGGCGCGTGAAATCGCAGCTGAAACATTTGTTCTGTTGAAGAATGAGGATCATCTGCTTCCGCTCGAACGGAAAGGTAAGATTGCTTTAATTGGTCCTATGGCTGATGCCCGTAATAATATGTGTGGGATGTGGAGTATGACGTGTACTCCTTCCCGTCACGGGACATTATTGGAGGGAATTCGTTCGGCAGCAGGTGATAAGGCTGAAATACTGTATGCGAGAGGTAGCAATATATATCATGATGCGGAACTTGAAAAAGGAGGAGCTGGTATCCGTCCGTTAGAACGCGGCAATGAACTGCAATTGTTGGATGAAGCTTTGCATACGGCTGCCCGTGCAGATGTGATTGTTGCGGCTTTGGGAGAATGTGCTGAAATGAGTGGTGAATCGGCTTCACGTACGGAACTAGGGATTCCTGATGCTCAACAGGATTTGTTGAAGGCGCTGGTGAAGACGGGTAAGCCCGTAGTGTTGCTTCTTTTTACAGGGCGTCCGTTAGTTCTGAACTGGGAGGATGCCAATGTTCATTCTATCTTGAATGTCTGGTTCGGTGGAAGTGAAACAGGCGATGCTATTGCTGATGTATTGTTCGGTAAAGTGACTCCGGGCGGCAAGCTGACTACGACTTTTCCCCGTTCAGTGGGACAGCTTCCTCTGTACTATAATCATTTGAATACAGGTCGTCCCGATCCTGACAGTCATTCTTTTAACCGTTACTCCAGTAACTATCTGGATATGAGTAACGAACCTCTTTATCCTTTTGGGTACGGTTTGAGTTATACAAATTTCTCTTATGGGAATTTGCAACTTAGTTCGGATGTACTGTCCAGAAATGGGGAGTTGACAGTGTCTGTGACTGTAACCAATGACGGAGATTTTGACGGATATGAGATCGTACAAATGTATCTGCATGATATTTACGCTGAAATATCTCGTCCAGTGAAAGAGCTGAAAGGCTTTGAGCGTATCTTCTTGAAAAAAGGAGAGAGTCGTGAAGTTAAGTTTGTTATCACGGAAGACGATTTGAGATTTTATAATTCAGGATTACAATACGTTTATGAACCGGGAGAATTTGATGTCATGGTAGGAGCAAACTCTCGTGATGTGCAGACTGAACGTTTTAGGGCAGATTGATCGTATATAAACTTTCTTTTTCTAAGATGTAAATATTCTTTTGATTATAACTAAATTATGGTTGCCGCTTTGGACTACAAAACAGAAACTTTCGGTTGTAGCTAAAGGCGGCAACGTTGTGATTGGAAGTTCCGTTTATCATTTGAACTTAAAGATGCTTGACTTATCTTTTTATTTAGGATTTAGTTGTTTACCATTCGCAATTTGGTTGCAGGTACATTATTTAACTGCAAACTTAACTATTTTTCAGTTCAAAATGTGTATTTTCGCCCGTTAAATAGTAAACATGCATTTATGAATATTCAAGTTATCAATAAATCGAAGCATCCGCTTCCGGCTTATGCCACCGAATTGTCCGCAGGAATGGATATCCGTGCTAATCTTTCTGAACCTATCACATTGGAACCGTTGCAACGTTGTCTGGTGCCGACAGGATTGTATATCGCTCTGCCGAAGGGATTTGAGGCGCAAGTTCGTCCGCGTAGCGGGCTGGCGATAAAGAAAGGTATCACAGTACTTAATTCTCCGGGTACGATTGATGCGGATTATCGTGGAGAAGTTTGTGTCATTTTAGTCAATCTCTCGTCCCAGGCTTTTGTTATTGAAGATGGCGAACGTATCGCGCAGATGGTGATAGCAAAGCACGAACAGCCTGTATGGCAGGAAGTGGAGGTGCTGGATGAAACGGAACGCGGAGCCGGTGGCTTCGGACATACCGGAGTATGATGAATGCTTAATCGAAAAAATAGAATGAAGATAAAAATAGGATGGCTGTTCGTGACGGTGTTAGTACTCACTTCGTGTGGGGGAACTCGTTCTATGCGTACAGCAAAAACAGCAGTGAAGGCAGATGCATCCTTTTCGGTAAAAGAATCATTGCTTCCTGCTGAACAACAGCGTAAATATGACTACTTCTTTTTGGAAGCCATGCGGATGAAAGAAAAGAATGAGTATGATGCGGCATTTGGTTTGTTACAGCATTGTCTGGATATCAATCCGAACGCTTCTTCGGCGCTTTATGAAATATCGCAGTATTATATGTTCCTCCGCCAGGTGCCGCAAGGTCAGGCGGCTTTGGAGCAGGCGGTGGCTTTTGCTCCTGATAATTTCTGGTATAGCCAGGGGCTGGTTAGCCTGTATCAGCAACAGAACGAGTTGGATAAGGCTGTAACGTTGCTTGAGAAAATGGTAACCCGTTTCCCGTCAAAGCAGGAGCCTTTGTTCAGTCTTCTTGATATTTACAGTCGTCAGGAGAAATATAATGATGTCATTTCTACATTGAACCGCTTAGAGAAACGCTTGGGTAAGAATGAGCAGCTTTCTATGGAGAAATTCCGTATTTATCTTCAGATGAAAGATGATAAGAAGGCATTTCAGGAAATAGAAAGTCTGGTACAGGAATATCCGATGGATATGCGTTATCAGGTGATATTGGGAGATGTGTATCTTCAGAATGGAAAAAAGCAGGAAGCATACGATGCATATCAGAAGGTCCTGGCGGTAGAGCCTGACAATCCGATGGCTCTTTTTTCAATGGCTTCTTATTATGAACAGACCGGACAGAAAGAGTTGTATCAACAGCAGTTGGATACTTTATTGCTGAATAAGAAGGTGACTTCGGATACCAAAATCAGTGTTATGAGACAGGTGATTGTGGAAAACGAACAGTCGTCTGCCAAAGATAGTACTCAAGTGATTGCCTTGTTCGACCGGATGATGAAGCAGGATATAGATGATCCGCAGATTCCGATGCTTTATTCTCAATACTTGTTGTCGAAGAATATGGAACAAGAGGCTGTGCCGGTATTGGAGCAGGTGGTTGATCTGGACCCTACCAATAAGGCTGCCCGATTGATGCTGGTTAGTGCGGCGGTGAAGAAGGAAGACTACAAGCAAATTATCAAAGTCTGTGAACCGGGTATTGAAGCCACTCCCGATGCGTTGGAACTTTATTATTATCTGGCTATTGCTTATCATCAGGCAGAACAGACGGATAGTGTATTGAGTGTTTGCAGCAGGGCATTGGAACATGTAACTGCCGATACCAGAAAAGAAGTCATTTCGGATTTCTATTCAATTATGGGAGACATTTATCATACCAAGAAACAGATGGCGGAGGCATACGCTGCTTACGATTCGTCTTTGGTGTACAATCCTTCCAATATTGGTGCATTGAACAATTATGCTTATTATCTGTCTGTGGAACGTCGTGATTTGGACAAGGCGGAGGAGATGAGTTATAAAACGGTGAAAGCCGAACCTAATAATTCTACCTATCTCGATACTTATGCATGGATTCTTTTTGAAAAGGGAAACTATGCCGAAGCCCGTATCTATATTGATAATGCAATGAAGAACGACGGCGAGAAGAGCGATGTGATTGTGGAGCATTGCGGAGATATTTATTTTATGACCGGCGATGTGGAAAGTGCGTTGAAATATTGGAAGAAGGCACTGGAAATGGGTAGCGAGTCGAAAACGTTGAAACAGAAAATAGAGAAGAAGAAATATATTGCGGAATGAAAAGAATCGTTTATCTACTGTTGTTGGTGGTAGTGGTATTGGCCGGTTGTAAGAGTTCGAAACACTTGGCAACTTCGGAAACTAAGACTTCAACAAAGGCTCCGACATCCAGTTACCTGGCTTCCAAGCTTCAGTTGACTATTCCCGGCAAGAAGGGAAGCATGTCTGTAGGGGGAACCATGAAGATGAAAACTCATGAGCGGGTACAAATCTCCTTATTGATGCCTATTCTGCGTACGGAAGTGGCGCGTATAGAAGTTACTCCCGATGAAGTTTTGTTGGTAGACAGGATGAATAAACGCTTTGTTCGTGCCACTAAAGCTGAATTGAAAAATGTATTGTCGAAGAATGTGGAGTTTTCCCGTTTGGAAAAGATATTGATGGATGCCTCTCTTCCTGGTGGAAAGACAGAACTGACAGGAAAAGATATAGGAATTCCTTCATTAGAAAAGGCTAAAGTCCAACTTTATGAGTTTTCCACACAAGAGTTTTCAATGACTCCGACGGAACTGACGTCCAAATACAACCAGATTCCCTTGGAAGAATTAGTAAAAATGCTGGTAGCTTTATTATGATGAAACGTTTCTTTGTTATTCTAATCAGTTGCCTTTGGTTGGCAGTTCCTCTTTTCGCTCAATCGAACAAGTTGATTCGTGAGCTGGAAAGTAAACGCGGTGCGCTCCAAAAGCAGATTGCCGAATCGGAATCTATATTGAAGGATACAAAGAAAGATGTGGGAAGCCAGTTGAATAGTCTGGCTGTGTTAACCGGACAGATTGAAGAGCGGAAACGCTATATCATGGCTATCAACAATGATGTGGAGGCTATCCAGCGTGAGTTGGCTTCATTGGAGCGCCAGTTGCACGGGTTGGAGAAGGATTTGAAAGATAAAAAGAAGAAATATGAAGCTTCTGTCCAGTACTTGTATAAGAATAAGTCGATAGAGGAGAAGCTCATGTTTATTTTTTCGGCAAAGAATCTGGGGCAGACTTATCGGCGTATGCGATACGTTCGTGAATATGCCACTTATCAACGTCTGCAAGGGGAAGAAATCCTAAAGAAACAGGATCAGATACGCAAGAAGAAAGCGGAACTTCAACAGGTGAAAATTGCCAAAGAGAACCTGCTACAAGAACGTGAGAGCGAAAAGGTGAAGTTGGAAGAGCAGGAAAAAGAGAAACGCACGTTGGTGGCTAATTTGCAAAAGAAGCAGAAAGGATTGCAGAATGAGATAAATAAAAAACGCAGGGAAGCCAATCAGCTGAATGCCCGCATCGATAAATTAATTGCGGAAGAAATAGAGCGTGCCCGTAAGCGTGCGCAGGAAGAAGCTCGTCGTGAAGCGGCTGCCCGTAAGAAAGAGGAAAACAAGGAGGGAAAATCTACTGCAACGGAAACGGCCGCCAAATCGAAACCTCTTGAAGCTTATACCATGAGTAAGGCGGATCGGGAATTATCGGGTAACTTTGCCGCGAATCGCGGGAAATTGCCAATGCCTATATCCGGCGCTTATATTATCACCAGCCGTTACGGACAATATGCCGTAGAGGGGTTGCGCAACGTGAAACTGGATAACAAGGGTATTGATATTCAGGGAAAACCGGGTGCACAGGCGCGTGCCATTTTTGATGGGAAGGTGGCGGCTGTGTTCCAATTGAACGGATTATTTAATGTCCTCATTCGTCATGGCAATTATATTTCTGTTTATTGCAATCTTTCTTCTGCCTCTGTCAAAGCCGGTGATACGGTGAAGACGAAGCAATCTATCGGTCAGGTCTTTTCTGACGGCACGGATAATGGACGGACGGTATTGCACTTCCAGTTGCGTAGGGAGAAAGAAAAGTTGAATCCTGAACCTTGGCTGAACCGATAATTGAATAAAAAACACGTAGAATGAAGTTAACTAAAATACTAATATGCTTGCTGATCTTCTGGATCGGAACACTATCCGCGTCTCCTTATTTTTCGTTCAAGAAATATCAGGTAGAAGATGGATTGTCTCATAATACCGTGTGGTGCGCCCTTCAAGATAGTTATGGTTTTATCTGGTTGGGCACCAGTGACGGATTGAACCGTTATGACAGGCGGGGCAATAAAGTGTACCGAAATGTTCTCAACGATAAACTGTCATTCCGTTTAAAATGGAATTAATAGAAAATTAAATGAATAATGGGGATGAAGGATTCCGGATCAGGAATAACTTCATCCCCATTAATAATATTTGAATATTGGGTTATTTATCCTACAACAAGAACTATTGCTCCGCTTGCCCGATTGTAGAATACTTCATACTTCCTATTTGCCCATCCTTACTCATCGTTTCCGCCTGAATAATCACCGGAGTGGAATATTGGTTATTGTAACATTCAATCACAACTTTTCCATTTTCATCTGTCCGTACAGACGGATTCCAGTAGAGCGTCCGTCTTTTATCCACTTTGTCCATATACAATTCTTTGGTCGGGTAGGCAGGTGAATAATATTCCAGTGCATGAGTATATCCCTGAATGACCGTTTGCCGGGTACCAAGTACGGCAGTCTGACTTTTGTTCAATACATCACGTCTGGGTAGGGGAATCAGATAGAAAACACTGTATTTATCCAGTTTGCTGATATCCACTCCTGTACTATCCGTAACTTCGGACATTTTGGTGTTTTGGATAATCTCGTCATCAATGCCTCCTGTTCCTTTGCTGATGATGATAGAAGCCAATCCATCCACTTCGGTCAACATCATTTGAGTCTCTGTCTCGGATAAAATGTGGTTATCCATGATATAGCAGATCGGTTTCTGCCGATAAGTAAGCTTGTCATTGCTACGATCCCAATCGAATTGCGGACTCAACTTTTCCATTAATTCCGGAATAGTTGTGACAATCTTCCCATTGTCACGTAATAAATCTACCGAGCGGCGTACATCGTAATAAGCGTCGATGCTTTTCTCATTGATTTTAGTAGCCATATTACTTTCTTGCCGGCGTTTGCTTTTGATTTCCACTTCATCTAATACATAAAGTCCTTCTACTTTCCGGATAGAATCCATGTATAGAGAATCAAAATTCTCGGCTTTTTGTTGCCAGTGGGTCAAGTCCTTCCATTCAGGATGAAGCTCCTTGTAACCATAGGCCCGGGGAGCAGGTGAGAAATTACGGTCGATCAGGATGGATGCATCCTTGTTGCGTTCTTTACCGACTTTCCGGGTTTGGATCACCGCTTCTGTCGTTCCTTCAAAATCTTCCACCGGAATGGTGAAACGACCGTTTTCATCGGTCACGGTTCCTCCAGTGATAAATTGGTCATCTTTCTTCACTATCACACTAAGCGCTATATCTTTCAGTTTATTTTTGAGGATCGTTGATTTAACCTGTCCGTTCAACACTAATTGAGCTTCCGGTAACTGCAACGGAGTGAAAGGAGCAGTAGAAATGGCTTGGCTCATGTCATATTTACGCCATCCATGCACCATTAATAATATATCCAGTTCCGTTTGCTTCCGGGGAGACGGCGATGCAAAATAATAACCGGGCTGATGGATATATCCTTTTAAATCAGATGTTAACAGCAAATCAGTGAAGATGTTATTGTCATACTCCAGATAATCTGACCGGACGGCATCCCGGATGCTGACTGATACATCTCCCGATATCGGTTCTCCTTTGGCATTCTTTACCTGTAACTCACAACGAATAGGAGCGTAGGGAGTATACACCTCTTTCAGGCCCTCTGCAGATAGTTGTAGAGGAGCACGTGGATTGGAAAAGACAAAACGCTCGCATAACGTATTACCAGCCCGGTTAATGAGGCTGACTTGCAGTACGCCTGCCGGTAGTTTGCGGGTAGGCAGAATGAACTCCTGTGGTGCGTCCGCCCGGCAACTAATCAATTGATGAACATACGGCCGCCCCTGATGACTGATAAATACAGCCAATGTATCTTGAGGAGTAGCGGCATTGCAGGATACTTTCACCAAAAGGGCACCGGCATTGTTGACAGTACTCAACACATACCCGTTAGGCAACGCCTGTGGAAGGGTAAATTCATATTTCTTTCCTTGAAAATCGACTTTGGCAACAGCCGGTTGTGCAGAAGGCGTATATTCAAAATGCCCCATTCCATCGTGTAAAGTCTCGAAAGAAGTGATTTCTGCTCCTTCTTTGGTATAAATCGTTCCCGACAATTTTATATTCCCTTCATCTTTACTCTCCGCCTTGAAAGCCACTTGCGAAGTCACTCCTTCCACTAATTGCCCTCCTTCAGGAAAAAAGCGCACACTCAACTTCTCCTTTGTTTTTGACGGACGGTTTTCCATCGACGGACTAAGTTCGTAAGTTGTGATACTACGTTCCAGCTTATCACTATTCGCAAGTTGATAAATAGGGAAAGTACGTGAGAAATACTGCGGTTCGTTGAAAGCTAGCATCCAGCGGGTATAGGCACGTACCTCATAATAGCCGGATAACATGGAACGGGGAAGAACGAATTGTCCGTTTCCTTCTCCCTGCGTCAGTTTGATGATTTGTTTATCTGCTATATGTCCTGTCTGATCCACCAGTTCTACATACAGAGGACGGCTGATCTGACTGAAAATCTGTTGTTCGGCAAGAGTGACATAAGCCTTAAACCAGATCGTATCTCCGACATAATAACTCGTGTTGTCAAAATGTAAATACGCTTTTTCCCGTGGAAAGTTGTTGGCAAATGTCTGGGCTTGGTTCATGTATTGCGCAAATACAGTTTTAGCAGGAGGTGTTTCTCCCCATGCTATTGCTAATGATAAGCAAAAAGAAAGAAGAAAAGTAATTCGTTGGTTTTTCATCTCAGTAGTTTTTTTAACTAAAATACAAAGTTAGAATATATTGGCCTAAAAATAGAAAACGAATTGTTCAATAAACGAAAAAAACTATTCACAGTAAAACAAAAGTTCACAAAAACGTTATATGTCTGTTTAGTATCATATATACCTTATTTTGTTCTTTATTGGTTATCATTTTCCTTCTTTTTCCACAAACTTCTCAATTTTGTTTTTCCAGATAATTGATAATACTATGGAAAAGAAGAATTACTTAATAACTGTCCCTTTGGTTAGAAAAAGAAAACATTATTGGTGATAAGCGTTACGAAAATGAGGTGAAAGAGATGAAGCGGACTATGAAGCAATATGTGGAACAAGGACGTTCTACTTCCAGTGAAAAAGTATCGAATGATACGAAGAATAACTGGAATTAAGTAGAGATCTTTATGCAAGAAAAATAAACCTGTCAGAAGAGGAAATAAGATATAAGAAAACAGCACCCTGAATAGACTTTCAGAGGTGCTGTTTTTAGTTCAACAAGGAAAAGAGTATTATTCTATTTATTATTTATTCAGAGAGTTACAGATCTGTTGGTTGATTTCTCTGACTTTAGCTTCATTCATCTTGATAACTTTACGGTCATAAGTCATCAGACCGTTGATCTCACCTTCTACGTCTGTTGTCTGGGTATATACGGCAGCAGAGAATCCTTTCCGGATCAATTCCAACAGATGTTTGCCATATTTAATGTATTCGTTCGTTACTTCATCCGATGTATTGAACTTCACATAACCCCAGTTTTTCTTGTCATTCACCCAAGTGTTTCCTTCTACTACCAAGCCGATACCTCCATATTCACCCAATACGGTAGCGCGTCTCGGATCGTAAAGGAACATGTTCGGGTCCGGATAGTGGTGAAGGTCGAGAATATCGCCACAAGTATAGTGATTACCACCGCTGGCAGGATTCACCAGGCGGCTAGGATCGTATTCTTTAGTCCATGCTACGATTTCCGGAGTCTTGAATTGTCCCCATGCTTCATTGAAAGGAACCCATACGGCGATACTCGGATAAGAATACAGACAGTCGATGATTTCTTTCCACTCTTTGCGGTAGTTAGCTTCGGAAGCAGCAGAACGAATCACTTCCGTACCGTTGAAATAATTGCGTGCTTGCCACTGTGGGCTAGGACCACCGTTCGGCATATCTTGCCATACGATCAATCCTAATTGGTCGCAATGAGTGTACCAGCGTGCAGGTTCTACTTTGACGTGCTTACGTACCATGTTGTAGCCGAAGTCTTTCGTCTTCTTCAAGTCATAAACCAATGCTTCATCTGTCGGTGCAGTATACAAACCGTCAGGCCACCATCCCTGGTCGAGCGGACCGAACTGGAAATAGTCTTTGTTGTTCAATTGCAGGCGAGTGATGCCATTCTGACCTTTGCGGATAGAATATTTACGCATAGCCGTATAACTCTTTACCTGGTCTATTGCTTTCCCGTCTTTATACAGAGTCACTTCCATATTGTAGAGGAAAGGAGAGTCCGGAGACCACAGTTTGGCATTGGCAGGCATTGCCAGTTCAACGGGTACTCCGTTCAACGCTGCACCTTTGGCTACAAGGTTCTTGCCATCGAATACTTTTACTTCCACTTTATCTGCGGAAGTCGTATTGGCAGCAACTTCTACCTTAACAGAATTATTGTCAATATCAGGAGTAGTTTTCAGATTGGTGATGTATTGTGTTGCAACCGGTTCCAACCACACTGTTTGCCAGATACCTGTAACCGGAGTGTACCAAATGCCATGAGGATTTGCTATTTGTTTTCCTCTGGGTTGTTCGCCACGATCTGAAGGGTCCCATACTTTTACCACCAGGTCATTATTTCCTTTATTAAGTACAGAAGTAATATCGAAATAGAAAGGAGTAAATCCGCCTGTGTGTTCGCCTACTTTTACATCATTCACCCAAACTTCTGCTTTCCAGTCTACTGCTCCGAAATGCAACAGGATTTGTTTACCACGCCAGGCAGAAGGAACGTCGAAAGTACGTTGGTACCACAGTTCTTCTTTCTCGTTTATCATTTTGCCTACGCCTGATAAAGACGATTCTACGGCAAAAGGAACAAGAATATCACCCTGGTAAGTGGCAGGTGCAGGAGTACCTTTGGGAGTGATTGCATATTTCCAAAGCCCGTTCAGGTTTTTCCAGTCACTGCGTTCCATGATAGGACGCGGATATTCCGGTAATACGTTTTTAGGATCAAGCTGTTCTCCCCACGATGTCTTGATTTTGTCACCGGCAGGTTTCCATTGAGCAAAAGTCGAACTGCATAGAGCCAATACAAACAGTATTGTTAGAAAATTCTTTTTCATGATAAATGTTTCTTGTGTTAGATTAATGATTTTATTCCTTTGTGAGGAATGTTACAAAGAACGGAAAAAATAGAAAAAAAGAAGAATATTTTCTGCTCAATAAATAGCAAATTCTCTTCATTATATACACGGATAGAAGAAATAGCTAAAGGAATAGTCACCATTGTCCCTTTGTTAGGTAAAATATCATTGGAATTATATGATATATAAATTAGTAGAATGGTTGATGATAAAAGAGATTTTCTTTTTATGAAAAGTTTCTGCCAATAAGACGTTTTAAAGGAAATGTGAAATTTTGATAAACCATCTTTTTTGCAGATTGGTTAGTATTTATCCTTAATTGGTTTGTATGTATTGAATTTCTAGTTGTTTTTTCTCATCTTTGCAGCACGAACTTTAAAATTGATATTGTATGAAACTGAAGCACCTTATCCTTCTTAGTATTATTTGCTGTTCCCAGTCTGTATTTGGACAAAAAGCCAATCAACAACCGAAGACGAGTGGCAATCCTGTATTCCCGGGATGGTATGCTGATCCGGAAGGAGTTGTATTTGGAGATGAATACTGGATTTATCCTACGTATTCGGCGCCTTATGACGAACAGACTTTCATGGATGCCTTCTCGTCTAAAGACCTGGTGAACTGGACAAAGCACCCGAAAGTGTTATCAAAAGAGAATATTAGTTGGTTTAAACGTGCTTTGTGGGCACCTGCCGTGATTCATGCGAATGATAAATATTATATATTCTTCGGTGCGAATGATATCCAAAGCAATAATGAACTGGGCGGTATTGGTGTAGCTGTAGCCGACAATCCTGCCGGACCATTTAAAGATGCATTAGGCAAACCTCTAATTGATAAATTTGTAAATGGTGCGCAACCGATCGATCAGTTTGTTTACAAAGATGATGACGGACAGTATTATATGTATTATGGTGGCTGGGGACATTGTAATATGGTGAAACTGGCCCCGGACTTGTTGAGTATCGTACCGTTTGAAGATGGTACCCTTTATAAGGAAGTAACCCCCGAAAAATATGTAGAGGGACCTTTTATGTTGAAACGTAACGGAAAATACTATTTTATGTGGTCGGAAGGCGGTTGGACCGGACCGGATTATTGTGTTGCTTATGCCATTGCCGACTCACCGTTCGGACCCTTCAAAAGAGAAGCAAAAATATTACAGAGAGATCCCAATATTGGAACAGGGGCCGGCCATCATTCAGTTGTAAAAGGGCCGGGAGAGGATGAATGGTACATCATTTATCATCGCCATCCATTGGGTGAAACGGATGGAAACGCTCGTGTGACCTGCGTTGACCGTATGTACTTTGATAAAGATGGAAAAATAAAACCCATAAAGATGACTTTCGAGGGAGTAAAGGCAAGCCCATTGAAGTAAAATCTGAAAAGTTCAGCCCATCCGTAATTAATATTTTAATAAAGATGGGCTTTTTTTGATTTATTGTTTTATTTTTGTCCTTGTAAATCAAACATACTTATTATAATGGAACCAGATATACACACTCTTTCTGACTCCCTTTTGTGGAAAAGGTTTCTCGAGGGAGATTCGAGTGCGTATACCCAAATCTATAATCGAACGGTGCAAGATCTGTTTCGATTCGGACTATTATATACTTCAGACAAAGAATTAATTAAAGATTGCATACATGATGTGTTTGTGAAAATCCACATGAATCGTGCAAAGTTAGCCCCAACAGATAATATTGCAGCTTATTTGACGGTAGCGTTGAAAAACACTCTTTTTAATGCGCTAAAAAAAACAACAGATTCTCTTTCGTTTGATGAAATAGGTGAGAGAGAAGAGACGGTTGACGAATTCCCCTCCACTCCGGAAACTATATATATTAATAATGAACAGGAAAAACAAGTTCAGGCAACCGTGCATACTATGATGTCTGTATTGACGGACAGACAGCGTGAAATTATTTATTATCGATATATCAAAGAGATGAGTATCGATGAAATAAGTAAGGTGACAGACATGAATAATCAATCTGTTTCTAATTCTATTCAACGGGCTTTGGGACGTATCCGGGACTTATTTAAGAGAAAATAAGAGAGAATAATCAACCTATTTTTTCTGCCTATCAAAAAAAAGTGGAAAAAACTTCGGAAAAGGTGAGTATAAAATGAAAGTACAACTGTTATTCATACGTAAAGACAATGAAAATGATGAACTCTGAACAAAAACATACAGATTTTTCCCTATATACTTTTGAAGAATTCCTTCAGAATGATTTCTTTATTTCTTCCATGAATCATCCTACGGAAGAAACACAGAAGTTCTGGGATGAATTTGAACAGATGAATCCTTCTAATATAGATGAATATATAGCAGCAAAAAGATATTTGGAGGTTTTTTCAGAAGAGAAAGAAGAAGTACTTTCAAATGAGGAAACGGATGATTTATGGACTCGTATACAGGCAACCAATATAAATAAGGAGAAGGCGAAACGTAAGAACTATTTCTTAATAGGATTGAGCTCAGCGGCCAGTGTTGCTATTCTTGTGGGATGTTTCTTCTTATTAAAGAGTTATTCTTCGGTGCTGGATCCGGATATTGCCACTTTTGCAGTGAATACCAAAGCTGATTTGCCTCTGACGGAAGAAACACTGTTGATTTTGGCGGAAGATAACGTAGTGAGCCTGAAAGAAAAAGAAACGGAGATTACGTATGATTCCGTAGAAATCAAAACAAATCAGGAAAGTATACAAAAGGAAAAATCGGCAGCTTACAATCAATTGGTCATTCCGCGTGGAAAGCGATCGGTATTGACGTTTGCCGATGGATCTAAAGTCTGGGTGAATGCCGGCACGAGAGTGATTTATCCGGTAGAGTTTGAAAAAGATAAACGTGAAATCTATGTGGACGGAGAAATCTACATAGAAGTAGCCAGAGATGAAAACCGCCCTTTCTATGTGCGGACCAAAGATATGAATGTCAGGGTGCTTGGTACTAAATTTAATGTAACGGCGTATGAGTCGGAAGCAATTAGAAGTGTAGTGCTGGCGCAAGGATGTGTTCAGGTAGAGACAGCCCGGACTCCGAAAGCGATTTTGGCTCCTAATCAGATGTTCAGTTCTGCCGATGGAAAGGAAAATATATCACAAGTAGATGTAGAACAGGCAATATCGTGGATAAATGGACTATATTGTTTCCAAAGTGCCGATTTGGGAATAGTCTTGCAACGCCTGTCTACCTATTATGGTGTGAATGTTGAATTTGACCCAGCGCTAAGTAAAATAAAATGTTCCGGAAAAATCGATTTGAAAGACAACTTTGAAACAGTTATTAATGGATTAACCTTTGTTGCACCAATTTCTTATGCCTATGATGAACAATATAAAACGTATCGAGTAGTAAAGAAATAGATATAAAAAAATAAGATAATAAACTAATCTAACTCCCGTATTTTATGGTAATTATTGAAGAGAGTGGATGATACGAACTATCATCCAGATGGGACTTGTGTGCCTATGAATGTTTATATACAGAAAATAATATTATGAGAAATTTTTAACATGTTTAATATGAAAAATGCAATTAGAGAACGAAAGAGTAAGGTTCTCGGGCTATTCCTGTGCTTTTTACTTCTCGGAATAGACTACTCTTTCGCAAGTTACAACAATTATTCTCAATTTAAGACTCTTTCGGTCAGCATGAGTAACTCGACGTTGAGAGAAGTGCTTAAAACAATAGAGAAAAGTAGTCAATTTGTTTTCTTCTATTTAGATGACGCTGTCAACTTAGAACGTAAGGTATCTATCGACAGTAAGAATAAAAATATAGAAGAAATCCTTTCTGAACTTTTCGAAGGTACTTCGTGTACTTATCGGATCTCTGACAGGCAAATATTTATTTCCGGAAAAGCCCCTGCTTCAACCGAACAGCAACAGAATAAGCGGAAAATATCCGGACGTGTCACTGATATAAAAGGAGAGCCGCTTATTGGGGTGAACGTCACTGTGGATGGAGATGCAAACGGTTCGATTACAAATATGGATGGTTTGTATGAGATATTCGTAACCAAGAAGAGCGTAGTGCTTAAGTTTACCTATATCGGGTTTAAAACTTCTGAAATACGAACCAATGCCTCGACCAACATTTATGATGTCACCTTGGAAGAACAGGTGAACGAATTGGAAGAGACTGTTATTGTGGGGTATGGTACCCAGCGTAAAATAAGTAATATCGGTGCACAGTCTTCCATGAAGATGGAAGATATTAAGACGCCTTCTGCCAGTTTGACAACTACATTGGCAGGTCGTTTGGCGGGTGTTGTGGCTGTACAACGTACAGGAGAACCGGGAAAAGATGCTGCTGATATCTGGATTCGTGGTATTTCCACTCCCAACACTTCTTCTCCGCTGGTATTGGTGGATGGAGTGGAACGTTCGTTCAATGACATTGATCCGGAAGATATTGAATCGTTGACAACGTTGAAAGATGCATCAGCAACAGCTGTGTATGGTGTACGTGGTGCCAATGGCGTAATTTTGATTAAAACCAAACCGGGAAAGGTAGGAAAACCGACAGTGAGCGCGGATTATTATGAATCGTTTACTCGTTTCACGAAAATGGTCGATTTGGCAGATGGTATCACTTATATGAATGCAGCCAACGAGGCAATGCGTAATGACGGTATTGCTACGAAATATACAGAAGATCAGATACGTAACACGATTGCCGGTAAGGATCCTTATCTATATCCGAATGTGGATTGGTTGAAAGAAATCTTTAATGATTGGGGACATAATCGCCGTGTGAATGTAAATGTACGCGGTGGTAGCGAGAAAGTCGCTTATTATGCATCAGTCAGCTACTTTAATGAGACAGGTATGACGGTGACTGATAAGAATATCGACACCTATGATTCTAAAATGAAATATAGTCGTTATAACTTTACTACCAATTTGAATATCGACGTAACTCCTACTACTAAGGTCGAGATCGGTGCGCAAGGTTATCTGGGAGAAGGAAACTATCCGGCCATCTCTTCTGCCGATTTGTATAATGCGGCAATGTCTATCTCACCGGTTGAATATCCGAAGATGTTCTTTGTTAACGGAGAAGCCTTTGTGCCGGGAACTTCAACCAATAACAACTTTAATAACCCTTATTCACAGGCTACACGTCGTGGCTATGACAACCTGACGAAAAATCAGATTTACTCTAATTTGCGCGTCACACAGGATTTGGATATGCTCACGAAAGGACTGAAACTGACTGCGATGTATGCATTCGACGTATACAATGAGATACATGTACATCAGGACCGTGCAGAGTCTACCTACAACTTCCTGGACACTAGTGTTCCTTACGATATGAATGGACAACCTATTCTGCAACGTATTTATGAAGGAAGTAACGTGTTAAGCTATAAACAGGAAACGAGTGGTAACAAAAAGACCTATTTGGAGGCTTCCTTGAACTATGACCGGACATTCAACGACGATCATCGTGTTAGTGCTTTATTCCTGTTCAATCAGCAATCCAAACTATTATATCCGAAAGGAACACTGGAAGATGCGATTCCGTATCGTATGATGGGTATTGCCGGTCGTGCCACTTATTCATGGAAAGACCGTTACTTCGCAGAGTTCAACATCGGTTATAACGGTGCCGAGAACTTTTCGCCTAAACATCGTTTCGGAACTTTCCCTGCATTTGGTGTAGGATGGGTTGTTTCAAATGAGAAATTCTGGCAACCTCTGTCAAAGGCAGTTTCTTTCTTGAAGATACGTTATACGGATGGTAAAGTGGGTAATAGCGAAGTTTCCGACCGTCGTTTCATGTATCTGGATCAGATGAAAGAAAATGGAGACTATGGTTATAAATTCGGACCGAATGGAACTAAGTGGTCCGGTTATGAAACAGTGAATATGGCTGTTGACTTGATTTGGGAAGAATCTCGCAAACAAGACCTGGGTATTGACCTTAAGCTATTTAATGACGATCTGTCTATTGTATTCGACTTGTTTAAAGAACGTCGTGAAAACATCTTGTTGAAGCGTGAACATTCTATACCTTCATTCTTGGGATACAACACATCTGCTCCTTACGGAAACATCGGTATCATAGAAAATAAGGGGTTTGACGGAACGATCGAGTATAACAAGCGTATCAATAAAGACTGGGTAATTGCGCTTCGTGGTAATGTCACCTTTAATAAGGATAAATGGATTCAGGGAGAATTGCCGGAACAGAAATACGAATGGATGAACCAATATGGGCACAACATCAATGGAGTGAAAGGATATGTTGCCGAGGGGTTGTTCACTCAAACTGAAATAGATGATATGGCACGCTGGGAATCTTTGTCGGATGCCAATAAAGCCATTACCCCCAAACCGTTTGCATCACAGTTTGGAACAGTGAAAGCCGGAGATATCAAATACAAGGATTTAAACAATGACGGTCAGATAGACGCATACGACCAGACTTACATTTCTCGTGGGGATGTGCCGACAACTGTCTATGGTTTCGGATTTACAGTAGGTTGGAAAGACTTGTCTGTGGGTATGATGTTCCAGGGCGTAGCAGGAGCCGAACGTGTTTTGAACGGTAGCAGTGTTAATCCGTTTAATGGCGGTGGTGGTAGTGGTAACCTCTACTCTAACATTGGCGACCGTTGGACAGAGGAAAATCCGGATCAGAATGCCTTTTATCCGCGTTTGTCTTATGGAAGTGAAACAACCAGTAATATTAATAACTTCCAGAAAAGTACCTGGTGGGTACGTAACATGAACTTCCTGCGTTTGAAGACATTGCAGATCTCTTATAATCTGCCTAAACCCTGGGTGAATAAAGTTCATCTGAAGAATGCGGCTGTATATGTAATGGGAACTAACCTGTTCACTTTGAGTCGTTTCAAATTGTGGGATCCGGAGTTGAATACCGATAATGGTGCTTCTTATCCGAATACGACTTCTTATTCAGTTGGTATTAATTTCACATTCTAAACAAAAAGATAATGAAAAAATATAATTATATAATCGTTAGTTTGCTGGCGTGTCTCTTGACGACATCTTGTAATGACTATTTTGACCAGGTGCCTGATGACCGTTTATCACTCAAGGAGATTTTCACAACCAGAGATGGAGCCTTGCGGTATCTTTCGAACGTATACACATTCTTACCGGATGAATTTAACCAACGTCAGGTGCATGAAACAAGTCTGTACCGTACTCCCGGTCCCTGGACAGGCTCCAGCGACGAAGCAGAGTGGACAAATGACAATAAAGGGAAATTGATAAATAACAACTCAATCGATGCTACCGAAGGAACGATGGTATTGTATCGCTGGAAGAGCTGGTTTTCAGGTATTCATGAAGCGGCAGTATTTACAGAAAATGTAGATCAGGCACCGCTGACTGTTACAGAAAGAAATCAATGGAAAGCGGAAGCAAGAGCTTTGCGGGCGATCTACTATTTTTATCTAGTACGTACTTATGGCCCGGTTCCTTTGCTTGAAAAGGACTTCCCGATGGATACTCCGAGTGATGAGTTGCAACTCCCGCGTAATACGGTAGACGAGTGTTTCGATTTTATCGTATCAGAGTTGAAAGGTGCGCAAAACGATGGTTTACTGGATGATGCTTCTACCGACAAAGTGTCCGGATATGGCCGTATTGATAAGGCGATTGCACAGGCGTTTATCATTGAGGCATTGACTTATCGTGCCAGCTGGTTGTTTAATGGAGAGTGCAATTACTATTCTGACCTGGCTAATACGGACGGAACAAAACTGTTCCCTAACAAACCGGACGAAGCTACCAAACGTGCTAATTGGCAGAAAGTGATTAATGAATGTAACACTTTCTTCTCTAATTACGGAAGTCGTTATCATTTGATGTATACCAATAAGGACGGTGTTTCTGTTTCCGGTCCGGACTCGGAAGGCTTCAGCCCGACAGAATCTTATCGCCGTGCAGTAAGAACCCTGTTTTCTGAAATGGGTAACAATAAAGAAATGATTTTCTATCGTTTGGATAATGCTGCCGGAACCATGCAGTACGACCGTATGCCGAATAGATCCGGTAATACGACTAATTATAGAGGTGGTAGCTTGTTGGGAGCAACCCAAGAAATGGTAGATGCCTATTTCATGTCAAACGGAGAATCTCCTATTTCCGGTTATAGTGCTGACGGAGTCACTCCGATTATCAACGAAAAATCCGATTATGTAGAAGAGGGAGTCTCTACAACAGAATACAAAGGAACAGACGGTACCTTATATGCACCGACAGGAACCAGAATGATGTATGTTAATCGTGAACCTCGTTTTTATGTAGACATTACCTTTAGTAATTCAAAATGGTTTGATGGAACAGAAGGCGATTATATAGTAGATTTCACTTATAGCGGAAGTTGTGGTAAAGAACAAGGTAGCAATGACTATACAAGTATAGGTTATTTGGTGCGCAAAGGAATGGATTCCGGCGACCGTAACCAGAACCTGGTTTGTGTGCTCTTGCGTCTGACTAATATTTATTTTGACTATATCGAAGCGCTTGCGCATGTCAGCCCGACTCATGAAGACATCTGGACGTATATGAACATGATCCGTAAGCGTGCGGGTATTCCGGGATACGGTGAAACAGTCAATCTGCCTAAACCGACTACAACGGAAGAAGTCATGGAGCTGATTCGTAAAGAGAAACGCATTGAGTTGAGTTTCGAAAACTGCCGTTATTTTGATGTACGTCGCTGGGGATTGGTAAATGAGTATTTCAACAAAGCAATTCACGGTATGAATGTCAATTATGACGGAAATGAATTCTTCAAACGTACGGAGATTGTGAAGCGTATTTTTGACCGTCAGTACTTCTTCCCCATACCACAGGGCGAAATTGATATTGATAAAAACTTGGTTCAGAATACAGGATTCTAAATACTGATTATAAAATAGAAATTATGATGAAACAATATATTTTCTCTGCAGTTTGTCTCATGTCCGGTGTCCTTTGTATGTCCTCTTGCAATGAGGATAAACAGGCAAAGCCATATACCCCGGATTACGAGATTGTTCCGGAGTATACCAATGCGGATACCTGGACTGCCTATGAAGCATTTAATGATAACTTGCTGGATCCCGATAAGAACATTTATAAAACAAGTACCGCTTATACTGCTGCTACCGACCGTAATAACGGAGCTGCCGCTATCTGGTGCCAGCCGATCTATTGGGATATGGCCATGAACGCATATAAACGTGCAAAAGCGGAAGGGGATACGGAAAGAGAAAACAAATACAAGCAGTTGTGTGATGATTTGTTTGCCGGAAATAAAGCACATTATGTAAACTTTGATTTCGACAATAATAATGAGAATACCGGCTGGTTTATCTATGATGATATACAGTGGTGGACCATTACTTTGGCACGTGCTTACGAATTATTTAAAGTGGAAGAGTATCGCAGTCTGGCAGAAGCAAGTTTTGCACGTGTATGGTACGGTTCTCCCCGCGTAGGTGATACGGGTTCTTATGCAGATCCTGAAAAGAATTTGGGTGGAGGTATGTTCTGGCAATGGCAGCCTATCGGCAATCCGAATGAAAATGCCGCCGGTGATGGTAAGATGGCTTGTATCAATTTTCCGACAGTGGTAGCTGCATTGACCCTTTACAACAATGTTCCTGCCGATCGTGTGGCTGATCCGAATCCGGAAAATTGGAGTAATAAGTACGGTGATTTTACCCGTCCGCATTATGAAACGAAGGAAGCTTATCTGGCAAAAGGAAAAGAAATCTATGAATGGGCTGTGAAGAATCTGGTAGACAGCAATACCGGAGAGGTTGCCGACAGCAAGCATGGCGAAGGCAATCCGGCATGGTCGGACCATGTATACAATCAGGCCACTTTTATCGGAGCTTCGTTATTGCTTTATAAAGCTACCGGTGAGAAAACATATTTGGACAATGCAATTTTGGGAGCTGACTATACAATGAATACCATGTCTGGAACGTACGATTTACTGCCGTTCGAGAGTGGCGTGGAACAGGGTATTTATACCGCTATCTTTGCGGAATACATGGCCATGCTGGTGAATGATTGTGGCCAGACCCAGTACGTACCGTTCTTGAAACGTAACATTAATTACGGCTGGGCTAATCGCGACCGGACACGTAATTTGTGTGGTGGTGAATATCATAAGGTACAGATAGAAGGCGCTACTATTGACAGCTATAGTGCATCCGGAATACCGGCATTGATGTTGTTGTTTCCGGCAGATAAATAATTGTAACCCATAAAAAAGAAGAATAATGAATACGAAATATTCAAATTGGAAAATGTGGTATTATGTGTTATGCATGGTACTGACACTTCAATTGGCGGCTTGTTCTGAAGAAACGCATGACGAGTATACTGCGGCTCCTGAAATAGAAGATACCTATATCGACCAACTGGATGCATTGATTGCTGAAATGACCGATTTGCAGCAAAATTCAGACTACGGAGATAAGAAAGGACAGTACCCCACCGAAAGCCGGGCAATTCTGACAGATGCGATAGATGATGCCAATCGTGCGGTACTTTTAATCAAATATCAGCAACCCTCTCCGTCGGAAAGTGAGAAACAACGCTATGTGGCAGAAGCCAAGGCGTCTATAGAACAGTTCAAGAGTACGATCCGTACAGAAGACGCTGAAACAACACCGGCTGAACTGTTTGTGGACGGACGTGGTGATGGTGGTTCTTATATCGATTTCGGACGTAGCGAAGAATATGTCAATTTCGGAACCGAAGGAAACCAAGCCTTTACTGTTGAGTTTTGGGTGAAAGTAACCAAAGGTGGTGGAAAAGACCAGAATGTGTTCCTGTCAACTTACATGGGCGGTGACGGATGGCGTAACGGCTGGATGATGTACTGGCGTAATGCGGACGGTGGTATTTATCGTGCAACTTGGGGCGAAACAGGAGGAAATATCTGTGAACCGTCACTAAAGGCACCGGAAGATGGAGAATGGCAACATTTCTTGTTTGTGTACAGTGATAAAGGCTTGCCGGGCAGTCCGGAGCTTCGTGCGAAATTGTATGTGAACGGAGAAGTGAAAACAACCGAGGGAAGCGTGGGTAGCAGATTCTATAATTCGAGCAACTATGCCAACTATAATGCACCGATGACCGCTTTCGGACGTTATATGCGTACCAGTGATAATCTGTTTGAAGAAGGTTTTGCCGGTTATATGAAGAAAATCCGTATCTGGAAAAGCGCAAAGGATAACGAATATGTTCAGAATTCTTATAATGGAACGGCTGAAGTGACGGGTAAAGAAGCAGACTTGGCGGCAGCATGGGATTTCATGACCAAACCTTCCGGCTCGGGTAATGAAGTAATAGACCTGACAGGCCGTCATACTGCTAAGATTATCGGTACTTACGAGTGGCAACGTATTGTTGAATAATAATGTAAAAACGATGAAAAACATGAAACGTTTAACTAATAAATGGAGAGAGGGAGCAATGCTCCTCTCTTTCCTCCTGATTTCTAGTCTGGCAGGGATATTTACCGCTTGTGACGATATTGAAGACGAGTATATAACAGATACACAATTAAGTATCTTACAGGAAAGTCGTACGTCATTGAACTATTTATTGAAAAATTCAACCTACGGAACTGCTCCCGGAACATATCCTGAAGCCGGAAAGGATATATTAAATGCTGCTATTGCCGAGTTGGATGCACTGATAACACGGGTAGAAGTTGGCGAAGAACTGGATGAAACAACTTTGGAAGCTGCTGTAGCAAAGGTAAATCAAGCGATTGACGAGTTTAAAAATTCAAAATATTATAATCTGTCTCCGGAAGCACAGCAATATATCAATAATTTACTGGCTAAGGCGGATGAAATACTTGCAATCGTTAATGATGAAACGAAGTGGGGAAATCATCAGGGACAATATCCGGTAGAAAATAAGTCGGTTTTGGAGAGTGCAGCTAAAGACTTGGAAAGTCTGGCTGAAAGAATCAAATCCGGTTCCATCACAGATATGACGCAGGAGATTTATGATGAGGCTATTGCTGCTGCCGATAAGAAAGTAGAAGAAGTAGAAGATTCTGCATGGCCGGACAACAGTCAGATTACCTGGAATCTGTTTGTAGACGGAAATGCCGGTTCTTATATAGACTTTGGTTATAGCGAGGATTATGTGAAGTTTGGAGAGGATGACAATCAGGCATTTACGATTGAACTTTGGGTGAATATTAAAGAATATTGCAATAAGCAGGGAGAAGACAACTGTACTTTCCTTTCTACCATGACAAACGATCCTCATTAGAGCGGATGGCGTGCCCAGGATCGTACAAAGGGATTGTTGAGAACAATGGTTGCTCACTGGGAAAATGAGAATCATACAGCGGCAGGTATATGGGAACCGGGGTGGAAGAACTCAGATAACTGGACTAAAGATCGTTGGACACATTATGCCTATTTATTTAGTGATAAAGGTTTGCCGGGATTTGATACACCAACTGATATTAAGAGCTATTCTATGGTTAATGGTGTAAGGCGAGATGGAACAGTAGTTCGTATTGGTGAATCTTATAAGACTTATGTAAATAACAACTCTATTTCCAATCAGATTCACATGACCGGATTCTGTACGATGGACAATAATAGAAACCGTAACGAATGGTTCTCCGGTTACATAAAGAAGATCCGTATCTGGAAAACAAACCGGACAGAAAATCAGGTATATGCTTCTTATATGGGGAATGAAGAAGGTGTAAGTGCCGATAATCCGAATTTGGTAGAAGCCTGGGATTTTGAAGTGAAAGGTGATCAGCCTACTCAAAGTGCTACCAGAACAATTACAGGTTTGAAAGGTCATACAGCAACATTAGTTGGCGATAACTGGCAATGGATTGAATCCACAGACATTACAGATAACAAATAATTGTTTACCGGGATGAGTTTTCAATAGGTAGATTAAATATTCCCCTTATCTCTGTCATAAGGACAGAGTGAGGGGAAATTATTCTCCAATAACCCTTTATTAATCCTTTATTTTTATTGTAGAAAAGTGTTTTGGTCTGTATTTGTTCTTTATTGAATAAATATTATCGTTTTTTTTCAGCTATTTCTGCAATCTTTGTAACAGGAAAAATACTATAAACTTATAAACTATCATGAAAGGCAAAATTCTTTTGGCTCTGACACTACTATTGGGAGTATCAACTACCACATGGGCAGTCGGTAATTTAGGAAAAGCAAACCAGAAGAAGCATGCGTATACGAACGAAGATGTATGGGCAGCTTATGAAGGATTTAATAATACACTACTAGACTCCAATAAATATATTTACAAGACAAATTCGTCCTATCCGAGTGCTGTTGACCGTGGCAATGGAGCAGCGGCTATCTGGTGTCAGCCTATTTATTGGGATATGGCAATGAATGCCTATAAACTGGCAAAGGCACAGAAAGACAGAAAGAAGACAAGTTATTATAAAACACTCTGCGAGAAAATATTCGCAGGGAACAAAGCGCAATATTGTCAGTTTGATTTTGATGATAACAATGAAAATACCGGTTGGTTCATCTACGATGACATCATGTGGTGGACTATCAGCCTGGCACGCGGCTATGAACTTTTTGGAGTGGATGAATATCTGAAACTCTCGGAAGCCAGTTTCAAACGGGTATGGTATGGCTCGGAAAAAGTGGGTGATACCGGTTCGTATGACAAAGAAAACGGAGGTATGTTCTGGCAATGGCAACCCATTCAAAATCCGAAACCGAATAAATTCGGTGATGGAAAGATGGCATGTATCAACTTTCCGACAGTTGTTGCAGCATTAACCCTCTACAATAACGTGCCTGAAAATAGAAAAGAATCGACCGACAAACGGCCTGATTATCAGACGAAAGCTCAATATCTTGCCAAAGGTAAAGAAATCTATGAATGGGGAGTGGAAAATCTCTTGGATAAAGCAACAGGAAAGATTGCCGATAGCCGTCATGGAAATGGCAATCCCGCATGGAAAGCACATGTATACAACCAGGCAACCTTTATCGGAGCGTCCATACTGCTTTATAAGGCGACCGGAGAGAAACGTTATCTGGACAATGCTATTCTGGCGGCAGACTATACAGTGAAAGATATGTCTGCAGAACATAAAGTGCTACCTTTCGAAGGTGGTATTGAACAGGGTATCTATACTGCCATCTTTGCGGAATATATGGCATGGTTGGTGTATGATTGCGGACAAACCCAATATCTCCCGTTCCTGAAACGTACCATCAAAACAGGTTGGGCAAACAGAGATAAGACACGGAACGTATGTGGAGGCGAATACTATAAAAAGTTGCCGGAAGGTGCGGAAATCGATAGTTATTCTGCTTCCGGTATACCGGCATTGATGCTTTTGTTTCCGGCTAAGAAATAAATAGAAAACGACGGAATTTGCGTAAAATAGATTAAATAAACAGGTGATTTAAATTATGAAACAACAACTGATGATGCTGTTACTGGGAACAGCTTCTGTATTTTGTAGCTGTGAGACCCAGGTAGAACAGCACGAGAAGAATGAATTACGTGCTCCGGCATATCCGCTGGTGACAATTGATCCTTATACTAGTGCATGGTCTACTACGGACAATCTATACGACAGTCCTGTAAAACATTGGACAGGCAAGGATTTTTCTTTACTTGGTGTTGCAAAAGTAGACGGACAAACCTACCGTTTCATGGGAACGGAAGAACTGGAACTACGTCCTTTGGTAAAGACATCTGAACAAGGTAGCTGGACAGGAAAGTATACCACTCAACAGCCTGCTGACGGATGGCAGAATGCCGGATTCAATGATAAAGCATGGAAAGAAGGCGAAGCTGCCTTCGGAACGATGGAAAATGAACATACAGCCAAAACCCAATGGGGAGAAGAATTTATCTGGGTACGCCGGGTAGCTGATATTCAGGAAGACTTGACAGGAAAGAATGTATATCTTGAATTCTCTCACGACGATGATGCTATTATTTATATCAACGGCATCAAAGTGGTAGATACTGGTAATGCTTGTAAAAAGAACGAACGGGTGAAACTGTCGGAAGAAGTAGTAGCTTCTTTGAAACCGGGTGAAAATCTGATTGCAGGTTATTGTCATAACCGGGTAGGAAACGGACTGTTGGATTTCGGATTGCTGGTAGAATTGGACGGTTACCGTTCTTTCCATCAAACAGCACAACAAACTTCTGTAGACGTACAACCTATGCAGACTTATTATACATTTACTTGCGGTCCGGTAGATTTGAAACTGACATTTACTGCTCCTATGTTTATGGATAATCTGGATTTGTTGTCACGTCCGGTCAACTATATTTCTTATGAAGTAGCCTCCAATGACGGAAAGAAACATCAGGTTGAACTGTATTTCGAAGCATCTCCGCAATGGGCAATCGACCAACCTCACCAGGAATCTGTGGCCGACAGCTTTACTGACGGTGATTTGTTATTCCTTCGTACCGGAAGCCGTAATCAGGAAATCCTGAAGAAGAAAGGCGACGATGTACGTATCGATTGGGGACATTTCTATCTGGCAGCTGAAAAGGAAAACAGCACATCTGCAATCGGCGACGGCAGAGAGCTGCGCAAGAACTTCGTAGCCAATAAACTGGAAGCTCCTACCACAAACGGTTATGATAAACTGGCTTTGGTGCGTTCATTGGGCGAAACACAAAAAGCTGATGGCCACCTGTTGATCGGATATGATGATATTTATTCTATCCAATACTTTGGTGATAACCTGCGTCCTTACTGGAATCGTGAGGGTAATGAAACGATTGTTTCCCAATTCCAGAAAGCAGAGAAAGAATACAAGACACAAATGAAGAACAGCGCTGCTTTCGACAAGAAACTGATGGAAGAAGCTACTGCTGCCGGTGGACGTAAATATGCCGAACTTTGTGCATTGGCTTATCGTCAGGCATTGGCTGCACATAAACTGGTACAGGCTCCGAATGGCGACTTGGTATTCCTTTCTAAGGAGAACTTCAGTAATGGTTCCATCGGAACAGTCGACCTGACTTATCCGGGAGCTCCGTTGCTCTTATACTACAATCCGGAGTTGGTGAAGGCTACCATGAACCATATCTTCTATTATAGCGAAAGCGGAAAATGGGCGAAACCATTTGCTGCACATGATGTCGGTACTTATCCATTGGCTAACGGCCAGACTTATGGCGGTGATATGCCGGTAGAAGAATCGGGTAATATGGTAGTGTTGGCTGCTGCCATTGCCAAGGTAGAAGGTAATGCAGATTACGCACAGAAACACTGGGAAACCCTGACTACGTGGACAGACTATCTGGTAGAGAACGGACTTGATCCGGCCAACCAACTTTGTACCGATGACTTTGCAGGTCACTTTGCACACAATGCCAACCTTTCTATCAAAGCAATCATGGGTGTTGCTTCATACGGTTATCTGGCAGATATGCTGGGTAAAAAAGATGTGGCTGAAAAGTACACACAGAAAGCGAAAGAAATGGCTGCCGAATGGGTGAAAATGGCTGATGATGGTGACCACTATCGTCTTACATTTGACAAACCGGGAACATGGAGCCAGAAGTATAACCTGGTGTGGGATAAACTGTTGAATCTGCAAATCTTCCCTAAAAATGTTGCAGAAACGGAAATAGCTTACTATCTTTCGAAGCAAAATAAATATGGTCTTCCGTTGGATAACCGTGAAACATACACAAAGACCGACTGGATCATGTGGACAGCTACATTGGCAAATGACAAAGCTACCTTTGAGAAATTTATCGAACCCGTATATCTGTTTATGAACGTTACACCTAACCGTGTTCCGATGTCCGACTGGGTATTTACAGACGAACCGAATCAAAGAGGCTTCCAGGCACGTTCCGTTGTAGGTGGATATTATATCAAAATGCTTGAAGGAAAACTGATTAAATAAAACAAAAATACCATGAAGAAACTAGCTCTATTCGCTTTTACGTTACTTAGTGCATGGGCTATGACTGCAAAAACAATTACCGGACCGGTGGACTACGTTAGTCCGCTGGTTGGTACGCAGTCAAAGCACGCATTATCTACCGGAAATACTTACCCTGCCATTGCGCTGCCCTGGGGAATGAACTTTTGGGTTCCGCAGACTGGTAAAATGGGCGATGGATGGGCGTATACGTATGACGCTGACAAGATCAGAGGATTCAAACAAACCCATCAGCCAAGTCCCTGGATCAATGATTACGGTCAATTTGCCATCATGCCGGTAACCGGTAAGGCAGTATTTAATCAGGATGAGCGTGCCAGTTGGTTCTCTCATAAAGCTGAAACGGCTACTCCTTATTATTATAAAGTATATCTTGCCGATCATGATGTAGTGACCGAAATTGCTCCGACAGAGAGAGCGGCTGCTTTCCGTTTCACTTTCCCCGAAAACGACCACTCTTATGTAGTGGTAGACGCTTTTGATAAAGGCTCGTTTGTGAAAGTAATCCCTTCGGAGAACAAGATTATCGGTTATACCACTAAAAACAGCGGTGGTGTTCCTGCCAACTTTAAAAACTACTTTGTACTGGTATTCGACAAACCGTTTACTTATACGGCTGCCGTAGCCAGTGGTGTGATTGACACCAACAAACTGGAAGCGACAGACAATCATGCCGGTGCACTGATCGGTTTCAAAACCCGAAAGGGCGAACAGGTAAATGTGCGTGTAGCTTCCTCTTTTATCAGCCCTGAACAGGCGGAACTGAACCTGAAAGAGCTGGGTACGGACAACATTGAACAGATTGCAGCGAAAGGCCGCAAGGTATGGAACGATGTTTTAGGACGTATTGAAGTGAAAGACGATGATATCGATCATTTGCGTACCTTCTACTCTTGTCTGTATCGTTCAGTATTATTTCCCAGAAGTTTCTACGAGATAGATGCTAAAGGAAACGTGATGCACTACAGCCCTTATAATGGTGAAGTACTTCCGGGATATATGTTTACCGATACCGGTTTCTGGGATACGTTCCGTTGTCTGTTCCCATTCCTTAACCTGATGTATCCATCTATGAATACAAAGATGCAGGAAGGATTGGTAAACACTTATAAAGAAAGCGGATTCCTGCCGGAATGGGCAAGTCCGGGACACAGAGGTTGTATGGTTGGAAACAACTCCGCTTCCGTAGTTGCCGATGCCTACCTGAAAGGATTGAAAGGATACGATATCGAGACATTGTGGGAAGCCGTGAAACATGGAGCGAATGCAGTGCATCCGAATGTTCGTTCTACCGGACGATTAGGACATGAGTATTATAATAAGTTGGGATATGTACCTTATAATGTAGGTATTAACGAGAATGCAGCCCGTACACTGGAATATGCATACGATGACTGGTGTATCTATCAATTGGGTAAAGCCTTGAAGAAACCGAAAAAAGAGATTGAAATCTTTGCAAAGCGTGCAATGAATTATAAGAATCTCTACGATCCCGAGCACAAACTGATGCGTGGTAAGAATGAAGACGGTACGTTCCAGTCTCCGTTCAATCCGTTGAAGTGGGGGGATGCCTTTACGGAAGGTAATAGCTGGCATTATACCTGGTCGGTATTCCACGATCCTCAAGGTCTGATCGATTTGATGGGTGGTAAAGACGGATTCAACCAAATGATGGATTCTGTATTTATCCTTCCTCCGATTTTCGATGAAAGTTATTATCGAGCCGTTATTCATGAAATCCGTGAAATGCAGATTATGAACATGGGCAATTATGCACATGGCAACCAGCCGATTCAGCACATGCTCTATATGTACAACTATTCCGGCCAACCCTGGAAAGCGCAACATTGGATTCGTGAAGTGATGGACAAACTTTATACTCCTGCTCCCGACGGTTATTGCGGTGATGAGGACAACGGCCAGACTTCTGCTTGGTATGTATTCTCGGCAATGGGATTCTATCCGGTATGTCCGGGTACGGATGAATATGTCTTGGGTACTCCTTACTTCAAGGAGATGAAGCTACATCTGGAAAACGGAAAGACGGTGACTATCTCTGCTCCGAATAACGGAGACGACAAGCGTTACATTTCATCAATGACATTGAACGGTAAAGAATATACCAAAAACTATCTGACCCATCAGGACCTGTTGAATGGCGCTAGCATTTCTTACAAAATGGATGCGAAACCCAATCAGCAACGTGGTACCAAAGAGTCCGATTTCCCTTATTCTTTCTCTAACGAATTTAAAAAGAAGAAGTAATCATGAAGAAACAGATCAAATATATTAGCGCAGGTATGCTGGCAGGTATGCTTCTCTGTGGCGGGGAGCTGCAAGCCTCCAACCGTATGACGGAAATGCATGTATGTCTGGCGGATGCTATTCAGAAAGATAACCGCCCGGAAATATCCAATCGTTTGTTCCGTTCTAATGCGGTAGAGAAGGAGATTCTCCGTGTACAGAAACTGTTGAAGAATGCGAAGTTGGCATGGATGTTTACCAACTGTTTCCCGAATACACTGGATACGACCGTACATTTCCGTAAAGGAAGCGATGGCAAACCGGATACGTTCGTATATACGGGTGATATTCACGCCATGTGGCTACGCGACTCCGGTGCACAGGTATGGCCTTACGTACAATTGGCTAATTCGGATCCTGAACTGAAAGAAATGCTGGCAGGTGTTATTCTCCGCCAGTTCAAATGTATCAATATCGATCCGTATGCAAATGCTTTTAATGACGGCGCTATTCCTGACGGTCATTGGATGAGTGACCTTACAGATATGAAACCTGAGTTGCACGAACGTAAATGGGAAATAGACTCCTTGTGTTATCCGTTGCGTTTGGCTTATCATTACTGGAAGACTACCGGAGATGCAAGCATATTCAACGAAGAATGGATTCAGGCAATCACTAATGTACTGAAAACATTCAAAGAGCAACAACGCAAAGACGGAGTAGGTCCTTATAAATTCCAACGTAAGACGGAACGTGCACTGGATACTGTGAGCAATGACGGTCTGGGAGCACCGGTGAAACCAGTCGGTTTGATTGTCTCCAGTTTCCGTCCTTCGGACGATGCTACTACGCTTCAATTCCTGGTTCCTTCCAATTTCTTTGCCGTATCTTCTTTGCGTAAGGCAGCCGAGATTTTGGAGAAGGTAAACAAGAAGACAGCTTTGTCTAAAGAATGTAAGGACTTGGCGCAGGAGGTGGAAACAGCTTTAAAGAAATATGCGGTGTATAACCATCCTAAATATGGTAAAATCTATGCATTCGAGGTAGATGGTTTTGGAAATCATCATCTGATGGATGATGCCAATGTGCCGAGTTTGCTTGCGATGCCTTATTTGGGTGATGTGAATGTAAACGATCCGATTTATCAGAATACCCGCCGTTTTGTGTGGAGTGAGGACAATCCTTATTTCTTTAAAGGCAAGGCAGGCGAAGGAATCGGCGGACCGCATATCGGTTACGATATGGTGTGGCCGATGAGTATTATGATGAAAGCCTTCACAAGTCAGAATGATGCTGAAATCAAGACTTGCATTAAGATGTTGATGGACACGGATGCTGACACCGGCTTTATGCACGAATCTTTCCATAAGGATAATCCGAAGAAATTTACCCGTGCATGGTTTGCCTGGCAGAATACTCTTTTCGGTGAGTTGATTTTGAAGCTGGTTAATGAAGGAAAGGTAGATTTATTGAATAGTATACAGTAATATGCTGACATAGTAAATTGAACGCGGATAACGCGGATGATGCGGCTCTTTTTCTGATGCAAAATTAGAAAAAACGCGTTATCCGCGTCGTCTGCATCTAAATATGAATAGCTGAAAACTAATATTAAAAAAACAATTGTATCATGAAAAAGTTATGTGTATGGGCAGTTGCCGCCCTTTTAATGGCAGCTTGTACTCCGAAAGCTGAAAAGGCTACAGATTCCGGTTTATTGCAGAGTAAATTCCAGACAGAAGTAGATGGAAAGAAGACTGATTTGTTCACTCTGCGTAACAAGAACAACATGGAAGTTTGTATCACGAACTTCGGTGGACGTATTGTTTCAGTGATGGTTCCCGACAAAGACGGACAGATGCGTGATGTTGTTCTCGGTTTCGATTCTATTCAGGACTATATCAGCAAGCCTTCGGATTTCGGTGCGACTATCGGACGTTATGCCAATCGTATCAATCAGGGACAGTTCACCTTGGATGGTGTAGAATATCAGCTTCCCCGCAATAACTACGGTCATTGTCTGCACGGCGGACCGCAAGGATTCCAATACCGGGTGTTTGATGCAGAATTGTTGAATCCGCAGGAATTGCAGTTGACTTACCGTGCAGAAGACGGTGAAGAAGGTTTTCCGGGAAACATCACTTGTAAAGTGTTGATGAAACTGACGGACGATAATGCCATCGATATTCAATACGAAGCGGAAACAGACAAACCGACGATTGTAAATATGACCAACCACTCTTATTTTAATCTTGAAGGCGATGCCGGCAACAACTCCGGTCATTTGTTGATGGTGGATGCGGACTATTATACTCCGGTGGACAGTACTTTCATGACAACTGGCGAGATCGTTCCGGTAGAAGGAACTCCGATGGATTTCCGCACCCCGACTCCGGTAGGCGAACGTATTAACGACTATGATTTCGTACAGCTGAAAAACGGCAATGGTTACGATCACAACTGGGTGTTGAACACGAAAGGCGACGTAACCCGTAAATGCGCTTCTTTGAAATCACCGAAGACTGGTATCGTACTCGACGTTTATACTAACGAACCGGGTATTCAGGTATATGCAGGTAACTTCCTCGATGGTTCACTGACAGGAAAGAAAGGCATTACTTACAACCAACGTGCTTCCGTATGTCTCGAAACACAGAAATATCCGGATACTCCGAACAAACCGGAATGGCCGTCGGCTGTACTTCGCCCGGGCGAAAAGTATACAAGCCAATGTATCTTCAAATTCTCTGTTGATAAATAGGTTATAAAGGCAGTTCATACCATTGAAGAACGGGTTGTCTGATTAGAGATTATCCGTTCTTTGCTTCGAATGTAATTTGTTGGTGCTCAATAGGGATCATAGGGAAATTAGGATGATTTCCGGAAGTAGTAGAATAGACGAAATGAAGAAAAATAAAACGAAAGGACTTTTTGCATCGATAGTGCTTGGAGTGGCGGTTACAGCTTGTGCGTCTGCTTCTTCTAGTGGTACGGTGACGGTAGTGGACCGATCGGACATACAGTCCGTCAATACCAATTATATCGGGTATCGCGCTCCGCTTCGACCGTTGAATTTTATAAAGTTGCCGGTAGGTAGTATTCAGCCTGAAGGCTGGGTGAAGAAGTATCTGGAGTTGCAACGTGACGGTCTGACCGGACACTTGGGAGAAATCAGCGCTTGGCTGGAAAAGGATAATAATGCCTGGTTGACAACTGGTGGCGATCACGGCTGGGAGGAAGTCCCTTACTGGCTCAAAGGGTATGGCAATCTGGCATATATCCTGAATGACCCGAAGATGATTGAAGAAACCAAATATTGGATTGAAGGTGTATTTGCCAGTCGCCAGCCGGATGGCTATTTCGGTCCGGTCAATGAACGTAACGGCAAACGCGAACTTTGGGCACAGATGATTATGCTCTGGTGTCTGCAATCTTATTATGAGTATTCTCAAGATCAGCGTGTCATTGACCTGATGACGAATTACTTCAAGTGGCAGATGACTGTTCCCGATGACCAACTTCTGGAAGATTATTGGGAGAAAAGCCGTGGCGGTGATAACATCATCAGTATCTACTGGCTTTACAACCATACTGGGGATGCTTTCCTACTCGAATTAGCCGAGAAGATTCACCGTAACACAGCCGACTGGACGAAATCCACCTCCTTACCTAACTGGCACAATGTAAATATCGCCCAATGTTTCCGTGAACCTGCCACTTATTATATGCAGACCGGAGATTCAGCGATGCTGAAAGCCTCTTATAATGTCCATCATCTGATACGGCGTACTTTTGGTCAGGTTCCCGGAGGTATGTTCGGTGCGGACGAAAATGCCCGTCTGGGATATATCGATCCCCGACAGGGAGTGGAAACCTGCGGTTTGGTAGAACAAATGGCTTCCGATGAAATCATGCTTTGCATGACAGGAGATCCCATGTGGGCGGAACACTGCGAAGAAGTAGCGTTCAACTCTTATCCGGCTGCCGTGATGCCGGACTTCAAGGCATTGCGTTATATCACTTGTCCGAACCATGCCATCAGTGATTCGAAGAATCATCATCCGGGCATTGACAATCGTGGCCCGTTCCTTTCGATGAATCCTTTCAGCAGTCGTTGCTGCCAACATAATCATGCACAGGGCTGGCCTTACTTCACCGAACATCTGGTATTGGCAACTCCCGACAACGGAGTGGCAACAGCTATTTATGCAGCTTGCAAAGCTACAGTGAAAGTGGGTGACGGCAAGGAAATCACTCTTCACGAAGAGACAAATTATCCTTTTGAAGAAGCTATTGCCTTCACTGTTTCTACCGATGAAAAGGTTGCTTTTCCATTTTATCTTCGTATTCCTTCATGGACTCAAAAGGCGGAAGTTCGGGTGAATGGCAAGAAGGTAAGTGTAACTCCTGTAGCGGGAAAATATCTTTGCATCAATCGCGAGTGGGCGAATGGTGATCGTGTGGAATTGACTCTTCCGATGTCTTTGTCTATGCGTACCTGGCAGGTTAATAAAAACAGCGTAAGCGTAGATTACGGACCTTTGACTTTGTCTCTCAAGATTGCAGAGAAATATGTAGAGAAAGACAGTCGCGAGACTGCTATCGGTGATTCAAAATGGCAGAAAGGTGCTGATCCCCAGAAATGGCCTACTACTGAAATCTATCCGGATAGCCCCTGGAATTATTCGTTGGTATTGGATAAGAAAGAACCTTTGAAAAATTTCAAGGTCATCCGTAAATCCTGGCCGGCTGACAACTATCCTTTCACAGTAGCCAGTGTACCTTTAGAAGTAAAAGCTATCGGTCGTCCGGTTCCTGAATGGAAGATAGACGAAACAGGACTGTGTGGCGTATTGCCGGAAGAAGATGCGGTGAAAGGTGATAAAGAAGAAATAACATTGATCCCTATGGGTGCGTCACGGTTGAGAATCTCTGCGTTCCCGAACACAAAAGAATAAATTAATAACTAGAAAACTTAGAATAAATGAAACGTATTGTTTTTTTAGATTACATCCGTGTGTTTGCATGCTTTCTCGTCATCCTTGTTCATGCCAGTGAAAACTTCTACTGTGCTCCCGGAGCCACTGATATGGCAGGTCCGCAGTCTTTTCTAGCGAATGAAGCAGACCGGCTATGGGTATCAGTGTACGACGGTTTTTCACGTATGGCAGTACCCCTGTTCATGATAGTCTCCGCCTTCCTGCTTGCACCGATGAAGGAAGAGCAGTCTATGTGGCAATTCTATCGCCAGCGCTGTCTTCGCATCCTTCCACCGTTTTTCATATTCATGATACTGTACAGCACTCTACCTATGTTGTGGGGACAGATAGACGGAGAAACATCTATGAAGGACTTGTCGCGGATATTCTTGAATTTCCCGACGCTAGCCGGACACTTGTGGTTTATGTATCCTCTGATAAGCCTTTATTTGTTTATCCCAATTATATCCCCATGGTTGAGAAAAGCCACGGCTAAAGAAGAGCGTTTCTTTATAGGGCTGTTCGTGTTGTCAACCTGTATGCCTTATCTCAATCGTTGGTGCGGTGAAGTGTGGGGACAATGTTTCTGGAATGAATACCACATGTTGTGGTACTTCTCCGGTTATCTGGGCTATCTTGTTCTGGCACATTACATTCGTGTACACCTTACCTGGAACCGTTCCAAACGTTTTATTATAGGAACTATTTTAATGGTGATCGGTGCTGTATGGACTATTTATTCATTCTATGTGCAGGCTATACCCGGCGAACTCCATTCCACACCTGTAATAGAAATAGGATGGGCTTTCTGTACCATTAACTGTGTGCTTCTCACAACGGGTACATTCCTTATGTTTACATGTATCAAACGTCCGCAAGCTCCCAAGTTGGTGACGGAAACATCGAAACTTAGCTATGGTATGTATCTTATGCACATATTCTGGCTCGGACTGTGGGTGACTGTGTTCAAAGATACATTGGCGCTTCCCACTGTTGCCGCTATACCATGTATCGCAGTGGTTACGTTTATCTGTTGTTTTGTAACAACTAAGATAATCTCGTTTATACCGGGCAGTAAATGGATAGTAGGATAAATATCCGGAAACAATAAGATTTTGAATAGATAATCAAGTTTTTCCTGATTTTCTATTCAAAATCTTACTGTTTATAGCCTATTTCCCTCTTAATGTCCTCTTTCTCTTTTCACCTCTTTCACTCCTATTATAAACCATTACTCTCCAGCCTCTTACGGGTGAACCCTCCCTCTGTTTGGAGCTTTATGCCGCTTTCATCGGTTTCACCAGATACACATTCCCATATTTGGTATGTTTGCGGGTGACCCCTGCCGCAAGTAAAACTTGCGCGAATGTAGCCGGATTACTTCCACGCATGGCAGCAGGGTTATACATTTTCAGTCTCCTGAATATATCCGAAGCCGAGAGCCGTTCGCTTCCCTCTTCATCATCTTTAGCTATCCGGAAGCAGGCATGAAAGACTTCCTCTGCCGGACACGGATGATAAAAAGCAGCATTGTGGCGTTGCAGTTCCCGTTCCTCTTCTTTTGTGAACCAGTAACGGATGCCGGAGAGCAGTTCAGCTTTCAGTTGGGCATAGATCTGATCGTGTATGATACCTTCGCAATCGATCAGATGTTCTGCTTCAATGCAGATGAATCGCCGGCTACCGGTGGGATCGGTGAGCAAGTCAAAACGGTTGCTTGTACCGATGAAAGAAGCGATGCGTGGCAAGTTGCGGAAATTCTTTTGATAAGCTTTGCAGATATTCAGGTTTGCCATTTGCATCAGATTCTTCAATAATGGCATTTGCTGCGTTCCGTATTTGTCAAATTCATCCATGTTCAGAAGTCCCATTTCGGCAAGTAACCTTTCGGGTTTTCCTTGTGCAGACAGTTTCAGGTTGTCCATGTAATAACGTGACAGTGCCGGCGGCATCAGTGCCTTGCAAAATGTGGATTTTTGTCGTCCCTGCTCGCTGCTGACAAGTATGGGGGCTACGCTGTTGGCATGTATTCCCGTCATGCCTAACCATTGGGCGGTGAGTCCCAGCATCCAGGTATGGAAGCTTTTTATCCAGAGCTGATTGTCAGAGACACGCTGCGCCAAAGCTTCCAGTCTGTCTGTCCCATCCCAGTCGGGCAGTTCTTCCATGTAAAGCCGGAAAGGATGGTATTCAGGAATACAAGTGGAATAAATGTAACGGCTCAAGTCTTTATCCCAGCAGGATATGCCCTGGTCGTGTGCTTCCATGCAGAAAGTGTTCAGTTCCCGCTTACTTACAGGTTCGAAAGGAACGGCACGCTTGTTGGCAGGACGATATTCCGTTTCTTCCGTCAATAGGTTGTAACGAAAATCATACTGTTTTTGCAGGAATGTACGTACCTCTTGGGTTAATCGGACCGGTTGTTTTCGTTCTGTCTCTTTCTCCCTTTCAGTAGGCGGTGCAGTGTCCGGTAGGGGAACGGTATATTTATCTTCATGACATTTTAGCGTTTTCTGTGGCTCTTTGTCTGTTTTCTCAACTGCATCTTCTTTGTTTTCCTTCATTTGAAACAATTTTAGTTCCTTCAATACCTGTCTCCATATCAATGTTATTGCATTCATTATTTTTTCTATTTTTAAGTGATTAAAATCGGTTTATTGTTCAGCGCTGATACTGCGAATGTACTATAGGATGATACCGGTTTGCAAGTATTTCTCCGGAAAAAATATTAATTTCTACTTGACTGAGGAAGTCGGCTTCTTATCGTCCTTTTCTCTATTATTTATCGTATCTTTGACGAAGAGTTATTGTTGATTCACTTTCGTGGTTCAATCAAATGACAAGAGTGATCTACTTGGATAACAACTGTGATTTAAATGAACCACGGTAGTGGTTTGATGATAAACTTAAAGTTTTTACATGAAATGTATTCACTATCAAAACATTAACGACTAATGGCTATACTTTACGATTGGTATGAGAATCCCGGTGAGTCCGACGATTCGGAAGAGAAAGGTTTGCATCCCCGCATTTTTTTGAATGGTAAGGTGGGAACGGATAAACTGTGCCGGATGATTCACGGACGCAGTTCGCTTTCCGTAGGTGATGTAAAAAATGCGTTCGAGATGCTTGCCCAAATTTGTGGTGAAGAACTACGTGAAGGACGCGAGGTACATATCGAGGGGCTAGGCTATTTTGCCCCTATTTTGAGGAGCACGCAAAAGGTGACCCGCAGTACTAAAAACAAATGGTCGAAGATGGAACTGAAAACAATCGGTTTCCGTCCGGATGCTCGCCTGCGGGGTGAATTGGTAGGTGTCAAAGCCAGCCGGAGTAAGTATGCGCGCCATTCGGAGTCTTTGTCGGAGGTGGAGATAGATATGCGGCTGAAGGAATATTTCGCCGATCATGACGTAATGCTTCGTTATGATTTTCAGGAAGTATGTTGCATGACACGGACTACGGCGAATCGTCATCTCCGGCGATTGCTGGAAGAAGGTAAATTGAAAAATATCGGCAAACGTATGCAGCCGATTTATGTGGCGGCAGCGGGTTATTACGGGGTATCTCGTGATGTGCTCCGGCGGTAAGCGGAACGATTTGAATTGTGTAGGTGAAACCTTTGAAAGTAGGATAGAAGGGCTTTGCATGGTCGCTTTCACCCGCTTTCCTGCTCTGGATGGAGGCTTCGGGAAGAAGGTGAAAGTGGTGAAAGATGTAGTCTTATAGATGATTTACTTTCATTATTTGATTGAATAGTAAGGCTTTTTTAGTTATCTGCTAAATTGATAATATATCTGTTTAGAGAGGATTATTTAATAGCATCGAACTTCAGTGTTCCGTTTACGTCGATAATTTTTAAAGTACGGTTACCCTTTATTCCCATATCAATGAAATTGACCTTGTATAAACCATTTCCCAATGCAGTTACTGATGTTACTTTAGATATGTCGCTTGGTCCGTCTTGCATACCTGTTCGGAAGTTCCATATCGCATATCCTTCGCCGTCATACTCGTAGTTATCTTTCAGCTGCTTTTGCAATTTGGCTGTACAATGCTTTTTTACTGCCGGAACATAATTCTTTGCTCCAAAAACGTAGTTTGCGTAGAAATCTTTGATGAACTGAATGGTTTTGGTATTGTCCACTTTAGGTGATTGTAGAATAATGGCAGTCCCATTGGCGAGAACAGCCTCATTGTCGAGACAACAAGCTTGAATTTGTATGGGTTGTAGGGCAAATCCTAGATGAATGATATATAAAAATAAAATCTTTTTCATATTTGTATATTATGTATTTTGAAAGTCTTATTTAGATTTAGCGACCTATTGCAAAGATAGCGTTAATTACGAAAAATGAACGAAGTATGTGAGAAAAAGATAATAATATCATATCAAAAGATGAAATGAATTGTCCAAAGCCATTTTGATAAGAGAGGGGGATGAATGTTATAATTAGGGATGAATAGGGGGTATTTCGTTTATCTATACATTGCAGGGCAGCCGGATAGTAGCCTCATTGATTGTACTATTCTATTAAATGATATAGATTTAATGTGTATCTTTGTAGGAAATGCAAAATAAAATATGGAATCAAAATAAATAAAATCAGATAATTATGAAAAACATTTTCCTTCCCAAAGTAATGATGTGCATAATTGCACTGTTTACTTTAATTTTACCAGCTTCTGCACAAAATACAAATGCGACAGATGAGTACAAAGAAACGTTGAAAAAGATTATGGTACTTTCCGGTGCTTCGGCTACTACGGATGACTTCTTCCAAAAAATCACATCTGTGATGAAATTAAATGCGCCGGAAAAGGATGAGGCTTATTGGAATGAGTTTTCTAAAAACTGGAAAGAGAAAATAGAAAGTAAGGTGTTTGAAATGTATATGCCTGTTTATGAGAAGCATTTAACTTTGGAAGAATTAAAAGCTGTTGCTGCATTTTATGAATCTCCCGTAGGTAAGAAATATAAAGAGGCTTCATTGATTGTTATGCGTGAGACAATGCCGTTGTTAGTGAAGCAACTCCAGACAGAGACATTCAAAGTGGTTAGATCAGAGAAAAGTGAACGAGTAAAAAGAGGTGAACAGCGGTTGAAAGAATATGAGCAAAAGAAGAAACGTGATAAAGAATTATATGCACAAGCCTATATGCTTCCAAGCGATAGTATAGTTATAGTTCCTGAAGAAGTGTATGAGAAAGCGTATGAAAATGGGATGTCTACAAGTCCTTCTTTATATTCGATTGAAAGGAGAAAGAATGATACTAAAGTGACATTTATACAACCTATTTATTGGGACTGGCAATGGTTGTATTATAGTCCGGGATTTAAGATTATCGATAAGAAAAGTGGCGATGAGTATAATGTACGAGGATATGATGGTGGAGCTCCGATAGGTAGGCTGTTGGCTGTCAAAGGATTTAATCATAAATATATTTATATCAGTCTTTTATTCCCGAAACTGAAGAAGAGTGTGAAAGAAATAGATATTCTTGAGTTGCCACACAAAAAAGATAAAGAACAGTTGCCTTCTAATGATGATGGAAAGTCTAAATCATATTTTAATATAAAGGTGAAAGATTATCAGACCATTTCCGATAAGAAAAATAAGAAGATCTATTATTAGTTTAAATGATTATCAGAATTTGAAATGATAATAGCAGGTATTGAACATGAGTGTTTACTGTTTTTGATATAAATTTAGGCAACTATACCTTGATTACACAAAATAGGAAAATTTTCCCGAATATTATTTGGATATTATGTAAATAACTACTATATTTGTGATATAAAAAAGTGTTCTTATGTTTAATAGTAGATTCACCTCCCTGTCAGATTTGCGGAAGGCTTTTCCAACAGAGCAATCCTGCATAGATTATTTGGAAGAAAGACGGTGGCATGGAAACGTAATTTCCCCATTCGATAAAACTTCCAAAGTCTACAAGTGCAAAGATAATAAATATCGTTGTAAAAACACAGGAAAATACTTCGATGTTAAAACAAAAACTATTTTTCAAGGAACAAGGATTCCTTTGATTAGTTGGTTTGAAGCAATATGGACGATTTTATCCTACAAAAAAGGTATTTCTTCCGTTCAGCTAGGAGAAAACATCAAAGTGTCACAAAAGACAGCATGGTTTATGATGCACCGAATTCGGAAAGCATTAGGAATAGACAATGACGTTGGAAGTGAAGATGAGGGTGGAGGTGGTAAATTAAGCGGAACTGTAGAGATCGATGAGACTTTTAATTGGAGGAAAGAACAAGAACAGGCATTGGAACAAGAAAGTTCCAAGAAGTCAAGGTAGGTCTTTCAAAGATAAAACGCCAGTGTTTGGATTAATACAACAAGGTGGAAGGGTGATAGCGAAGGTCGTTCCTAATACACAGGTTAAAAATCTTTCGCCATTAATCCTAAGATATGTCAAGTTAGGAAGTGATCTTTATACTGATGAATGGAATTATGGAAAGAAAGCTGATACGTTATATAATCATCAAAACGTAAACCATAAGAAAGGATTCTACGGAAAAGGGGCATTCACTACTAATCATATAGAAAACTTTTGGTCGGTAGTTAAACGAGGTGTTATCGGTGTATATCATTATTGGTCTAGGAGACACATGCAGAAATACATAGATGAATTTGTATATAGGGCAAACAATCGAGAACTTACTAATCGAGAAAAATTTGACCGACTTTTAGAGAACTTAGAGTATAGATTAACGTATAAAGAATTGATATATGGAAAATAAAGTTTTAAAAGCAAAGTTTGGCTCTGATAAAACACCATTATATTTAGGTGAATTATCTATCCCTTGTTATGTGTTAGAAGATGGAACTCGCGTATTTTCAGGGCGGGGAATCCAAAATGCAATTGGTGCAAACCCAAATTATTCGGGTACATGGCTATCTAAGTTTATTAATAGTAAACCTATATCTACTAATTTGCCTCCCGGGATTTATGATAAGTTATCTCATCCTATTAAATTTAAAAGACCCACCGCAAGTGGTTCTCAATCAGATACATACGGATATGAAGTAACATTATTGATAGACTTGTGCTATGCAATAATTGACGCTTATGATTCCCGAGTATATCAAGTAAGTGAGGAATATTACAAAGCAGCACGTATAATAACTAGAGCTGTTTCAAAAGTCGGAATCATAGCTCTTGTAGATGCAGTAACAGGCTATGATAAAGAGAAAAAAAGAGCAAAGGATGAATTGCAAAAGTTCTTAAATCAATTTTTGTCTGATGAAGCATCTAAATGGATAAAAACATTTGAGGATAGTTTTTTTGAAATGATATATAAAATGCGGGGATGGAATTGGACTATGACTAATAAAAGACCGGGAGTTGTTGGACAATGGATAAACAATATTGTTTATGAAAGAATAGCCCCATTAACTCTTTCAACTTTAAATGAGAAAAATCCTAAAAATGATAAAGGATATAGAAAAGATAAACATCATCAATTTTTTACTCAAGATATTGGTAAACCTAAACTAAAAGAATATTTAGCAAGTGTCGAAGCATTGGGAAGAGCAGCTAATTACAACTGGAATATTTTTATGGAACTTTTAGATAGGGCTTTCCCTAAACAACCACAAAAGATAATAGATGTAGAAGCAGAAGAAATAAAAGAAGATTCACCTAACGATGAATTCGACAAAGGAATAGATGATATATTAGGATATGAGCCAAAAGAGGATTGAAATAGAATGACCGGAGTTTATCGCTCCGGTCGTTTAATCAGTTGCTAAATAACATTGTTACTTTTTAGTTAGATTGAAGTAACCATCTTTTTCATTCCCTAATTTCATGTTGTTACCTGAAATGCTTATTTCATAATCTAATGTTACCTTATCATTCTTCAAAGTAATAGTACTACCTTTATATTCATAAGTAAAATTAGTACTTGTGTCCCTAGAAGTAACATTGTTGAATTTCAGAATAACTCTTTGAGTAGCCGTATTATCGGAATTGAAAGTCCACATCACTTCCATATAACTAGATATGTACTCTCCGGGAGTTTCACTTATTTCACTCCAAGAGCCTGTGATGTCTGGGTAATTTGTTTCGTCGTCATCACTTGAACACGCAGAGAACGTTAAAAACATAGCTGTAAGTAACAGCGTCATACTTAAAAACTTTTTCATAAACTTGAAATTTTATGGTTAATACTAAAAATAAAGGGTCGCCAATTTCAGCGATAACCACGCATTACAAGTATACAAGAAAGCGCAGACTATCACCCATACGCCTTCTTGGCTCACCACAAGCCACAATACATTATGGGGAAGTCTACGCCTAAAGGTTTCAACTCGCCCAATATGTATTGGTTCATTTATAGCTCGTTTAATTTCCGAGGTGGTGATTCAGAAGGCGATTGAGCTATTTTATGTCGTTACAATGATTGGAAAAGTCCAATCTTATTTGTATATTTGGTGCAAATATAACAAATAGTTTAAATGTTATAATCATAAACGTGAATTTTTTAAATATTAATGTAAACAAGGTATAGTTGCCTAAATTTATTCTATATGAGAAATCGAATTATGATTTTATGCACTTTTTGTGCTATTGCTATATTTTCTTCTGCCCAAGAGAAATTCTCTATCCGAGGTATTGCTAATGAGGAATTGAATAATCAATTGTTGTATTTATGCCTGATGGGAGATGGAGAGAAAGCCAAAGAAGTCGTTTTGGACAGTACAACAGTGGAAAAAGGTAAGTTCTCTTTTTCTGGTGTACATCAGATGCCGGATATTGCAATCATCAAGGATATGGATGGAGAAACCTATCCGTTGATTTTCGAAAAAGGAGAAATATCAGTAAATATTGCTGCGAATAAGAGAGGGGGAACGCCTTTAAATGATTCATTGAATATAGCTTTAAATCGTATGCAGCTAATAATGGATAATATGTTGAAAACATCGAATGATATTTATAAGTTAATGCTTGGGATGAAACCGGAAGTATTTTCGGATAAGATGAGGAATGATACTGTATTTAAAGCGGAATTTGATCGGAATAATAAATTATTTCTTGCACAAATGGATTCAGTATCACATTGTATAAAGGATTATAAGAATAGTATAGTGGGTGTATATCTTTTCTCCGTTGGAGGTATGATGATGCCTTTTGATGATATGAAGATTCTGATGAAAGAAGCTTCGCCTCTGTTTTCACAAAATAATTTGGTGAGAAATATTGTGGAAAAGAAGAACCAAGCAGAGCTCCGAATGAAGGCGGAACTTGAAAATAAAATGACTCCGGAACAGCGTGAAGAACAAAAGAAACGGCAGGAAATGGATGCCAAGATAAAGATTGGCGAACGTTTCCCGGATGCTAAAGTGAAAGACAATGCTGGCAACATGAAGCTCTTGTCTGATTATGTGGGTAAAGGAAAATATGTCTTGATTGACTTTTGGGCTTCATGGTGTGGACCTTGTCGGCATGAAATGCCCAATGTGAAAGCTGCTTATGAAAAATATGCTTCTAAGGGATTTGAGGTGATTAGCATATCCACAGATCGGAAACTGAAACCTTGGAGGGCTGCTGTTGAAGAACTTGGAATGAATTGGGTACAATTGTTGGATGTGGATGCTTCTGATATATATGGTATCCATGCTATACCCAGAACTTTTCTTGTAGATCCTACGGGAATTGTTATAGACAAAAATTTAAGGGGTGAAAAACTGGAGGAAGCTTTATCGAAGTTGTTTGAATAATCGTTGCTTTGTTTTTATTGTATGGGTGAATTGATAGTTGAGAAACTATATAATAGGATAACCACTATCAATTCACCAATGACTTTTATTAAATCAGAAGTCCGTCCAATAGCTCTAAATAAAGTCCGATCGCTTCTTCTATTTCTTTTAACATGATATATTCTTCTGCCGTGTGTGAACGTGACGAACGTCCCGGACCAATTTTTACCGATGGGAAGGACATTAAGGCCTGGTCGGACAATGTTGGAGAACCAAAAGGAACGCGTCCTAACTTCATAGCTTTCTGTACAAATGGGTGCTTTTCGTCAATTCGTGAAGAATTGAGACGGAATGAACGGGCTTGGGCTTCACAGGAAATATGCTTTTTGATTTCAGCAAACAGTTCTTCATTTGAGTAAAGCTCGTTACTCCGGACATCGACGATGAAAGTACATTTGTCGGGAATCACATTGTGTTGTGTACCGGCATTGATGACAGTGACACTCATCTTTACGGGACCCAACAAGGGTGACTCTTTCTCAAAACGATAGTCACGGAACCAGGCAATATCATCTAATACTTTGTAAATAGCATTGTCTCCTTCATTACGCGCTGCGTGTCCCGCCTTACCTGTGGCAGTAACATCCAATACCATTAATCCCTTTTCGGCAATGGCGGGTTGCATCTCTGTCGGTTCGCCCACTATGGCAAATGAGACTGGAGGAAGTCCCGGCAATACGCTCTCAATTCCGTCTTTTCCAGAAACTTCTTCTTCACAAGAGGCCAGATAAATCAGATTATACTTCTGCGAAGTGCGACATAGTTGCAGGAACACCTGTAATAACGAAACAACGCTGGCACCGGCATCGTTACTTCCTAATCCATATAACTTACCGTTTTCTTCACGTGGAGTGAACGGATCTTTCCGCCAACCGTTAACAGGTTTCACTGTGTCTATGTGGGAGTTAAGTAAAATAGTCGGCTTCTTCAGATCAAACATAGGACTAAAGCACCACACATTATTTCCTTTACGTCCCGTCTGCATACCTGCCATTTCAATATAGTTTTGCAGGAAATCCGCAGCTTGGGTTTCTTCCCGGCTGATTGAAGGAATACTAATCAGTGATTTAAGCAGGCTTACAGCCTCTGTTGTCATATATGGAATATCATATTTCATAGTGCAAATCTTTTATCTATATCTTAATCTTTGCACAAAGATAGTCGTTTTGAGCAATAGTTTCAAATAAAACTAATACCTTTGTACCATATTTACTAATACAAAGAGTATGACTTATCATCATTTATCTGTCCTGGTCCATCGTCAGGCCGAAAAATATGGCGACAAGGTAGCCTTAAAATACCGTGACTATGAGACAGCTCAATGGATTCCTATTTCATGGAAGCAGTTCTCCGGAACAGTACGGCAAGCAGCTAATGCTTTCGTGGCATTGGGAGTGGAAGAACAAGAGAATATCGGTATATTTTCACAGAATAAACCCGAATGGTTCTATGTAGACTTTGGTGCATTTGCCAACCGGGCGGTTACCATTCCGTTTTATGCAACGAGTTCACCTGCGCAGGCGCAATATATCATTAATGATGCGCAGATTCGTTTTCTTTTTGTCGGTGAGCAATACCAGTATGATGCCGCTTTCAGTATCTTTGGTTTCTGTTCTTCTTTGCAACAACTGATAATCTTTGACCGTTCGGTGGTAAAAGACCCTCGTGACGTATCATCTATCTATTTTGATGAATTTATGGCGACGGGAGAGGGATTGCCTCATAATGATACGGTAGAAGAACGTACGGAGCGGGCTTCTTATGATGACTTGGCAAATATTCTCTATACTTCCGGCACAACGGGGGAACCGAAAGGGGTTATGCTTCATCATTCTTGTTATCTGGAACAGTTTCATACACATGATGACCGTTTGACGACGATGTCGGATAAGGATGTATCGATGAACTTCCTTCCATTAACACACGTGTTTGAGAAAGCATGGTGTTATCTCTGTATTCATAAAGGAGTGCAGATTTGTATCAATCTCCGTCCGGCAGATATACAAACAACCATTAAGGAAATTCGCCCGACACTGATGTGCAGTGTTCCCCGTTTTTGGGAGAAGGTGTATGCAGGGGTACAGGAAAAAATAAACGAAACAACCGGGTTGAAGAAGGCACTGATGCTGGATGCTATCCGGGTAGGTAGAATCCATAATCTGGATTATCTGCGTCTGGGAAAGACTCCTCCGGTGATGAATCAACTGAAATATAAGTTTTACGAAAAGACTATCTATTCTTTGCTGAAAAAAACAATCGGTATTGAGAATGGTAACTTTTTCCCGACTGCCGGTGCTGCCGTTCCCGATGAGATTAATGAATTCGTTCATTCGGTAGGAATCAATATGGTGGTAGGATATGGACTGACGGAATCTACGGCTACTGTATCTTGTACACTGCCGGTTGGCTATGATATCGGTTCGGTAGGTGTTGTACTGCCGGGGATTGAAGTGAAAATCGGTGAAGACAATGAAATCCTGCTTCGGGGTAAGACGATCACAAAAGGCTATTACAAAAAAGCGGAAGCCACAGCTGCCGCTATTGAGCCGGATGGCTGGTTCCATACAGGTGATGCCGGTTACTTTAAAAATGGACAGCTTTTCCTGACGGAACGTATTAAAGATTTATTCAAAACATCAAACGGCAAATACGTCGCTCCGCAAGCTTTGGAAACGAAGTTGGTCATTGACCGTTATATCGACCAGATTGCCATTATCGCCGATCAACGTAAGTTTGTCTCGGCTCTGATTGTTCCTGTATATGGATTTGTGAAAGAGTATGCCAAAGAAAAGGGTATTGAATATAAGGATATGACGGAACTGTTGCAGCATCCGAAGATTGTAGGATTGTTCCGTGCCCGGATCGATACACTTCAGCAACAATTTGCGCACTATGAACAAATCAAACGTTTCACTTTACTGCCTGAGCCATTCAGCATGGAACGTGGAGAATTGACTAATACACTGAAACTGAAACGGGCGGTGGTTGCCAAGAATTATAGTGAGCAGATAGAGAAGATGTACGAAGAAAGTGAGAAATAGGCGATAAGCGGTTTATCGTTAAAAATGAAACGATAAACCGTAAATGATAAATCGGAAACAATAAAGAGTGTATTGGAGCTCTCTTTAAAAGTATTACCCCTGTTACAGTTCAATTTGTAACAGGGGTAAACTTTGTGTTTAGGGGGGCTTTGACACCTGCTAATTATTTATGGCCGGCTCGTTTCTTTTTAGTATCCGAAAATCTGTTCTTGGGTCAATTCTTCAATAGGACCTACAGCTTTCAATTTATCCAGCTCCAAATCTTTCTTATCTCCCAGGATGCAATAAACATACGTACGTCCTTTTACCCATTGCTTTTGGAAATCGACAATATCTTTTAGCGACATGTTCTGTATGTCGTTGTAGAGCTTGATGCGCGGGTCTACGTTTTGCCCTAAATCTTGTGCATTGATATAACTCCAGATAATGTCACCTTTGATGATACGTTCGGTGCGCAGACGGTTGGTTAATCCGTCTTTAGCCAGTTTGAAAGCAGCTTCGGATTCCGGCATATTATTGATGATGTCATTAAATGTAGTGACGGCATCAATCATTTTGTCGTTTTGCGTGGCAATCTGTGTACGTAGTACATAGGGATACTTCAAGTAGCTCGGCGGCATTATGCTAGCCCAGGCGGAATAAGCCAATCCACGTGTTTCACGCATTTCCTGGAAGACGATAGAGTTCATGCCCCCTCCGAAGTATTCATCATATAATGCGCGGATAGGTTCAATGGCAGGATCATACTTCTTATCGAGATTGGATATCTGTGCCATGTATATTTGCTTGGCGTCATAAGGAGCTACTAGAACTTTAGTAACGGGAGTTTCGAGATAAGCATACTCGTTTCCGGCAGGAATATCCTTCAGGGTTGCCGGAACCTGATGATATTGGTTGATGGTAGCCAGTAAATCTTTGCTGCTGCTTGGGCCGTAGTATAAAATACGGTGCTTGTAGCTGTTCTGATTGTGAATCCGGTCTACCAGTTCCTGTGGATTCATATTTGTCAGTTCCGCCTCCGTCAGTAGATTGGTGGCAGGGGATTTGGGACCGTACATGGCAAAGCTCATCAAACGGGAGAAGTTCTGTCCCTGATTCAGTTTGGCGTCCGAACGGGCTTTCAGTATATCGCTGGTCATATTAGTATAGGCTTCCTTATTAACCTGCGCATCTGCCAGTAGCTTTTCGAATAATTGTACGGCAGCAGGCATATTCTCATTCAGTCCGGAAAGTACGACATACGTGCGTTCGTTACCCGGAGAAACATAGAAAGTACAAGCCAGGCGATAGAATTCACTTTTCAGTTCTTCCGGTGTCATGTCCGAAGTACCGAGATATTCGAGATAATCGAATGCTGTTCCCAAAGCTTTGTCATGGTTGTTTCCCATATCAAAGACATAAATCAATTGGAACAGGTCATTGGCTACATTCTGTTTGTAAAGAACCGGAATATCCGATTTTGCCTTTAATTGGCTCATATCCTTTTGATAGTCGAGGAACACAGGCTCAATCGGTTTGACTGCGCTTTCCTGTACCTCCACAAGGAACGGACTGGCTACATCACGATTGGTTATGATAGGAGTAATCTCCGGTTTCGTCATCTTCTTTTCGTTCGGGTCTTTTCCTTGCTTTTTGTAGATAACGGCATAATTATCTTCTTTCAGGTATTTGTTGGCGAACGCTACGATGTCTTCTTTGGTCAGTTTGGCCATACGGTCGATGGCAGTAACTTCATTTTTCCAGTCTGTGCCGTTAATAAATGAGTTGACAAACATATCGGCACGTCCTTCGTTGCTTTCCATGTTTTGCAGTTCACCGAGTTTGAAATTGTTGATGTTCGCTTCCAGCATTTTCTCGTCGAACTCTCCGGCACGGAGCTTCTTGATTTCGCTGAGTAGCAAGTCTTTTACCTCTTCCAGTGTTTGTCCTTGTTTAGGAAGTCCTCCTAACAGCAATGCAGAGTAATCTGCCAGTCCCATCGGGTAACCGTAACTATTCAAGACCTTCTGTTGCTGGTTCAGATCAAGGTCGATAAGTCCTGCCTTTCCATTGTACAATACTTGCGAAACGACTTGCAGGATTTCAAAGTCTTTGTCGGATACACCGGGGAATCTCCAAGCCAATGCAACGCTTTCGGCATCCGGACCTAACACCTCTTTTACAACAGGTTGCGTGATTGGCGCCTCTTTCGGAAGGTCCAGTTTCGGGAGTTCCGGATTGGGTTTCAATCCACCAAAATATTTATCGATTAATGCAATTGTTGCATCCGGGTCTAAATCGCCAGACATACAGATTGCCATATTGTTGGGCACATACCATTGTTTATAGTAGTTCTTGATATTCGTGATAGAAGGATTCTTTAGGTTCTCCTGTGTACCTAACACAGTCTGCGTTCCATAAGGATGCTTGGGAAAAAGAGAAGAAAAAATAGCTTCCTGCACTTTGCTGTTGTCACGGGTGAGTGACATATTTTTCTCTTCATATACAGCTTCCAATTCAGTATGGAAACCACGAATTACATTGTTTTCAAAACGATCTGCCTGAATCTTCGCCCAGTTGTCTATCTGGTTGGAAGGAATGTCTTCCTGATAGACCGTCTGGTCATACCAGGTATAAGCATTGCTGCCGGTAGATCCGATGGCTGCCATTAATTTGTCATATTCATTAGGGATAGCATACTTGGAAGCTTCGTAAGAAAGGCTGTCGATGGTGTGGTAGATCGCCTTACGTTCCGCTTCATCCGTAGTCTTACGATAAATTTCGAACTGTTGTTCGATTGCATCCAGCAGAGGCTTTTCGGCCGCGTAGTCTTGTGTGCCAAACTTGTCGGTGCCTTTAAACATGAGATGTTCGAAATAATGGGCAAGTCCCGTCGTTTCTGCCGGGTCATTCTTCCCGCCCACTCTTACTGCGATAAATGTTTGTATGCGCGGAGTTTCCTTGTTTACGGTGAGGTAAACCTTTAGTCCGTTATCCAGTGTGTAAATGCGGGCTTTTAGCGGGTCATTGGGCACTGTTTCGTAGCTATACTTCTTTTGTGAGCTACAGCTGCAAATCACTAATGCCAGGAAGAGTGACAAGCAAGAAAGTTTCAATCGTTTGTTCATAATATGACAACATTTTAATAACAAAAACAAAGGTAGCAGAATTTTGCTTATCTTTGTCCCCGATATCTGAAATTTGTAAATAATAAAATTGTAAATCAAATGATTACTATTGAACAACTTAAAGACGTGAAAGAGCGCACTGATGCGCTGAGGAGGTATCTTTGACATCGACGGGAAGAAAATTCAAGTCGAAGAAGAGCAATTAAGAACACAAGCTCCGGGATTCTGGGATGACCAGAAGAGAGCCGAAGCTCAAATGAAACTGGTGAAAGACCTGCAAAAGTGGATTGAGGGTTACAACGAACTCAAAACGCTGGCAGACGAACTCGAACTGGCATTTGATTTCTATAAAGAAGAACTGGTGACTGAGGAAGATGTAGATGCTGCTTATGCAAAAGCCAGTGAGGCGGTAGAGGCACTCGAACTCAAAAATATGCTTCGTGATGAAGCCGACCAGATGGATTGTGTGCTGAAAATCAATTCAGGTGCCGGTGGTACGGAAAGTCAGGACTGGGCTTCCATGTTGATGCGTATGTATCTGCGTTATGCCGAGACGAATGGTTATAAAGCTACCATTGCCAACCTTCAGGAAGGGGATGAAGCCGGAATCAAGACTTGTACTATCAATATCGAAGGTGACTTTGCTTATGGTTATTTGAAAGGAGAGAACGGTGTGCACCGTTTGGTTCGTGTTTCTCCCTACAATGCGCAGGGTAAACGTATGACCTCTTTTGCTTCTGTGTTTGTTACTCCGTTGGTAGATGACAGTATTGAAGTTAATATTTTGCCTGCCAATATCTCTTGGGATACGTTTCGAAGCGGTGGTGCCGGTGGACAGAATGTGAATAAGGTGGAGTCCGGTGTCCGTTTGCGTTATCAGTATAAAGACCCTTATACCGGTGAGGAAGAAGAAATCCTGATCGAGAATACCGAAACCCGTGACCAACCGAAGAATCGTGAGAATGCAATGCGTCAGTTACGTTCTATCTTATATGATAAGGAATTGCAGCACCGTATGGCAGAACAGGCGAAGGTGGAAGCCGGTAAGAAGAAAATCGAATGGGGTTCTCAAATCCGAAGCTACGTATTTGATGACCGTCGTGTGAAAGACCACCGTACCAACTATCAAACCTCGGATGTGAACGGCGTGATGGATGGCAAAATAGATGGTTTTATCAAAGCTTATTTGATGGAGTTTTCTTCACAAGAATCATAAAAAATAAAATTAGCAAGAATTATTTTTGGAAAGTTAATAGATTTGTACTTACTTTGTTAGCGTTGAACTTTAAAGCTAACTATTATGGGTAAGGTGAAGAAAAAAGTAGCAATTAGTAAGAAAGAAGAAGAACAAGCCCAGAAGGTTGTCAAAATAGTGTTCGTCTCATTAATTATTTTGGCATTGATTATGCTGATCGCATTTTCCTTTTTCGGCTGATAAGTTCGCCACAAATTATACGGTTAACCCAGATTGTTTGGTTATTGATAGGATAAATATCAAATCCGATCTGTGTTAATCTGCGTAATTTGTGGCGAACTCTTTGTTTTGTAATGCATTTGTGTTCTCTGTAATATAAATGTAACTTTTCTGTCATTTTCCCGTAGTTAATTTGTCATCTCCGTGTATCCTCACAGTTGTACTTTTGCCGTGAATTTAGTAGCAGACAACTGAAATGAGTAGAATCAGAACAACCGTCGTTATGCTTTTGCTGGCGACAATGGCCTTTGGACAGGCAAAAGAAGATGCAGGGGATGGTAAGATGCTGGATAAACAGACCATGGAGTTTAAGGATTATCTGCCGGAGATTCACGGAACAATCCGGGGAAAGTACGAATATCAGACAGAAACAAGTGAAAGCCGTTTTGAAGTACGTAATGCACGCTTCAGTGTTTCGGGAAATGTGCATCCGATAGTTGCTTATAAAGCGGAAATCGACCTTTCCGATGAAGGCTCTATCAAGATGCTTGATGCGTATGCACGTGTTTTTCCGGTGAAAGACCTGAATTTTACGATTGGTCAGATGCGCGTTCCTTTCACAATAGACGCTCACCGCTCACCACATCAGCAGTATTTTGCCAACCGTTCATTCATTGCCAAGCAAGTAGGAAATGTGCGTGACGTTGGTTTTACGGCTGGCTATACGAATAAAGGTGGCTTCCCTTTTATCCTTGAAGGAGGATTATTCAACGGCTCCGGTTTGACCAATCAGAAAGAATGGCATAAAACGCTGAATTACTCCATAAAAGCACAGTTACTGCCTAATAAGAACTGGAATCTGACACTTAGCACCCAAATGATAAAACCGGAAAATGTACGGATTAATATGTACGATGCCGGTATCTATTATCAGAATGACCGTTTTCATATTGAGGCGGAATATTTATATAAAATGTACGGCCACGAAGCATTTAAAGATGTTCATGCGGTGAATAGTTTTATTAATTACGATTTACCATTAAAGAAAGTGTTCAATAAAATCTCTTTCCTGGCTCGCTATGATATGATGACCGATCATAGTGATGGCAAGATGGATGAAACGACAAAAGCTCTGATTATAAATGATTATGCCCGACATCGTGTGACGGGTGGAATCACGCTAAGTCTTTCCAAAGCTTTCATTGCCGACCTCCGATTGAACTTCGAGAAATATTTCTATAAGAACTCCGGCGTTCCAAAAGAATCGGAACGGGACAAAATCGTGATTGAGTTTATGACGAGATTCTGAAATAAATTGAGACTTGAAAATTGAGAATTGTAGTTTTCTGATACATGATGTGAGATGTCAAACTATCATTTTTTAATTCTCAATTTTCAATTTTTAATTTATCTTTGTGCCATGGCACAGGAAATAGAACGTAAATTTTTAGTTATCGGTGAATTCAAGTCTTCGGCTTTTGCGCAGAGTCATATTGTGCAGGGGTATATCAGTAGTGCTCGCGGGCGTACTGTCCGGGTTCGTATTCGGGATGAAAAAGGTTATCTGACAATAAAGGGAGCTTCTAATGCTTCCGGTACCAGTCGTTATGAATGGGAAAAGGAGCTGGCCTTATCAGAAGCAGAAGAATTGATGAGGCTTTGCGAACCGAGGATTATTGACAAGACCCGTTATTTGGTACGTAGTGGCAAACATGTATTTGAAGTCGACGAGTTTTATGGTGAGAATGAAGGACTTATTGTGGCAGAAGTAGAGTTGGAATCGGAAGATGAGGCTTTTGTAAAACCCGACTTTATTGGTGAGGAGGTAACGGGCGACATACGCTACTATAATTCACAGCTAATGAAAAAACCGTATAAAACGTGGTGAGCGTTAACAAATAAACCGTATATTTGTTCTTATATAAAAAAGAGAGCAGTGTATGGATATGGAACAGTTGTACAGCTATGTGCCGCGTGAATTGGTTACTTTTGTTTTAGTAACCTTGTTTTCTTTATTAATCGGACTTTCGCAACGTCGAATCAGTCTGAAGCGTGAGGGGGAAACTACTCTTTTCGGAACCGACCGCACCTTTACCTTTATTGGTATACTGGGTTACTTGCTTTATATCTTAGACCCTACGGATATGCGTCTGTTTATGGGAGGTGGAGCGGTATTGGGATTGCTGTTGGGATTAAACTATTATGTAAAGCAATCACAATTTCATGTTTTTGGTGTAACTACCATCATTATTGCCCTGATTACTTATTGTATGGCTCCTATCGTAGCTACCCAACCTTCCTGGTTTTATGTTATGGTAGTTGTGACTGTGCTCCTGCTGACAGAACTCAAACATACTTTTACAGAGTTTGCGCAACGGATGAAGAATGATGAAATGATTACGTTAGCCAAGTTCTTGGCTATCAGCGGTATCATATTACCGATGCTTCCGCATAAGAATCTGATTCCGGATATTAATCTTACTCCTTATTCTATCTGGTTGGCAACGGTAGTAGTATCCGGCATTTCCTATCTCTCTTATCTATTAAAGAGATATGTATTCCATGAATCCGGAACGTTAGTTTCCGGTATTATTGGTGGATTATACAGCAGTACGGCTACGATCTCGGTACTTGCCCGTAAAAGCCGGAAAGCCTCTGAACAGGAAGCTACTGATTATGTTGCTGCCATGTTGTTGGCTGTCAGCATGATGTTTCTGCGATTTATGATACTGATACTTATTTTCAGTAGAGAAATCTTCCTGTCTATTTATCCGTATCTGTTGACTATGGCGGTGGTGGCGGCTATTGTTGCTTGGTTTATCCATTCCCGACAAAAACGACCGGAAGACCAGCCTGCTGAAACAGAAGAGGATGATAGTAGCAACCCGTTGGAATTTAAAGTTGCTTTGATTTTTGCCGTACTCTTTGTGATATTTACTTTCTTAACTCACTATACGTTAGTGTATGCGGGCACAGGCGGATTAAATCTCTTGTCTTTTGTTTCCGGTTTTAGTGATATAACTCCTTTCATCTTAAACTTGTTGCAAAATACAGGTAGTGTGGCTGCATTGATAATTACTGCTTGTAGTATGCAGGCTATTATTAGCAATATAATGGTAAACATGTTCTATGCTCTATTCTTTGCAGGGAAGGGGAGTAAACTTCGTCCTTGGATTTTGGGAGGATTCGGTGTGGTAATTGCTTGTAATCTCGTTTTGTTGCTGTTCTTTTATATTTAAGAAAGGGGAGCAATTGATCGTTTTTCATTAGTCCTAGTTCTAGTAATTTACTATTTTGTCGAATATAATCGATGAAATAGATGTGTTTTTGTCGACTATATTCGATAAAAATAATCTATATTTGTCGAATATAATCGATAATGTAAAATGAATAAGGAACTGATAAAAGGATTGATAGCTGAATATCAGCAGTTTGTAAAGAGCGTGTCATTCGTGAAACGTGCGGTGACTCTATCTGATAACTTCAATTATGTCTTTGTAGGTTTACGTCGGGTTGGGAAGTCTTATTTGATGTATCAGCAGATACATCATTTAATAGAGATAGGTATTTCACCGGAAGAGATTCTTTTCTTTAATTTTGAGGATGAGCGAATAGCTGGTATGGATACAGAACATCTTGATATGATAAAGAGATGTTATGAAGAGATGTATTCTCATCGTCCTATATTTTTTTTAGATGAAATACAGATTGTACCGCATTGGGAACAATTTGTCCGACGGCTTGCCGATCAGAAGTACAGGGTTTATGTAACAGGGAGCAATGCTAAGATGTTGAGTAAGGATATAGCTACTACTCTAGGGGACGTTTTATGATTCAATACGTCTATCCTTTCTCATTCCGTGAGTATTTGTCATCTAACGGTGTTCAATTAGATAAGCTTTGGATTTATAAGAACCGTTCGGAGGTAGTCCGACATTTCGATACTTACTTTCGTTTTGGTGGTTTGCCTGAACTGTTAGTGGCCGAGGGACAAGAGAAGCGACAATGGCTGAGTAGTCTTTTTAATAAGATATTCTTCGGTGATTTAGTGGCTCGTTATTCTATTCGAAATGATATGGCGTTAAAGGTACTCATTCGAAAACTGGCTGAAAGCGTGAAGCAGCCTTCTTCTTTCACTCGTCTGGCTAATTTAGTATCTTCCACAGGCAAGAAGATTACCACTGATACTATTATAGACTATTTGAATTATCTGGAAGATACCTGGATCATGTTTTCTTTAGAAAACTACGCTAGTAAGTTAGCCGATAAAGTGTCCAATAAAAAATATTATTTTATGGATAATGGAATACTTAGTCTGTTTTTAATGGATCCGGAAACTTCTTTATAGGAAAATCTCGTGGCAGTTACATTAAAGAAACGGTATGGTGATGCTTTATATTTCTATCATCGGAATATAGAAGTAGACTTTTATCTGGATGAAGGGCATAAGGCCATACAAGTATCATATAGTTTAAAAGATCCGGAGACTCGAAAACGAGAAGTGAATGCCTTACTGAAACTTGCAGAAAATGTGGCAGTGGATGATCTGTGTATTATTACCAGAGACGAAGAGGAAATGATCGTAGAAGGAGAGAAGACGATTCGGGTTGTGCCGGTGTGGAGGTGGTTGCTGGATGATGAAGGATGAATAAGCTATTCCTGATTTGTAAAGATGCCTGGATAATAAAAATTCAGGACTAAATATTAAAAGAGGGTATGCCAGATTAATGTGCACCCCTCTTTTTTATTATATTTAAAAATCACATGAAATCTTTTATCTAATGATTGCTAGTAACGTGTCTTGTTTTTTACCACTGCCAATCATTTACATTATAAGTTGCTTCTACTGTATTTTCGATATTGTCGGGTAGATTATGGAAGAAATCTATGCCAGTTTCTTGTTCCAAAGCATCAATCGACATGAGATATTTCTTTGGGTCTTTTTTGTCAGGATCATCTTTAAGATTTTCGTGAGGCATATAAAATCCTATTGCTTTATAATTATCTCCGCTACGGAAAAGTACTGCCATAAAGAAATATTTTGGAATAGCTATCTCATTTTTTATATATCCTTTTATCATGCCTTCTCCAATAGTTCCTCCTTTTACAACATATAGTGTATCTGTTGATCTTGAAATGTTATATCCCCATGCTTGTACTTTGTCTTCTCCCGTATTCCAGGCACTTCCACTTTGATTGAATCCGTTACCAGATTGCGGGCTTATGTTTGACATATAGAATGTTTGTTGATTGGCCTCTTTGGAGTACTGTCTGTCTGATGATGCGCATAAATGCCCTCTAGTATATCCGGAATTTGTATAGTCGTTGTGCTTTGCCGCATATTGTGATGGTAATTCAGGATCGGGTTTGTATGCTTCATTACGTCCAACATTTCCGCCTGTTGTATTGTCGAAACGATAAGCTATCCAATAAGAATGTTTATACTTGTAACTGTATTCCAAACTATAAGTTGGGTAATCTTTGCCATTCCGTTTAGTTGTATGAGTGATAAATTGGTTCATACTTCCACCTTTTAACGCTGGAATCTCAAGCATGCTTGCATATCCCGAAGGTTTTTCCGGATCTGGAACAGGATTTGAACCATTGCCTGCTAATTGTTTGAGTGTGAATTTGGCCTCCTCTTTTCCGGCTGTGATTGTAATAATGACACTTCGTTCAGCTCCGGTATTTGCTTTCATATATCCACTGATAGAGCCATTTCCATTGCCGGATGTTCTACTCAATGTACACCAAGTCTCACTACTTGAAGCCTGCCATGTGCCATCAGCTTTTACACGAATGATAAATCCGCCTCCATTGGCATTGATTTGTGTTTGGTCAATAGAGGCAATTCCTTGATTGGTATTGCCTGAGTTGTCTGGAAGTTCAGGCGAATCCTGTTCACTACATGAGATTGCAGTGCTACAAGTTATGAACAGGATGAATAGTTTAAATAATGCTTTTGTCATTTCACTTCTTTAATTAGATAAATAATAGTAGGCAAGTGATCGCTATATCCGTTTAGCCATACACCACCTGCCTGTGTCCGTTTAGGATATCCTTTATATTTTCCTTCTTTTTGGAACATAAAATCACGGCTGAAGATTTCATGTTTATAGAATTTCAGTGTACTGCGGTCAGTGCCCAACAAATTTCCGGTGAATACAATTTGATCGAACAAATTCCATTTACCTTTGTACATCAGAGTTCCATATCCTTTCTTCAAAGTATCCCACCATGGATTGTACAAGTCTGTAGGACCTGCATCAACAGGTTTCCGTTTAGCTCCAAGTGCTACAGCCATACTTTTATCCATCGGGTCATCGTTCATATCCCCCATGATAACAATTTTGGCTGCGGAGTCTTCCCTTAACAGTGAATCTTTGATAGCTCTAACTTGTTCTCCTGCGCGTTCACGTGCTGGAGAAGCGGCAGCTCTCGAAGGCCAGTGATTGACGATAAAGTGCATTTTCTCATCTGCGATATTGCCGCTGGCAATCAGGAAACCACGTGTCTTATGCACTGTATCATTGATATATACATAAGGTACGAGTTTACTATTTGTCAGTTCAAACAATTTGGGATTATAGAAGAAAGCACAGTCCACACCACGTTGATCTTCTCCTTCGTAGTGAACATATCGGTACCCTCTGTCTGCTAAAGCCGGTTGCTTCAGTATGTCTTCCAATACTCTGTAATTTTCGATTTCAGAAACGCCGATAATGGCGGGACCCATTGGCAACTTGTCGGTACTTAACAGGCTTAATATTTCCGACATGTTTTTCAGCTTAGCCTTATACTTCATCGTATTCCACTGATTAGTACCGTTAGGAAGATACTCGTAGTCATTCTTACCTTCATCGTGAATGGTATCAAACAAATTCTCCATATTGTAGAACGCTACACTGTAGAGGGCAAATTTCTTTTCCTGTCCATAGGCCATGAGGACGAAAAGAGCGAGTACACCTAAAGTCATTAAGCTTTTTTTCATCTTTGAAATTGATTTTAAAAGTGGGTAATTTGTCATTTGTATGACAAATATCTAAAAAGAAAACGAAAAACCCACCCTTACGAGTTACTTTTTTTGTAAAAAACATTGTTATTTATAAAATTCTTTGTTATTTTGCGTAACAGCTTATTTCATTTGTATTGCAAAGCGAAAGACCAATTAACATTAATATAAATTAAATTATGAAACAACGACTAGGGTTAGCGATCGTGCTATTTTGCTTAATGCCAGCACTTTTTGCTCAGCAAAAGGCAAAGCAAAACGCCCGTGAGGACAATGCTTCTTTCATGTTTACAGAATCACAATTGAATGAGGATGATGATGCAGCACAGAGCACATCTGCATTGGTCACTTCTAACAATGATGTTTATCTGTCAAATGTAGGTTATCTGTTTAGCCCAATGAGATTTCGTGTGAGGGGATATGATTCCCAGTATAGTGACATGTATATCAATGGGGTACAGTTTAATGATGCAGAAACAGGACGTTTCAGTTACGGATTAATAGGAGGATTGAACGATGCTACCCGTAATAAGGAGGGGATCGGTCCTTTTGAAATTAACAACTTTACTTTCGGAGCCATAGGGGGAGCTTCCAATATCAATTTACGCGCCAGCCAATATGCGGCCGGTTCAAAACTAACCTTATCAGGTAGTAACCGCAACTATATCTTGCGTGGAATGTATACTTATTCTACAGGTCTGATGAATAATGGATGGGCCTTTACCGGTTCATTGGGATATCGTTGGGGTAACGAGGGAAATATTGAAGGAATCAAGTACAACTCTTTTTCTTACTTCCTCGGTGCAGAGAAAGTATTCAATGATCGCCATAGTCTTTCTTTGGCAACTTGGGGAACACCTACAGAGAGAGGGCAGCAAATGGCGGCAACTGAAGAAGCCTATTATTTAGCAAACAGTCATTATTATAATCCGAACTGGGGATATCAGAATGGAGAAAAAAGAAATGCGCGTATTGTACGCCAGTTCGAGCCATCAGCCATCGCTTCATGGAATTTCACCATTGATGATAATAAGAAACTGGTGACGAGTGCCGGATTCAAATATTCCAATTATGGCAAAAGTGCTTTGGGCTGGAATGGTAATGCAGCCGATCCGCGTCCGGATTATTATAAAAAGTTGCCTAGCTCTATCTTCGACGTGTGGGAATCCGTTCCTACTGCCGATGAACTGCAGCAGTTTAATGAGGTTACTGATAATTGGAAGAATAATAAAGCTTATCGTCAGTTGGATTGGGATGCTCTTTATTTTGCCAATAAACAAGCGAATGCATTAGGTAAAGAGACGCTTTATTATGTGGAAGAACGTCACGACGACCAGTTAGCTTTCAACTTAAGTTCTGTATTCAATCATCAATGGAATGAGCGCAATAGCTATGTTGCCGGAATTGCAGTGAATACAACCAAAGGTATGCATTATAAGAAAATGAAAGACTTGCTGGGTGGACAACTTTATACGGATGTCGACAAGTTCGCAGTACGTGACCATGGCGCTAGTTCCAGCATGGTGCAGAATGACCTCGATAATCCTAACCGTCGTATTGGTGAAGGTGATAAATTTGGTTATGACTATAACATCTATGTGAATAAGCAGAGCGCATGGGTACGTTATCAGGGTAATAATGGTGGATCATTAAATTATTTTGCTTCCGGTAAAATCGGATCTACACAAATGTTCCGTGATGGCTTGATGAGAAACGGACGTGCGCCATTGAAATCACTAGGTAGTAGCGGTACGGCGAAGTTCCTGGAAGGCGGTATAAAAGCTGGTCTGAATTGGGCTATCAATGGCAATCATTCCTTTACGTTGAATGCCGGATATGAAGAACGTGCACCGCTGGCTTACAATTCTTTCATCGCTCCGCGTATTAAGAACGATTTTGTGAGAGATTTGAAAACAGAGCGTATCATTGGTGGTGATTTGACTTACAACTTCAATACTCCTTGGGTGATGGGACGTTTGACGGGTTATTACACTCGTTTCCAGAATCAAGTAGAAATGGATGCTTTCTATAACGATAGCGAAGCACGTTTCACTTATCTTTCTATGAACGGTATTGAAAAGGAACATTGGGGAATAGAAGCTGCTGCTACCTTTAAATTGACAAGTGAGCTGTCATTAACAGCTATCGGTACTTGGAGCGAAGCTAAGTATACCAATAATCCGGATGCTGTGTTGACGTATGAAAGTGAGAATGAGTCAAACCTCGACCGTGTTTATGCTAAAGGTATGCGTGCCAATGGCACTCCGCTTTCTGCTTATAGTCTTGCTTTGGATTATAACGTAAAAGGTTGGTTCTTCAATTTGACAGGAAATTATTATGATCGTGTATATATCGATTTCTCAAGCTATCGTCGTCTTGGCAGTGTATTGGATAAGAATGGTGCTGGTGTAGATGCTAACGGAAATCCGGTTCTCAATGTACCGGGTCAGGAGAAACTGGATGGCGGATTTATGTTGGATGCTTCTATTGGAAAATATATCCGTTTGCGCAATGGAAAGAGCATTAGTCTCAATTTAAGTTTGACTAATATCCTGAACAATACAGATTTGCGTACAGGTGGTTTCGAACAAAACCGTGATGATAATTACAAAGACGGTGACGCACGTGTTTACAAGTTTTCCAAGAATTCTAAGTATTTCTACGCATTCCCGTTCAATGCTTTCTTGAACATTGGTTATAGATTTTAAGAATGTGTAGTTATCAATCCAAAACAAAAAGAAAGGAAGAAACAATTATGAAGAAATTACTATCTATATTATGTACCGGATTACTGCTATGTGGCGCAGGCCTCACTTCCTGTGAGAACTATGATAATCCGGTGACGGGAAATGCTTATGGCAATAACTCGATCCCGGAAGGACGTACGATTTCAATAGCGGCGTTGAAAGAGAAATACAATGATTTCATCGATACAAGCAAAGATACTTATACGACTATCGAAGGTGAAACGCGTATTGAAGGAGTAATTACCTGCGATGATGAAAGTGGAAACTTGTATAAGAAGCTCGTGGTGGCAGATGAAACAGGAGCGATCGTTATTGGTGTTAATGCAACCGGATTGTATGCATTCTGCCCGGTAGGTCAGAAAGTAGTGATTGACTGTAAGGGTTTGCAGATAGGTAGCTATCGTAAACAGGCGCAGATCGGAACTGTTTATAATAATGCAGTAGGACGTATGCCGGAATATGTATGGAAACAACATGTACGTTTGATAAACGAACCTAAGTTATACTATTCGGAATTGACACCGATTGAAATTACTACTCCTGCCGAACTTGCTGCTATAAACTTGAAAGAAGCTCCGGTATTGGTTACCTTCAAAAATGTGAAACTTACCGAAGCAGATGGAATTGCGACTTACGCTCCGGGTGATGAGGGATCGGTAAAACGTTATTTTACTTATGCCGATGGTACGGAGAGTGGAAGTAACTTATTCCTTTATACCAGCGCTTATGCTAATTTTTCAATGGAAGTGATGCCACAGGGCAGTGTAAATATTACAGGTATTTTATTGCGTTACAATAACCAATGGGAGGTTGTTGTTCGTACTTTAAACGATATCAAACGAAATAATTAATTCAATTAACACATATAATTATGAAAAAGATTCTAAATGCTTTATTCTTGACGCTGCTTACAGTGTTCACATTTAGTTCATGTAGTGATGTACCGGCTCCTTATGATATATTGGGAGAAGGTGATGTTCCGGGACTGACGGGTGATGGTACGAAAGAGAATCCATATAATATAGAAGCTGCACAACAGAAACAAGACGGTTCCATAGCTTGGGTGCAAGGATATATTGTGGGTGCTATAGAAAATGTATATGATGATAAAGGGGAATTTGCAGGCAATAAGGCCAGCTTTACAGCTCCTTTTACTATAACATCTAATGTGCTGATTGCTGAAAGTCCAGATGAAACCAATGAAAGTAAATGCTTGCCGGTTAAAATAAAGAATGGAAGTGAACTGTCTACTGCTTTAAACTTGAAAGACCATCCTGAAAATAAAGGAGGAATCTTGTTGATTCAAGGTGAGTTAAGTGCTGGTTTTGGAAAAGCAGCATTGATAAATACAACAGCTGCAGTATTTAATAATAAAGAGATTGGCGAAGAACAAGGTGGAGAAGATTTAGATCCTGATAATCCTCTGGGATTAGATACTTCAGTAGCTCCATTAGTAGATTTATCTAATAATTTTGACGATGTTCAACATCAGGCAGATTATTCAAAAGCTGGTTGGATTAATAAGGCTGTTAAAGGAAATAGAATTTGGCAAGGTGCTATTTATGATCCTCAAAAATATTTGGCAGCTTCAACTTATGGGGTAAATAGTGGTGAGACAGCAGAATATTGGTTTGTGACTCCTTATTTTACAGTTAATGCCGATAAGCAATTTACTTTTAAAGCTACTGTAAATAAGTATTCTGAAACAATGTCTCTGAAGGTATTCTTCTTGCAGATGAAAGATGGTAAAATGGAACGCCATGAAATATCTGTTACTGGTATCCCTACTTCTGGTACATATCAATGGACAAGTGATTTAAAGGTAGATTTAAGTACTTATGCGGGGCAGAATGGTTTTGTTGGTTTCCAGTATATGGCAATGCGAGGTGAAGAGGTACAGACTTATGGAATTGATGATATTTTGTATGGTGAAGGAGGCGGAGAAGTTCCTGGACCGGGAGAAGGTACTGAATTGTTAACTAATGGAGGTTTTGAAAACTGGGCTGATGGATATCCGACGGGTTGGAAGTCTGTATCTACAGCAAGCAGTGCAACTCTAGAACAGTCTACTGATAAGCGGAGTGGTACATCGTCTGTTTTAGTAAAGGGAGACCCATCAAGCAATAAGCGACTAGGTAGCATAGAAATGACATTGAAGGCTGGTACTTATGTGTTTTCTGCTTATTTTAAGGCTGCTACAGCTGATAAGACTAGTGCTCGTTTGGGGTATGTTCCAATTGATGAAGCTGGTAAACCTGGAAGTTATGTATATGATGAATATGTAAATGAGATCACTAATGCGGATTGGGTTACAAAAAGTTACACATTTTCTTTGACAGAAGAAAAGAAGATATGTTTGGTTGTTATGAATCCTAAAAGTCCGGGAAAAGATTTGTTGATAGATGATGCAAGTTTGAAAACTGAAGATGGAGGTATTGTAGGAGGTGGAGGAGTAGACCCGGAGCCAGAACAAGGTAATTTGGTGATTAATCCAGGATTTGAAAATTGGACTGCGGCTTTACCTACGGCATGGGATAATGCAACTTACAATACAGGTATCACCAAAGAAGCATCAATAGTGCACGGAGGTAACTTTTCCGTGAAACAGGATGCAACAGCTACCAATAAACTTCAACAGGAAATAACAATTGAAGGAGGAAAAACTTATCGAATATCATATTGGTATTTGGATAATACTCCAAATGCAAGAACTCATCCGTGGATATTCTGGGTAGATGGAACTACTACTTTGAATGATCATGTTAATGATTTACGTCCTAGTACTTATTCTGTTGATAATGTAGAGTGGCAACTGTATTCTAAAACATTGCTAGCACCAGCTACAGCAAATAAATTACGTTTTGAAGTGAGAACTTATAAAGAAGGCGATAATTCTGGATTTATTTATTTTGATGACTTTGAAGTTGTTGAAGTGAAGGAATGACATACATTTTATGACAATAAGTTAATTGCAATCTTTTAATCTAAGTTTAACATCTCTCTTGTTCTATTCTTATCCTGGAAAGAAGAATGAGAGAGATGCTAATTTTATGAGTTTCTCATATTTGTTCGTGAAGCTTGTATGGCTTATTTAAATGAATTTATTTGATAGATATAATTTCGTCCATTTTGTTTGATTATAATAATACAATATATGAATTATAGATTTTTATATTGGGGGTTGAGTCTGTTATGTATAAGTTTCTGTGCTTGTGATAAAGATGATAATAACGACTCCAATAATTTTGCCACTGGCATCGTAGAACTACCTGCACTTCGCAATGGTGCAAACGATGTGTTTGTAACACACTACACCACTTTCAATGGGCAGAAAGTAACCTCTTTCAGTATGGAATACGATAAGAGTAAGAAGCATTCCCGTTGGGTTGCTTTTCGATTCGATAATCAAACTAGACTGCAAGGGGCAACTCGTGGCGATAATTTTATTCCGGACCCTTCTCTTGATACGGAATATCAGCGTACTCAAGTAGATTTTGGGAAAAAAGGTTATGATAGAGGGCATCTTTGTGCTTCTGCCGACAGACTTTATCGACAAGAAGCTAACGACCAAACCTTTTATTACACGAATATGAGTCCGCAACGGAACAATTTTAATACAGGTGTTTGGTTGGCATTGGAAGGGCAAGTACAGTCATGGGGGCGTAGCTGTACAGCTTCAGATACCTTGTATGTAGTAAAAGGCGGAACGATTGATAAGGAAGAACAAGTCAAAGAATATATAGGTGGCGACCGTAGCAAGCCTGTTCCTAAATATTATTATATGGCTTTGTTGTTTAAAAAGGGAGATTCTTTCAAAGCAATTGCTTTCTGGATGGAACATACGGACAGCAAACCGTCAAAAACAATAAAACTTGTTGACTATGCATTATCAATAGATGAACTGGAAGAAAAGACAGGAATTGATTTCTTCCCAAATCTGAATGATAATTTAGAAAATGCGCTTGAGTCTACGTATTCAACAAAAGCGTGGCCGGGATTGGAATAAGATCACCACGTTAATAATAACAGTCTCTTTTCAAGGCGGGGTATACTTCAGGATTCTACCACCCATTTTTCGATATTACGGGTTTTCTCACTGAAGTTAATTCCTATCTTGAATAGTTTCCGTCCATCCGCTTCGAAAGGTAGCGCATAGCGTTTGTCATTAATTTGCTGCAAAGCCTCTTCTGCTGTTCCGTTTAGCTTGAATTCCATTATATAAATGAACTTCTCTGTCTGTAGCACGAGATCTATACGCCCGTCATTAGTGTGGTATTCCACCTTGGTATAGAAGCCAACCAGCTTGAAAACGATGAAAAGTACGTTCTCATAATGTAGTTCCTGCTCCCGGATTACTTCGTAAGTCGTATCGGCAAAGAAACTCTGCAGGCGGTGGAAGAAAGAATCATAATCTCCCGTTTCTACTTCACGGACGAATTTTTGAACTTCAAATGGGGATTCCACCTTATTCACATTCGCGTAAAAAGGAAGCAGAAAGCGAATGAATCCTTCTTCTACTTCACGGTTGGGGAAACCTAAACGGTATATGCCAAAACGTTCGTCATATCCTTTAATGGTGAGGTATCCGCTTTGGTAAATCACTGGAATCGGGTTGGTTGATTCGGAGTCGATGCTATTCAGTACTTGTGCATCAGTTTCTTCGTGTGCCATCCGTTCCAGATCATAATGATGCTTTTTTAGTAACTTAACCAGATAGGTAGGTGTGCCCGTTTCAAACCAATAGCTACCGAACTCTTTATATTTGAAAGCATTGAGCAGACTAAACGGATTATATATGCCGATAGAATTATGCGTAAAGTGATAACCGTCATAACAGTCTTTTAATTCTGTACAGAGCCTATCATATGTTATTCCGCGTGCATCTGCGAATTCATGAAGTTCTGTTTCCAGATTTTCGTGAATTTCCTGGTCGCTGACACCGCAGATTTCAACATAATCCTTCCGCATTGATATGTCATCCAGATTATTCAAGTCGCTGAACACGCTGACTTTGCCGAACTTGGTGACACCGGTCAAGAACGCGAACTTTATGCACCCATCCATTGTTTTAAGTGCCCCATAAAAAGGTTTTAAAGTATCCCGGAATTTCTTTTGTAGCTCTTCGTTACCGATGGCTTGCAGCATAGGTTTATCATATTCATCTACCAGAATGACTACGCGCTGTCCTGCCTGCTTGCAGGCGCGTTCAATGATGCCGGCGAAACGCAGGGAAAATGACCGTTCGGATGGCTCGGCTCCATAGAGCTTTTCCCAAGCAGTCAGCGATTTTTCGAGTATATTATCCAGGCTCTCCAGAGTGTCATATTTCTCGATATTAAGGTCCAGATGTAGTATCGGATATTTAATCCAATCCTTTTCCAACCTTTCTACAGCCAGTCCTGCAAACAGTTCTTTTTTTCCTTGAAAATAGGCTTCAAGAGTAGAGATGAGCAGACTCTTTCCGAAGCGGCGCGGGCGGCTTAAGAAATAATAACTACCGGTTTTTACCATTTGATACATCAATGCCGTTTTATCAATATAGAAATAACCGTCATTACGAATCTTTTCGAAATTCTGTATACCAATGGGATAAATTTTAGTGCTCATATACTCCGGTTTTATAAATCAATTACACAAAGGTAATAAATTTCCGGGTACTTCATAGCTTTTAAAAAAAGGAAAGTATAAGTATAGTTGCTTTTAACTGAATGAGGTGTAGAAAACAGTACGTACTGTTTGTGCAGAAACGAGTTAAACGGTACGCTAATGAATGGGTCAAGGGTGAGGGATGGTGAGAGTAGATTTATAACCTTTTATTTTATTATTTTCTATACTATCTCCTTTTTTATCTATAAAAAAATACGAAAGTTATAAATCTACCCTCACCATCCCTCACCTTTGACCCATATCTTATAATAAAAAGATAACGGGGAATCTTAAAAACTCAATCGTCTTTTTCAGATTTATCACAACGTTTTCAGAATACTCCATTATTTTATTCAAAACAGTCTGGAATGAATCAAATTTCAGGGATATGGCTGTCCTGAACCAAATCTCCCAGGAATTACAATTGGGCCGGTTTGCTGAATATACATAACTTCTAGCATTTATTCCCATATTTCCACCACATTAAAAAAAATATGTATATCTTTGTCGTACGCTTTCTGCTCATCAGCGTGATGGAACTAGTAGAAGGCGCTATATATTACTTAATTGAGTATATGTGTATTATCTCTCTCTTCCTAAAATTAGCAACTTTTGTACGGAGAGATGATTCGACAGATACTCCACGTTAACGACTGTATATCAACATATCCGGTAAAGATGTGTTATATATAAACGATTGACGTGGGTGTCTGTTGTTATCATTGTCTAGTACAAGGGTATTGCTAGCCTTAGGAGGTAGATAATGGTGCAACAGCATCCACGTCTTTTTTGTGTCCGGTCGGTTATGATTACCCCAAAAAGTCTAACCTAAACAATTTCCCGTCCGCCCGAAATACAGAAAACGTGAATGCCCGTTGCTCCATATAAACAAAATAATATTCAATCTTTATTGTGGAACACATTAAAACAAAAGCATTATGCCAAAATGGATTAGCGTAGAAGAAGCGGCGGCCAAGTATGGAATCAACAAAGAAGTAATCTGGCTTTGGGCGGATATGAAAAGATTCCCGATGTCGTATGAGAAAGGTATCACCACTGTCGATGAAGAAAGCCTTATCGGATTCCTGCATCAGAATAAGGATCGAGTTACAGCCGAGTATATCGACACATTGGAAGACCTATGTATTGAAAAAGCAAATATCTGTAACTTATATGCTGAAATTATTGGCTGTCAAGACAAGGAACTCTTGTATCAAAGGGAGCAAATCGCTCGAATGAAAGAGATACAAACAGTCATGAAAAGACAAAATAACCGACTTCGGGATTGCGAGAAAATTTTCGCAAAATATGAGAAGAACTTTAGTGTTTGTTGGATTGGAAGAATTTGCGCCGGCTTGAGGCGGCTGATGCGATGATAAAGAATGGAGGCAAGTATCTGATGGAAAGTATATCGAGACTGTGACAGAAGTACTCAATAACTATTTTTTAGGTACGGATTACACAGTTTTAGCCAATCAAAAGACCGTGTAATCCGTATCAGGTGTAACTTATCAGATGTTATTTTATTTTGCTTGGAAACTTTTTGTTTGTACATCACGGGAGTTCGGTCCTACCATAACATCAAATTCTCCGGGTTCGTAAACATAATGTAATTCGGAATTATAGAATTTCAAGTCATCTTCCGTAATAACAAACTTAACATCGCGACTTTCCCCGCTCTTCAGGAAGACGCGTTCAAAACCTTTCAGCTCCTTCACCGGACGGGCGATCTCCGCATAAATATCACGAAGATACAGTTGTACAGTTTCGTAACCATCGTAGTTCCCCTTGTTTGTTACAGTGACAGACACAGTCAACTCACCATTTTTAAGCAAGGTTTCCGAGCTAATCTGCAACTCACCATAAACAAAGTCCGTATAACTCAAACCATATCCGAACGGATACAGAGGTTCATTGCTCTCATCCAGATAATTGCTGGCATAGCGGTTGAATATATGACTGTCGGGATCAGGACGACCTGTATTCAAATGATTGTAGAATAACGGCAGCTGTCCCACCGAACGCGGGAAGGTAGTTGTCAGTTTGCCACTTGGAGTGATCTTGCCAAACAATACATCGGCAACCGCGTCCCCTGTTTCGCTACCGCCAAACCAGACATTCAATATGGAATGAACATTCGCATCCTCCCAGTTTAAGACTAAAGGACGTCCCGTGAACAGAAGAAGTACGACAGGTTTGCCCGTCTTCACTAAAGCCTTCAATAAATCCTGTTGTGCATCGGGTATCTCAAGACTGGTGCGTGAAGCCGATTCACCGCTCATTTCCGCACATTCACCCAAAGCGGCAACAATGATGTCTGAACGGGAAGCCATGCGTAAAGCCTCGTCCAACAGTTCCCGGTTGTCTCCACGTTCCAGCGGGCGAATGCCCGTAGCTGCTTTTTCTGTTTCCGCATCATAATATATGTTGCTGCCTTTCGCATATAGAATTTCAGCCTTGTCACCCGCTGCCGCACGAATTCCTTCCAACAATGTTCTGTGACGAGACGGCGTACATGTCATGCTCCACATACCGCACATATTATTACGTGCGTCTGCCATTGGACCGATCAGGGCAATCCTGCCTTTTTGTTCAAGTGGAAGCAGGTTGTTGTCATTCTTCAACAGAACAAATGTTTCAGCTGCAATCGCACGTGCAGCAGAACGGTGTTCAGGCGTATAAAGTTTCTCTTTGGCACGTAGGGCATCGCAATATTTATACGGATTGGAGAACAGTCCCAGTTTATATTTGGCTTCCAATACACGGCGACAAGCCATATTAATCTGTTCTTCCGTTACCTTCGCTTCTTTCAGGGATTCCTCCAATGTATTGAGGAACCCGCATGAAACCATATCCATATCCGTTCCTGCCTGTAAAGCGCGAATGGAGGCTTCCTTCAGAGGGGCGACACCATGGGAGGACATTTCGGCTATCGAATTGTAATCTGTTACCAATAGCCCTCCGAAGCCCCATTCATTTCGGAGCAGGTCGGTCAGTAACCATTTGTTGGCTGTGGCTGGAATACCGTCAACGATATTAAACGAGCTCATGATGCTGCCTACACCAGCGTCAACGGCAGCTTTATAAGGAGCCAGATATTCGTTATACATACGTAGTCGGCTCATATCCACTGTATTGTAATCGCGTCCCGATTCGGACGCCCCATAAAGTGCGAAATGTTTCACGCAGGCAAGAATTTCATCGTTGCCTTGCATATTGTTTCCCTGATAACCACGCACATACGCTTTTGCCATTAAAGAACCCAGGTAAGGATCTTCTCCGTTCCCTTCTGCGATACGTCCCCAACGGGCATCACGACAAATATCGACCATCGGGCTGAATGTCCAGTTAATACCGTCTGCGCTGGCCTCAATGGCGGAGATGCGTGCCATACGTTCGACGGCCAGCGTATCCCAACTACAGGATAGTGCCAATGGGATTGGAAAAATAGTTTCGTAACCGTGGATAACGTCTGCACCTACAAGTAGAGGTATTTTCAACCGGCTTTCTTCTACCGCAAGGTGTTGCAGGGCATTAATTTTCTGGATCCCCTTGACATTGAAGAAGCCGCCTATTTCCTGTTTGCGAATCATATCGCTAAGTTCACCGTTCATCACCGAACCTGTCACGAGATCACCGCCCGAAGGCAGGTTTAATTGTCCGAGTTTCTCACGGAGAGTCATCCGGTCCATTAAGTCGGTAATGAAACGGTCCATTTCCCTATCTTTCCCTCCCCCGGATGGTGAGCAGGCAAAGAGAGTAAGCCCGCAAAGGGCGCAAGATATAAGATTTCTTATCTTCATTTTTCTTGTTATTGGGTTATTTATACTTGTTGTCCGATTTTTCTTTCCACACCACTACTCCCGCAGGTTCAAGGCGTGCACTGCCAATCAGTACTTCTGCCTCATCGGGAATGACTATTTCCTGAATGTCCGACGTATAATTCAAGGCGATGTAAAAACCGTCACGCCATTCCTTCACCACTCCGTACGGTAAATCTTCAGTCGGTACGCCGGCTTCTGTATATACACGACGTACTACTTCTTTCTCCAATTTGCCGTCATCGGTATCCGTTCCGATATAGGTGGCCGTTCCTCTACCCAGTCTACGGTGTATCACAGAAGCAGCTCCCTTATAAAACTGGTCCGCATACACAGCCCAAACATCTGTTCCGACAGACGGAGTTAGTACGTCCGCCCAATTGTTCCAGGCGTATTTCATGCCCCCGAAATCTACCTTTCCATACAGATTGTGAGGTAGATGGTCATAGTACAGGCTGTTTATTCCGGCCAGTTGGTGGATGGGAGCAGCTAAAGGAGCCTCCCACAGTTTGGCATTACGGTCTTTCTGCCCGGTACGGCAGGTCAGAATCAGATGTCCTCCATTCTTCACGTATTCAGTCCAACGTTCTACCAAATTGTTATCAAGCAACTGATAAGCCGGCGCAATTAGGAAGGGATAACCCGAAAAATCCTCCTTCTCCGAGATCACATCGACGGGAGCGGCAAAGGATTTCAACAGGTTGTAATACTTATGTATGTGCGGCATCGTCCGCCACTGGTCTGTCTGACGCTGGAACTCCATTTCCCAATAGTTGTTCATATCGAAAAGCAGTCCAATGCGTCGGGAAGCCAGCTGTTTGGGCATACGGCTTTTCTTATCGTAGGCGGCACGAAGCTTTTTCATCTCCTGCGTAATACGTACATATTCTTCACCGCCCGGAGAAAGAGTCACCCCATCGGTCATTATCATGCCGTAATGGTATTGCTCACTGCCTTTCAGAGGTTGACGGAAACGGTAATTGCACACAAACTTCCCACCACCTGCAAAAACGTGATACACCCACATACGCACAGCGCCGGGTAAGGGTTGAGGGTTATACACTCCCCAGTTTACTTGACCGGGCTGTAGTTCCATCACTCCGAATGTTTTGCCGACACGGTTACGAAACTGGTCATTTGAAAATCCGAGATCTTCGGGAATCCCCATCCGGAAACCTTGGCTACCTATTCCCTGATTATGTCCAGTCACCAGATAGCGGGTGTAGGTCAGGAAGTCCGTATGATCGATCCGTACCGGATCAACCGGATTGAAAACAGGAATCAGGTTGGTAGTGATCCATTGGTCTCTGCTGATATGCTGCCGGAGTATATCTGCCTGCATATTAACAAAGCCCGCCAATTCGTCCGCCATGAAACGGTTCAGGTCGAGCATGGCATGAGGATTGGGCTTATCGGGTACTTCCTGCTGACTGGGAAGACGCACTTGGTCGAAGTTCTGATAAGTTTCACTCCAGAAAGAGGCTCCCCAAGTATCATTTAGTTTATCAATAGTAGCGTATTTCTTCTGTAACCAGACACGGAATTTGGCTTGTGCATTTTCACTGTAATCCACTACTCCGTAATGTCCCGGCTCGTTGTCAATCTGCCAGCCGATAACAGCGGGATGGTTGCCATAGTGCATTGCCAGACGGGAAACGATGTTTTCTACATAACGACGGTAACGGTCGCTACTCCAGGAAGCATGCTGACGCCGTCCGTGTTGAATAGAAACTCCATTATCCCGCTGAATCAGTATGTCGGGGTACTTTTTTGACAGCCAGACGGGAGGTGTGGGAGTAGGAGTACACATAATTACCTTCAGACCATATTTCTCTGCTAAAGAGACGGCACGATCCAGCCACTCAAAATCATACTTTCCTTCTTCCGGCTCCATCATGGCCCAGGCGAACTCCGCAAAATGGGTGAACTTGATTCCCATCTCCGACATTTTCTTCAAATCACGTTCCCATTGGGAGGAATCCCATTGCTCGGGGTAATAGTAAGATCCTAGAGCAAACAACTCTTCCGGAGGAAAAGATTTATCGACCGGAGATTGAGCAAAGGATACCAATGAAAACAATAAAGCTAAGACTAATAAGGACTTTTTCATGGATATTATTTTAAGTTTCATCGCTATAATAAATAACTGGTTAGCGCAATGGTCTGGCTTTTATTCCGCCGGAGGTCATTTTTACAGGTTTGATAGTACCGTTTTTATTAAAATACATTCGGTCAATGCAAGTAATGCGGTAGTTCCCATCGGTTTCACCCAAAGGGCGGCGATGATAGACAATATACCATTCATCCTTTCCCGGACCTTTGATAATGGAATGATGTCCGGCACCATTAGCTATTTTAGTGTCCTGCTCCAGAATCTTTCCGACTCTTTTGAACGGACCAAAAGGCGAATCCGCAATGGCATACGCTACACAATAATCGGGGCCTGTCCAGTCGCCTTCTGACCACATGAAATAATATTTGCCATTGTGTTTAAGCATAAAAGGTCCTTCTATATAATTTTCCGGAGTCACTTCTTTATAAGTTGTTCCGTCTTCAAAAGGTACGATACTGATTAGATCAGATCCCATCTTCACCATATTGCAATGTCCCCAACCGCCGTAATACATATAATACTGACCGTCATCGTCCTTGAAAACAAACTGGTCAATAGGTTGCGCTCCGTTCACGATCTTGCCAATCAGCGGCTTTCCGAGCGCATCCTTGAAAGGACCTTCCGGACGATCGGCTACAGCCACACCTATACCTCCCACTTCACTCTCATGATATATGTTGTTTGCTCCAAAATAGAAATAATATTTCCCATTTGCTTCTATCACGGCAGGTGCCCATAAAGCATTCCTTAACCAGCTGATATTTTCGACAGAAAGGACTTTCGGGTGTTTTCTCCAGTGTACCAAATCTGGGGAAGAAAAGGCATCCATGTACAATTGTTGTTCGAAAGGAGCTGAATAAGTCGGATAAATCCAGTATTTATCACCGAAAACGACTCCTTCGGGATCTGCATACCAACCGTCAAAAACCGGATTAGTACTTGTCTGTTTTTTGCCCGTATTTGTTTGAGCAAATAAGGTTACTGAACAGCAACACATAATCATGAAAAAGAATACTATTTTGGAATTCATGTCTATAAATATTAAAGTTATGCCACAAAAATGATGAAAAATCAATGAAATAAAGGTTGATTATTTGCCAATAAATAGCGAGAATCAACCAAATTGCCGGAAAAATAATTATTTCATATATTGCTGCTTGTAAAGGGCTGTTTTGATTTGTTTTTTCACTTTCTTTGTTTGCAGGTTCAACACTTTTGTTATATATTGCCGTCCCATTTTCGTTGTATCTGTCTTGAATTTCTTAATTGGTCATTTAACAGGCTATTATTTATATATATTATAAGTATTACTATGCGAATTTTATTGTATTTTCTCCTTATTCTTTTAGTGGGTTGCTCATCCGGTCAGAATAAAAAAACACATGAGCGGGTAGACCTCGATTCCGTACCTGTTTATACGAATCCGCTTTTGTCAAGAGGAGGAGACCCATGGGCGGTATTCCATAACGGAATATATTATTATACCCAAAGTATGAGCGACCGCATCACTTTATGGGCAACAGATGATATAACCCGGTTGGCGGAAGCATCCCAGAAAGATGTGTGGGTACCTCAAAATTCGTCAAACGCATTTCATCTTTGGGGACCTGAAATACATTACATTAATAATAAATGGTATATTTATTGTTGTGCGGATGATGGAAATATTGATAATCGTCAGATTTATGTGCTTGAGAATGAGTCGGCTGACCCGATGAAAGGGGAATTTGTCATGAAGGGAAGAATATCAACTGATGAAGATAATAATTGGGCAATTCATGCCAGTACTTTTGAACATGGAGGAAAGCGTTATTTAATCTGGTGTGGATGGCAGAAACGTAGAGTTTATCAGGAAAATCAATGTATTTATATTGCCGAAATGGAAAATCCATGGACTCTGGCTTCTGACCGTATTTTGATTTCCGAACCAGAATATGAATGGGAATGCCAGTGGATCAGTATAGATGGTAATAAAACCGCTTATCCGATTCGCGTCAATGAAGCGCCGCAATTCTTCTATTCTTTAAAGAAAGATAAGTTGTTGATTTATTATTCGGCAAGTGGTAATTGGACTCCTTACTACTGTGTAGGACTGCTGACTGCCGATGCTGACAGTGATTTGCTTAATCCGGCTTCCTGGAAAAAGGCACCGGAACCTCTGTTTAAACAAGCACCGGAGAATCATGTATATGGGCCCGGTAGTATCTGTTTTATTCCTTCACCTGACGGCAAGGAATGGTATATGCTTTATCACGCCCGCAAGAGTTTGTATGATATGCTTGTTTTGGATAGCCGGACGCCACGTATGCAGAAAATAGAGTGGGATAAGGAAGGAATCCCTGTTTTAGGAGTTCCGCAGAAAGAAGGAGTCCCGCTTCGCAAACCGTCAGGCACTCCTGAACGCAAGTGAAAATAGGGGGTGTATTTTTGCAATACGCCCGTTTTATTCAAAAAGAGCCCATTTCTTTCTTTTCTTATTCAAACGGTCTTCTTTTTCACAAAAAGAAAAATTCTCATCTTTTATTGAATGTTTTTTTTCCTTTTTTTTAGTGCGTATTACTTATGTTTGCAACGTAATCTATTAAATAAATCAACTAATGTAAAACGCGCAATGAGAAATGAAAATCTATTGTCCATTCTTCTTATAAAGAGAAGAATCTTAAAACTACTGGCTATAAAATATGCATACAGTTTAATTGTTTTATGCGGAATTAGTTTTATGGCATGTTCAGATGATGATCCCGTAAAAAAGAATCCTTATCTGCAAACGAGCACCCGTGCTATGCTGAAAGAGGTAGTGGAAGTGGTGTTTAACAATATCGACAGTAATACTGACGTTACTGTCGACTTTGGTGACGGAACAGTCAAGGAAGGGAAAGCAGCTACGCCTATCACTCATGCTTATACACAAAGTGGTGACTACACGATGTTAGTGACAGCGGGTGAGCATGCAGTACAGAAAAGGATCCGTATTTACGACTTATTGGCACTGACAGAAGCCATGAAGCAATTCAGGGATGCAGATAACAAAATGGTATGGGCTATGACGCATCGCTCTCATACAACAGACAAGACTATTCCCGAAAATTCGATATCTGCTGTAGAAGCTGCCATCAATGCAGGAGCGGATGTGATTGAATGTGACACTCATCTCACAAGCGATGGAGTAGTTATGGTGTGCCATGACCAGACAATCAATGCTACGACTAACGGCACAGGGGATATTACGAAAATGACTTATGCTGAAATTCAGCAATATAATCTGTTGGACCGGAATGGAAGGGTGACCGATGAGAAGATGCCCACATTGGAAGAGTTTCTGAAAGCAGGGCGTGGAAAAATATATTTCAATCTGGATTATTCTCCACGTACAGCCTCTACCCAAGAGGTGATGAATGTTGTCAAGGAACTGGATATGATGGAACAAGTCTTTTTCTATTGTAACAGTAGCCAGAAAGCAGAAGAAGTGTTGTCTATTTCTAAAAAGGCACACGTGTACACATGGGCACAAAGCGCTTATAAACCTCTGGTAGGACTTCCGGGTAATTACTTCGTGCAATATTCTTATGCTCCCGACGGACAAAGTACTCCCATAGGGACTGCTATCAGTGAGGGGATGATTCCTACAGTCAATATGCTTCATGTATTATCCGGATTAATACCTGAATATGATATAAATGCGACTTATCTGGATGAGCTTCTTCAGATTTATCCTGAAGTACGTATGATACAGACAGATGCACCGGAAGTATTAATCTCCGCTTTACAAGCAAGAGGATTGCGTTAACTTTATCATCTAACATAAAATCATTTATTTATGAAGAATATTCATTTCAAAACGTGTACCTGTCTGTTAGGTATATTGCTGATACTGTTTTCCGGTATACAGGTAAAGGGAGCTTCTTTGGAAGTTCAGCAGGAAAGTAAGGTATCAGGTACGGTGACGGACGAAAAGGGCGAACCAGTTATTGGCGCTTCCGTAGTAGTCGTAGAATCGAAACAGGGTACTATTACAGATATAGACGGTAAATTTCTGGTGAACGTACCTAAGAATGGACACCTGAAAGTGTCTTATATCGGTTATGAAACACAAGAAGTGGCTGTTAAAAACCGCCAGTTATTGAAGATCATATTGAAAGAAGAATCGACCGCTTTGAATGAAGTGGTAGTGGTGGGTTACGGTACGATGAAACGGAAAGAAATGACTTCGGCTATTTCGCATATAGGTGCGAAAGATCTGAATCAGATATCCAGCCTCGATGCCTCCATGCTTTTGCAGGGGAAAGTTTCCAGCGTTTCGGTTTCTAACACAGCTCTGGCCGATCCGAACAATCAAGGAAGTATTCAGATTCGTGGTGTCTCTTCCCGTAATGCAGGTTTAGGACCGTTAATTGTGGTAGACGGAGTGCCGGGAGGTGATATGACGAATATTAACCCTGCCGATATTGAATCGATTGATGTATTGAAAGACGGTGCTGCTTCTGCGATCTATGGTACGCGGGGTAGTAACGGGGTTATCCTGATTAATCTAAAGAAAGGGACCAAAGATGGACAGGTTCATACAACCTATAGTACTTCCGTTACTTTTAATAAAGCTAAAAAAGAACTCGACATAATGAATGCGGAAGAATACCGTGCTTATCGCACAGTGTCTAATCCGCTTTCCGATATGGGAGCTGATTCAGACTGGTTTGATGCCGTTACTCAATTGGGGGTGACTCACATGCATACATTGACATTTTCCGGCGGTAATGCGAGAACCAACTATCGGGTGACCGCCGACTATCGTAATGCCCGTGGTATTGATTTGCGTTCCGACCGTCGTGAATATGGAGCACGTGCCAATATTAACCATACAACCAAAGACGGGCTATTCACGTTCTCTGCTAATATAACTCCTCGTGTTATCGACCGGAACAAATCAGCCAATGTATATAGCAATGCTATTAAAAACAATCCGACAATGCCTATTTATGATTCGGAATCGGCTAATGGGTACTATCGTTTTCCCAGTGGAACGGAAGGTTCTAATATCGTAGAGCAATTGAATGAAGAAGAGAATGGTACGGAAATTAAGTTGCTGGAATGGAATGCTACGGCTGCCGTTAATCTGCTGCCTCTGTTTAATCCGAAGAATCCGGACATGGTATTGAAGTCGCAGGTCACTATTTCTCAATATCAAGTTGATAAATTTAACGGATGGTTTACACCGTCTACTTATGGTTCTAACGTAAATGATGGTGTCACCGGAAAAGCCAGCCGTGACTTCGACAAAAGTACGACTAACAATCTGGAATGGGTAACAAATTTCTCTACACGTATCAAGAATCATCAGATCCGTGCAATGGTGGGGTATAGCTATAATTATGGTGTAAATTCCGGAATGTCTGCTGAAAACTGGAATTTCTCTTCGGATGGATTGACGTATAATAATCTGGGTTCCGGGCTGGAAGCGGCAAAAGATGGAAAAACAATGATGGGCTCCTATAAGAATGACCATAAGTTAATCAGCTTCTTCGGACGTGTTAATTATGATTGGAAAGAGCGCTACCTGTTTACTTTCTCTTTACGCCACGAAGGGTCTTCCCGCTTTGGCGAGAATCATAAATGGGGTAATTTCCCGGCTGTATCTGTCGGTTGGCGTATCTCGGATGAGAAGTTTATGAAAGGACTTTCATGGATTGATGACTTGAAAGTACGTTATGATTATGGGGTGACAGGTAATCAGGAAATAGGAAATTATAATTCTCTGGCTACTTACCGGGCTTTCGGTTGGTATCAATACAATGGTAACCGTTTTCATGTATGGGGACCGAGCAAAAATACGAACTCGGAATTGCGCTGGGAGAAAGGACATAATCAGAATGTGGGTTTGGACTTCTCACTCTTCTCACACAAAGTGAACGGTTCATTTAACTATTTCCATCGTAAACAAAGTGATTTGCTCGGAGATTATTCTGTACCGGTACCACCTAACTTGTTCTCCACCATCTATACCAATGTAGGTACATTGCGTAATACCGGTTTCGAACTTGATGTTACAGTAAATGCTGTCCGGACAAAGGATTTCACTTATAGTTTCACATTAGTGGGGGCTACTAATAACAATAAGTTTGTCAGTTTTTCCAACGATATATATAAAGGACAAAAATATTACTCCACCTGTAGCATGGCGAATCCGAATAATCCGGGATATTTGCAGCGGATTGAAGAAGGGGAACGTATTGGTAACTACTTTACATATCGTTATGCAGGAGTGGATAAAAAAGGTGACTGGCTGATTTATGATAAAAAGGGGAATGTGATTCCTGTAGCCCAAGGTACGGAAGAGGATAAGTCTGTGACCGGAAACGGTTTGCCGAAATTCACCGGCTCTATGACGCATAACTTCACTTATAAGAACTTTGATTTGTCTGTTGCCCTCCGTGGTGCTGCCGGGTTTGACATATTCAACGTGCATGATTTCTATTTCGGATTGCAGAGCATGACTACCAACCAGTTGACGACCGCTTATTCGAAGAATGCACATATCACGACAGGTAAGAATGTGATTACCGACTACTTCATTGAACCGGGTGATTATCTGAAGATAGACAACGTCACTTTAGGATATACCATGAACCTGAATAAGAAATATATTGAAAAGATACGTTTGTTCGGTACGGCCAACAATCTTTATACGTTTACGAAGTTTACCGGTGTAGATCCTTCTACCTACGAAGTGAACGGACTGACACCGGGTACTTTCGGAGGAGGATATAACTATTATCCGTCTGCTTTTCAGTTTATTTTAGGATTACAAGTAAGTTTCTAATAAAAGACGATTATGAAAATAACAAAATATATCATTGGATTAGGGATAATGGCAGGTACAGTCATTAGTTTGCCATCCTGTACAGATCTGTCGGAAACGGTGTATGATCAGGTCATGTCTCAAAACTATTATAATACCAAACAGGATGTTATCAACGCCGTTTTTCGTCCGTTTGAGCATATCTATGAATCCATTGTCAGACGTCATGAACACGAAGAACTGACAGGGGATCAGTTGATAACGCCTACTCGGGGAACTTGGTGGTATGATGGCGGTAAATGGGAAAAATATCATTATCATCAATACGATGACATTAATCAGGAAGACTGGACAAACGAGTGGGAAGGCATGTATGGCGGTATCGGTCAATGCAATCTGGTGTTGGATGATTTGTCTCAATTGAATCCTTCTAAATTTAATTTAAGTGACAGTGAGTTTGATAGTTTTAAAGCGCAACTACGTTGTATGAGAGCTTATTGTTATCTTCGCCTGCTTAATAGTTACCGTAATTGTATCTTAACTACGACTTCTGACCAAGCGGTCAATGAACAGCCGGAAAACCGGAAGCAGGTATCTCCACAGGTTATGTTTGATTTTATCGAAAGTGAGTTGAGAGATGTCTGTCTGGTAGCTTTACCTTCCAAAATCGGACAATCTGGTAATGGCGGTCAACAAGGACAATTTACCAAGGCGGGAGCTGCTGCATTGCTGGTACGTCTTTATTTGAATGCGGAAAAGTGGATTGGACAGCCCAAATGGCAGGAATGTATCGATATGTGTGAGCGTATCACCGGAGGAGAATTCGGCTATTATGCAATCGCTAATAATTGGTACGAACCTTTTGACTGGAATAATGAAATGTGTAATGAAGTAATTCTCGGTTTTCCCGGTTCTTATGGATTGACTAGCTGGCATCTGCAAAATGACAAGAGAACTGTTTACGGACGGGCCCTTCCTTATGGTTGTGAGAAATACCTGAAAATTGAAGGAAATGGCAGCCGAAATCCCAAATATGCACTTTCGCCAAGTTATAATAACCAGCAACCACGTGCATTGTTTGATTATGAATTGGGCATGGTTACGCAGAAATTCGTCAAATATGCAGGCGATAAACGTTATAAACAATATGTAAATACGAGTAATAATACACGGGAAGGTATGTTCTTCATGGAAGGGAAAATAGCTAATTCCAGTATTAGTGGGGGATATGCCAAGAATCCGGATAATCAATATGTCCTTTACCTACTTGATCAAGTGGGACGTTTTGAAGGTAACGCAGAATCCGGTTATATTGCCAACCCGAATTATCAGGAGTCTAAACTGGGAAACGGAGATTTCAACTCGGGGCTTTACTGTGTGAAGTATCCTTTCTATCCGTTTGATGGAGGATATTTTATAGAGTCGGATTATACGGAAATCCGTTTGGCGGAGATTATTTATTCGCAGGCGGAATGCCTTCTTCGTCTCGGACAGGCAGGCGAGGCCGGCAAGCTGTTGAACAGCGTGCGTAAACGCAACTATGAGAACTTTACTGCAGATATCGCTTATCAGCCGGAAGGTAACGTGGTACTTGATCTAAAAGAAATGCTTGATGAATGGGGGCGGGAATTTCTTGCGGAGAGCCGTCGTCGTACGGATTTGATCCGCTTCGGAAGATTTCAGGATGCATGGTGGGACAAGAAACGGGATGCAGATACTCATTATGAATTGTTCCCGTTTTCACAGACCCAATTGGAGCAGAATGAATATCTGAAACAGAATCCCGGTTATCCGGATATTGCCCGTTAAGCGGTGAACTGTAATTATTTCAATTTAGTGTACAAGTTTAAAATGAAGAAAAATGAAAAATAAGTTGCTCACAATATCAAAGATTGGGCTTTTGGCCTTCACTATTTTAGTGAGCCAGGCGTGTCAGGAAGATTATGAGATGGTTGATCCTCCGATGATTACTGATTATGATGATGATCTGGATGAAGAAGTTGTCTTGCAAAAAGGACTGGAAAGTTATTTTGTAACTCAATTCGGTGAAGGGGACATGGATGGTACTTCATGGGATCAGGCAATGGATGTAGCTGGTTTTCGCAAATTATTGAGTGGATCTATCGATCTGTCCAAGAGTACTATTTACATGAGCCAGGGAAAATATGTGATGTCCGAGACCGGAGGACTCGGGGTGATTATCCGCAAAGACATTAAAGCGATCAAAGGAGGATATAGTTTGTTGAGCGAAGGGACAGATCTGACTAATCGTCGTATTGATACGTATAAGACAGTGATCAGCGGAGATGTAAACGGTAATAATCAGGCTGATTCCGGTGATTGCGGACTATTGTTGGTGAAAGGAGGGATTATTGGGATTGAAGGAGTTACTTTTCAATATGGGTACCTTTCTAATAATGATGCCAAGTCTAACGAGTGTGGTAGCGGAATTTATATCAATGGTAACGTCAATAGCACCTCTGTCGAATTAACGGATTGTATTATCAGGGATTGTAAAACGGAAGCTGTCAACGGGCAAGGAGGAGTAGCGGGAGGTACAGCTATTCTTATTGCTTCCGGGAGCTCGAAACTGAACAATGTGAAGTTCCTGGATAATGCGGCGGATAGCCGTGGCGGAGCAATACGGTGTAACAGCAATAAGGCTGTTGTGTTTATGAATAATTGCCTGATAACTGGCAATTCAGTAAGAGAACTTTTTGGGGTCGGTATTCAGATATCATCGGGACATATTTGTATGAATAACACAACCATTGTCGGAAATCCGGGAAAAGGTGCTGCTTTAAACGGGGGAGGTAGTTTCATGCTCGCTAATAGTACGATTGTAGGGCATGATATTGATCAGGAGTATGGCGCCTTTCGATGTGAAACCTCTATTGATGGTGATACTAAGTTTATTAATAACCTGTTGATTTCCGAGAATTCTACCGCTCCAAGCTTCATTTTGAACGGAGCGAATAAAGAAGCTTACTCCATGGGATATAACTTGTATCAGCGAGTTAATAATTTCACAATGGGCGTTTCTGATACTGCTTATCCTACCCTTGTGAATGGCAACCTGACGGAAGAGGGTGTTTATAAGTGGAATATTGACCAGATCGGACAGGTGGGTGGTTATGCTACCAAACAAGCTGTAATCAATGCTGTGAAAAGTTTCAATCCTGCTGCTTCTCCTATGGTTAATTTAGGTGAGGTATTCGTGGAATGGATGGGTGAAGATGCTTTCGGATTGGATCAGCGTGGCGTGACACGCAATCCTGATAAGATGCAAATGGGAGCTTATGATGCTGTATTGTCCAACTGAATCTTTAAAAAGTAATTGTGATATGAAAAACAAATTTTATATAATGACCGCTTTGGTCATTAGTCTGACAGGCTGTTCAAACATTGAAGACGGGACGCAGCCGACCGGCAACTTTCCCGAAGATCATATAATCCGTGTTGTAACAGAAGTGAAGGCTCCTGTGTCGCGTGCCGGATATGATGCAAGTAATCTGGAGAGTTTCGGACTGATCATTCATAACAGTGAAAACATTGCTTATGATTATAATTCGCAAATGGTAAAATCTAATAATGACTGGAATACGGCGGACGGGCAACAAATGCTTTGGGATAATGCAAGAACTCCGGTAACAGTAGTGGCGTATGCTCCTTACATTTCGGAAGCTAGTTTGGACACTCCGTTAGCTATCAACATACAAAGCAACCAAACTACTGAAGAAAATGTGATTGCTTCTGATTTCCTGTTGACTAAATCAATGGTTGATCCGAAACAGGATCTCACCGCAGATGGTAGATTGAAAGTTACTTTGGATCATGCCATGAGCAAGCTGATTATAAAAGTGACGGTAAATAATGGTATGGAAGATGCGGCGATCAGTAAATTGGGCGATATGGCTGTAAATGGTACAATAGTGGGTGGTATTTGTGATTTGTCAGTGCCGGAACCGGTAGTCATTCCACGGGAAGATGCTGTAGCTACAACTATCGCCCCTTATAAGGGTACGGATGGGTATGAATGTATTCTTCTCCCGCAAACAATAATAGAAGGCTTTTCTGTCAATTTCAGTTATGACGGAAAATTGTATATATGGACTGCCGAAGAGCCCATTGAGTTGCAAAAGGGAGTAGAGCATACGCTGGCATTGAATGTAAATGAAACGGCACGGTTGGCTACCATGCAAATGAAATATCGGGCAACCGGTCAGATTATCTATCAGAAATAAAAAGGAGGAGATGAGTTATGAAAATTACTAAACATATATTGGCTGCATGTATATTAACGGGTATGGCAGCTTGTGATACGGATAAAGAGATAGCCGTGTTCAATGAAGACTCCGGTGCAATCAAGATCAATGCTGTTATTGATGCTGCATATACCCGTAGTAATCCTACAGGAACAAATGAACAGCAAATGCAATTTAATAATGGAGACCAGATTCTGTTGAGTTGCGAAGATGGTAGTGTGACTTATATGTTGTCTGGAGGGCAATGGGCTCCTACGGATAACTATTATCTTAGGTGGGGAAATGAACCTGTTACTTATTCTGCCTTTTATCCGGTGACTGAAGGAACAAGCGTAGCCAACTTCTCTCTTCCTATTAATCAGCAGAGTTTGGAAAATCTGGCGAGCGCAGACTACATGACTTGCACAGTAGAAGATGCTATAAATGAGGGATCAAGTGTCCTTCATCTGAATATGAACCGGAGAATGGCGAAAGTTATCATGACATTGGACGATATAGACTCACAAAGTAAAGCTCTAGGAGTTAAAATCGGTTCCTATCAGGGATATACGGACGGAAATGTTTCATCGGGAACTGCACTTGTTACACCGTATGTCACTATTCCTGAAGGAGGGAAAGCCGGACAAAGCGGATGTAAATATACGGCGATCGTAGCTCCGGGAGCTGCAAATCCTAATAGTACTTTCGTTTCTTTAAATTACAAGGGGGAAGATCTGGTATTGCCGGGCATTCCTGCAATAAAGGCCGGATTTTGTTATGAATTTACTTTGAAAGTAGAAGGTTCGGTCATTATATTGAGTGAACCGATTGTCACTCCATGGGAGACTGGTACAATCAATGGGGGAGATGCAACGGAATTGCAATTGGACGCTTATTATGTGAAAGAGCATGCTACAGGGAATGCTACCGGTATGGATTGGGATAATGCAATGGGAGTAGACGGGTTACGCAATCTATTGAGAACTAACACTAACAGTGCGATCACGACTGCGAATGCTAAGAAATTGGATGGTAAGAATATCTATGTGGCAGGCGGTACCTATTTGATAGCAGATCAGGAAGCCGGTCTGAAAATAGAGTATAGCGGATATAGCAAACAAGTCGAAATAAAGGTTGTGGGTGGATATGATCCTCAAAGTACCCGTAAGGATTTAAGCAAGCGTGATCCTGTCCGGTATCTGACTACTTTCACAGGAGATGCAAATAATAACGGCATTGCGGATGCGGGTGATTATTCCTTGTTTACATTAGGAAACCAGATAGATATTACATTTGAAGGTTGTACGTTCTCTTGCGGTTATCATCCCAATGAGAAAATAAATGGCTATAGCGGTGGATTCCTGATTGCGAATGGTAGCAGTGGCAATGCAACATTACAGTTGAATCATTGTATCATTGAAAAGTGCTATAATGCGGGAGTAAATGGTTCAGGTGAGGCTGGTGGTTCCGGTATATTCATGTATAAGGGGACAGCCAAACTAAATCATGTGCAGTTGAGAAACAACAAGGCATCTTCGCGTGGAGGCGCAATTCGCGTCAATGACAGTGGGAGTATTCTTTTTATGAATAATTGCTCCATTACAGGCAATGAAGGCGGACAGTTCGGTTATGCTATTCAAATGTCAAACGGTCATTTATGTATGAATAATACAACTGTTACCAATAATAGTGGTAGAGATGGAACCATTAACGGCGCGGGGAGTATGTTGATTGTAAACTCTACCATTATCGAGGATGGTGCTCAAAATAGCGGGGCTGTTATTCGTTGTGAATCCTGGCCGGCCCGGCAATCATTCTTGATGAATAATATCATCCTGAATAAAAATGCAGCTAATCCGGTTGTTGAAATGTCCGGTGATGATACTCGCCATTTGACATCCAAAGGGTATAATCTGATGGGCGGTACGATCATGCCTGCATCAACCAACAAGTTTACAACATCAGAGTTTGATAAGTATAACAGTACGATTAGCTCTTTAAATGTCGTATGGGATGCCAATCGTTCTGTCTATACTTGGGACGGGAATGTGAATGAGTTTACCCGGACTGCTTCCGACGCTGTTAAGAATGCGATCACAACCGGCTTTAAACCGGATAGTTGTCCTTTCCAGAATTTAGGTGAGGAGTTTGGAAAATGGTTGGAAGAGATGGATGCTTTTTCCACTGACCAGTTGGGGAATCCGCGTGATAAAAATGCGATGTGGCCGGGAGCTTATCAAGAATAATGATACAATTTATTTAAACGAATGACAATGAAAAACTACAAACTGATATGGTTAGGGATATTCTGTTGTTTGCAACCTCTTATATTGTTTGCACAACGGGGAGAAACGATCCGTAAGGCATTTTTAGATCCGAAGTCCGATCAGGTGTTAGTCGTGGCACATCGGGGGAACTGGCGGAGTGCACCGGAAAATTCCGTAGCGGCAATTGATAGTGCCATACAAATGGGAGTGGATATTGTGGAGATTGATATTCACAAGACTAAAGACGGACAATTAATATTGATGCACGATGACCGTGTAGACCGGACAACCAATGGTAAAGGATTGATTAAGGATTATACATTGGCAGAAATCAAGAAGTTGAAACTGAAAGATAAGGATGGAAATCTGACAGAACATATTGTTCCAACATTGGAAGAGGCATTGTTGGCAGGCAAAGGTCAGATTATGTTTAACTTGGATAAGGCGTATTCTGTGTTTGACGAGGTATACGCTGTGCTCGAGAAAACCGGAACTGCCAGTTTGGTGATAATGAAAGGAGGCCAGCCGGTGGAAACTGTCAAAAGTGAGTTTGGAGATTATCTGGATAAAGTGATTTACATACCGGTGATAGGACTTGACGGAAAGGATGGCGAAAAGAAGGTCAGGGACTATATGACACAGCTGCATCCTGCTGCCTTCGAATTGGTTTATTCGGATTCTTCCAGTCCTTTGCCTCGAAAAGTGAAATCGATTATTTTGGGAAAGAGTCGGATCTGGTACAATACGTTGTGGGCTTCTCTTGCGGGAGGGCATGAAGACGATCAGGCTTTAAAAGATCCGGATGGAAACTATGGATATCTGATTGAAGAGCTAGGGGCACGGATTCTCCAGACTGATCGCCCGGGATTCATGCTGGATTATTTGAGAAAAAAGGGATTGCATGATTAATCGTCTGAAGACAATGAGGTAAAATGTATTGTTTGGCACACAGATAACGTCGATGATATAAACAGACGTTATCTGTGTTGCTTTATCTATTCTCCAAATGAAAATAAATTTGAGATTTGGCTTAGGTTACTAAAATAGCTATATTTGGCTCACTGAATCGACATGGGTATATAATATGAAAAAGTCAATAATAGCATTTATCAGTTTTATTACTCTTTGTATTGAGCCATTAATGGCATCTGCCGAGTTTTCCTTTAAGAAATATCAGGTAGAAAACGGACTGTCTCATAACACAACCTGGTGTGCAATTCAAGATAGCTATGGCTTTTTATGGATAGGGACAAGTAACGGGCTGAACTGCTATTATGGTAGCGGAAATAAAATTTATCGGAATGTTTTAAATGACAAATATTCTTTAGGGAACAACTTTGTCAGTTCTCTGATGGAAGAGGGTGAAGACCTTTGGATAGGAACAAGTTCCGGACTATACATTTATGATCGCTCTGACGATCATTTCTTGTATTTTGATAAGACAACCAAATATGGAGTGTTTATTAGTTGCGAAGTCAAGAAAATTGTAAAAACGAAAAATGGCTTGATCTGGATCGCTACCTTGGGGCAAGGCATCTTTATTTATGATCCGGCAAAAGATGTTTTGACTCAAAATAGTATTCGGACTTTTTTTGCTTGGGATATTTGCCAGGGTACGGATTCTCTTGTCTATGTTTCTTCTATGCAGGAGGGGTTACTTTGCTTTGATGAAGAGGGAACTTTTCTGCAGAACTATCCGGTTTTATCCGAATTGAGTATTGGCAATCAAAGGATTAACTGTCTCCATAGTATTGAACATGAGATTTGGTGTGGCGTGGGGACGAATTCGTTAGGGTGTTATCAGGAAGGAAGTTGGGAATTAAAAATATATGATACATCTGCAGAGAGTTTCAGTTCTATTCTTTGTCTGATGGACTATAGCGAGAAAGAAATGCTGGTTGGTACGGACAATGGCGTTTATTTGTTTGACCGTGAGCGTAAAACATTTCGTAGGGGAGACTCTCCGTTTGGTTTATGGACTTTGAGTGATCCGACTGTACACGCGATGATGTGGGATAATGAAGGCACGCTTTGGGTAATGACTAATTCCGGCGGAATAAATTATATGTCTAAACAGTCGAAGCGTTTTTCTACTTATTCCCTGTCTTTGACGGGGATGGAAAAAGCAGATAGGGGGATAGGACCTTTCTGTGAAGATCGGGAGAAGAATGTTTGGGTGGGAACCCGGAATGGATTGTGGTTTTTCAATTCACAAACTCATTCTTTTTATGAGTATTCTTTGAAGAAATCGAATATAAGATACGATGTACGTAGCTTGTTGTTGGAGGGCGATAATCTTTGGGTGGGAACTTATGCTGAAGGATTGCATGTATTGAATCTGAAAACCGGGAATATTAAAAGTTATACTTATTCCCGTAATATCCCGAATACGCTTTGCAGTAATGATGTACTAAGCCTTTTTAAAGACCGTAAAGGAGAAATCTTTATCGGAACAAGCTGGGGATTATGTCGCTATAATCCGCAATCGGATAATTTTATAACTGTGATTAATGTCGGTGCTATGGCTTCTGTAACTGATATCTATGAGGATATGTACAATAATCTTTGGATTGCGACCTCAAATCGTGGCGTTTTCTGTTATAATACAGTTGGTGAAGAGTGGAAGCATTTTGAACATATCCGGGAGGACCTGACTACTATTACGAGTAACTCTGTGATAACATTATTTGAAGATAGGAAAGGTACGATGTGGTTTGGGACCAATGGTGGAGGATTATGCTCTTTTTCCAAAGAAACAGAAACTTTTGTTGATTTTGATCCGGAAAATGTCTGGTTGCCGGATAAGGTTATTTATTCGATAGAGCAGGATCAGGCAGGCAATTTTTGGATTTCCTGTAATTCCGGGTTATATCAGTTTAATCCTACAGATAAGAATAAGAACCGGCTTTTTACTATAAATGACGGTTTGCAGGGGAATCAGTTCACGGCGCAATCTTCATTGGCTTCATCGACGGGGAAGTTGTATTTGGGAGGAGTGAACGGCTTTAATGTTTTTGAACCGAAAGAATTTGCAGATAACACCTACCTTCCTCCTGTTTATGTTATGGATATCAGTTTTCCTAATTTGAATAATGAGCGGGAAGTGAGGCGGCTGCTCCAGCTGGATAAGCCTTTTTATACAGTTGATAAGATAAGATTACCTTATAAGAATAACAGTCTTACCATCCGTTTTGCGACACTTAGCTATGAAGATCCTCTTAGAAACCGTTATGCGTATATTTTGAACGGAGTGGATAAGGAATGGATTAACAACTCTTCTAATAATACGGCTTCCTATACCAATCTTCCTCCGGGGGAGTATGAGTTTTTGGTTCGTGGTTCGAATAATGACCATTATTGGAATGAAAAGGCAATTTCTTTATGGATTGTGGTTACTCCTCCCTGGTGGCGGACTACTATTGCTTATGTCGTATATGCATTGTTGTTACTTGCCGTCATCGTATTTCTTGGTTGGCGTTGGAATTTGTATGTCAGGCGTAAGTATAAACGTCGGATGGAGGAGTATCAGACTACCAAAGAAAAAGAAATGTATAAATCGAAAATCAATTTTTTTATTAATCTGGTACATGAAATACGTACTCCGCTAAGTTTGATTCGTTTGCCGTTGGAGAAATTGAGAGAAGAGGAAATCAAAGGGAAAGAGAACAAGTATATTTCTGTGATAGAAAAGAATGTAGATTATCTATTGGGAATCATCAATCAGTTACTTGATTTTCAGAAGTTGGAAAGTAGTGCTTTGCAGTTGAATTTGAGGAAATGCAATGTTAATGCATTGGTAAGTGATATTTTTAATCAATTCAGCGGTTCTGCGGAGTTGAGAGGACTGACATTACATCTTTGCTTGCCTCGTGAAGAAATTAATACGATGATTGATTCGGAGAAGATAAGTAAGATTCTCGTAAATCTGATGGGAAATGCGATGAAATATGCGAAATCCAGGATTGAATTGAAAGTATTATCAGTAGATGACGAGGTGAGGATAGTGGTTACTGATGATGACCCCGGCATCCCGGAGGACCAACACGATAAAATATTTCAAGCTTTTTATCAACTGCCTGACGATCCGGTGGCATCATCTAAGGGTACCGGAATTGGTTTGGCATTTGCAAGATCCTTGGCAGAAGCCCATCATGGGAATTTGTTTCTGGAAGATAGTTCCGAGGAGGGGGCTTCATTTGTGTTATCTTTACCATTGGGAGTTGTAGAAACGGAAGATGCATCTGATGGATTGACTGAAACGGATGTTGTAGGTGTTGGAGAAGAAGTGACTTCTGTTTCTGAATTCGGTAATAGGAAATTCACAGTTTTATTGGTGGAGGATAATATTGAATTGTTAAATTTAACTCGAGAAGCTTTAAGTGTTTGGTTCAAGGTGATACGTGCCGGTAATGGAAAAGAAGCACTGGAAATACTTGCACACCAGGGTGTAGATGTTATTGTCAGTGATATTATGATGCCTGAAATGGATGGACTTGAACTTTGTAATCATGTAAAATCCGATATGGCTTATTCTCATATTCCTGTTGTTTTGCTGACTGCAAAAACGACATTGGAATCTAAAGTGGAAGGACTTGAAAGTGGTGCTGATGTATATCTAGAGAAACCGTTTTCTATTAAGCAGCTCCATAAACAGATCGAAAATTTATTAAAACTGCGATTGGCGTTTCATAAACAGATGACGGACATCACAATTGGTTCATCCTCTTCACTTTCGGATTTTGCCATTTCTCAAAAAGATGTAGAATTTATAGACAAGATCAATGCAATTTTATTGGAGCAGGTTGTTAATGAAAATTATTCAATTGAAACATTGGCAGATCAAATGAATATGAGTCATTCTAATCTTTACCGGAAGATGAAAAGTTTGTTTGGTATGCCTCCTAATAACTATGTTAAGAATTTCCGCTTAAACAAAGCAGCTGAATTAATAGCAAATGGTGTTCGAATAGCTGAAGCTGCAGAACGGTTAGGCTTTGCTTCTTCTTCCCATTTTGCAAAATGTTTTAAAGAGAAATTCGGAATGTTGCCAAAAGATTATAGATAACAAGTCTTTTCATGATGGGAAAAATAAGGGGAGGGTAAATGAAGTTTAAAAATGCAAGAAATATACTGTAGTAAGATTTTTTATCCATTCGTTTTATATTCTTAACTCCGAAAAATTCGTAAGTGTAGATAAACCAACTACTTTTGGCTCTCGAATTTACAGCATTTTTGAATGTCTTGCGTCTAATAAACATAAACTAATATATTTCTAGTCATGAAACACAGACTGTTACTACTAATTCTATTCGTATTCGCTACCTCCGTGGCGGCGGGGTGGGCACAAAAATCCACAGCTCCTTCTTATACAGTCAAAGGAGTACTTATTGATTCTTTAACACAAGAGGGAGAACCGTATGCTACCATCAAAATAGCAAAGAAAAATGCTCCGGATAAAGCAGTCAAGATGGCGGTGACTGGGGCGAATGGTAAATTTCAGGAGAAACTGAATGTCGCTGCGGGCAATTACATCATCACTATTTCTTCGATTGGTAAAGCGCCGATAGTAAAGGAATTTACTCTAAAACCGTCCGTGAAGGAGGTTGACTTGGGCACAATGATTTCTTCAGAGGCCAATAACGTATTGAAAGGAGTGGAGGTAGTTGCACAAAAACCTTTGGTAAAGGTAGATGTGGATAAGATTGAATATAATATTGAAGATGACCCGGACTCAAAATCGAACAGTATATTGGAGATGCTTCGGAAAGTGCCTTTGGTAACGGTGGATGGAGAAGACAATGTACAGGTGAACGGCAGTAGCAGTTTCAAGATACATGTAAATGGAAAGCCCAATAATATGATGAGTAATAATCCGAAGGAAGTACTGAAAAGTATGCCGGCAAACACGATCAAATATATTGAGGTGATAACTTCACCGGGAGCTAAATATGATGCGGAAGGTATCGGAGGTATTCTGAATATCGTCACAGTAGGTTCCGGATTTGAAGGATACACGGCTACTTTCAGAGGAAATGCTAATAATAACGGAGTAGGTGCCGGCACTTACGCAATGGTGAAACAAGGTAAACTGACTGTTTCTGCCAACTATAACTACAATTATAATAATAGCCCGCGCAGCTATTCCGATAGTTATCGCGAAAACTACGAACCGGATAAAGAGAATGAAAAATATCTGGAATCGGAAAGTAGCTCCAAGTCGAAAGGGAATTTCCAGTATGGCAATTTGGAAGCCAGTTACGAGATTGATACGTTGAGGCTGCTGACCGTGGCTTTCGGAATGTACGGCAGTAGTGACAAAAGTAACAGTGACGGAAATACGATTATGCACGGAGCTGACCGACAGGATTTTGCGTACCGTTATAGAACCGACAATCATGGAAAAGGGTCATGGTATTCTATCAACGGAAATATAGACTATCAACGTACTTCCCGAAAGAATAAAGAACGGATGATTACGTTTTCTTATAAAATCAATTCCCAACCCCAAACGAATGATTCATATAATACTTATCTGGACATCGAGCCTGAAGAGAATAAACTGGATATCATTAAAGAATTGTCATTAAAGAATTTCCATTCGGACGGAAAGACAAATACGATGGAGCAGACTTTCCAGGTGGACTATACTACTCCGATTGGAAAGCTGCATACAATTGAAACCGGTGCCAAATATATTTTCCGACGTAACTCCAGTGATAATCGGTTTTATGAAGCCGAGGGAGCAAGTGAAAACTATGCATATAATGAGAATCGTAGTAGCGAGTACCGTCATTTGAATCATATTCTCTCTGCTTATGCCGGATATACGCTGAAATACAAGGGATTTACTTTCAAACCGGGATTACGTTATGAGCAAACCATACAAGAGGTGAAGTATCTGGTGGGTCCGGGCGAGAACTTTGATTCGAATTTTAGTGATCTGGTTCCTTCCGTTTCCTTGGGAATAAAACTAGGAAAGATGCAGAATTTGCGTGGTGGATATAATATGCGTATCTGGCGTCCGGGTATCTGGAATTTGAATCCTTATTTCGATAATCAGAATCCGATGTTTATTAATCAGGGAAATCCGAACTTGAAGAGTGAGAAAAGTCATTCGTTCGACTTGTCTTACAGCAGTTTTACGTCCAAGTTCAACATCAATCTTTCTTTGCGTCATTCTTTCAATAACAATGGAATTGAAAGAATCAGTCGCTTGATTACTGATAAAGACGGAGAAATCTTTGAAGGTGGGCATAAAGCTCCCTACGGTGCACTGTATAGCACATACGGTAATATCGGAAAGAGCCGGGAAACAGGATTGAACTTTTATTTGAACTGGAACGCTTCTCCTAAAACGAGAATTTACGTCAATGGACGTGGCAATTATAGCGATTTGCGGAGTCCTGCCCAAGAGCTGCACAATTATGGATGGAATGCTTCTGCTTATGGAGGAATTCAGCAGACCTTACCGGGAAAAGTACGTTTGAGTCTGAACGGCGGAGGTAGCACACCCCGAATCAGTTTGCAGGGAAAAGGTTCAGGATATAGTTATTATAGTTTGGGATTGAGCCGTTCTTTCCTGAAAGAAGAACGTCTTTCTTTGAATATTTATTGCAGCAATGTTCTGGAGAAATACAGAACTTACAATAATCACACAGAAGGAGCTAACTTTATTTCGAAGAGTTCGAGCAAATATCCGAGCAGGTATTACGGTTTCAGTATCAGCTATCGGCTTGGAGAGTTGAAAGCCAGTGTGAAGAAGGCTGCACGAAGCATCGACAATGACGATGTGAAAGGTGGCGGCGGAGGAGGTGGAAACACCGGTGGTGGAGGTGGTCAGTAGACCACTTCCGCACACCGGGATTCCCTTTTATTTCTGTCTCACGTCTTGCTTGTTGGTGTTAAAACCAAGTTTGGTTAATCCGGCCTGTACATCAGGATGGCTCATGAAGAGTTTCCATAATAATCCGGTCCGGTAGTTTTCGATCATGACAGCAATAGGACCCTGGTCGATGGCCAGATAACGTTGCGGATACCAATTGTCCGTTTCGCTGAAAGCATCGTAGAATCCGAAAGGACCGAACACTTTATCTCCCATACCATACAGATGGCGCATCACTTGCATGGAATATTCCGGTGTATAGACAATGGATGAAAGTGCGGCAGTGGGGGAGATCACTCCTTTGTCGTCTTGTTCATTGGGTGAGTGAGCCGCATATCCATCGACGGAGTAGCTGGCGGTCAGTCCCCAACAATCCGGTCCGAAACCTTTGTAATGTTTAGGGTTGCGGATGCAGTAAGCACGATTCACCAGTGTCAGGTTGCGCATCTCGTGGAAGTAGCTGGGGCAGTATTCATCTTTCAGTCCCACCGGATCAAGTCCGAGAAAAGAGTATTGAGCCCAGAAAAGCGGTCCGGCTTCGGTGCCCTGATAGCGGAGGTGCAACTCGATTCCTTCCACTTTATGCGGAGAAACGATGGCTCCGTTCTGTGCCCAACCGTCATGATAGACAGCCGCAGGTACTCCGTGTGTAGGAGAAGCGGCGGCAAGAATATACATAATCATACATTCGTTGTAGCCGTGTACAGGGAAATTCATTTCCCAGCCATACGTCGGACTCCAATGCCAGTAAAGAACGTTTTGCCCGCCTTGCCGATACCAGTTCCAGTCGACATCCCGCCAAATCTGGTCGATACGTTGGGCGAGGACTTTCTCTTTCTCATTTCCGTTGACGTAATATTGGTGTACAGCCAGCAGACCTTGGATGAGGAAGGCTGTCTCTACCAGATCGCCCCCATTATCTTTCTGGCCGAATGGTTTCACCTTGCCCGTATCACCATACCACCAATGAGGGTAGGCTCCGTGGAAACGGTCTGCTTTTTCGAGGAAAGAAACGATGCGTTCCATTCGTGCCAGTCCCTCTTCGCGGGTGACGTAACCGCGGTCGATTCCTGCAAGGATAGCCATGATGCCGAAGCCGCTGCCACCAGAAGTGACTACGTTGGCATCGTTTTCAGGATAAACGCCGTCCACATGATAACGTTCGGGAGCCAAGCCGCTATTCGGCTCGGCACCTTCCCAGAAATAAAGGAAAGTCCGTCGCTGGACGGTATCCATCAGGGCGTCGTCCGATAACGAGTCGGTGGCTGCGGAAAGGTTGTTGCTTTTGCTTTTCCCTTTACAGCTCTGGAAAGTCAGGGCAACGGCGGATAGAAATAGTAACATGAGCGGAAGTGCGCTCATTTCTATTATTCTTTTATATTTATCGTTCATAATCAAGGTCATAAAAGTTTAGTTTAACGTGAACTTCGCGGTTTTCACATCACGGCTGTTCGTACCGATCATCACTTCAAAGTCGCCCGGTTCGGCAACCAGTTGCAAGTCATAATTATAGTATCGAAGCATTTCCGGAGCAATCTTGAAACGGACAATCTTCATTTCTCCCGGTTCGAGGAATATCTTTTGGAAACCTTTCAGCTCTTTGACGGGACGGGTACTGCTACCCACAACGTCGCGGATATAAAGCTGTACCACTTCCGAGCCGGGCCATGTTCCGGTATTGGTAACCTCCACTGCCGCGGTCAACGAACCGTTCATGTCCATGGAAGAATGACTCAAGTCGATGTCGCTGTAAGAGAACGTCGTATAAGAAAGACCGTAACCGAACGGATAAAGCGGATCATTATCCACATCGAGATAGTTGCTGCGGAATTTCTCAAACCATTTGCCTTCTTTCAATGGGCGTCCGGTATTTTTGTGCGCATAATAAAGAGGTATCTGGCCGACATTCTTCGGGAAAGTCATGGTCAGTTTTCCACCCGGATTGACGTAACCGAAGAGGGCGTCACCAATGGCGTAAGCGGCTTCACTACCTCCGAACCATACATTCAGAATGGCAGGCACATGCTCCTGTTCCCAGTTCAGCGTAAGCGGACGTCCGGTGAATAACACCAGTACCACCGGTTTGCCTGTCTTTAAAAGCTCTTTCAACAGATTCTGTTGTACGTCGGGAATATTCAAGTCCGTACGGCTGCTGCTTTCACCACTCATTTCAGAAGATTCGCCTAGCGCTGCGATGATGATATCCGACCGACGGGCTACGTTCAATGCTTCGTCCAACAACTGCTGGTCGGTGCGGTTGTCACGGTTCAGGGAACGGCCGAACATCGTTGCCCGTTCTTCGTAACTTGCATCACTAATCAGGTTGCTTCCTTTAGCGTACATGATATTCGCTTTTCCGGCTGTCATCTCTTTCAATCCTTCTACCAAAGAAGGGCAACGGTCGAGCACAGCTGCTACGCTCCATGTACCCGGCATATTGCTACGGCTGTTTGCCAACGGACCGATTACTGCAATATTTCCTTTAGGGTTGAAAGGCAACAACGGATTTCCGTTCGGATTACCGTCGGGACTGTCATTCTTCAGAAGAACGAAACTTTCTGCTGCAATTCTGCGGGCTGCATCACGATGGGCTTTGGTAAAGATGTCGCGTGCCGGACGTTTCGGATCGCAATATTTATAAGGATTATCAAACAATCCCAGTTTATATTTGGCTTCCAGAATACGACGGCAAGCCGTATTCAATGTTTCCATAGAGACTTTTCCTTCCTGAACGGATTTCTTCAGTGTCCCTACAAAACCCTCGCTTACCATATCCATATCCACTCCGGCGTTGATGGCACGGGCGGATACTGTCTGAAGATCACCGATACCGTGGTCGATCATTTCTGAAATGCCGGTATAATCAGTTACCACAAAACCGTTGAATCCCCACTGTCCGCGGAGAATATCCGTCATCAGCCATTTATTGGCAGTGGCCGGAATACCGTCTACTTCATTAAAAGAAGCCATCACGCTACCTACACCCGCTTCAACGGCTGCTTCATACGGTAGCATATAATCATTGAACATTCGTTGGCGGCTCATATCCACGGTGTTATAGTCGCGGCCGGCTTCGCCTGCCCCATATAACGCAAAGTGTTTTACGCAGGCCATGATTTCGTCATTCCGTTCCATGTTTTTCCCCTGATAGCCGCGCACCATCGCTTCGGCAATCATGGCACCGAGAAACGGGTCTTCGCCACTACCTTCGGATACGCGTCCCCAACGAGGGTCACGTGAAATATCCACCATCGGGCTGAAAGTCCATGAGATTCCATCAGCACTTGCCTCTACGGCTGCAATGCGGGCAGACTCTTCAATGGCTGTCATGTCCCAGGTGCAAGACAAACCGAGCGGGATAGGGAACATCGTTTCGTATCCGTGAATAACGTCCATCCCGAACAATAACGGAATGCCTAGCCGTGAATCTTCCACAGCTTGTTTCTGTACTTCACGTATTTTCTCTACTCCTTTCAGATTGAACAATCCTCCCACTTCGCCTTTCTTGATTTTTGCGGCAATGTCGCTGCTTTTAGCTTGTCCCGTAGTGATCTCTCCGGTGACGGGAAGGTTTAACTGTCCGATTTTTTCTTCCAGCGTCATTTTATTCATCAATACGTCGATGAAACGATCCATATCCTGTGGCGACTTTTGTGCCGACGCGGTTAGAAAACCTGCAGCAAACAACAGGACGGATAGACTTAACTTTTTGTATATCATATTATTATAGTTAATTTTATCTCTATTCATATAAAGTCCTCCTGATGCGTTGAATGTTCGGCACCGAGGAGGACATTGTTCGACACCGAGGAACAGTAGTTTCGGCACCGAGGAAACAACCGTTCGGCACCGAGGAACTTTCTTATTGGTAGTCGGGGTTCTGTACTAACACTCCTTTAGACTTGTCGATCTCTGTCTGCGGCAGTGGAAGCAGTGCGTTTTTGTCCTGATAATTGGTTTTACCGGCTGCGTGCAACACTTCTTTTGCAATGCCCCAACGAACGAGGTCATAGAAACGGTCGAATTCCAACCCTAATTCCACACGGCGTTCGTGGCGGATGGCTTCACGCAATTCTCCCTGATCGGTAGTCGTCACTTTAGGTAATATATTGGTATTGGTGCCTCTGGCGCGTGCGCGTACTTGTTCCAAATAGTCGATTGCTTCACCCGGAATACCTTTTTCATTAGCTGATTCGGCTCCCATCAGCAGTACATCTGCGTAGCGGATCAGACGAATGTTTACCCAGAATCCTTTGTTGGTATATTCTTTACGCAAAGCCGGGTCGGTATAGGCTTTCTTGTTAAAGTAAGCACCTATTGCCGGAGAAACCGGAGATTCACCGTATGGCTCGTTGGTATTTTCCGGAGTGATAGGATCGCTGTCCGAGTGGCGGAAGTAGAGTAGGGTGGAGTTTTTGCGTGGATCACCCTGTTCGTATGCTTCCGCCATGTATTCTGTTGCCATGTGCCATCCCCAGCCCAAGTCCCATTGACCTGCTCCGCGTACACCTTGTACTTCACAGAACTGGCTACCGATAACGGTACTTTGAGGAAGAGCGGCAGTAGCTGTACATTGCAACTCGAATATGGAACCTCCGTTATTTTCACCATCATCCGTGAAAATCTCATTATACGGAGTCTTTAAGTTGTAGAGCCCCTTTTTGATGACATCGGTGGAGGCTGTGTACATATTGTTCCAGTCGTTGCGCATCATATAAGTACGCGCGTGTAAGGAACGGGCAGCTCCCCAAGTCAGTCGTCCGGTGTATTCGCTGCTCCATGTTTCCGGCAATGACTCTTCTGCTGTTTTCAGGTCCTTGTCGATTTGCTCATAGATTTTATCAGCACTTGTCTTCGGGATATTGGCTTCCGAAGCATCGTTGATTTTATAAGTCACCAAAGGAACTTCGCCGAAAGCTCTTACCAGATTGAAGTAGCAATAAGCACGGAAGAAAGAGGCCTCTCCCTTATTGATGATGTCTTCAGTTTCTGTTTGTCCGGCTGTTTCTTTTTCTGCAATGGCATCAAGAATCTCATTACATTGGTAGATGATGGCATAATTCTGTCCCCAATAAGCACCCAGTAGGCCGTTGGTCGGTGTATACACAAAATCATCATACATTTCGGCTACATCAGAGCCATCGCTGGCAATACTTCCTTTTTCCGAATCTTCCGAACGGAAACAGTGGATGGCAAAAGCAGGAGGGCCGGCTGTCACATTATAGTTACGCATCATCGTATAGACATTATAAATCTTCCCGTTGACCAGAGCGTTCGGATTATCATCTTCCGTAAACTGTCCTTGTGGACTACGATCCAGAAAGTCACTACAGCTGCCTAGAAATAATGTAGTTGAAGTAATAAGGGTTGCAAATATATATTTATTCAGTTTCATATAATGATAGTTTTAAAGATTAAAGTTGTGTTCCGCATGGAAAACTGGCAGTGGCACCTTGTCACTAGAATGTTAGGTTGATACCGAAGGTATAGACTGCAGGTACAGGATAACTGCCGTTATCTACTCCGAATGCGGTGGCAGTTCCTCCAAGTTCGGGAGTATATCCGGTGTTATGTTTCCATGTCTTCAAGTTCTGTATGTTGACATAGACTTTCAGAGCTTGCAGACGTATTTTGGCAATTAAGCTCTTGTCGAACGTATACGCTAACTGTACGTTGCGGATACGGAAGAATTTGCCGTCCTCAATGTAATAGTCGGAGTTGAGGTTGTTGATGGAATGTTTGGTGTTCAGCAACGGTTGGGTGTTGGACGTACCTTCTCCGTGCCAGCGGTCCAAGCGTTGTTCCAGGTAGTTGAACTGGGCAAAATTGTAGTTATCCCATGTACGGAAAATCTTGTTTCCACCTTGTCCCATCATGTCGATGCCTAACGACCAATTCTTGTAGTCTACTCCGAGAGAAAAACCGTAAGTGACCTTTGGAGTCGGGTTGCCTATCATGGTACGGTCTTCCGGGGTGATTTCTCCGTCACCGTTCACATCGGCGAATTTTAGGTCACCGGGGGTAACGGTAGCCAGTGTATTTTTGGGTGATGCGTCAATATCTGCTTGTGACTGATAAACGCCTGCCACTTTATAACCATAGAAATATCCGATAGGATAACCTGCCATTGTGTAACTTTGCTGCTTATCTCCGGCAATGATGGAATATCCTTCCTGAACAAGACTTTTTACCTCATTCTTGATAGTAGTCAGGTTGGCACTGACGGAATATCCCCAGTCACCAATCTGATCGCGCCAGGTTACAGCCATTTCCACTCCTTTATTCTGGATCTCTCCCAAGTTTCCGATACCGGGGATAGTTCCGGAAATTCCGGGAACTTCGGCTAACAAATCTTTGGTATTCTTCTTATAGTAAACACCCTCAAAATGCAAGCGGTTGCGAAGCAGGTTCGTTTCAAATCCGGCTTCCCAGGCTTCTACTTTTTCCCAACGCAGGTTAGGATTAGGAAGATAGGCAAGCTGGTATCCGGGATAAATGATGGACGGTTTACCGAATACAGCCGAATAAGCATTGGTCAATAAGGGTTCGGCAGGATAGGCTTTATCCAGGTTCTGGTTTCCTAACGTACCGTAAGATGCTTTGATTTTCAACATATCCAGCCATTTGATGTCTTTCATAAATTCTTCTTCGGACATCAACCAACCTCCACCCAGTGAGAAGAAGTTCTGCCATTCATTGCCTGTGTAGGAGAAAGCGGAAGAACCATCCCGGCGGAAAGAACCGTTGAACAAGTATTTACCTTTATAGTTGTAGATCACGCGTGCAAGTACGGATAATGTACTGCGTTCCCATTGAGTACTTCCATTGGTAGCGGTAGCTGCATCGCCGATGCTGACAAACCATTTGTCCGGATTATCCGGAATAACCAGTCCGACCCCCTGCTTGCGTGCTCCGTCCAATCGGCTCAACGAATTATAATAGGTAGTAAAACCGGCGGTAGCTGTCAGGTTATGATTTCCATTATCAAAGCTGTTGGTGTATGTCAACAGGTAGTCACTCTGAACTTTTGTTTCATTCTCTTTAAACTGGCTGACCTCGGTCTTGCCTGTTCCCAAAGTAGAGATCCCTCCGTTGACAGCGGCATCGTATACTTTTACGATCGGTGTATATGTCCGTCCGTTGTTCGACGCATAATCCATGGAGAACATCGCTTTGAACGTGAAATGTTTCAGGAAGTCTACCTCACCATAAATGTTACCGGATGCCCGGTAGTTTTCCGCTTTGGTAGTATTCGCTTTTAATTCGACGTCTACCATCGGGTTGTTGATCTGCGCTTTCTGGAATTCGGGCAGAGCCGTATATAATCCGTATTCGTTGTTATACACCGGAGCGATAGGAGTTGCACGCAGGGCATTCAATACCTGTTTGGAATCAGCAGGAAGCATACGTGCACCGTTGAATTGGAAACCGACTTTCAAAAAGTCCGTAATCTTATAATCATTACTTGCGTTGATGGTTACCTTACTGAATTTCTCATGCTCGATGTTGCCTTGTTCGTAAGAGTAGCCTACACCCAGATAGAAACTATGTTTGGGCGAAGCCCCTGTAATACTGATGTTATTGTTTGTAATGAAAGCAGTCTGGAAAATTTCGTCTTGCCAGTCGGTATTGGCATCCCAGCCGGTATAATCGAAAGGGTCATCTTTCTGATTGGCAAGCTGTTCGTTATATAGTTCCTTGAATTGTGAACCATTCACCAGTTTCACTTTATCTACCACTTTCTTGAAACCGAAAGAAGTATTAATATTGACTAGTGTCTGTCCCTCTTTGGCTTTCTTTGTGGTAATGATGATAACACCATTCGCACCGCGAACACCGAAGATAGCCAGAGATGACGGGTCTTTCAGGATTTCCATGGATTCGATGTCCTCCGGATTCAGGAAATTGATGTTGTCATTGAATAATCCGTCGACAATGTACAGCGGTTTATATCCGTTGATGGAGTTTGTTCCGCGAATACGGATTTCCGGGTCCGATCCGGCTCGTCCGGAGTTTACAATCTGCACACCTGCCACTTTCCCCTGAAGGGAAGACAGCGGATTCATTGCCGGTTTGTTGGCTAACTCTTCTCCTTTGATATTGGTGATAGAACCTGTCAAGTCTCTTTTCTTTGCACTACCGTATCCGATAACGACTGTTTCGGCTAGTACTTGTGAATCTTCTTTTAAAGTGACATTGATGACGTTCTGTGTCCCCACTTTAATGGTTTGCGAAGTCATCCCCACGTATGAAAATGCCAGTACGTCCTCCGGAGTGACAGAGATTGAATATTTACCGTCCATGTCCGTGATGGTTCCGGTGGAAGTTCCTTGTACGAGTACCGATGCGCCGATCAATGGTTCATTGGCAGCGTCCGTCACTGTTCCTGTCACCGTCTTTGTCTGTGCAAAGGCTGATGCAGAGGCCAGTAGCAGGCAAACAAGCGTCATGATGCTCTTTGACCTGATGGCTTTTTTCTGAAGATGTTGTAAAAGTCTAGTCCTCATTGCATTAAATTTTTCCATTTGTTATTATTTAGGTTGAAGTCTTTTTTCTGCCGTCTTTTGGCAAGAGTAACAAAGGAAACAAACGAAATTCAAAAAAGATTTTGGAAAAAAGAGGGAATGGTTGATTTTAACACTAAAAGAGAGGTGACTGTTGAAAAAAGTCAGGCACGAACCGGTGTTGTTCGTGCCTGAATAATGGGATGAGGATTACCCGTCGGGGGAGGTATATCCTATATATACGCTGTTCGTTTTATGATTTCCTGTTTTAAAACATCTGTTCCGCAGTGGTCATACATTGAATGACATCTTCTTTGCTGCCATTGAAAGGACCTGATTTCTCTATTTTTAAAGTTGACATGGCTGCTGCAAAACGTCCTGCTTCTTCGATGCCGGCACCCGATACCCGTTGGTATAGATACCCGATGGTGTAAGTGTCTCCACACCCTGTTGCATCTACCACTTCTTTGGGTTTATAAGCCGGAATACGATAGAAGTCTTTTCCGTCGAAAATGAGTGATCCCATGCTTCCCAAGGTGACAAGCACTTCTTTCACGCCCCATTCATATAATTGACGGGCAGCTTCATGCGGATCGGAAAGACCTGTCAGCACTTCCATCTCGTGCTCGTTGACTTTCAGGAAATGGATATATTGCAGAGCCTCCCGCTTATCTATCCAATCCACCGGATAGACGTGGGTGTCACGCACTTCACGTAAATAGCCTTGTGAGTCTACTGCAATCAACCCTTTTTGAGATAGTTCTTTGATTACTTCCAACGAGAAGTCGTCTGCCAGCAGAGAGCCGAGATGGTAGATTTGCGCATCTATATCTTTCAGCTGACCGGCAGTGAACGGATCGGCTTTCGCTAATACACGTTGAGTACGGTCGTCCGGATTGGCGCCATAGATATTCTCGAAGTATACGGAATATTTGCTTGGCAGGGCGGTTACATGAATACCCATTTCACGTAGTTGCTCCACGACGTTCATTTCAGTGGCACCAACTGCTGTTACTAAAGCGTAATCGATGTCGTTAAAATGGCGGATGGCATGTGAACAATAAAAAGCCGTTCCTCCCGGCATATAGACAGTGTTTTGGGGAGTGACTACTTTGTCTAATGTGATGTGACCGATGCAGCAAAGTTGATGTTTATTCATGTCTAACCAATTAAAAAGCCTCCAAGATAGTATCTTGAAGGCTTCTAGTTTATTTTTAGTGCGGCTGATAGCCGTAAAACATTTTGGCTATTTCGCACTTATTATCAGTTATTTACAGAGCCTTCATTTTAGTCAATGCCACCGAATTAGCCACC
>NZ_EQ973361.1:284102-449502 GCF_000157055.1 Bacteroides sp. 2_2_4 | reverse complement strand
TAGTGAACAGACCTTTCCACTCTAGTGGAACGATTCAGATACCGGTAGGAAAACATGAGAATATCTACTCCATACACTTTCATAAACGCTTTATAATATATTATTAATCAATGCATAACTGAATATGTAGCATTGAATCTATTACAATTAATTAGCCTCTTTGCCCTACGAAAGATTATGAGAAATGCCTTGAAAAGCTATGAGAAATACTTTGTTTTGTGGACAAAATGCTGGTAACACTATGAGAAATACCCTTTTGTGTTTTATTTCTCATAGTATTATATAACTGATTTGAAGATTGTTATCACATATATTATGAGAACATGAGAAATGAAAATGAAAAATCATTTGCAGGAGCTTTGATATAAATACAGGAAACTATCCACACCTATGTTTTTCGAGAAAATGATAAATCGGTTCAGTTCATATCATAGATTTATTTCGTACCTTTGCCATTCTATTTATATAAAAAGAAAAAATGAGTAAAGAATACACACTCGCAGATTTCACAGATATTTTTGATTACTCCACAGGATGGTTCAGCGACAGTAGCATTTGTAGTCTATTCTATCAGATATTCAAACGATTCCCTTCCATGAAAATGGTAAAATATAAAGTAAACCAGGATTTTCTGAAAGAAATCAAGGAACTTTATCAGCAAGATGACGCGTTCGATATATTCGAGCATGTGTACTGCAATCATTTTGAAAATGAAAAAGAAGAAGAGGAGGAAGAAGAAGATAATACATCTACAAAAGAGTTATACGACTGTATCGTTATCTGCAAAAAGAATTTGATGATCGGCTATTTTGATAATTGCGTAAAGATTGCCTATTCCAATATCGACAAGGAGGAAATCAATCAGATCAATCAGATTTGCGAAAACCACAAGAAGGAAAATGAGAAACTTAACAATCTATTTATAGTAACATACTCTCATAACTACTTCAGCCTGAAACAATCGCAAGTTAATGAACCTGCTATTCAGATTGATCGTCACTATAACGATGATTTTGTTCCCGTAGCTGCCGAGATCGAAAACTTTCTGCTGGAGGACAACAAAAGCGGATTAATCATTTTGCATGGAAAACAGGGTACAGGAAAAACGACTTATATCCGCCACCTTATCAATCTTGGAAAAAAGAGAATGATCTATATGAGTGGAGACCTGGTAGATAAACTTTCGGATCCGAGCTTTATCACTTTCATCCGCCAACAAAAGAATTCTATCTTCATCGTAGAGGATTGCGAAGAACTATTGTCAAGCCGCAACGGAGGCAACCGTATGAATGCCGGCTTAGTCAACATACTGAATATTAGCGACGGGCTATTGAGCGATGAATTGTGTATCAAATTTATCTGCACCTTTAATGCTCCATTAAAAGATATCGACGAAGCATTGCTTAGAAAAGGACGTCTGGCTGCCCGATACGAGTTTAAAGACCTGACTACTGATAAGGTTAATCAACTAATCAAGGAAGAAAGCCTGGATATTCCCGAACAGACACACCCCATGACACTGGCTGAAATCTATAATTACGAAGGAATGGATTTCTCCCAGGGAAGAAAACGGGTAGGATTCTAAAGATATTCTCCGGAATAGAATTGCCAGAGAAAAAACAGGCAATTATTATTGTGGAATACAAGTATATAAATTTTATCTACATCCGGACACGATTCGACATTTTTATACGTTTATTATACGTTAAAAGAGTTGCCCTATTATTGAGCAACTCTTTTAAATATAAAACTTCTTAAGTTCAAACTTAACTTGTGATACCTTATACGGACATATTCTTACTTATAAGTTAACGGAACTTCAAAGATATTCACTCACAAAACCTGCTATTATCCAAAGCTGAAGGGAAAAGCGCTTTCATCAGATAAAGCAATTAATCCATTTTTCCGTTGGATACAAATTTTGTTCTCTCGTGCCAACCAACCGGCGGCCAATGCTGTACTTTCTACGCTTAGGTTTAATCTTCTCGCCAATTCAGGTATTGAAATTTCACCAATTTCTTTCAGGGCATACCAGACCTTTCCGGCATTGTTCCCTACAATTGTTTTATCCATGGCTATTTTTATTAATAATTCGGTTACAATATAATCATTTTAATAATAGTTTATAACAAAACTGGCTTTTTTATTTTAGTTTTTGACATTATTTAAAACAAGAAAATCAATTTCGCAATTAACGGTTAAAAATTTGGTCATGGTTCACACCATAACACCACTGTAAGGTACATTATATATCAAAATAAATTCTCAAAACAGGTATAGGGCAACCATAGAAAGAAAATAGAAAGTTGACATTTCCGCAATATCGGACAAGTCATTTCGCTTTTTTACCAATACCTTTGCGAAGTGAAATACCAAAATTAGTTATGCAACAGAAAAAAACAACGAAAGAGGAATATCAAAAGTGCGTAAATGTTGTAGTGGAATACATCATCCAACATTTAGGAGAAGATATTGATTTAAAATCTCTGGCCAGAATTTCAAACTTTTCTCCTTTTTACTTTCACCGGATCATGAAAGCTTTTCTCGGTGAACCGATTGGTACGTTTATTGTCCGGACGCGGACAGAAGCTGCCGCACGCCTACTCCGCTACTCGGATATTCCGATTGCTGACATCGCCTACCGGATTGGTTACGCATCCCCTTCTTCATTATCGAAAGTGTTCAAGCAATTTTATGGCATTTCACCTTTAGAATATAGAAACAATAAAAACTTTGTAATTATGAAACCAGCGATTATCAGGCCAGACCTGGAACTAAAAAAAGAGATCAGAAATGTCTCCGAACGGAATGTGATTTATATCCGCCTTACAGGCGACTACAAACTGAATGATTACGGTGGCACTTGGGGCCGTTTATTCCAATTCATCAAAGAACAAAAACTGCCGATGGGAGATTTCAGCCCGCTTTGCATCTACCACGATGATCCGAAAGTGACGCCAGCCGAGAAACTGCGTACAGACGTATGCATGGTAATGCCTGTAAAGGTTGCCCCCAAAAGTGATGTGGGATTCAAGGTTATCCCAGCCGGACGTTATGCTATTTTCCTTTATAAAGGCCCGTATGACAATCTGCAAGCTGTGTACGATACGATTTACGGAAAGTATCTGCCCGAAATGGAATGTACGATACGTGATGAAGCCAGTGCTGAACGCTATCTGAACAATCCATGTGACACTCCCCCCGAAGAGTTGTTGACGGAGATCTATATTCCGGTAGAATAATCCGGATAAGGGGACGAAGGAACAGCAGTCACTTCCAGACAGGCTGTTCCCTCTTCCCTACCTGTTATTTTTCAGCATAGACGCCAATCCTGTTTCCTTCACTATCCGTGAATACGGCAAACCATCCTTTATCGTCTGCCTCAATCTTTGTTTTGGGAATGACAACTTTCCCTCCTTTCAGAAGCACTTTTTCCAACGTTTGTTCAATATCCTCACAGTTGAAATGGATAAGTACGCCATGCGTTGAAGGAAGAAAGTCGAAATTTGAAGCATAAGAAATAGCACCGACGGTTTCACCTTCTTCCGTGAAACAAGCCATTTTCTCTGTTTCACATTCAAAAGTCGGAAGTTGCACACCCAACACAGTTTCGTAAAAATCGACAGCCCGACGGAAATCGGTAGCAGGAATCTCAAAAAATGCAATTAATTTTTTCATCTCGTTTCTTTTTTATGGTTACTACTAAGCCTTTGCAAAGACATTGCAAAAGTAGGGTAACACGAGGAAGCACGATAGAAAAAAAGAGACATCTTTAGAGTTCAGAGAAATAATCGGAATAAGGGGCGCATACAGAAAGATACTCCGCAGGGGTATAACCGGAAAAGAGTTTGAATTCCTTTATCATGTGAGACTGATCGGAAAAGCCACATTCATAAGCCACTTGTACAAAAGGAATCGTAGCATCCTGTTGCAGCATGGATAACGCCCGTTGCATACGGATAATACGAATAAATTCCTTGGGAGTAGTGCCGACATAATCGGCGAAGATACGCCCAAACTGCTTACTGCTCAAACAGGCTGTTTCCGACAAATGAGAAATATTGATTTGCGGCCGGAGGTTTATTTCATGAAAGACAGCAGACATCCGCTTGAGATTATACTCGGGAAGAGTGTATAAACGACGAAGAAAAAACTGCTCTATCAACCGAATACAAACTGCATTATCAGAAGTATCCGTGACCTGTTTCACTAAATCCGACAGTTCTACATCTTCCATCGCATCGGTATCTACAGTCTGCCCATGGAACAAATGACTGGGTATATGAAACAATGCTTTTACCGCATAAGGTTGAAAAACAACAGTAATCATCTCTATCCTGCCTGTAGACATCACATCCGAGAAACCGACCGATTGTCCGGAAATAAAGGATTGGGGTTGCAGCTCCGACTCGCCCAACAAAAGAAGTTGTTTCCCTTTATGGAATACCAGTTGCATGCAGCCAATAGGCAGAGTCCGTTCGGAGACAGGAGCTATTGAGTCGTCTTGCAATATCCAGTAATGCCGTATATAGGGAGCCAGTGCAAAACAGGGTTTTATCAGTTGAAATGATTGCATATAACAAAGATATTATTTCTTAATCCAAATGCAAAAGTAAAACTCCTGTTTAAAAGGGGATAGTAAAAAAAGGACTTCTTTACTTAATTAAAAAAGCATCCCCTGCTTGAAGAAACATGATTGCAACTCATTCAAACAGAGGAAGAATTCTTTAGATAACGGAAAGTCCATATTCGTAGGCTTCCGACATCGCATTGTAATCTGCATCGGAATATGCGCCTTTATCTCTTGCTTTCTGCATATCTTTCATAAACGATTCCACAGAAGACAGGAAGCTATAATAATTCTTTTGCTCTTCATCATAGCCTGTGACAGCAGGAAGTTTCTTTGCAGCTTCGAGTTCTTTCTTCAATTCTGCCATCTTCACATCAATGCGAGCACCCTCCAGTACATGTTTGCGGGAATAAAGATTCATTATGCTTTGCACAGTGCCGGACATCTTACGCATAGCCATGATTTGATCTTTCAACGGTTCGTCGGCAAGAAGTTCTTTTTCAGCCTGTTCCGTGAGAGGGCTTAGAATATCAAAAATCACTTGTTTATATTCGGACATTTCTACACTTAGCCGATAGTTTTCATCCAAGAGCTTGCCAGCCTTGGCTGTCTCTTTGGCCTGCTTGTAAGAGAGAAACTTATTAAAATTATCATAGAATTGCGCCCGTGCACTGAAAAGTCCTCTATAACTCTGCTTCAGATTCTGACGGACTTGTATATTAAAGTAATCTCCCGGATCCATCAATTCCGCAGTGTCTCTGGCAGATACTTCAGGCGGTGCTATCGGAGATACTTCAGGAACTTTTCCTGTCTGTTCCATATATCCCAAGACCGCATTTACGTCTTTTGCATTAGCTACATGCCTCAACACGATGAGCGATGTATGATAATAGTTTATCACTTTACTGGCATTATCCAATTCCTCCGGAGTGACGGAGGACGCAGCCTGTTTCTTGTTTCCTCCCGAACAGGAAACCAATAAGAAAGCACCTATCAGTGCTCCAAACAATAAGATATTCTTCTTCATAATAATGGTTAGTTTATTGAGTCTTTCGTACTATAACAATAAAAATCGTTTTTTGTTATAGACAAACAATGCATATTCGAAAAGTGTTCTCTATATGATATTAACTTAAAAATAAAACAAATATGGAACAATCATTTCAAAAAGGAGTTGTGCTCCATTTGGCTTCTCTCATTGAATATACTGAAGGAGGCGTTATCAGCAAACAGTTAATCAAAAGTCCGGCAGGAAATATCACTTTATTTTCTTTTGATAAAGGAGAAGGGTTAAGCGAACATCGTGCCCCGTTTGATGCGCTCGTGCAGGTATTGGAAGGGGTAGTGAATATTACTGTAAACGGAACTCTGTTCACCGTAAAAGCAGGAGAAAGTATCGTATTTCCGGCGAATGCGCCGCATGCCCTTACAGCAGTGGAGAGATTTAAGATGCTGTTGACTATGATTAAGGAATAAACAATCATAGTGTATAAAAACAAAAAATGGCTACTCATCACGAGCAACCAATCTTTTGTTAACCTTAAATCTAATACTTATGAAAAAAACACTGTACAAAGGTACCATATTTCAGGTAAATAGCAAATTTTAGAGCCTAAACAGCCCATATTATAACAGGGTTTAATACTCTGGGAAGCGCATTAACATTTCAGACTTCACACGTTAACATTTAACATATTCATTCACACAAGTTACTTCTTGGGTAAGTAAGAATACAAAAAAGAGGGAATCATTGAAACAACATCGTCTTTTTTTTTGTAACTTTGAACTATGATAATCAGTGCCAGCCGCCGGACAGATATTCCGGCATTCTATTCCCAGTGGTTTTTCAACCGGATTAAAGAAGGATATGTATTAGTGCCCAATCCATATCATCCGAAAATGATTAGCAAGATCTCTCTATCTCCTGCTGTAGTAGATTGCTTTGTTTTCTGGACCAAGAACCCGGCACCTATGCTCAACCAACTGGAGAAATTGCAGGATTACAACTATTACTTCCAATTTACACTTAACCCCTACGGAGAAAAGCTGGAAAATCATTTGCCCTCCATCAATAAACGAATGGATACCTTTAAAAAGCTGGCTGATAAAATCGGCAGGGAAAGGGTGATCTGGAGATATGATCCGATACTGACGAACGAGGAATACAATGTTTCTTTCCACCAGGAAGCATTTGCCCGGATTGCCGACGAACTCAAAGACCACACTGCCAAATGTATGCTGGGATTCATAGATCATTACCAGCATATCCGGAACTCTGTACGGTTATTCAACATCCATCCGCTGACTCAAGAGGAAATAGAAGAAATGGCTGTCTCCTTTAAAAAAACAATCGACGTTTATCCCGACATACAGCTGGATACTTGTACTGTAAAAGTGGATTTAAGACATTTAGGTATTCCGAGCGGCCTGTGTATTGATAAGGATCTGATAGAAAAGATCATCGGTTATCCTATCCTCGCCCAAAAGGATAAAAACCAGCGTAACATCTGCAACTGCATTGAAAGCATTGATATCGGAACTTATGAAAGTTGCCTGAACGGATGTATTTATTGTTATGCCATCAAAGGCAATTATAACACGGCAGTATATAATAGGAGAAAACATGATAAAAACTCACCGCTACTCATCGGCCATTTATCCGAAGATGATATCGTAAAGGAACGGGAGATGAAAAGCCTGCGGGATAACCAATATTCGTTGTTTTAATCTCTTCGGTCTGCAGTTGACTTACAGGCATAAAAAAAGGCTATCTATCCCAGACAGCCAATCTTTTGTTAACCTTAAATCTAATACTATGAAAAACACAGTACAAAGATACGTACTTTTCGGTTATCTCCAAATTTTGAGGCCAAAGCAGCGTATCTTATAACATGGTTTAATAGAATCAGAGCCGTATTAACAAATGAGTGGGCAGGCATTAACATTTAACAGTTTTCTTAAATAATCAGAGCGTAAAACTGGAAAAGATGCAAAAGTTTTCGAATCGAACACCTTATCTTATTAAAGAGAGTTTATAAGGGCTAACAAATTCCTCTGCCAGCTGTTTCTAATAGAAGGTAATCATCAAATTCCCATTATATGAACAGATTCGAAAATAAAGTAGTTGTCATCACCGGTGCCGCCGGTGGTATCGGCGAAGCAACCACACGCCGCATTGTCTCCGAAGGAGGCAAAGTAGTCATCGCTGACCATTCCGAGAAAAGAGCGGAGCAGCTTGCCAACGAACTCACGCACGCAGGGGCTGACGTGCGTCATGTCTATTTCTCCGCCACCGAACTCCAGAGTTGCAAAGAGTTGATTGATTTTTCCATGAATGAATATCAAAGAATAGACGTACTGATTAATAATGTAGGAGGAACTGATCCCAAACGTGACCTTAGCATCGAAAAGCTGGACATCAACTACTTTGACGAAGCATTCCATCTGAATCTCTGCTGCACGATGTATCTTTCCCAACAGGTCATTCCTATCATGACTGCCAATGGTGGTGGGAACATTGTCAACGTAGCTTCCATAAGCGGACTTACGGCTGATGCCAACGGTACTTTATACGGCGCCAGCAAAGCGGGTGTCATCAACCTGACGAAATATATCGCTACTCAAATGGGAAAGAAAAACATCCGTTGCAACGCCGTAGCTCCGGGACTGGTACTTACTCCCGCTGCATTGGACAACCTGAATGAGGATGTACGTAATATCTTCCTCGGTCAATGTGCCACTCCTTATCTGGGAGAACCGGAGGATGTTGCAGCTACCATCGCTTTTCTGGCTTCGAACGATGCCAGATACATCACTGGACAAACGATTGTGGTGGATGGCGGACTGACCGTTCATAATCCGACAGTGGCGTTATCATAAAACGACCGGATAACGTATTATCGGTAAAGATGATAGGTTATTAACCGGCAACCATTACAAAAAATAATCTCTTTTTCCTTGATGTTACCGATAGGAAACATATCTTTGTGACCAGTCAGTAACAAAAGTATCAAAGTATGGAAAAAGAGATTACTAAAAACAGACAGGCTACGGAAATGACCCTGATTACAGCCGTCAACGACATCATTGAAGAAAGCGGTTTCGAGGGGTTGGGGATCAATGCGGTAGCAGCCAAGGCCAAAGTTTCAAAAATGCTTATCTACCGTTATTTCAATTCGCTGGATGGACTGATAGCAGCCTACATTCAGCAGAACGACTATTGGATTAATTTCGATGAAGAGTTACCGGATCAGGCTCATTTAGCCGCATTTATCAAGCAGATATTCAAAAGACAAATCATGCGGTTACGGGAGAATTATACATTGAAACGCCTGTATCGCTGGGAACTGACAACGGACAATAAGTTTGTGAAAGAGTTGCGCAACAAACGGGAAGAGAAAGGAATCTGGCTGGTAGAGGCAGTCAGCAAACTATCAAAACATCCGAAAAAAGAGATTGCTGCTATGGCTTCCATCATCACCGCAGCCATCAGTTATCTGGCATTGCTCGAAGAAAACTGCCCGGTCTACAACGGCCTCAAGATTCAGCAGGAAAGCGGCTGGGAGGAATTGGAAGAAGGCATCAATCTATTAGTAGACCTCTGGTTACAAAAACAACTCTAATCAAATGAATAAAATGACAATAATAGGAATATGGTTTCTTTCTCTATTGATAAATAGTGGATGCAACCGGGATTTAGTAGAATACGACAGTAACGATCTTAAAATATCTATTGAAAAAGGGGAAGAGTGGTTGCATAATTTTCCTTTGTTTCTAGGCATCAACATCAAAAATCCGCCCCAGATTACAATCTGGACTGAAGACATGGAAGGGAATTATCTGTCCACCGTGTATGTGACACACAAAATAGCCACTCAATCCTGGCAAGCCTCCGGCGGTAACCGCCGAAAGGAAGCGCTGCCGCATTGGTGTTATCAACGGGGAATCCAATATGAAGACGGGTTATATCTCCCTAGCAAAAAGGAACCGTTGACGGACGGTATCAGCGGAGCTACTCCGAAAGGTAGTTTTAATGTGAAGATGTCGCCAACCGGGAAGTTGAAGAAGTTTATAGTCAAAATTGAAATCAATCATTCTACAGATTTCAATGATGCATATCCGAAATCGGCCAAAGAAGGAGACGCCAATTACTCCGGTGGAAAAGAAGGGAGCGGACAGCCTGCCCTTGTCTACGCAGCAGAAGTGGATTTGACTTCCGGCAAGAAAGAATTTACAGCCAAACTGATCGGACACAGTAGCCCGGATGGAAGTAATGGAGATCTTACCAAAGATACTTCTTCACTCACAACTGCATTGCATATCGTTAAAAGTATAACCGTGTATGTGCAATAGCAGTAGCTAACCATCGTATTATCAGACTCTATCCTTGCATCATTATGAAGAAATTTATATTCATCTTTGCGCTGCTATCTTTCATCACTATATGTGCCGACGGACAAACAGACAGCAGACGTCTCTCTTACACTACATATATCGGGACAGGTTTTTCTATGAATCAGCCTTCTTACACGCCTTTCAACTGGCAAATCGTCAGTCACTACCACATCAGTCAACGGTTTGCCATCGGTGCGGGTAGCGGACTTTCTGTTTATGAGAAGTTGCTCATTCCGCTTTATGCCAGTGCGCAATTTTATATAACGAAGCCCAGGAGACTGACTCCTTATCTGGAATGTCATATCGGTGGGTCTTTTGCCACAGACAGAGAAGCAAACGGAGGCTTTTACCTCTCTCCTTCCATCGGTGCACAATTTAAGGTCAACCGGAAATTTAAACTGAATTTGATGGCAGGTTATGAACTCCAGAAACTGGAACGGACAAAGAAACAGGAAGATCCGTATTTCCATACGACGTTTAAGGAAGAATTGTCGCACCATTCCATTACGCTGAAAATCAGCTTGACTTATTGAGGTAAGTATAATAAGAGATAAGGAATTTGCCATTGCAAACAGAATATATATTCAGATCCTGGCTTTATTCCCCTCGAATAAAAAAAGGCATAATTATTAATGATTAAGTCGTTATATTATTCAACAAATACTAACTTTACGACGTTATAAAATATAAAGAGCGAACGAAATGATTGTTAAGACATTACTAGATACCGATCTTTATAAGTTTACCACATCGTATGCTTATATCAAACTGTTTCCCTATGCAATGGGCACGTTTAGTTTCAACGACCGGAATGAAACTCAATATACCGAAGATTTCCTGAAGGCACTCAAGGCAGAGATCAAGAATCTTAGTCAGTTGAGGTTTACGGAAGAGGAGCTGGAATATATGACGAAAAACTGCAGATTCCTTCCGAGAGTCTACTGGGAGTGGTTGTCTTCTTTTCGTTTCGATCCGAATAAGATTGATATTCATCTGGATGAAGCTTGTCATCTCCACATCGAAGTGACTGACTTGCTTTATAAAGTGACTTTATACGAAGTGCCTTTGCTCGCTATTGTCTCCGAAATCAAAAACCGTTTCTTTGGCAATGTAGCAGACATGAACGAGATTCTTTGCAAGCTGTCGGAGAAAATAGAATTGTCGAATCAACATCAGCTTCGCTTTTCAGAGTTCGGCACACGGAGAAGATTCTCCATTGATGTGCAGGAAACGGTTATCAAGAAGCTGAACGAAACAGCGCAATATTGCACCGGAACTTCCAACTGTAACTTTGCAATGAAATATGGAATGAAAATGATGGGAACTCATCCACATGAATGGTTTATGTTTCATGGAGCACAGTTCGGATATAAACATGCCAACTATATGGCACTCGAAAACTGGGTGAATGTTTATGACGGTGATTTAGGTATCGCACTTTCCGATACATATACTTCCGGCATCTTCCTTAGCAACCTTAGCCGTAAACAAGCCAAACTTTTCGATGGAGTGCGGTGTGATTCCGGCAATGAATTTGAGTTTATCGATAAGCTGGTTGTCCGCTACAAAGAGTTGGGAATCGACGCGACAACCAAAACCATCGTATTCAGCAATGCCCTAGACTTTACAAAAGCATTGGATATTCAAGAATACTGCAAAAACAAAATCCGCTGCTCTTTCGGGATCGGTACCAATCTCACCAACGATACCGGGTTCGAACCTTCGAACATCGTAATGAAGCTGACACAATGTAAGATGAATGTCAATCAGGAATGGAGAGAATGTATCAAACTGTCTGATGATGAAGGAAAACATACCGGCAGCCTTGAAGAGGTACAGGCTTGCCTGTATGAGTTACGACTCAACAGAAAGCAATAAAAATAAAGAAAAGCAGGAAGTACCTCACCGGAGAATACTTTCTGCTTTTCTTTATGCATATTAGAAGTATGCCAGACAAAGACATACCAGCATAGAATCAGCTACGCATATCATTGTAACAAACTATACAATAATCGTCAGGATTTGAATCCTTTCACTGCTCTTTCCAATCTTTCCAAAGGTAATTCGCCGGATTGTCTCCAGAGCTGTTGTCCTTTTCTAAAAAGAATAAAGGTAGGAGTCGACTCAACTGTATAGAAATCTGTAAGGGCAGGTTCCTGATCGATGTCTACCAATACCACTTCCAATGTTCCTTCCATCAGTTTCTTAAATTCTTCAACAACCGGTTTCATACGTTGGCAATGAGGACACCACGTTGCATAAAACTCTGCCATTACCCAATCACCGTTAGCCAGTTTCTCCTGATTTCTTTCTTCACGAGCTATTTTCTTTTCTTTCATACGAATATCTCCTTTTAATTAATTACTATCAACCTAACAATATCAGGAGAAATATAGTTTAGAAAAGTAGCAAGGTTATACACTAATTAAAGAATCCTTATTTAAAGATAAGCATTGCACAAAAATGAAACTTTCGTGCAAAAAAGGAACATCTTATTTAATATTTATTTATCTTTGCCCCCCGAAATGGTTCAGAATCCGTATCCAACGGACGACGATTAATAGGGAATCGGGTGTAAGTCCCGAACAGTCCCGCTGCTGTGAAGCTCTGTTCAATGTCTTATAATTGAACTAATTTAACGCCACTGATGTTAATCGGGAAGGCAAATAAGACAAGAGTCAGTCAGAAGACCTGCCATTTTGTGTAAGACGCTCCCCTCCTCGTGGGTTAGGAGAAAGAGCATCACTTGTTAAGCCCCAAATCAAAAAAATACTGTTTTTCGTCGGGTGGAGTATGTCCATTAGATGGGAAGACATTAATAAGTATGTACTTAATTGAAAAAAGTATGATAAAAAAAATCTTAGTAGCCAATCGCGGTGAAATTGCCGTAAGGGTGATGCGCTCCTGCCGGGAGATGGAGATAACGAGTATCGCTATCTTCTCCGAAGCAGATCGGACCGCGAAGCATGTGCTTTATGCAGACGAAGCTTATTGCGTAGGGCCGGCAGCATCCAAAGAGAGTTATCTGAATATAGAAAAAATCATCGAAGTGGCGAAAGCAGCTCATGCGGACGCCATCCATCCGGGTTACGGCTTCTTGTCCGAGAATGCTACCTTCGCCCGTCGATGTCAGGAAGAAGGAATCATCTTTATCGGACCTAATCCGGAAACAATGGAAGCCATGGGGGATAAAATTGCTGCCCGTATCAAAATGATCGAGGCGGGAGTACCCGTTGTTCCCGGCACACAAGACAATTTGAAAAGTGTGGAAGAAGCCATAGAACTTTGCAATAAGATCGGATACCCGGTGATGCTGAAAGCTTCTATGGGCGGTGGTGGAAAGGGTATGCGCCTCATCCACAGTGCCGAAGAAGTGGAAGAAGCTTACACTACTGCCAAGAGCGAATCGTTGTCTTCCTTTGGCGACGACACGGTTTATCTGGAGAAGTTCGTTGAAGAGCCTCATCATATCGAGTTCCAGATTCTTGGTGACAAGCATGGAAATGTCATTCATCTATGCGAACGCGAATGTTCCGTGCAACGCCGTAACCAGAAAATCGTAGAAGAGACTCCTTCGGTTTTCGTCACTCCCGAACTACGGAAAGATATGGGTGAAAAGGCGGTAGCTGCGGCTAAAGCGGTGAACTACATCGGTGCGGGTACTATCGAATTTCTTGTTGACAAACACCGCAACTATTATTTCCTTGAGATGAACACCCGTTTACAGGTGGAGCATCCGATTACGGAAGAAGTGATTGGGGTAGATTTGGTGAAAGAGCAGATTAAAGTTGCCGACGGACAAGTGCTTCAACTGAAACAAGAAAATATCCAGCAACGTGGACACGCTATTGAGTGTCGTATTTGTGCCGAAGATACAGAAATGAATTTCATGCCGAGCCCCGGTATCATCAAACAGATTACAGAGCCGAACAGTATCGGTGTACGTATCGACAGTTATGTGTACGAGGGATACGAAATTCCAATCTACTACGACCCGATGATCGGTAAACTGATTGTATGGGCTACCAACCGCGAATACGCTATCGAACGGATGCGCCGTGTACTCCACGAATATAAGTTGACCGGTGTGAAAAACGACATCAGCTATCTGCGTGCCATCATGGACACTCCCGATTTCGTGGAAGGTCACTATGATACAGGATTCATCACCAAGAACGGCGAGTATCTGCAACAACGCATCATGCGCACCAGCGAACATTCCGAAAATATTGCTTTGATTGCCGCCTATATGGACTACCTGATGAACCTCGAAGAGAACAACAGCGGTATGGCTACCGACAACCGTCCTATCAGCAAATGGAAAGAGTTCGGACTGCACAAGGGAGTGTTGAGAATCTAATTTTAACAAAGAGAATTCAATTATGGAAATTCATATAGGAAACCGAGTGGCCGAAGTAGAGTTGGTCAGTAAGGAAGATAACAAGGTGGTGCTTACCATTGATGGAAAACCGTTTGAAGCAGACGTAGTGATGGCGGAAAACGGCACTTGCAATATCTTGATGGACGGACGCAGTTCGAATGCACAGCTGATTCGCCGTGATAACGGGAAAAGCTATAAAGTGAATACGCATTATAGCAGTTTCAATGTAGAAATTGTGGACAGCCAGGCAAAATATCTACGGATGCGCAAGAAAGGGGAAGAGGAACAGAACGACTGCATCATTTCTCCGATGCCGGGCAAGGTAGTGAAAATACCTGTTGTAGCCGGCCAGGAAATGAAAGCGGGAGATACTGCCATCGTTATCGAAGCAATGAAGATGCAGAGCAACTACAAAGTGACTTCGGATTGCCGCATTAAAGAAATTCTGGTTCAAGAAGGTGATAGCATAACCGGCGAACAGACATTAATAACATTAGAACCGATTGCATAATAATAAGAACGGATTGCATTATGGAAGAAATAAATAAAGCATACGCCACGTTCGAGGAACGTGACCGCATCGCTTCTCTTGGTGGAGGCGTTGATAAAATAGAGAAGCAACATGAAAGCGGTAAAATGACTGCTCGCGAACGTATCGAGATGTTGCTCGATAAGGGTACTTTCGTTGAACTGGATAAGTTGATGGTTCACCGTTGTACGAATTACGGTATGGATAAGAACAAAATTCCGGGAGATGGTATCGTGTCCGGTTATGGAAAGGTAGACGGTCGCCAGGTGTTTGTTTACGCTTATGACTTTACAGTATATGGCGGCTCACTGTCAGCTTCCAATGCTAAAAAGATTGTGAAAGTACAACAACTTGCATTGAAGAACGGCGCCCCGATTATCGCTTTGAATGATTCGGGCGGTGCACGTATCCAGGAAGGGATCGAGAGCCTTTCCGGTTATGCTGATATTTTCTATCAGAATACAATGGCCAGCGGTGTGATTCCACAGATTTCGGCAATCCTGGGTCCTTGCGCCGGAGGTGCCTGCTACTCTCCTGCCCTGACCGATTTCATCTTTATGGTGAAAGAAAAAAGTCACATGTTTGTGACTGGTCCGGATGTAGTAAAAGCTGTGATTCATGAGGAAGTAAGTAAAGAAGAGCTGGGTGGCGCAATGACACATAGTAGCAAGAGCGGTGTGACTCACTTTATGTGCAATACCGAAGAAGAATTGCTGATGAGCATCCGTGAACTGCTTTCTTTCTTACCGCAGAATAATATGGATGAAGCTAAGAAAAAACCTTGCACTGACGAAACAAACCGCGAAGATACTTCTCTGGATACAATCGTTCCGGTAGACCCGAACGTACCGTATGACATGAAAGACATTATCGAACGTGTTATAGACAACGGCTATTTCTTCGAAGTGATGCCGAACTTTGCTAAGAATATTATCATTGGCTTTGCCCGTATGGCAGGTCGTTCGGTAGGTATCGTAGCGAATCAGCCAGCTTATCTTGCCGGTGTTCTCGATATTGATGCCAGCGACAAAGCAAGCCGTTTTATCCGTTTCTGCGATTGCTTCAATATTCCATTGATTACATTCGAAGATGTTCCGGGATTCCTTCCGGGATATACGCAGGAAAACAATGGTATCATCCGTCACGGTGCAAAAATAGTTTATGCATTTGCAGAAGCCACTGTTCCCAAACTGACAGTGATTACCCGCAAAGCTTACGGTGGTGCTTATATCGTAATGAACTCCAAGCAGACCGGAGCTGACGTGAACTTCGCTTACCCAAGTGCAGAAATTGCTGTGATGGGTGCGGACGGCGCCATCAATATCCTGTTCCGCAAAGCTGACGAAGCAACAAAGGCCAAGGAACTGGAAGCCTACAAAGAAAAGTTTGCCACTCCGTATCAGGCTGCTGAGCTGGGATATATTGACGAAATCATTTATCCGAGACAGACTCGCAAACGTCTGATTCAGGCACTGGAAATGACGGAAAACAAGATGCAGACAAACCCGCCCAAGAAGCATGGTAATATGCCTTTATAACAACTAGATAAGGTGCGCAAAAGCACCACTCATAAAACGAGCTTGCAGAGATTCTATGATATACTTTAGGAGATTTGTAAGCTCGTTTCTTATTTGTAAGCCTGCCGTTTCTTTATATGTGACAAAAAAAACGGCACCTCGATTCACATCGCAGCACCGTCACAACACAAACACAAAATAAAACACGACAAAACTACTATGCAATCTTCCTGTCATGCCGGGGAGGCATACCTTGCTTGACTTATCTATATTCGCATACACACAAGAAGCTTTATCAGGCGATTTGCACAATAAATAACATACATTTCCGGATTTTGTTCACAGGATTGATAAGATTTTATTCAATAATATGATAAGAAAATGAAATAGCACGCCCTTTAAGGAATTCAAGAGAAACGAAAAAACGGTACCCCGATTCACATCGCAGCACCGTCACAACACAAACACAAAATAAAACACGACAAAACTACTATGCAATCTTCCTGTTATGCCGGGGAGGCATATTCACTAGCCTATATATATTCGCATACCTACAAGTAGCCATCAGGCGATTTGCATATATAAAACATTCAGATTTTTATTTTGTTCACGAAAGGAGAAGTAAAAATGTTATTTCTTCTCCTTATAGTCTTTCAGGAAGCCTTCCATCAGCCATTTGGCGAGTGCCTGACGATTGGAATTCATCACCAACCGACGCTGATCGAACGTATTCTGGATATTACCCAACTCCACAAAGACGGAAGCGGGAGTGGTATGGGAAAGTACGTATAAGTTACGCCCGCTTACTGTGCCGGAAAAGCCCCGGTTGGGTTGATGCTTATCATATTTTGACTCAAACGTATCTTTCATATTATTTGCCAATCGTTTGCTTTCTCCCTTTTTATTCGAATAATAGAAAAAGACATCTGTTTGTTTTCCCTTACTACGGCTATCAATATGAATAAAAATCGCCCTGCAATAAGAGTAGTTCTTACGGTCTTTCCGGTAAAGAGCGTTTATTTTATCACAGCGTTGCTGTAAGCGTTGCACCTGATTCAAAGGAATTGGATCACCCATACAAGTCTCCCGTTTACTGTTTGACAGGTACGAATCATCACGGATACCATCTTTAGCATCTTGAATGATAATACGGACTTCGGCCCCTTCCTGCATCAGGTTACGTGCCAGACGGAGAGCAATATCATAAGCGTATTCATCTTCGTGCAGTTCGTATTTACCAACTTTCCCGATAGCACCCGGATCAGGACCTCCATGTCCGCTGACCACATAGAAGCAAGCACCGGCAAGACGGTTGGAAGTGACTTTCACATCAGCCAGTTGTTTTCCAAACAGAGGCTGATTGAGGGTAGTTCCTATTTTTGTTGATTTAGCTTTCGGAGATTGTTGCTTTGTCCCGGTATTTCCGGAAGGTGATTTCTTGATGGGAGGAATAACATACGTCACGCCCACTTTAAGCACATTGTTCTTTCCCAGTTTCTGTTTATTCAGCTCAATAAAGTCGTCGTAATACTTCTTCGGAGAGCGGTTGTGCCTTAATAGAAAAGAAGAGATACCTTCACCCGCCTTCGGGGTTGCCTTCTGCTGTGCCCAAAGAGTTGTGCCCGAAAAAAGAAAAGCTAAGAATAAAAGAATATAGAGTTTATTTTTCATAACTACATTAACTATCTCCTTCGCAAGAGTATCATTTCACTCATAAACAGGGCAAAAATACAATTATTTTCCCTACTTTTGCAGCATTAAAACATTTTTTGAAATAAAACATTAAAACCCGATAACATTATGGCAAAACAATTCAAACCGGAAACCCTGTGTGTACAGGCAGGATGGACGCCTAAAAAAGGCGAACCACGCGTATTGCCCATCTATCAAAGTACAACTTTCAAATACGATACCAGCGAGCAGATGGCCCGCCTGTTCGACCTGGAAGACAGTGGTTACTTTTATACCCGCCTGCAAAATCCAACGAATGACGCTGTTGCCGCCAAAATCGCTACCCTTGAAGGTGGTGTAGCCGCTATGCTGACTTCCAGCGGCCAGGCTGCCAACTTCTATGCCATTTTTAATATCTGTCAGGCAGGAGATCACTTTGTTTGCTCTTCCGCTATTTACGGAGGTACGTTCAACCTGTTTGGCGTGACCATGAAGAAGCTAGGCATCGATGTGACTTTCGTTAATCCGGATGCCAGCGAAGAAGAAATTTCTGCAGCTTTCAAACCGAATACAAAAGCTTTATTCGGTGAAACGATTTCCAACCCTTCTCTTGAAGTACTGGATATTGAGAAATTTGCACGCATTGCACACAGTCACGGGGTTCCCTTGATTGTTGACAACACTTTCCCGACCCCGATCAACTGCCGCCCATTTGAATGGGGAGCTGACATCGTGGTTCATTCTACTACCAAATACATGGACGGACACGCTACAAGCGTAGGTGGCTGTATCGTAGACAGCGGTAATTTTGACTGGGATGCTCATGCTGAAAAATTCCCGGGACTTTGTACTCCGGACGAGTCATACCACGGACTGACTTATACCAAAGCATTCGGCAAAGGTGCTTATATCACCAAAGCAACTGCCCAACTGATGCGTGACCTCGGCAGCATCCAAAGCCCGCAAAATTCTTTCTTATTGAATCTGGGACTTGAAACGTTGCACCTGCGTATGCCTCAACACTGCCGCAACGCGCAGAAAGTAGCCGAATATCTTTCTAAAAATGAGAAAGTTGCCTGGGTAAACTATTGCGGACTGCCGGACAATAAATATTATAGCCTTGCACAGAAATATATGCCGAATGGTTCCTGCGGAGTCATCTCCTTCGGACTGAAAGGCGGACGTGACGTATCTATCAAGTTTATGGATTCACTGGAATTCATTGCGATCGTTACTCACGTGGCGGATGCACGTAGTTGCGTGCTCCATCCGGCGAGCCATACTCACCGCCAGTTGACGGATGAGCAACTGATGGAAGCAGGTGTACGCCCGGACTTGATCCGTCTATCGGTAGGTATCGAAAATGCGGATGATATTATTGCTGATATCGAACAGGCATTGAACGCATAAGAATACCGTAAAGGTATAAAATAATAAGAGAAGGCACGGGAATGAAATATTTCCCGTGCCTTCTTATTTTCCACAAAAAGAAAGTTAATTTCGCAAAGAATCATTTCAAATATGAACCGATAAATCTTCTCGGATGTTTATCTTTGCAGGGAACCAAATTCTGTACAGATATGAAAAAGAATCTATTATTAGCATTCGTATTATGCTTTTCTTACGGATTTTCTTATTCCCATTCATTTAACAACCCAACTAACCTGACTACAAAGATGCAAAACTTTGAAATGGATTCATTTACCACCCAAAATGGGAAAAGCCTGAAGATCACTTTCTTCAGACATGCGAGCTTATTGCTGGAATATGCAGGACAAAAAATATTCGTTGATCCAGTATCCGATTACGCCGACTATACACAACAGCCGAAGGCGGATTTCATCCTGATTACGCATGAACATGGAGACCATTTCGATACCAAAGCAATAGCAGCTATCGAAACAAGCGGGACTAGAATTATTGCTAATCCTAATTGCCGGAAAATGCTGAACAGAGGACAGGAAATGAAGAACAGTGATGTGCTTCAACTGGCAGATGATATGAAACTGGAAGCCGTACCGGCCTATAATACGACTCCCGGCAGAGATAAGTTCCATCCCAAAGGACGTGACAACGGCTATATTCTTACTCTGGGAGGGACCCGCATCTATATCGCCGGAGATACAGAAGATATTCCAGAACTAAACCAAATGAAAGATATTGATATCGCTTTCCTGCCAGTCAACCAACCCTACACCATGACACCGGAACAAGCGATACGTGCAACTCAAATTATCAAGCCGCACATTTTGTATCCTTATCATTACGGAAATACGGATATCAATAAAGTAAAAGAAGGATTGAAAAATGAGAAAACAACCGAAGTACGTATACGGGCTTTACAATAAAGCCCGTACAAATGATTACAAATCCTCCGCAGATAAACTGAAGATCATTGTATCCACCCAATATACAACCGTTCTATCTGCAGGTAAAACATCTTCGAGATAAGGTGAATCAGATACATCTTCCAACCATGCCGTAGTAATCGGACCTCTTTCTCTTGTAAGACTTTGAGTTCCTAAATACGGGCTAAAATTAAAGAAGGTGTGTTGTTTCTCTACATCATTTTCACCTTTATATGTAAAGACACTTCCCATCCATTAAGATACAGGACTGTAGAAGAAATCGTGTTCGTACAGGTTCCCGTTTCGTCGATTAATTCGGAACCGCTAAATAAAATAATCTCTGCATCATCTTGACAGGCTGATATACAAAAAGTCATGAGAGAGAGGAGAAAGAAGCCTAATAAAGTTTTTGTTTTCATATTTTCAGTGGTATGGTTAAATCGCGATTTATGTCATTGTTTTACAAAGATATAAAGTATTTGTATAGTATCATCATACAAATATGATGAATTATGTTTTCTTTATATACACCCGATGTGTTCCTCTACCATCAATCCCGATACCGGAACCGGGCGTATACGCCCATTGGCGCAATTCATTGGTAGCCGCCGTGCGCAGCAGACCTGTCAGTTTCCGGTATTCGTAGACCGTCAGAAAAGGATGTTCCTCCAGATATCTAACAGCCAATGCTAGTCGTTGCTCCGGTGTATACTTCTGTGAAGAGCGTTGCGACTTCCACGGAGCTCTTTCCAGCAGACATCTTCCGTTGATACGCCTCACCATCTTCCTGTCTACACGAAAGTTCACGCTCCCCACCACAATGCTTCGTGCGTTACGATGGGTTTCACCCTCTCCGGTCTTTTCGCGTTCTTTATCTTTGCATAACGCCAACGAAGGAGAGAATGTTCCGATACCATCCAGCTTCACAGACTTGCCTTCTGCCATCTGATGTGCCATTTCAATACCGATCTGTGTAATTACGCCTTCCACATCTCCGACATTAAAACCACTGCTGGATGCTATCTGACGTATTAAATCCTCGGTAGATACCTGATCTATCATTGCAAACCGAGGATAAAGTACCTGTTCGCCCGTTCCATGAATATCGGGCATTTCTTCCATTACGTACATTGCCATAATACTAAAGTTTATTTGAAATATTGATTATTAATAGAAAACTTACTCGCTATAGGTAGAAAACTTGTTCTCCCCTACAGGAAAAGTTGTTTTTCCTATAGGACAAACTAAAACCGCAAGTTCTGGTTTTATAACTGAAACTTCTGATTACATAATCAAAAGTTTCGGTTTTATAATCAGAACTTGCGGTTATAGTTTTCTTACCAACAAAGATACGTTTTCCTGCCGGGATAAGCAAGTTTAATCCCTATGAAAAAGAAGTTTGATTACAATTCAGTTACTTATTACCGCTTCTTTACTTTATATCCTTTCAGGGTAAAACCAACTTCAAACAGGTTCAAAAGGGCTATCCGGATGTTATCTTCTATATAGGTCTCCATATTATCATATTTTGCAAAGTTGACGGGAAGGAGTCTGTTATTCCTCCTAAAGCTTTCATCCGGTATTTTACCCGTAAAACGTCCTTTCTTCTTCACTCCCCAACGAATGGTTTTACTACAAGGAAGAGGTATACCTATCGTCAGCACTTTTTCTTTAGTTACCGTATCGGTGATTCCATGTTTCCAGATACTGATATGGTTGGCTCCCAAATAAGTGCCGATATAAAGGACAACGGTCAGCGTCCAATCGTCCAAAGCCTCATCGGTTTGAATACCATTCACCAAATCAGAGAAATAGCCTTCAACCATTTCTCTGTCAAAACAGTTTAGTTCAGGCCATTCACATTTCTCAAACAGTTGATGCACATTGACAGGAACCAGTAAGGTGGTTATTTCTAACTGATATTTCATTCATTTCGTTTTTATATCATTGCATCTAAAATCGTCTCAAGTATCTTATCGACTATAAATATACAATTTTACCAGATCAAATACTAAAGAATAGAGCTTTTTTAAACCTATTTCTGAAAAAGAAAGGACTGTTTGATACACCCCCTCCTATGTAAACAGGGTTTATCAGACAGTCCTTTCCGTGCGGAGTATGATTCGTCCGTTATTCAGTGGACGATCCTTGCTTTTCGTCCTTACGGCATTTCAGTTTCTATCTGGAATTTACGGCTTACTTTCATCAAATTGATGGTATAAGTGACTACGTTCTGTGCTTCCTGAACCATCGTGAGATACACCATGCTCACCCGGATGCTTCCTGATTGGCTTTGGATGCGTTGCAGTTCCTTACGTTTCAATAGTGAAAGCTGTCCGTTGAGGTCGTTGGCACGACGGATTTCTTCTTCGAAGTCGTTGTACTCGTTGTTTTCCATTTTCTTACGACACTGCTGAATCAGATAGGTGATATCTTCGGATACATCGCTGAATTCACCTTTCTGGATGGCGTCCAATGGGTTGAAGTTGTTGTCGATATGTTCGAGGCAAGGTTCGCAGAGGCGGGAAATACTGTAGACCAATTCGCTGGCGAAGTCGTTGCCTTGATAGTAATAAAGTCCTTTTTCGAGTACGGTGTTATTGTCGAGACGACACATGGCGACGGTGCCCGAACGTTTCATCTGTTTGATGAGCTGTTTCTCAAATTTAGTGGACCCCATGGCACGACGCAATCCTCGCAGATTTTCATGAAGGAATGAAGTGACAGTCAGTTCGAAATTTGTTTCTGCATATTCCAATACTTTGGAAAGTTCTTCGCGGGTGTGCTTACGCATCAGTTGCAGGGCTTCTGTGCTGTCTGTGGTTTGCATCAGTTGCTTCAGCGTTTCGTTACCTTGTTCTTTCGCTTTGCGTTTCTTGTACATCACCTGGCTACGGATCAAGATGAATACAGCTATACCGATGAGGGCGATGATAGAGATGTTACCTCCATAATGGAGTACGAGAGCTACGAAGAAACAGATGGTGAAGGCGGCTCCGGCGGTGATGAACCAGCCTCCGATGACGCTTAATACGCCGGTGATACGGTAAACGGCTGAATCACGTCCCCAGGCGCGGTCGGCCAAAGAAGTACCCATAGCTACCATGAAGGTTACGTAGGTGGTGGAAAGGGGAAGTTTCAGGGAGGTTCCCAAGGCGATGAGCAGACCGGCCAATACCAGGTTGACAGAAGCGCGGACAAGGTCGAAAGCAGCTCCGTCGGCAATGATTGCTTCGTCTTTGCGGAAGCGGGAGTCAAGCCATTTTTTGCTGCCGTCCGGCATTATTCGGGAGATTCCATTGGCAAGTGTCATGCTGATGCGGACTACTGTGCGGGCGATCGGAGTACTTCCGAATGCTTCTTCTCCTTCATCTTGGCGGGAAAGGTCGACAGATGTTTTAATTACAGCATGTGCTTTTTTAGAGGTGCAGAGGGCGTAGACCATGACGGCTCCGGCTCCGATAAGAAAATACCACGGTGTTTTAGCAGGTCCCAGCAAGGAGGTCATCAGGAAGCCGTTCGGATTTCCTTCTCCGTTGGCGGTGTAATCTAAAAAAGAGGAGAAACCTGCGAGGGGAACGCCAATAAAGTTGACAAGGTCGTTACCGGCAAAAGCGAGAGCCAGAGCGAAGGTTCCCATCAGTACGACGACTTTGAAAACATTGATTTTCATCCAGTGAAGGATTTGCATCAGTACGGTGAAGAATACAAAGAAAACGGTGATTAGCATCAGTGTGTTGTCTTGTATCCAGTGTTTGTTTTCAGAGGTCATGAAGGAGCTGTCTTTCAGTCCTTTGATAAGCATGAAATAGATGATAGCGGTAGCGGCTACACCTCCGAAGAGGGCAATGCTGTATTTCATCTTTTTCGTATAGTTGAAAGTGAATATCACACGGGCAAGCCATTGTACAAGCATTCCGAAGAAGAAGGCGATAGCGACGGAGACGAAGATCGCCATGATGACGGAGAGGGCTTTGTCGGTGTTTATGAGGTCGCCCAGACCGAGGGTATCGCTATTATGTACTTTGATAAGTGAGAGGGCAAAGGTACCTCCGAGTAGTTCAAAGACTAGTGAAACGGTGGTAGAGGTGGGCATCCCCATGGAGTTGAATACGTCCAGCAGTACTACGTCGGTCAACATGACGGCCAGCAGAATGCACATGATTTCGGCAAAGTAGAAGTGCTCGGGCTGGTAGATGCCGTGCCGGGCAATGTCCATCATACCGTTGGACAGGGAAGCGCCAATGAATATACCAATACCGGCTATGAAAAGAATGGTTTTAAACGAAGCGGCCTTGGCGCCTACCGCAGAGTTCAAAAAGTTAACTGCATCATTACTGACTCCGACTATCAGATCGAAAACAGCTAGTACAAAGAGGAAGATGATAATGCATAAATAAATAGTCTCCATAATAAATATATGTGTATGTTGTTTCCGGCTGCAAAGGACGGGATTTGACGTTGCAGGGAGGTGTCATACATGTTACATTTATGTTACAATCATCTTTCTTTTGTCTCGTAATCGTCTTTCTTTTGTCTTGAAACAAAAGAAAGAAGCAAAGAAAAATTCAAGGCTGACTTTTTTCTCCTACTCGCTCCCTGCACTGCGCTAAAGGGCAGAAACTCGCTACGCTCAAACAGTCTGCCCTTTTTGACGCTCCGTTACGGGGGCTCGCTTGACGGAGAAAAAAGTAGGCCGGAGGGGCGTGCGGGGTGGGCGTTGTGGGGGAGGTTGCATGAGATGTCGGTGTGGTTGTTGCGAGGGAAGCCATGTAGTAAGGGCGTATAACGGGGGATGTGCAGCGGGAACGTTGCGGGAAGGCCGTGTGGGGCGTTGTAAGTTGCAGGACACGGGTATGGGATTCTTATGTTAGTTAATTAGTTGGTTGTTTTTTAGTTATTTGTTTTGTTTAACCAGTCATAGAAGGTGTATTGGGCTCGTACAGCGGGGGTGCCGGGCGCTCTTTTTTTGAATATATTTCGCAGGTTGTCGTCTACCCAGCAGGCTTTTTGGTTGTCGGCGAGCTGGATATTAAGCATTTCGATGAGGCTGTCACGCAGGTCGGGGGCGAGAATGGGGGTGATGGCTTCGATGCGGCGGTAGAGGTTACGACGCATCCAGTCGGGGGAGCCCATGAAGACTTTGGGTTTGCCGTCGTTGCCGAAGTACCAGATGCGGGCGTGTTCGAGGAAACTGTCTACAATACGGGTGACACGAATGTTACGACTGTATGACTGTCCGGGGATAAGACAACAGATTCCACGGACGATGAGGTCTATTTGTACGCCGTGTTCGGAGGCTTCGTAGAGACGGTCAATCATGGCGGGGTCTTGGAGGGCGTTCATTTTTAGGATGATACGGCCTTGTTTGCCTTCGTCGGCGAGGGCGATTTCCCGATCAATCAGGCGGTTCAATTCGGGGATGAGGTTGAAACGGGCGACAAGAAGGGTGGTGAACTTCGGGTCTTCTTTTCCTTGCAGGGTGCGGAAGAGGTTATAGAGGTCGGCCACTATCTTCGGACGGCAGGTGAAAAGGCCACAGTCGGCGTAGAGGGTGGCGGTCTTTTCATTAAAGTTACCGGTGCTGATATAGGCGTAGCTGGGTATTTTTTCACCGTTCAGTCCGCGGCGGCGGATAAGGGCTACTTTGGCGTGTACTTTCAGACCGGGTATGCTGTATATTATTTTAATGCCGGCGGCTTGCATCATTTCGGCCGTGGCAAGGTTGTTTTCTTCGTCGAAACGGGCTTTCAGTTCCACGAATACGGTGACTTTCTTGCCGTTTTGGGCGGCGGCTATCAGGGTGTTGATGACGGCGGAGTTTTCAGCTACGCGGTATTGGGTTACCATGATTTCACGGGTTTCCGGGTTGTGCACGGCTTCATACAGGAAGTGGATGAAGTGCTCGAAAGAGTGATAAGGGTAATATAATAACAGGTCCTTCTTGGCAACGTAGTTGAAGATAGATTCTTTTTCGTCGAGGATGGTCAGCTTCATTGGCTTCGGCTTTTCGAGGCTGTGAAGAGATTTGTTCGGGTTGGGAAGATGACGCAGGTCTTCAAGATTCAGGTGCTTGTCGCCGGGGACAAGTTCATCACGCTGAATATGGAAGGCGTCTACCAGAAAGTCCAGAAAGTCATGAGGCATACCACGGTCGTAGACGAAACGGCAGACGTCACCGATCTTACGTTTCTTCACTTTCTTCTTGAGTTGAGCGACAAGGTCGGCACTGCTGGCGGTGTCGTCAATTAATATGTCAGCGTCACGGGAGATTTTGATGCAGTAGCTGGAATCAACATCGTAGCCGGGGAAAATAAGGTTGAGGTTTGCCTTGATTATATCTTCGGTAAACATCAGGTAATGGTTTTTCTCGCGGGATGGAAGTTCGATGAAGCGGGGCACTTTGGCGTAGGGTTGCTTCATCACGAAGTAAAGAGGTTGCCGGGATTCTGTTAGACTGGTAGTTCCTTCATTTCCTTCTTTCTTCGGATAGACTCGTATGGCCAGGTAAAGGCGGTTATCCCGCAGGAAGGAGACTATTTTATCTTTGGATACAGGCACAGGCTGCAGGTAGGGAAAAATTTCTTCCCGGAAAAAGTCTTTAATAAACTGCTGGTGGAACGGTTCTACATGTCTGTCCTGATAAAAGATGATGTGATTCTTGCGCAGGGCAGGTAGTAGTTTCTCTTCATAAATGCGTACACGGTCATCCAGCTGGCGGGTGACTTCTTTATTTATTTCTTCTACCAGTTCGCGGGCGGATTGTACGGTTTCTTCATCACTTTCCGTAGCGCCGGAGGCAACAGCTTTATGGTCGGCTACACGGATTTTGTAAAACTCTTCGAGGTTGGAAGAGTAGATAGAGATGAAGTTGATACGTTCGTAGAGCGGTAGACGCTCGTCCAGAGCCTCCAACAATACGCGGTAATTGAATGAGAGCCAACTAATATCTCGCTTGAAATAATTATATTTGCTTTCCATGTGCTTTAAGATTTTTCCAAATATAGTATCTTTGTGGGATTAAACAAAGAAATTTATGACAAGAATTGGATTATTATCTGATACTCACGCTTACTGGGACGAGAAATATCTGGAATATTTTGAACCGTGTGACGAAATCTGGCATGCCGGAGACATCGGTTCGCTGGAAGTAGCGGAAAAGTTAGCCGCCTTCCGTCCATTCCGGGCGGTATATGGAAATATTGACGGACAGGAAATCAGAAAGCTGTATCCGCAAATAAACCGTTTCACGGTGGATGGTGCAGAAGTGCTGATTAAACATATCGGCGGTTATCCGGGGAAATACGATCCTTCCATCATCGGCAGTCTGATGGCACGTCCGCCCAAACTTTTTATCAGCGGACATTCTCATATATTAAAGGTGAAATATGATAAAACACTGGATATGTTGCATATTAATCCGGGAGCTGCCGGCATGTCCGGTTTCCACAAGGTACGGACTTTGGTACGTTTTGTTATCAACCAGGGGGCCTTTCAGGACTTGGAAGTCATCGAATTGGCGGACAAATAAAATAAATGTTCCTGCCAGATTGAAAAATTATTTTAAAATTTTGCCACGTCGGAATTCTTTCCGACCTTTGCACGCAGTTAATGAATAACTCAGACGAACATGAAAGGAATTATTCTAGCCGGTGGTAGTGCCACCCGACTTTATCCGCTCTCTAAAGCGATTTCCAAACAAATCATGCCTGTGTATGACAAGCCGATGATTTATTATCCGTTGTCAACACTTATGTTGGCAGGAATACGCGAAGTGTTGATTATTTCGACTCCACGCGACTTGCCGATGTTCCGCGACTTGTTGGGAACGGGTGAGGAACTGGGTATGTCTTTCTCCTATAAAATTCAGGAACAACCTAACGGACTGGCACAAGCTTTCGTATTGGGAGCCGATTTCCTGAACGGCGAACCGGGCTGTCTGATTCTTGGGGATAATATGTTTTACGGACAGGGCTTCTCCGCCATGCTCCGCCGGGCTGCCAATATAGAAAAGGGCGCCTGCATCTTCGGTTACTACGTGAAAGACCCGCGCGCTTATGGTGTAGTGGAATTTGACGAACAGGGAAAAGTGATTTCACTGGAAGAAAAGCCGGAAGTGCCGAAAAGTAATTATGCCGTTCCGGGACTTTATTTCTACGATGCCAGTGTGACGGAAAAAGCAGCGGCTCTTCGTCCTTCAGCACGTGGAGAGTATGAGATAACAGACTTGAACCGTCTGTATCTGGAAGAAGGTACATTGAAAGTGGAACTCTTCGGACGCGGATTTGCATGGCTCGATACGGGTAACTGCGACAGTCTGCTGGAAGCTTCCAACTTCGTGGCCACTATTCAGAACCGCCAAGGTTTTTACGTCAGCTGTATTGAAGAAATCGCCTGGCGTCAGGGATGGATTCCGACGGAGCAGTTGCTTCTACTGGGTCAACAGCTCGAAAAAACCGAGTATGGAAAGTACCTTATCGAATTGGCTAAACAATCCTAAAATCAACATAAAGAATAAAATATGAAAACTTATCTAGTGACCGGTGCCGCAGGATTTATCGGGGCAAATTACATCAAGTACATCTTAGCCAAACATAACGACATCAAAGTCGTGATATTGGACGCTTTGACGTATGCAGGTAACTTAGGAACGATTGCCAAAGACATCGACAACGAACGCTGTGTCTTTATCAAAGGAGACATTTGTAGCCGCGATGTGGTAGACGGTCTTTTTGCTGAGTATCGTTTTGACTATGTGGTGAATTTCGCTGCCGAGAGCCATGTGGACCGCAGCATTGAAAATCCGCAACTGTTTCTGATTACCAACATTCTCGGAACACAGAACTTACTGGATTGTGCACGCCGTGCATGGGTAATGGGGAAAGACGAACAAGGATATCCGACCTGGAGAAAAGGTGTACGCTATCATCAGGTATCTACCGATGAGGTGTATGGTTCATTGGGAGCCGAAGGGTATTTCACTGAAGCAACTCCGCTTTGTCCTCACAGCCCATACAGTGCTTCTAAGACAAGTGCAGACATGGTGGTAATGGCTTACCACGACACTTATAAAATGCCGGTAACGATTACCCGTTGCTCCAACAACTACGGTCCGTACCACTTCCCGGAAAAATTGATTCCGTTGATTATCAAGAATATCCTCGAAGGAAAGCATCTCCCCGTCTACGGTGACGGTAGCAATGTGCGCGACTGGCTTTATGTGGAAGACCACTGCAAAGCAATCGACCTCGTTGTGCGTGAAGGTCAAGACGGAGAAGTGTACAACGTTGGTGGACACAACGAGAAAACAAACCTCGAAATCGTGAAACTGACAATTTCGACTATCCACCGTCTGATGGCAGAAAATCCCGAATATCGTCAGGTTCTCAAAAAGAAAGTGAAAGACGAAAACGGAGATATTTCGATCGACTGGATCAACGAAGATCTGATTACTTTCGTTAAGGACCGTCTGGGACACGACCAACGTTATGCTATCGACCCCACCAAGATAACAAATGCCTTAGGATGGTATCCCGAAACTAAATTCGAGGTCGGTATCGTAAAGACAATCGAATGGTATTTAGCCAACCAAGCTTGGGTGGAAGAAGTTACCAGCGGAGATTATCAGGGTTACTACGAAAAGATGTACGGGAAATGATTCTCAATTTATCAACATTCCTATTGCAATAAGAATACCCATAAGCAGCATATTACGCGAAGTCTCGCCTAATATGCTGTTTAATTTTTTACCGCTGTATATTTTCACCATCCGTTTCCAGGTAAGGAAATGAGGGATCAGATAAAGTTGCGGAAGAAAAGCGGCGTAGAAATGACCTTCACGAAGGAAACACAAGCAGAGAAGAGAAGCGGTAATCCCCAGCATCAAATAAAAATAGCGACCGAATTTCTCGCCGAAACGAACGATCACTGTCCTTTTTCCACTGCGTGCATCCGCTTCGCGGTCACGATAATTATTGACTACCAACAATGTATCGATAAGCAGTCCGCAGATTAAAGAGGCGATAGTGACATCCGGTGTCCAAGTTAGCGCCTGTACGTAATATGTTCCGCCTACGGGTACAAAGCCGAAAAAGACAATCACCAATACATCGCCCCAACCGTTGTAAGAAAGAGGATAAGGACCGGTGGTATAAAGAAAGGCAAATAACACACAAAGCACTCCTACGATAATCAATTCCCACCCGGCAAAGAAGAGTAACGTACAGCCGATAAGGCAGGCAAGAGCAACCGTAATAATAATCCCGGTTTTCATCGCTTGCGGAGAAATCCATCCTTGCGCACAAGCACGTTCGGGGCCTAACCGGTCTTCCCGGTCTGTTCCTTTGAGGAAGTCGAAAAGGTCATTGATGAAATTAGCGGCAATTTGCATCAGACTTGCAAACAGACAGCAGATCAGTGCAGGCAACCAGTGAAAACGTCCGTCCATTGCAGCAAGAGCAGTACCTATCATAACCGGAGTTATGGCCCCTGTCAGCGTTTTGGGACGTGCAGCTAATATCCATGCTTGTAGCGAGTTACGCTTTACTTCTTCCATACTTTAATATATTATAAATAGTTTTGACGGACAAAGATACATGATTTTTCGTATCTTTGCACCCCGAAAAACTTCAAACTAAGAGAAGATGAAGAAAATAAAAACAATCTACCCTGTTATCCTGTTGACATTGCTTTTGCTGGCTTCCTGTAAGTCGAAAAAGAATATGGTGGCTACCTTGCCACGCCCTGTTTTAAATTCAGATTCTATTTATCCGGATACGGCTAATGCCATAGCCGGGTTATTCTCCCCCGACCACTCGCAACTCAAAGAGCTGAATGTTTCCAAAAACAAAAAGCAGAATACAAAGGAAAAGACTTCTACCGATACACACGAATCGTCGGATCTGGTACTGCGGGGAACAAAAATCACTTCTTCCAGCGTAGATGTATCTTCTGTCTATACCGGAGTGGACCGTGTAGTAAAATATGACTTTACACACCACGATGTTCCCGAAGCCTTTGAAGGTTTCCGTATCGCTTTCATTTCCGACTTACACTACAAAAGTCTGCTGAAAGAAAAAGGCCTGAACGACCTTGTCCGCCTACTGATTGCTCAAAAGGCTGATGTGCTTCTAATGGGTGGTGACTATCAGGAAGGTTGTGAATATGTGGAACCTTTGTTTTCCGCACTGGCACGCGTAAAAACACCGATGGGCACTTATGGGGTAATGGGCAATAACGACTACGAACGTTGCCACGACGATATTGTGAATACAATGAAACATTACGGCATGCGTCCGTTAGAACATGAAGTAGATACGCTTCGTAAAGACGGGCAGCAGATCATTATCGCTGGAGTGCGCAATCCTTTTGATCTGGGGCGCAACGGAGTATCGCCTACTCTGGCACTCTCTCCCAAAGATTTTGTCATCTTACTGGTTCACACCCCGGATTACATCGAAGATGTTTCAGTAGCTAACACCGACCTTGCCCTGGCAGGACACACCCACGGCGGACAAGTCCGTGTATTCGGAGTTGCCCCGGCACTTAACTCACACTATGGCAATCGTTTCATCACCGGACTGGCATATAATTCTGCAAAAATACCTTTGATTATAACAAACGGAATAGGAACCTCCAAATTACCAATCCGTGTTGGCGCTCCGGCGGAAATCATCGTTATTACTCTTCATCGATTAACGGAGTAAAGTATCGTAGCTTGGTATGAAAAAACAACCCGAATAGTAGCATCCTACATTTTAAGGTACGACTTTCTGTGATATACCACACTTTTAGGATACGACTTTTTGTTAAAGATCACATTTTTAAGGTACGACTTTTTTTGTTAATATCCCTTTTAATGCTTACATTTGCATCTATAAGTAGCTGATAATAAAAGAAAGAAGTATGAGAAGAGATGCAATGCAAGAATTGTATGACTGGAAAGAAAAGTCTACACGAAAGCCTTTGATTATTCGCGGAGCCCGTCAGGTAGGAAAGACATGGCTCATGAAAGAGTTTGCGGCTACTGCTTACAAACAGTTTGCTTACATCAACTTCGAAGACAATGAAGTGATGAAGGAGATTTTCCAAAAAGATTTTGATATCGAACGTATTTTAATGGCTATCCAATTAGTTACCGGAAAAGTAGTAAATACGGATACTTTAATTCTTTTTGACGAGCTTCAGGAAGCTCCACGCGGTTTGACAGCTATGAAGTATTTCCAAGAGAAAGCACCACAGTATCATGTCATTGCAGCTGGTTCTTTATTGGGGATCGCGATGCATCAAAATGATTCTTTCCCAGTAGGAAAAGTCGATTTTATAGACTTATATCCACTTTCTTTTTCCGAGTTTTTAGAAGCTATCGGACAAGAACCTTTTGCCAGCTTGCTCGCTAAACAAGATTGGAACCTGATTTCTACCTTCCGCTCTAAACTCACCGACTTCCTTAAACAGTATTATTTCGTAGGAGGAATGCCTGAAGTAGTCAATGCCTTTATTGAACACAAAGACTATACCGAAGTCCGCCAGTTACAACAAAATATACTGGATTCTTATGATCGTGATTTCTCCAAACATGCTCCTATTGCCGAAGTACCCAGAATTCGTATGGTATGGCGTTCGATTCCGGCACAGTTGGCAAAAGAAAATCGCAAATTCATTTATGGAGTTATAAAAGAAGGAGCAAGAGCCAAAGATTTTGAACTGGCTATGGAATGGTTGATAGATGCCGGCCTTATTTATAAAGTAAACCGGGTAAAGAAAGGTGGAATACCTTTATCGGCATACGAAGATTTTTCTGCATTCAAGCTATTTATGCTGGATACCGGATTAATGGGAGCAATGAGCGGACTCCCCCCACAGGCATTATTGGAAGGAAATATTTTATTTACCGATTATAAAGGAGCAATTACCGAACAATATGTGTTACAACAACTGAAATCGGTGAAAGGCTTGAATATTTATTACTGGTCTTCAGATACTTCCAAAGGAGAGTTGGATTTTCTATTGCAAAAAGAAATCTATATTATTCCGGTTGAAGTGAAAGCAGAAGAAAACTTACAGTCGAAAAGTCTGCGTTCTTTTGTTGAAAAAAATCCAGGACTACATGGCATTCGTTTTTCCATGTCAGATTACCGGCAACAGGAGTGGCTGACAAATTATCCGTTATATTCTGTCGGATATATATTTTAATATATTCAAAGACGTATATTATCTTTCTTTTATAGTCTCCCAGACCTTTGGATGCACAAAGTATCGAACATCTTTCCCTGCATCCAATGCTTCTCGAATAAAAGTAGAACTGATTTCAAATACAGGAGAATGAACAAGACGCACCGTTTCCGGCAATTCCTCCTCTTTGACGGGAAAGCCGGGACGGGGGTAAATAAGAATCTGATTCTCTTTAATGATACGTTCGGACTGATACCAATATCCAAAACGTTCCCAATTATCGGAACCGATAATGAAATAAAACTCGCGATCGGGAAATGTCTCGCGCAGTTTCTCCAACGTATATACGCTATATGAGGGGCGAGGCAAATGAAACTCAAAATCTGAAGCCTGAAAACGAGGATAGTCACTGATGCTCAACTTTACCAGTTCGAGACGTAATTCATCATTCCATAACTTCTCCTGTGCTTTCAAAGGATTCTGCGGACTCACCATAAACCAGATTTCATCCAATCCTTCATACTCACAAAGGTAGTTGGCTAGAGCAAGATGTCCGATGTGAATCGGATTGAATGATCCGCTGAAGATTCCGGTTTTCTGCTTATTCATTGTTCCAAAAACTCTTTGATAACTTTCAAAGCTTCCGCTTTAGCAGTTTCCAAATTATCATTGACAATCACACAATCGAATTGCGAAGCAAAACCCAATTCATATTCCGCCTTAGCGATGCGACTTTCAATCACTTCCGGCGCATCCGTTCCACGTCCTTCCAACCGGCAGCGTAATTCTTCCACCGAAGGCGGCTGGATAAACACCGACAACGCACGATCGCCATAAAACTTCTTGATATTGCATCCGCCAACCACATCTACGTCAAACACCACATTCTGACCCGCTTCCAATTGCTTTTCTACCTGCGCTTTCAGCGTTCCGTAATAACGGTCCTTATACACCTCCTCATACTCCAGAAATTCGTTGTTCTCAATGCGTTGACGAAATTCTTCCGGTGTAAGGAAGAAATATTCAACCCCATGCTGCTCCGTTCCACGCGGAGGACGGCTGGTAGCAGAAATAGAAAACGCTAAATTCAAATTCTGCGTCAGCAGATAATTGATTATAGTAGATTTGCCCGAACCAGACGGAGCAGAGAAAATAATTAGCTTACCGGTCATAAGTTTAATGAAGAATTAAGAATTAAAAATGATAGATACTGTTTTACATCACGTTCAGCACCTGTTCCTTAATCTGTTCCAGTTCATCCTTCATCTGAACTACGATCTTCTGCATTTCAGCATGATTGGACTTGCTGCCTAACGTATTGATCTCCCGACCCATTTCCTGGGCGATAAAACCAAGCTTCTTACCCTGTCCGCTACCACTTTCCATCGTACTGATGAAATATTTCAGATGGTTGCTAAGACGTTGCTTTTCTTCGTTGACATCCAGTTTTTCGATATAGTAAATCAGTTCCTGTTCCAGACGATTCTTGTCGTAGTCTACGCTTAACGTCTTTTCGAGAGCATCAGTGATGCGTTCTTTCACTTTCTCTACACGTTCTTTCTCGTAAGGAGCAATCTGTTCAAGCAAACTGTTAATGTTGGCAATCTTCTCACGGAATTTCTTTTCCAATGCAGCCCCCTCCTGTTTGCGGAAATCTACCAAATGACTGATGGCTTCAAGTATGGTAGCATGCACCATGCTCCATTCCTCTTCCGTCAGTTCCTGAATTTCCGTTTTCGTCATCACGTCCGGCATGCGAAGTAATAGTTGGAGCCAGTCTTCCGGTGCGGGACAAGGAATCCCCAGTTCGCGGCTTATCGATTCCAGCTGGCTATAATAACTTTTCAGCACATCCTTATTGATGGGAGCAGCATCCGCGCCCTCCTTCTTCTCTATCCACAGGCTGAAGTCAGCTTTTCCACGTTCCAGAACTTTAGAAATCTCATTACGGATTTCAATCTCTTTTTCACGATACGCCGGAGCGATGCGAGTGGACAAATCCATTGCCTTGCTGTTGAGCGACTTGATTTCTACATTTATTTTTTTATCAGGAAGTTCGGCCGTAGCTTTACCGTATCCTGTCATAGACTGTATCATAACCTTAAAGTTTTGTGCAAAAGTACACGAATATTTTAAGAATTGGAAATAATCATGTAAATTTGCGACAATTTAATAAGCTGATTTTTATGTCGTGTATACTGAATATTGAAACCTCTACCTCTGTTTGCTCGGTAGCGGCCAGTCAAGACGGACAGACGATTTTTGTGAAAGAAGACTTGCAAGGCCCTTCACACGCCGTGTCTTTAGGAGTTTTTGTAGATGAAGCATTGTCGTTCATAGACAGTCATGCCATCCCTTTGGATGCCGTTGCAGTGAGTTGCGGACCGGGTTCGTACACCGGACTCCGAATCGGGGTTTCTATGGCGAAAGGAGTTTGTTACGGGCGCAATATCCCCTTGATCGGTATCCCGACGCTGGAAGTATTGAGTGTTCCGGTGCTGTTGTATCACGACTTGCCCGAAAACGCTTTGCTTTGTCCGATGATCGACGCCCGCCGCATGGAAGTATATGCAGCCGTCTATGACCGTCGTCTACAAGTGAAACGTACAGTTGCCGCCGACATCGTAGATGAGAACTCTTACCTGGAGTTCCTGAACGAACAACCGGTTTATTTCTTTGGAAACGGAGCCGACAAATGCCGCGAACAGATCACGCATCCGAACGCACATTTTATCGACAATATCCATCCGTTGGCTAAAATGATGTTCCCACTGGCAGAAAAAGCAGTGGCCGATGAAGACTATAAAGACGTGGCTTACTTCGAACCTTTCTACCTGAAAGAATTCGTTGCCTCCATGCCGAAAAAGCTTCTTTAATTTTTTAATTTTTAATTCTCAATTTTAATTTAACAAATGCAATACAATACTCAACAGAAAAGAATGCCGCTTCCCGAATACGGACGTAGCATCCAGAACATGGTAGATTATGCGTTGACCATTCAGGATCGTGCAGAACGTCAGCGTTGTGCCAACACCATCATCAACATTATGGGAAATATGTTCCCCCATTTGCGTGATGTACCCGATTTCAAGCACAAGCTTTGGGACCACCTGGCTATCATGTCCGGTTTTGAGCTGGATATTGACTATCCGTATGAAATCATCCGCAAGGACAATCTGGTGACCCGCCCGGACCATATCCCCTACTCCACTGCCCGTATGCGTTACCGTCACTACGGACATACGCTGGAAGTACTGATAAAAAAAGCGATCGAATTCCCTGAAGGAAACGAAAAGAGAAACCTGATTGCCCTTATCTGCAACCACATGAAAAAGGATTACCTGGCATGGAACAAAGATACAGTGGACGACAAAAAGATTGCCGAAGACCTGTACGAACTGTCCAACGGGGAACTCCAAATGACCGACGATATCGTCCGGCTGATGGCAGAACGCCTGAATCAGAACTACCGTCCGAAGACGAACTATACCAACAATCGTCAAAACAATAAAAGAAGATACTAAACACTTTATACTTAATACTAAAAAAATTAATGGCTTCATTTGTAATCGAAGGAGGACATCGGCTTAGCGGAGAAATCCACCCGCAAGGAGCTAAAAACGAAGTTTTGCAGATAATCTGTGCCACGTTGCTGACCGCAGAGGAAGTGACGGTGAACAATATACCTGACATTCTTGATGTCAACAACCTGATTCAGCTCTTGCGGGAGATGGGAGTGACGGTTGCAAAGAAAGGCATTGATTCTTATAGTTTTAAAGCAGAAAATGTAGACCTGGCTTATTTGGAAAGCGATGAATTCCTAAAGAAATGTTCCAGTCTGCGAGGCTCTGTGATGCTTATAGGTCCCATGGTGGCACGTTTCGGCAAGGCATTGATTTCCAAGCCGGGAGGAGATAAAATCGGTCGCCGCCGTCTGGACACTCACTTTGTAGGTATTCAGAATTTAGGGGCCGACTTCCGCTACGACGAAGAGCGGGGTATCTACGAAATAACGGCCGACAGACTTCAGGGAAGCTATATGCTACTGGACGAAGCATCTGTCACCGGAACAGCCAACATCGTCATGGCAGCCGTACTTGCCAAAGGTACGACCACCATTTACAATGCCGCCTGCGAACCCTACGTGCAACAACTCTGCCGGTTACTCAACCGGATGGGAGCCAAAATCAGCGGTATCGCATCCAACCTGCTCACCATCGAAGGCGTGGAAGAACTGCACGGCACGCAACACACCGTACTGCCCGACATGATTGAAGTGGGCAGCTTCATCGGCATGGCGGCAATGACGAAAAGCGAAATTACCATCAAGAATGTTTCTTACGAAAATCTTGGAATCATCCCCGAGAGCTTCCGCCGTCTGGGCATCAAGCTCGAACAAAGAGGAGACGATATTTACGTTCCCGCACAGGAAACATACCAGATAGAATCATTTATCGACGGCTCCATCATGACGATAGCCGACGCCACTTGGCCGGGACTGACTCCCGACTTGCTAAGTGTGATGCTCGTTGTAGCCACACAAGCCAAAGGCAGCGTACTGATCCATCAGAAAATGTTCGAAAGCCGCCTGTTCTTTGTGGACAAACTGATCGACATGGGTGCACAGATCATTCTCTGCGACCCTCACCGTGCCGTAGTCATCGGACACAACCACGGCTTCAAGCTGCGCGGTGCCCGCCTGACTTCACCGGATATACGTGCCGGTATCGCCCTTCTGATTGCCGCCATGAGCGCCGAAGGAACCAGTACCATTAGTAACATCGAACAGATAGACCGTGGTTATCAGAACATCGAAGGACGTCTGAACGCTATCGGAGCCAGAATCACCCGGATATGATAAAGAAAGAAGAAGTATACAAGATAGGATTATTCAATAAACCGCACGGCATCCACGGCGAATTGCAATTTACCTTCACGGACGATATTTTCGACCGTGTGGACTGTGATTACCTGATATGCCTGCTCAATGGCATTTTCGTGCCTTTCTTCATCGAAGAATACCGCTTCCGTTCAGACTCCACCGCCTTGGTGAAACTGGAAGGAGTCGACAGTGCCGAACGTGCCCGAATGTTCACCAACATTGAAGTCTACTTCCCCGTGAAACACGCCGAAGAAGCGGAAGATGGCGAATTATCCTGGAACTTCTTTATCGGTTTCCAGATGGAAGACATCCATCACGGACTTCTGGGAGAAGTTATAGATGTAGATACCACTACGGTAAACACCCTTTTCGTGGTTGAAGGAGCGGAAGAAGAGGAACTGCTCGTTCCCGCCCAGGAGGAATTTATCGTAGGAATAGACCAGAAACAGAAACTCATCACGGTGGAACTTCCCGAAGGGTTGCTCAATCTGGAGGAATTGGAAGATGACCGGTGAGAACGAATCAAACGATGAGCCGCTCATCCACTGAAAATAGTAAATAGTAAATCGTAAAAACAGTAAATACCCGAGATGCCAAAGAGAAGACGAAGTAAAGCTTTCTGGAAAAATTTCAAGTTCAAGTATAAACTAACGATCGTTAATGAAAATACACTTGAAGAAATTGTCGGACTTCGCGTATCCAAGCTCAATGGACTTTCCGTATTACTTTGCGTGCTGGCGGTACTTTTCCTGATCGCTTCCTGCATCATCACCTTCACCCCGCTGCGCAACTACCTCCCCGGATACATGAACAGTGAAGTCCGTACACAAATCGTGGACAATGCCCTGCGTGTAGACTCTTTACAACAAGTGCTCAACAAGCAGAATCTTTACATCATGAACATTCAGGATATCTTCAGTGGAAAAGTATCCATCGACAGCGTGCAGACACTCGATTCACTGACCACTGCCCGCGAAGACACACTGATGGAACGTACCAAACGGGAAGAAGAATTCCGCCGTCAGTATGAAGAGAATGAAAAATATAACCTGACCTCCATCACTTCCCAACCGGACGTGACCGGACTCATTTTATACCGTCCGACACGAGGTATGGTGTCCGACCACTTCAATGCCGAGAAGAAACATTACGGCACCGACATCGCCGCCAATCCCAACGAAAGCGTATTGGCAACCATGGACGGAACCGTCATCCTAAGCACATACACCGCCGAGACAGGTTATCTGATTGGCGTACAACATAACCAGGATTTAATTTCAATCTATAAACACTGCGGCTCCCTCCTGAAAAAGGAAGGTGAACGCGTGAAAGGAGGGGAAGCCATCGCTCTGGTAGGAAACAGCGGCACACTTAGTACAGGGCCGCACCTCCATTTCGAACTTTGGTATAAAGGTCATCCGGTGAATCCCGAAAAATACATCGTATTTTAAGTGATAATAGAAAAATGAATATAGAGACTAACAAAAAGAAAAAACAAATAGCTATCCTAGGCTCAACAGGCTCCATCGGGACGCAGGCTCTGCAAGTCATCGAAGAACATCCCGACCTGTACGAAGCCTATGCGCTGACAGCCAACAACCGCGTGGAACTACTGATTGCCCAGGCACGGAAGTTCCAGCCGGAAGTGGTAGTGATAGCCAACGAAGAAAAGTATTCCGAACTGAAAGAAGCATTGAGCGACCTGCCTATCAAAGTGTACGCAGGCACAGACGCTATCTGTCAGATTGTAGAAGCAGGCCCCATCGACATGGTGTTGACAGCCATGGTCGGTTATGCCGGACTAAAACCAACCATCAACGCCATCCGCGCCAAGAAAGCGATTGCGTTGGCCAATAAAGAAACATTGGTAGTAGCGGGCGAACTGATTAATCAGTTGGCACAACAATATCGCACTCCGATTCTGCCGGTAGACTCTGAACACTCTGCTGTTTTTCAGTGTTTAGCGGGAGAAGTGGGTAACCCGATCGAGAAAGTGATATTGACAGCCTCCGGAGGTCCGTTCCGCACTTGCACCTTGGAACAGCTGAAATCCGTCACAAAGACGCAAGCCTTGAAACATCCCAACTGGGAAATGGGAGCAAAAATCACAATCGACTCCGCTTCCATGATGAATAAAGGTTTTGAGGTGATCGAAGCCAAATGGTTGTTCGGTGTTCAGCCCAGCCAGATCGAAGTGGTGGTGCATCCGCAATCAGTCATCCACTCGATGGTGCAGTTTGAAGACGGAGCTGTCAAGGCACAACTTGGGATGCCAGATATGCGCCTGCCCATCCAGTACGCATTCTCCTACCCCGACCGTATCAGCTCTTCTTTCGACAGACTCGATTTCTCCCAATGCACGAATCTGACGTTTGAGCAACCCGATACGAAACGGTTCCGCAACCTGGCACTCGCCTACGAAGCGATGTACCGCGGAGGGAATATGCCCTGTATCGTCAATGCTGCCAATGAAGTAGTGGTAGCCTCTTTCCTGAAAGACGGCATCAGCTTCCTCGGCATGAGCGACGTAATAGAGAAAACAATGGAACGGGTTGCCTTCATCGCCAATCCGACATACGACGATTATGTAGCTACGGATGCGGAAGCAAGGAAAATAGCAGCCAGTCTGATATGATCCGCTTCATCCCATTGATGAACAAAGAAAATAAAGAAATTGATTAGTATTAATATAAATTGAAAATAGCCTTTATATCCTCTCTTCGGTAGAGAATTAGTTGAAGGCTTTAAACTGTAAATAGACTATATGGAAACATTTTTGATTCGTGCCCTGCAATTGATTATGAGCTTATCCTTGCTCGTTATCGTTCATGAAGGCGGGCATTTTCTTTTTGCCCGTTTGTTTAAGGTGCGTGTAGAAAAATTCTGCTTATTTTTTGACCCTTGGTTCACCCTTTTTAAGTTCAAACCCAAGAAAAGTGACACAGAGTATGCAGTAGGCTGGTTGCCATTGGGCGGTTACGTCAAAATAGCCGGCATGATTGATGAGTCGATGGATACCGAACAGATGAAACAACCCGAACAACCGTGGGAGTTCCGTTCCAAGCCGGCGTGGCAACGTCTGCTGATAATGGTGGGTGGCGTACTGTTCAACTTCCTGTTGGCACTGTTCATCTACTCCATGATTCTTTTTGCATGGGGCGACCAATATATAAAGGTACAGGAAGCCCCTCTTGGCATGGAATTCAACGAGACTGCCAAAGCGGTAGGTTTCCAGGACGGTGATATCCTCCTTTCTGCCGACGGTGTTCCTTTCGAACGTTATGACGGCGACATGTTGAGCCAGATTGCCGATGCACGCGAAGTAAGCGTCATCCGTAACGGGGCAAAAGCCTCCGTCTATATCCCGGAAGACCTGATGCAACGTCTCTTGGCAGACAGCGTCCGCTTCGCCTCCTACCGTTTCCCGTATGTTATAGACAGCGTAATGGTGAACTCTCCTGCCGCACAAGCAGGAATCCAGGCAGGTGACAGCATCATCGCCCTGAACGGAACCCCGATCTCTTTCTCCGACTTCAAAGAAGCGATGGCAGAACGTAAGAAAAACGAAGCAACCCTGCTCAAAGACAGCATAGATCCGCGTCTAATCACGCTGACTTATGTGCGTAACGGTACAACAGACACGCTAAGTATGCGTGTAGACTCCGCCTACCTGATGGGTGTAACCGCCTGTCTCGTCACAGACCGTCTGCTCCCTATGGTAAAAAAAGAATATGCCTTCTTTGAATCCTTCCCCGCAGGTGTCTCCCTCGGTGTGAAAACCCTGAAAGGCTATGTAGGAAACATGAAATACCTCTTCTCAAAAGAAGGAGCCAAACAACTGGGCGGCTTCGGAACGATCGGCAGCATCTTCCCCGCTACCTGGGACTGGCACCAGTTCTGGTATATGACAGCCTTCCTTTCCATCATCCTGGCTTTCATGAACATCCTCCCTATCCCCGCATTAGACGGTGGCCACGTGCTCTTCCTCTTCTACGAGATGATAGCCCGCCGCAAACCGAGCGACAAGTTTATGGAATACGCCCAGATGACCGGTATGATTCTGCTCTTCGGTCTGTTGATATGGGCTAACTTCAATGATATTTTGCGATTCTTCTTCTAGCGAATATAACAATAGAAAGATAGAGAAAACATATAAAAAGAATCATCCCGGATGAAAAAGGTTTTAAAAACCAATTTTCATCCGGGATCTTTTTTTATTGTTGTTTGTCTTTAAATCTTCAACATCTTCTTCTCTCTCTCCAAATCCGTCTCATCCAACTTAGGTGAAGGCACCGTGCACGTTTTGATATAATCTCCCTCCTGACACGTATAATTATAGTACACCTCCAATTCCGGAGTCAATTCCGCCCGCGGAACCAGACACCCTTCCATCTCCAGAAACTGATTAACATCCGTACTATCCGACTGTTTCACCAGTACAATACGACGCGCAATCGGATTATGATTGTAGTCCAGACAGAGATAAAGCCCTTTCAGCATATTCGGAAACTCATAATGCGGAAGTTGCAGGTAAATAGTCACCAGCGCAAACTGTGGCAAATCCCTTTCGTTGAACATCAAGTAAGAGTTCTGATGATTACTGATAATCCCGCTCCCCCAATGCACCGACTTATACGCATTAATCATCCCCACCTTCACATACTCATTATTCTCGGAAGCACAAATCATGTACGGCTCGATCTTCAAGCTATCCGTAGAAGACGACAAACTGTAACTAAGATACATACCGCTATAATTATACACCTCCTGCACAGACTCCTTCGCCTCTTTCCCCAGCAACTTGATAAAAGAGTTGCCATTCTCCGCCTCGCTCTGCACGTCCGGCTCCATCTCCTGAAGCAACAGCCTCACCGATCCCACATTATTTAATAAGCGTTTCTTGGAAACATTATTCACCAGTGCCAAAGCTTCATCCAGCGCCTCGTCCGGTGTGCGTGTTTTCAATAAGTCGATATAAGCGGGAAGCACACTCGAATACAAAGCAGACAACACACTCGGAGCCATATCCACCCGGTCGGCAATTTCTTTCATCTTCACCCCGTTGTTGCGCAGGTACTCTATTCTTTTATAAATATCCGTAAGTTCGTCCATGATTTTTCGGTTTGTTAATTGATTCCGTTGCAAAGGAATGACTAAGGTATTATGTTTGTATTGCATGAATATTACATTAATATTTCAGTACACTTAAAGGCTCATATATACAATATGATTCATTGAAATTCATTTTTTCGTTCGCTCCGACACCCTACTTTTGCACCGGAAACAAAAAAATAGCATTATGAATTTCAAAGAAAAACTGTCGCCTTCGGCCCAAAAGAAACTTTCCGATTTACTCTTTATCCTTTATGCGGGAGGAGCGGCACTGCTATCCTATTCATTAGTCTACGCACTACGCAAACCGTTCACCGCCGCCACGTTCGACGGCATGGAACTATTTGGTATGGACTATAAGATAGCCACCAGCATCATCCAGATATTCGGATATATGGTATCCAAGTTTATCGGGATCAAACTTATTTCCGAACTGAAGAGAGAAGGCCGCCTGAAATTCATTCTTGTTTCTATTTTAGTGGCCGAACTCTCTTTGGTTCTTTTCGGATGCCTGCCCCGCCCGTTCAATGTGTTGGCGTTGTTCTTCAACGGACTGTCGCTTGGCTGTATGTGGGGAGTCATCTTCAGCTTCCTCGAAGGACGCCGGGTGACGGATCTGCTCGCTTCCCTTTTCGGACTCAGTATCGCAGTCAGTAGCGGCACAGCCAAATCCATCGGACTTTTCGTTGTCGACACCCTGCACGTCAGTGAGTTCTGGATGCCTGCACTGATCGGTGCGGTAGCATTGCCCTTGCTGGCAGGACTGGGCTATATCCTCGATCACCTGCCCAAACCGACTGCCGAAGACAAAGCACTGCGTGTGGAACGTGTCACTCTCAACAAACAACAACGCTGGAACCTGTTCCGCAGCTTTGCTCCCATATTGACACTGCTTTTCTTCGCCAACCTCTTTCTCACCGTTTTGCAAGATGTCAAGGAAGACTTTCTGGTGAAAATCATAGACGTCAATGCCGCCGGACTTTCCCCGTGGGTATTCGCCAAAGTGGACGGTGTAGTCACACTGATTATCCTGGCCATTTTCGCCACCCTGGCAGTGATGAAAAGCCACATCAAAGTACTTTCCGTTCTATTGACCCTTGTCATTGCGGGAGCAATCACACTTAGCACTGTGGCATTCAACTACCATACCCTGCAACTTTCTCCGCTCGTGTGGTTATTTATCCAGAGCCTCTGCCTCTATTTTTCTTACTTGAGCTTTCAAACCATTTTCTTCGACCGCTTCATCGCCTGTTTCCGCATCAAGGGAAATGTAGGTTTCTTCATAGCGATGGTCGATTCCATCGGCTACACAGGCACAGTGGTGGTATTGGTAGTGAAAGAATGTTTCAACCCGGATTTGAATTGGCTGGAATTCTACAATACGATGGCAGGGACAGTAGGAATCGTCTGCACCTTTGCGTTCACCTTAGCAATGATTTATCTGACACAAAAATACAGAAAAGGGAAACAGGGTGAAATACGCGGGAACGAATCTTGCCCCGTCCCCTCCCTCGCTTCTTACTAATTTCTGACGAATAAACCAATATTATATAGAAACAAGAATGAAAAAGATTGAATGTATTATTATGGACTGGGCTGGTACAGCCGTTGACTATGGATGTTTTGCCCCCGTGGCTGCTTTTATCGAAGCATTTGCCGAAAAAGGACTGGTAATCGATGTTGTACAGACCCGCAAACCAATGGGACTACCCAAAATTCAACACATCCGCGAACTACTTTCCATGCCTGACGTGAACGAACAGTTTACCGCCCGTTACCAACGCGCCTGGACGGAAGAAGACGTGGTAGAACTAAACCGCCTTTTCGAGAAGCATCTCTTCGCCTCTCTCGAAAACTACACAGACCCTATTCCGGGAGTAATCCCAACTTTGGAAAAATTGTGTGCCGCAGGTATTAAAATAGGATCGACCACCGGCTATACCCGCGAAATGATGGATGTAGTTCTCCCCGCCGCACAGGCAAAAGGATACCACGTGGATTATTGCGCCACTCCCAACCTACTTCCCGCCGGACGTCCCGCTCCTTACATGATTTTTGAGAACCTGACGAAATTAGCAGTCCCCAGCCTCGACGCCGTTATAAAAGTGGGTGATACGATTGCCGATATTCTCGAAGGAGTGAACGCGAAAGTGTATAGTGTAGGCGTGATTCTCGGCAGCAATGAAATGGCACTTACCGAAGCAGAAACAAAATCAATGCCTGCCTCCGAACTCGAAGCCCGCATCGCCGATGTCAAAGAGCGCATGCTTGCCGCAGGAGCTTCTTACGTGATACGCACTATCGAAGAACTTCCCGCACTGATTGAAACGATCAACGCCGGCAACTAACATTCAAGCCCGCACCCAACAATCAGAAAAGAAACAAAATCATTTATTTATTCATTTCTAAAGAAAACATCATTATGAAACCATATTTGTTATTAACTCCGGGACCTCTAACCACCTCTGAAACAGTAAAAGAAGCCATGATGACCGACTGGTGTACATGGGACGAAGACTACAACCTCGGCATTGTTCAGGAACTCCGCAAAGACCTGGTTAACATCGCCACTAAAAAACCGGAAGAATACACTTCCATCCTTTTACAGGGAAGCGGAACCTATTGCGTGGAGGCCGTTTTAGGCGCCACCATCACCCCGAAAGACAAACTCCTGATTTGTAGCAACGGAGCCTATGGCGACCGTATGGGCAACATTGCAGAATATTACCATCTCGACTACGACATGCTGGCTTTTGAAGAAACAGAGCAGGTATCAGTTGAATATGTAGACGATTATCTTAGCAATAACTCCGATATCACACATGTCGCTTTCGTTCATTGCGAAACAACGACCGGTATCCTGAATCCGATCAAAGAACTGTCCCACATCGTCAAGATGCATGGTAAAAAGCTGATTGTAGACTGTATGAGCAGCTTCGGAGGTATCCCCTTAGATGTAAACGAACTCGGTATCGACTTCCTAATCAGCAGTTCCAACAAGTGTATTCAGGGTGTACCGGGATTCGGATTTATCATCGCCCGCTGTTCGGAATTAAAATATTGCAAAGGAGTGGCACGCTCTCTTTCCCTGGACATCTACGACCAATGGGAAACAATGGAAAAGGGACACGGAAAATGGCGCTTCACTTCACCGACACACGTTGTCCGTGCTTTCAAACAAGCCCTGACCGAATTGATTGAAGAAGGAGGCGTAGAAGCACGTTACCAACGTTATTGCGAAAATCACCGTATTTTGGTGGAAGGAATGCGTGCACTCGGATTCAAAACACTGCTCGAAGATGACATCCAGTCGCCTATCATCACTTCTTTCCTTTATCCGCATGAAGGATTCGACTTCAAAACATTCTATTATGCACTGAAAAATAAAGGATTCGTGATTTACCCGGGAAAGATTTCAAAAGCAGATACCTTCCGTATCGGAAACATCGGTGATGTGCATCCGGAAGACTTCCGCCGTCTGGTAGAAGTCATACGGGAAACGAAATACTAGAAAGTCAAATCTTTCAAGTTCATCTTGAATGATTACTTACTGATATGTTGTATGATGTTCCTGTGAAGTTCTGAAAGACTTAATCCTCTTTCAGGACTTCATTATTTTCTTTTCAGGGTGGAAGGCTGTGATAGCCTCAAGCTACTGACGATAGCTGCCACAACGGCAAACCCACTCCCCACCATCAGGCAAACAGCCGTGCTCCGGCTATGAGTGACAAAGCTGAAAAGCAAGGCAACCAATGTTGTTCCGGTGGTCTGTCCCAACAGGCGGGCCATTCCCAGCATCCCACTGGCCCCTCCCGAACGCTGCGTAGGAGCGGAAGAGATAATCGTGCTATTGTTCGGCGTCTGAAACAATCCGAAGCCCGCACCACACAACATCAAACGCAGGATGATACTTATATCAGATGATTCGGCAGTCAGACTGGAAAGCGAGAAAAGCCCGATGGCAAACAAAACCATCCCGATACTTCCCAGTATACCGGGGTGAATACGCTCCACGAGATACCCTGCCAATGGAGCCGTGACCAGCGTAGCCAACGGCCACGGAGTAAGCAAAAGTCCGGTCATCACCTCACTGTGTCCTAAAGTGTTCTGCAGGAAAAAAGGCAGGGAAACCATTGCCGACATTTGAGCGATAAAGGAACAAATGGAAGTCAGGATGGATAACCGGAAAATCGGAATCCGCAACAGGTCGAGCGGCAATAGCGGAGTAGTTTGCGTGAGTTGCCGGCGCACATAGTACGTGCCTACCACTGCCAATACAACCAGTTGGATGAAAAGGAAATCCATTTCCTCGTGATGGGCGAATCCGTCCAGCGTATATATAAGCAGGCCGAAGGTAACCGCATTCGCTATGGCACTGATATAATCGAATTTGCGTTTCGAGCGTTCCTCCTGCCTTGGCAGATGTTTGATGCCGAGAAACAATGCGGTAAGTCCTAACGGAACATTAATAGCAAATAACCAGTGCCAGCTGGCAATAGAAAGAATACCGCTCGCCACAGAAGGCCCGGCGGCAGCCGATATGGCAACGACCATCGCATTAATCCCCATTCCCCGCCCAATCTGGCTCTTCGGATAGATATAACGTAGCTGTGCCGTATTCACGCTGGTGATGGCAGAGGCACTGAACCCCTGAAAAATACGGGCGACGGTTAGCGTCCAAAACGAATCGGACAAGGCACAGATCAATGAAGTGATGCAAAACAGGCCGATACCCGAAAGAAAGACTTTCCGGTAACCGATGATTTCACCCAAAGCGGAAAAAGACAGTAGCGATATGACGATGGCCAGCTGATAGCCGTTGATAATCCAGGTGGTTACAGCGGGAGAAGTCCCAAAATCATGCGAAAGCGTGGGTAGTACGATATTGACGATGTTAATATCCAATACCGACATACAAAGAGCGAATCCGACGGACACCACCGCCCAAATACGCTTAGGCATCGGCAATCCGTCGGTTTCCTCTATTTTTTGAGTTGAATTTATCGATTGTACCATAAAAACTTATTCTTGTAAGTAGTCATTCTTTTTTCACCATAAAGCAACGCAGGGATGCAAACACAAACACCACCGACTACAAAAAAAGCACCGCGTTACTCCGTGATGAAAAATGATTCACTTGGTTTCGTAAAGGTAAACAAAACAATGGTACAGGTGTTTTTGTTTCCTTTGAAAAATAAGTTTTTTTAGTGGAGAAAAGTCGTTACTTCAACTTCAAGATCCGTTGATTACTGCTTCCCCTGAACTCCAGATACGGAGAGAAAAGAGCCTGCTCGAAGCGTCCGTCCACCAACACATCTATATAATCAAGAGCAGCACTCAAGCGGGGCTGTGCCTTGATTTCTTCGTAGCTATATCCTGTATAGCACCACACATTCATCCCCGTCTCCTCTTTCACCCGTTTCAGTAAAAGCAGAAACTCCTCCGGATGGAAGAACGGATCACCACCGGAAAAAGTAACACCGTCCAGCAAAGGATTTGCCTTGATTTCACGGATGATGGACTGTATTTTTTCTTCCGTCAACTCTTCCCCCGCCCTCGGATTCCAGCTCTCCGGGTTGTGGCAACCAGGACAGTGATGGGAACATCCGGCAAGATAAATAGAGTACCGGATGCCTTCACCATCGACAATCGTTTCAGGATAAGTTCCTAATAAATTCACTTCTACAGGTGTTTTACGCGGTCTTGTTCTTCTGCCCGTTTAGCAGAGTTCCAGGAACTCAAATCGCCTGTCAGGTAACCGGTTATACGGCGCATACGAAGGATGCTTTCACTCTGGCACACCGGACATTTATCGAAGATAACCCCTTTGTAACCACAGTTATGGCAAGTATCTACCGGGTGATTGATAGAGCCGTAGCCAATCCCCTCGTCGTGCATCACTTTCACAATCTTGGCGATGGCACGTACATTCTTCTGTGCTTCACCGTCCAGTTCTACATACGTGATATGTCCGCCGCGCGTAATGGCGTGGAACGGAGCTTCACGCTTGATTTTCTCAACGATGCTGATCGGTTCTTTCACGTCTACGTGAAAAGAGTTGACATAATAGTCGCGGTCTGTCACTCCGGGGATTTTTCCATATTTCCGACGATCCATTTTAGTGAAACGTCCCGAAAGTCCTTCGGCAGGAGTAGCCAGAACGGAGTAGTTCAGGTTATATTTCTCTTTATATTCGTTTACCACTTTATTCATTTCCATCACCGCTTCATACAGCGTGTCCCATGCTTTCTGGTTGTGGCCGTGACCTTGTCCGTAGAGAGCCACCATCGCGTTGTGTCCGCCGATAAATCCGATACCCAGCGTACCGCTGCGCAATGCATCACCCACCTGTTCATTCGGGTTCAGCTCACCGCCGCCTTTCCACACATTATTTCCCATCATGAACGGGAACTGACGTGCCAGGGCCGTACGCTGATACTGATAACGCTCGTAAAGCTGATCGGCTACAAGCACGGACATTTGGTGTACGGATTCGATGAAAATTTCTTTTGCCTTCTGTTCAATGGCATCCTTGTTGCGTTCATCCTCTATCAGGTTTTCCGCCTTGATGCGGGCTTCAATCGCCAGTCTCGGCATATTCAGCGTAGTGAATGAAAGATTGCCACGACCTAAAGAAGATTTTTCTCCTGCCACGTTTTCAAAGACACGGGTGCGACAACCCATCGTCGCCAATTCGTAGATGTAACGTTTCGGATCGTCCGCTCTCCATTTCTCGTTCTGATTGAAAGGTGCGTCGAGGAACATGAAGTTCGGGAACAATGCTTTCGCCGTAGTCTGGCAAGCCTTCAACAGCAAGTCGAAGTTGGGAGCCTCGTAACGGTCGGTCATTGCCTCTTCGATATTTTCCGCTTTCATTGCTTTCTCAAAGTCTTTTTCCGAGTAAGAAACTCCGTCTTTCACCTTGAAAATCTGGATCGGGAATACAGGCACCTCACCTCTTGTACCCAATCCTTCAATGGTAGCTTTCAGCAATTCTTCGATCACCATGCGGCCTTCGGCAGAAGTGTCCGTACCGTAGTTGATGGAGCTGAATACCACCTGATTACCGCCACGTGAATGCATCGTGTTCAGGTTGTGGATAAATCCTTCCATGGCCTGATGGGTATCTTTGCGAGTCTGCTGATAAGCTTTCTCAACGATACGGGCAAGGTGTTCCTTATCTATAATAATCTGTAAAGCCACCAAAGCAATGCGCAATGTTTCGCGTTCGGCTTCAGTAGTCTTGATAGACGGAAGATATTCTTTAATCAATGTGCGGATGGATTTCTCATCGGCCTGATTTCCGTTTTCCATGGCGACATAGAAATTGATGAACGATGCCAGATGCTTGCGGAAAGATTTGGCCACACCTTTTGCCATGAAGAAATCGAAAGCAGGAATTGCCTGTCCGCCATGCTGCTCATTCTGATTCGTCTGGAAAATAATAGTAGCCAACGTAGCATAACTCTGGATGCTTTGCGGGGTACGGATACTACCGTTCTTGGTGCGAAAACCACGTTCAAAGAGGTCATCCATATCATATTGGATACAGGTCGTCGTCTTTGTCGGATAATAATCCAAGTCGTGAATGTGAATATCTCCCAACTGGTGCGCTTCGGCAAAACGTTTCGGCAACAGGTATTTATACGTATAATCTTTGGTTACTTCGGAAGCGAACGTCATCATCTGTCCGGCAGGCGTGTGACTGCTCATGTTGGCATTGCTCAAGTTGACATCGTTCTTGTCGATAGCAACGATGCCGTCCATCACTTGCTTCATCTGGGTTTTCTTATCGCGCTCCGTATTCCGCCATTCGCGATAAATAATATATTTCTTCGCTACTTCCGGGCGTACTTTCATCAACGACTTTTCTACTAAATCCTGAATCTCTTCTACGGTAATAGTAGGAGTAGTAAACTGACTGATTACGTTCATAGTGATGTCAGCCACCAACTGCTGCTCATCCTGAATACCTGTTGCACTGAATGCTTTACTAATTGCATTCTTGATCTTACTGATAGAGAAATCTTCTCTCTTACCATCACGTTTGATGATACAAATTTCCGCGTAGTTCATAACTTTAACTCCCGAAAGTTTAAATTTAAAATATTGATAACTAAAAGAAAAAGTTCCGGCAGGTCTTCTGACTTATCCCTCCCTCGCAACACCTTCCCACACCGACATCGATGCAGTGGCTTATTGTGCGGATTCTTAGAGAATTACAGCAGCGGGTACTGTCGCCGATTTACACAGCGTTCCCTCATTGACTAAACCTCTTTTAGCTCCGAAACCGGATACAAAGATAGAAGATAATCTAATAGCTTGGTTAGCTTTTAACATTAAATTTCGGGAAACATTTCTTTCTCGCTGATACAGAAAGTTTTCCAAAACGGAAAACTTTTTTCTGATTTTAACGTGGATAATATTCCAATTCCGTTTATTTCACCCAAAAGACATATATAGTTTTTAGCTACTTCACTCTTAGCGAAAAAAGAATGTGTTAAAAGTCTCCACAACTATCTTTTGCTTCATAAGTTACAGACTATTTTTCACTTTCGACCAAACCTTTCTTTCCGATAAAATGAAAGAAATTATAATTTTTCGATTTCTTCTTTCGAAAGCCCGGTAGATTTTATGATAATATCGTCAGCCACTCCTAATTCTTTCAAATTACGAGCTGTTTCTTCTTTACCTTTTTGCAAGCCTTTCTGTTCAGCAAAGTCCAACGTATTAAAATAATCGTTATAAACTTTCCATTCTTCTTCATACTGGGCTCTTTCCTCCTGGGTCATATTTGCTTTGGAAGCCAACTTTTCAAGTCGCTCGAAGACGGCCTTGCGAGCCTTGAAAGGCATCCGGTCAAGTGTATCCATATGCTTTAGTATATAAATCCGGCGTTCAAAATCATTTTCACATTCATCCTCCTCTTTGTTGAAGTTCGGCAGTTCGATAAAAATCTGCCGGAACTTGTTGCTGAAGAGCTTCCCCGTATCCCTGTCAGAAAGAACGATATCCGTTCTGATTTTAGAGGGCATATCCTTGTCCATCACGAAATTCATGAAGAACACTCCGTACACGGCATCCAATTGAAAGTTCCAAACTCCCCTTTTCGCCTGCTGCGTAATGGCCCTAGAAAGATAGAAGAGGGCACGATCTTTAAAGTAAGGCTGTTCCCGGTTCTGCATTTCTACGATAATACGTTCACCGGTATCGGTTACGCAATAGATGTCGTAGATAAGACCTCGTTCTGTTTTTACTTCCGGCTGCTGTTCACTGTTAAGGAACTGGATGTCGGTAATCACATGCTCTCCTACGAGCAAATCGTTCAAGAAGTCGATTAACAACTCCTTTTCTACCTCTCTGCCGAATAAAAACTTAAAGCCAAAATCGGTAAAGGGATTGATAAATCTTCCCATTATATGCTGTGTCTCAATTACAAAACAAAGATAGAGTTTTTTTGTTGAATACGGTCAAGAATAGAAAAAAATAAATGGGTACAAAAAAAGAAGCTGCCTCATTCATCGGGAGACAGCTTCTTCATTTGAACCTTGAGCCTTACTTTACTTTCACTTTATGAGTTGCTCCACGTTTGTTACCGGTTCCGTGAGCTATGTGCGGGCGGCACGTTTCGTTTTTTTTCAGGATCATTTTTTTACACGTACACTAATCTTTTTCCGTCTTACTGCTTCTCCGATGACGGAACCGCAGAACAGCCTCAAGAATGTCTAACAACTTTTCCAGTAATAATTTCATTCGCTTTTCTATTAAGGTTGATAATCTATTTTATATCGGTCGAAGTGCAACCATCAGCTATACCCGATTCGCGGCTACTGATAAGTCTATCAATAAGCTTTAGTTTGCCTGACAAACTTATCAGTTAATCCCTACGGATTCAGCTGCCAGCTGCACTTCCGGTCAAGCGGCCGGGTCCGGCGCTTCTCCTCCTCCGCCACCGGGTTCGTCGCCGTCATCCGGGTCTTTGTCAACGACATCGTCGGCCACAAACGAACCCGCTACATCCTTGATGTGCACAAACTCCACTCCGGTGGTCAATGCGCGGGTAGCACTTCCGTTAGCGGCACGGGTGTATTCAGGGGTAAACTGACAACGCAATGAAGTGATCTGCGAACTGCTGACTTTACTCTCCAACTCCACTCCTTTTCCTCCTGCTTTGGCAATCATTGTAAATGTTCCCAAGCCTTCGAGGCGCACCGTGCGGCTGTTGAGCAACTGTTCGCGCATCACCGACATCAGGTTACGAATCACGTTATGAACATCACCCGCCGTCAGCGAGGCTTTTTCTGCAATCAATTCCGCCATTTTCTGCGTATTGACCATTTTCCCGAATTTCACCAGACGGGGATAATAAAGTTTCTGTCCTTCCTTGTTGGCAAGTGTTGCCTGATAAGGTTTGTAAATTAATGGCATACTGTTTTCCTTTCTTTTTTGATTGATGAATAAATAACTACTGTTTGTAACCGATTACGAAGACAAAAGTACACGAAGAGAAAAAAGCAGGGAAACACGATGTTACAACCCGTCGCAAGAGAGAACAGACAAACACAATTTGATACGATTCATGCCTACAAAGGCTTCTGTACAAAACAGAACCAACCGACATAAAAAGGCGTACCTTTGCATGAGTTCATACAAAATAAACCTCTAAAAAACAGTCAATATGAAAACAGAAACAACTCCAAAAGCAGAAACAGAGAGCCGTACCCGCATACAAGCCTATAGCAAAAGCCAGTTGGCCGGACTTTACCTACCTCACATACAGTCCGCCTCGGCACGACGCACCCTCCGTAGTTGGATTGCCAAGAACACTGCACTGCAAGCCGCACTCGCTCAAACCGGATATAGTGAAAAAGCCATCCTGCTCACTCCGGCACAAGTAAGGCTGTTCTTCAAGTTTTTAGGAGAGCCCTGAAACGACTCTTTTACAAAGAAAATATCATTCGGAGAAAGATAAAGCCAAACAAGGCAAGAAAAAAGGCAAGCCAAAGCAAAGCGGACATTTCATCACAGATCACGCGAATCAAATTATAACTTGCTGATTGCTGTTATAAAGAGTCCAAGATAATCTGTAACGAACTGTCCGCTCATTATATAAAAAAAGGATTATATCATTCCGGAGTACCTTCTCCCGACGGCTTCATCAAATCGGCTGTAACCTCCGCTTTAAAACGGACACCGTCGTGAAGCCGCAGATTCAATTTGACAGTAACATTCTCATCGTTGTTACGCTTCACATAAAACGTTCCCGTCACCCTTTTATATTGGGAATAATAATAGAACGGATCTTCGTAAATAAAGAAATACTGGTCGTTTTGGTACAAGGTCGATGCATCCACCACTTGCCCCTCCCAATACATACCCAGAGAAAACAAAAAATAAGTACTAGTTTTCCCGTCCTGTATCTTTTCCGGAGAAAAGATACAGGTAAAATAACCACCGTCCATAGTAGCCTCACCGGACACGATCCTGTTCGCTTCCCCCCGGAATGAATAAGTACCGATGGAAGGCAATTCCTCCACATCCGGACCGGGATTTACCGGATCATTATCTTTATCGTCACTACATCCGGCAAAACCCACCAGAAGCAATCCCGATAAAACATATAAATTTAAATATTTCAATAAGATTTTCTTCATGAATACACTTCATTAAATCGTCACTCTATTACTGTCACCGCACCTTTATAGTAGCCGGACAAACTGGCATCGCCATATTTCTTAATACCTACCACTTCAAAAGTCATTTCAACTTCATTGCCCTGAAGAGACACCGAAGTCCGGCCTCCCAGAGCCAGATTGCCCAATGTGGTATTAGCCCGACTGTAAGTCACTCCTTCATACGTAATCGAGATTTTCACATTTTCATCATCACCGGAGAATCCGCGGAGCACTCCATCCAGCATTGTTTTCGAAAGACGCACCACTGCATCCGCTGCCGACATTCCCGCCACAGTAGTGATACCTGGTTGTCGTGAAAGGTAAATAACACAAATATCCGCATCCGTCTTATCTATCACCACAGACTGGATAGTGACCGGAGTACCGTCCGCCCCTAAGCGATATTCATTCGGGATCGTCGTATCATACACCGCGAAAGCACCGTTATAGTTACCTGATATTTTAAGGCTATTATCACCCAAATATTTGAGGTTAAGCGTCAATGAATATTCATTATCCGCTGATTTCGATACACTGAACGTACCTGCCGCATCCTCCAGGTGACCTTTGGATATTTGTATTCTTTCTTCGTCATACGGGCTATAATAAGTAAACTCAAAAGCCAGATTGGTATCTGTAATATCCACCTCCTGCCCGTTAAGTCCTGCATTCGGAACAAAAAGGCGCACATAATACGAGTTTACATTTTCCAAGTCCGCAGCAGATGAAATTCCCGACGGAGTGAGATACAACGCTACTCCTGCATCTGTCTTTTCATAGAAAGTAGCTTTGATGTCACGCGTTTTTTCTCCGTTCAACGTTAATATATTCGTCGTACTCTGCTTAATTTCAGAATAAGCACCCTCATAAGAACCTTCGAACTTTTCACCCGAAAGCAAAGTAAAGCTAAAAGTTACTTTCACATGATCGTCCGTCTTTTCTACTTTGAACTTACCTGCCGAACATATTTCAGACCATCCATAAGGCTCCACCGCAGTCAGGTCGTCAGCTCCCAATTCTGTCATATTATAGAAAGCATAATCCATACCGTCATAAGACGTGATATCCAATACCTGTCCCAACATAGCGGGATTGATTCCGATCATCAGGAACTCCGTATCCGACATATCTTCCACCGTTGTCAGTCCTGCGTACGGACTAAGATAAAAATATTGAATTCCCCCGATGACAGTAGCCACCACCGATTTCAACGGACGCACTTCACTTCCGAAAGAAAATTCACTGGGCAACTTTGCAGGAGCCTTGTAGCTACAACCAGCCTCCCCTGTAAACTTACCGCCACTTTTCAGCGTACAATCAAAAGTAGCTTTCACAGCCGATGTTTCATTCTCACCCGGAGTCATCGTCAAGGTGAACTTACCTTGCGTCAGCACCTCTTTCCACTCATAAGGATTGACAGCCAGAATAGCCTCACCATCGGCATCCATGTAATAAAGCACATAATTGTCATCTTCAGAGCCGCCTATCGTAACCGGGCTGCCCACCAGACTCTTACTCACTCCCAACATCACATATTCCTTACCGCTGTTCATAAAGTCTTCAAGCGTTTCCAAACTCTGCAACGGACTCATACACACATACACAATGCCATCCTGTTCAAAACAAGACACCGATTGGGCTTGTATGGTCTTATCCTTATACGTGTACGTATTCACAGTTTCCACAGGTTCCGGCTCCGGTTCGGGATCAGTGGCCGGATCATCGTCACTACATGCCACAAAACAACTCATTGCCAACATGAATAAGAAAAAGGAAATAAATCTAGTTTTCATATTTCTCGTTTTTTGGGGTTAATTATAAAATCGCGTTATTAGTAAAATGATGCCATCCACCCGTGTTTACTGCGGACGATAATCAAATACGGTAATAGGAGCATCCTGCGAATAAGTGGTACGTACATGATTCGGGTGTTCCTTATCACAGTCAATAAAATCTATCGTCAGCGTGTGTTTGTCACCGTCGCGTGCCACAGTCATGGTTCCGCCGTCTATGCGTGCATATTCTTTCATGGCTCCGTTCTGAAGTTTCTCATACCAGGTTCCTCCCGGATAAGTAAAGCCGTTAGGATAGCCCGAAGCTAGGTTTCCCGGTTTCAGCAACTCGCGCGGGATACCATATGATTCCTTATCACGCGCCACCACCGTATAAGTACCTGCCGGAATACCCTGTGTTACATCCGTAGCCCATTCCACGAAAAATTCCACCTTCAATACTCTTCCATTACCGGCCGGCCAAGTGTCGACAAGACTTATACTCTCTTCCGCCAGATAAAGCTCGACTACCCGGCACGACTCATCTTGCAGATAATAAGAATCGCCCTTATCCTGCAGGCGGGCTTGCGTCCATCCATTCAGTGCAATATCGGTGGTCAGCGTAGAATTAGGAGTTTCATCCTTGCTTTCGTGACGGTCGATGGTGATTACTTTTCCCGTATAGGTGAAATAACGTTTCAAGGAAAGATCGCCCACCAATGTTCCGCTAATCGAATATTCACCACCGGACAGCCGTTTCACCGTCATTTTACCACCGGAAAGCAAATCGGCATCGACACTCGTAGAGTAAGATTTCACATCACCGTAGAAAGTTCCGGCAGGAATATCCACCTTTCCGGTCGGGAGATCGATTTGATTCATATATCCGAGGTTGAATGTCCATTCATCAAACGTGTATCCGTTCAATGCTGCATCAAAAGTGCCTTCAGGGAGCGGAAATTCCGTAGCTTCCGAAGCAAATGGCGGGACATTCAGGCTGAACGCCATGATCTTGCCCGGTCCTATCGGATTACCAGTAGCATCTACTTCCATATCCGTATAAAGCGTCAATACAAAATGATCTGTGCCCACTCCGTCTTTATCTCCCCAGTACACCAGGTTGGAGTTGACAAACTCCACCACTTCCGGCGCCGGGTTTACGTCTTCTCCACCGGGTTTTCCTCCCTCCGGATTTTCGGCGTCATTGTCACTGCAAGCGGTCAACACCCCCACAGACGCAACAGCGAACAGGCAGACACCCAATAACTTCATTATTTTCTTATCCATATCAGACTGATTTATATATTTTACATCATTGAAAAGAACTTCCGTAGCGACCGGGAATCATAAAAAAGGCGGAGTAAGCTCGGGAAAAGGATTCCCATTCTTCGCACGAGTATCCCCGCCTGTCATATAGTAAAGTTAAATTAAGAGAGAATTAGTAAATTCTCATTCCGTTTCACAACGGTAGTTCTTTTCTTTATTCATCAATGTTATGTTCGTTTTATCTGAAAAGTGCAATATCCGGGAAAAGGATACAATCTTTCAGTGTCCCGGTCAGGAACTGCTGTCCGTCAAACAATGCTATCGCCAGGTAGCATCCGCTTTCCGGTGCTCCGGTCACGTCCTGAAAACTGACTCCGACAGAACCGTCCTGATAAAGCACAGGAGCGAAACCGAAATTTCCTTTCGAATAAATATTGGAAGAAGCCGCTACAGAAAAGCCGTACAGGGTTTGCAAAACAACACCTGCCCCATCATCCGATGTTCCGTCCGATACTCCACCTGACGTTCCGTCCGAAGCGCCTTCTGCCACCTCATCCGCAACTTCTTCCACGACCGTAAAGTCTTTCTGTGCCGCACCGATAGGAACCACAAACGATCCATTTTCATAGGTAGCCTGCAATGAAATCGTAGCCTTTGCGGGGTCTTTCAGATATTGCGCTGCCGGAGTATTTGCCAACGACATCTTAATGGTATATCCCTCGCCATCGACATTCTTCGAAATTTCAGTAGCCGACAAGGGATAGGCGTTTTCGATATTCTTCGTATCCCATTTCACATAAATCCGGCTATTTCCCCACACTCCAAGCAGGTCCGTCGCTTCATACTGGTAGACGTAGTAAAGGAACTTCCGCCCCTCATTGGTGCTGACCAATAACTGGCAGGCACGGGGATTTCCGGTTTTGTTCTCTTTCAACACAAGCAAGAAACCATCTTCTTTTGAAGCAGCCGGCACCTCCACCCAGTCGATTCCCCGCTGCACGCTCACTTTGAAATCAAACGAACTATTCACACGTACAATCGTCTGTGAAGGAGCATTTCCGAAGCGTATCACCTGCTGGTCGGAGTCGGGAGCAAAAATATTTCCCTCCTGCGTCACTACAATTTTCTGTTCGCTATTACCATCGCTCACGGTCACCTGCGTGGCACGTGACGTATATTCATAATTGGCTCTGGCAAGCAAAGTTATCTTTTCGTTTGTCACTTCGATTACCCTGCACCAGTCCGCACCCGAAACGGCAGTCAGTTCTCCGGTAGCCTGCAAAGCCACTTCCACCGTTCCGCCTCCGGCTGCCAGATCGACGTCCGCATTCATGATGCGGAAGCCTTGTGCCGTTTCATCGTTTTCCTTGTCGCACGCTGTCATCAGCAAACAGCACGCAGATAATAACAGTATAACTAACTTATTCATCATATCATTCTTCTATTGTTTTTTTAATCAACCTGATTGCTGCAACTGCATCCGTGTATCCCATGAAAGAGGCCTCCTCATCCTGCGAGTCGTACACACCGAAGATAAATCCGGAGATTTCACCCATCCACACTCCATTGTCCACCAGATAAATGCCGTCGGTGGTAGGATAACTGATAAGACCGATTGCCGAACTGCGCAAAACATAATCATTCATCAAATCCCACATAGCCAGATACACGTAACCTCCCTGTACTTTCTTCAAAAATTGCGGCAAGATGGAAAGTCCGCCACGCGGCTTGTCATAAGTTACCAGAATGTCATATTCGAGTCCTTTGAGCCAATAGCTCTTGCCGTCCTCGTCCTTCACCAGTTGAATCTCCTGCGAAGCCACTTCCATCTGGTTCGTCGCATCGTTCAGACGATAAAAATCCATCTGGTAAGTGCCTGGATAATAGTCGTAACTTTGATACCCGGCAGTATAGACACCCGCCAGTTTCACCTCCGTAGCTCCTTCGTCGGTACAAACAAAGCTGATCTCCTCGTTCTTCCAGACAAAATTCTGCATGGTTTGTCCGTCTATCGTCACCGGTTCGTGAAAACGCATTCCGTCGGTGGTAAACATAAAAGGTACGGTTTTCTGATGCACCTTTCCAACTTCGTCATAATAGGTCACAATGAACGTATAGTTGCTGCGTAGCATTTGCCCGGTGTAGAGTCCGTCCATCCGCAGGTCGTATTCATAAAAGAAAGCATCGTCTTCCACTTTCTTTATCCGGGTGAGATATTGCTTCCACGTCTGGTCGGCAGAAAAAGCCTTCATCACGATGCGGTTGCCATATTTCTTGCCTTTCAGTTCGATACGGTCGGCGGTGGCATCGGAGATCACGAATTCGTAGTCGCCTCCGAGCGTTCCGTTCGGGTCGTCGGCCATACTTCCCTGTGGTTGACCGAAATAATGCACCAGATAATTGTAGGTATCGAAAGACAACATCGTTGCCTGCTCGGACTTGACGCTATAAAGCGAACTGACCGTCTCATCCGCTCCCGCTATCTGCGAAGCCATCGTCACCCGCTGGCCGTCGAACTTGCAAAGCAGGGTAATACCTCCCAGCGAGTAGTCCTTACCGACGTAATATTCCATCACCCATCCGTTGGGTGCTGCTTCCAGCAGTTCGCTGCAACGCTTCACATCGGCCGTGGCACGGTTGGCAGACGAATCGTCAAAATAATCTTCTTCCTGAAAGAGGCACGACTGCAAACCCAGGCAGACAAGGGCCAACAGGAAATATATCGTTCTATTTTTCTTCATCATAATAATGTGTAATTAAATAATCATCCAATCGTCAATCAAAAAAACAAGAGGTGACCGGCACTTATTGAATAGTGCTCAAGTCAATTTCGGTAATCTCCTGCTGGCGGCGCAGCACGATTTTACGAAGTTCGTTGAGGTCGATCCCCCATGTGTCGCGCATATAGTTATAGACAATCGTGAATTTCTTGTTGATGATGGCAGCGCCCGATTCTCCGGCTGCCGTCATCATATTGTCCCAGTAGGCCTGCGTATGTGTGACGTACATGGCTATATTTTCCACAAAATCCTCGTTGGACTGGCTCATGGCATAAGCCGTCACGAAACCGTCGGACCAGGCCACATCGTCCGTGCGGGGCATGGCACCCTGGGCGGTCATGTAGTAATACCAGTCGGCTCCCACGTATTTTCCTTCCGAGATGCGGTTGAAAGAAGGGTCGAAATTCCGTTTCTGATGCAGGATATGGGCAAATTCATGATGCATCGTTTCAAAATAATACTCGTTGAGCTTTTCGATATTGATCTTCTTTATGTTGAGGTCGTTCACGTTATAGAGGGTGATTTTCTTCCCGCCTTCTGCCGTGCCGAGCACCATGTTACCGCTACTTTCGTAGGCGGGCGATCCGATGAGGTGGAATGTCTTGGGTACGTAGACACGGAGAAAATCCATTCCTGCCAGTTCGACGTAAGCGTCCATCCAGACGTGTTTGATGATTTTCGACAGTGCCACCGCTTTGTCATAGTCGGCGGGCACGAGGTTGTATTTATGATCGCTCTCGATATCCTTCATGCGGTACATGAAGTCGATGTTATAAGGATAGGTGTAGTTGTCGAGCAGCCAGTAATCGAAAGCATTTCTCTCCAGAGGTTCGGTAGAGAAGATGCTGTTCGCGGTGTCTATCTCGTCGTTATTGTTGCAAGCCCCCAGGCAGACTGTGGTGAGAGCAAGCAAAGAGTAAATGATCTGTTTCTTCATAATTTTCACTTTTTTCTCTGTTAGTTTCTTCTCGGGTTAGGTTGCATTCCCGCCACGATCACGTTTCGCGGAATCTGGATGGCACGGCGCAGGTCGTTCGGCGGCATTTCGTCGGTGACACGTTGAGTAGCCATGTTGCGACGGTAAATCATAATACCGTACCGTTTGATATCGGGCCAGCGCATCCCCTCGTGCAGGGTAGTGACACGGCGTATGTGCAGAATACAGTGAAGAATATTTTCCTGCATCCCTTCCTCGATAGTGAAATCGGGAGCTAGCTGTTTCTTGGGCGTCTGTTGCGTGAAAGGCGTGTAGAAATTCATTTTATCATAATACGCATTGATCTGGTCGGGTGTCAGGGCCGATTTGTTGCGGGTGTAGGCACGTTGCCAGCTCGTGATGTCGGCAGCCGACTGGGGGTACATTTTCTTCAACGCGTATGCTTCGGCACGGCAAAGCAGGGTTTCGTCCGTTGAAAACAATACCGGCATATAATAAAGGTAGCCGCCATCATAAAGTCCGCTCTTGCGCAGGATGCTGGCTACAAATCCGGTGGTAGAGAAAGGTTTCAGATACAAATAATCCGAGCTGCCCCACAGTCCTGCAGAAAGACAGGTTTCGCTGGTGGCGAGCGTTTGGTTGTGGAAGTAACGCGGGCCTACCAGGTAGTCGCTTCCGAGTGCGCCCCAGTTGGAGACGGTGCTGCTTATCAGCAGGTTGGCCTCATTGGAAGAAGCAATATACGCATCTGCCTGCACATTTCCGTTCACGGAAAGATTGCTCAATGCTTCCCAGTCGCGGAGCAGGTCGTCGGGGTTGCTGCCCAACACACGGGTGGCAAAGTCAATCACCCGGTCGCAGTTGGAGAAATCGGGTTTCATATAATAAAGGTAGAAACGGGCGGCAAAGGCATAGGCGGCCTTGCGGGTGAAATGGTATTTGGGGACGGAATATCCGTCGTCCGAAATCAGTTCCACTCCCTCCAGGAGGTCACGCTCCACTTTCCGGTACACTTCTTCCAGCGTGCCGCGCTCGTAACGGGGAGACACGGTGGTTTCCACGTCTTCCATATAGGGGATTCCCAACGATTCGGAGGCATGAGTGTCATAAGCATTGCAGAAGATAGTTGCCAGCATGAAATGGCAGTAGGCACGGCACACCAGTGCTTCACCGCGCTGCGGGTTGAGCGATGCCGGATTTCCTTTCTCCTCTATCGCCTTGAGTGCCATGTTGGCGGCTGAAATTGCACCGTAATAACCTCCCCAAAGGGAATTGGGTGTGTCCTGATATTCCTCTTTGGTATCTTCCCAGTTGTAACATTCCTTTTCGGAAAGCTGGTAGTAACCGTAGGTGGGGCCGCTATCATCGGAGTTGTCGCTGTAGAGTTCGAACAGTTCGTTGGGCGATACGTCGGGATAGGCCGATACAAGCAGTTTGGCTATTTTCTGGTCGGTGTTCAGTTCCGTGCGGTTGTCCGGTGTTTTGTCCAGAAAATCATTGCAGGAAACGGTAGTCAGACCGGAAGCTGCGGTGAGCAGCAGCACAGGGAGTATATGGTTTATTTTCGTCTTCATCTATCGTATATTTTTTCGGGTTCTCTATTGGGGGTTACAATCACAGTCCCAGACGCAGGGTGAGGGTAAACTGACGCGGAACGGGGGATGCCACCCCTCCGGTGTTCACAAATTCGGGGTCCTGCCCGTTCAACTTCTTGTCGGCGTAGATCAGGAAGAGGTTGGTAGCCTGCAACTTGAGCGACAGGTTGGATATTTTGGCAGGAGCGATCCAGCTTCTCGGGAACTCATACATCAGTGATATTTCTTTCATGCGGATAAAATCGCCTTTGGCGATGCGCTCCGTAGAATAGTTGTAGGCGTTGTAGGCAAGATAAAGCGATGTATTCGTCCTATATTGCGGGTCGCTAAGTATCACCGGGATATTCGTTCTCGCTTCGTCGCCGGAAACAGTCCAGCGGTTTTTGAATTCACGCGGCATGGCGGTAAGGTCGGAATATTTGTAGTTGAACACCGGGTTGAGGCGGACTACGTTGCCGAAAGAGTAAGTCATAAAGACATTTAGTTTGAAGCCTTTATAGGTGAATACATTACCGAAACTTCCCGTGACGGTGGGATCGGTAGGACCTTCGTATTTCAGGTAATCCAGTTTTTCGCGTTCCTGGAAGTTGATGCTGGTGCTAGTCACTTTTCCGTCGATGAGGTATTGCGGAATACCGTCTTCATCAAGTCCCGCAAAAGGGATGGAGAAGAGTCCGCGCACGGGGTATCCTTCGCGGGCAAAGCCGTTGCCGGAAACGAGTTCCATCATACTTGTGAGTCCTTTCAGCTGGGTGACTTCGTTCTTGGCATAGGAGAAGATAAAGTCTGTGTTCCATGAAAAATCATTCGTGCGGATGTTGCGGGTGGAGAGCGTAAATTCCACACCGTGAGATTTCATGGTGGCTACGTTGGCATATTTGTTGATGACGCCGCCTACTCCCTGTGTGGGGACTACACCGATCAGGTCGTAGTTGTTACGCTGGTACCAGTCGGCGGAGAAGTTGATGCGATTTTCGAGCAGGCCGAGGTCGATGCCGATGTTCAGCTCATGCTTTTTCTCGTAAGTGAGTTCGCTGTTCTCGATGTCATCGATATAAAGTCCCGTTTCCTGAATGTCGGTAAAGGGGCGGTAGGGCGAGAAGCTGCGGATGATGGCTTGCGAGTTGGTCACTTCCGCCGGGCCGCGGTCGGCGGTGAGGGAGTATGAGGCTTTCAGTGTCAGGTTGGAAAGGGTGGGTTGCAGCGCTTTGAAGAAAGATTCTTCATGCACGTTCCAGGCACCGGACAGGTTCCATGTGGGTAGCCAGCGGGATGAACGGCTGCGTCCCATGCGGTTGGTTCCTTCATAGCGGAAAGTGCCGTTGAGGGTGTAGCGTCCGTCGTAAGAATACGTGGCGTTGAAGAAGCTGGCTATACTCCGGGTTTCGGAGTGTCCCAGGCTGTAATAGCGCGAACCGGATTCGATGCCGTTCTTAAAGAACTGGTAGATGTAGGACGGAATTTCCCCCATCGAATATTGCATTCCCCAGCCTTGGAAAGAGGAATATGTTTTTTGAAGGCTGTTCACTTCCATTCCGGCAAAGAAGTTGGTGATGTGCTTTTCGGCGAAAAGATGATTCCATGAGAGTGTTCCACGGAAATCGAGTCCCAGCATACGGCGGTCCTGATGCTGGTAGATACCGCCTTCGGGCAGCAGGGTGATAGGCAGGGCGTATGGGTTGTCGGGGTCGGTATAGAGCAATTTGTTTTGCTCGCGGATGGTGGCGTCGTCCATACCGGTGCGGTAGGCGATTGCCTGATTGGCGTCGTCGAGCACGTTGTGTTCCTGCGATGAAGTCTGGTATCTAACGGCTCCGAGGGCACTCAATTCGAGTCCCTGAATCACTTTCCACTTCATCTCGCCTTGAAATTTCACATCGACCATATTGATTTCGATGTAGTTATTGTCGAGTTCGTGGAGAATATTGAATGGGGCGTAGTTGCTGATATAGTCCACAGAGGGGTCGAGTGTGCGGCTTGTGTTGAGCGCGTATGAATAAGGGTTGATGTCGAATCCGCGGGACATCTTTCCTGATGCGATGTCGAGGGTGGAGTTCATCGTTCCCGGCGCGTTCTGCTGGCGGTAGGAGGCGTTGGATATGAGGTTGAGCGACAGATTTTTATATATATTATAGGTTGTGTTCACATTGGCCGTGTAGCGTTTCACCTTGCTCTGCTTGTACCAACCCGGATCGAGCATGGCACTCAAGGAGGCATAGAAAGAGGATTTTTCCGTTCCGGCGGTGATGCTGACGGAATGGTTCTGCGAAACGGCATTGGTGAAAAGCACGTCGAACCAGTCAGTGTTGCGCATTTCCGCTTCGCGGAGGTAAGCGTTACGGGCTTCGGTGGTGTTGAGCAGTCCGCGTTGGCCGTTACTGTTGTTGTATTCGTCGATGAGGCGGTACATACGACCGTACACTCCGGTGTCTCTGGTGCGGAAAAGGTCGGCACTGTTCAACCAGCCTTTCTGTTCCATTTCTTTGTAGATTCCCATCTGTTCCTGCGAATTCATGATATTGAATTCTTTGTAGCTGGGGATAGCACGGGTGGTGAACTCGCCCGTATAACTGATCTTGCTGACTCCGGCACGTCCTTTCTTAGTGGTGACTACGATAACGCCTGCCATCGCACGTGCACCGTAAATGGAGGTTGCCGAACCGTCTTTCAAAATTTGGAAACTCTCGATATCGTCGGAATTCAGTCCGGCTATGGCGGAACTAATCAGTGTCTCGGCATCACCGGAGGAAAGATCATCGGGACCTACGTCGATGGCGTCTTCCAGAATCACGCCGTCAACAACCCACAACGGTTTGGAACTTCCGTAAATGGAAGTGGCTCCACGCACACGAATCTTGGGGGCAGTTCCAAAAGTGCCCGAAACATTCTGAACGGAAACTCCTGCCGCACGACCTTCCAGTCCGCGACTAATGTCGGGCAAACCGTCCAGCTTCACATTATCGGCATTTAATTGTTTGGTGGCTCCGGTAAAAAGACGTTTATCCATTTTCTGCATACCGGTCACTACCACTTCCTGTAATACTTCGGAATCGGATTTCATCATTACCTTGATGGTCCCGGACTTGATGGGAACATCCTGCGACTTCATGCCGACATAGGTGATTTGCAAAGTTCTTGATGAACTCATGCATTTTCTGCCCCTCCTTCCATAAGTGCTTGAGCACAAAATATTTAATAAATATAAAAAAGAAAATACAGAAAGGGGAATAAGAAAAGCAAAAAAGGAAGTGAAACGCAAAATAAATCGTCCTTTTTTGCTTTTTATCTACTTACTGAAAAGGTAGAAAATATCTTTCATGTAGCAAACTTCAAGTCCGGCAGCAACTCTCGTCTCCCCAATTAGGGTATTAATATAAGAGACTACGGATAGAATTTCTTTCTTTGTCCAATAAACTATCTTTTTTCTACCTGCAATTATTTATTTGCAGATTATTATGTGTTATTAAACATCTTATCTACGAATTTATCCACATTTATTTATCAAAAAGATACTTATTTTCGTTTATTAATCACCAAAAAGAAATAAGAAACCGCCTTTCATGTACTTATCTTGTATTTAAGTCCTTTTGCTACAAGTATTTTGTATCGACAGCACAAATTCATATTTTTTTCATATTTTTCTTTGTTTTTCTAAAAAAGTGGTTACTTTTGCGAATCGTAAGATAGCAAAACAGACTATTCTACTATATAAAAACTATATGAAAAGAAAACTAACGCTGTTATTAACCTGCCTGCTAGCAGGCATTAGCCTGGCAATCGCTCAAACCTCCAGAAAGGTAATGGGCGTTGTCTTCTCCGAGGAAGACAACCAGCCCGTCATAGGAGCATCCGTTTTAGTTAAAGGTACATCTATAGGAACCACCACCGACCTCGATGGAAAGTTCGTTATCAATAATGTACCAAGTTCATCAAGAACTTGGTAATTCCCCTCCCGCTTTCCTCTATTTTCCATCTTTTTTCTTCACCTTTCCTTCCTTTTCACCAGTCTCCAGGAACAGTGTTTTATCGTCATGAAACTGAATATCTATACGAATATGATGACTATCATCAACTGTATAGCCTACATCCGCAGAATCTCCTAGAAAAAGCTTCAGAATCCAGCACAACACCTCCGGAATATTGACAATAATCGTTGCCTTTCCAATCACACAAGAGAAAAAATTAAAGATAGTTGTCCAATTTGGTATAGGACTCCGACCGTCGAAATTACACCTGTACACACGCCCCACGGACGAACGCGAACAATCCGAATTCTTTTCAACATATTTTTCTGGAATATTATTCAGTTGCCCCAACTTAAAAACACAATCAATTACTTTCTTCTTAACATCATCGTCGCTGTGACGTACACCGGTCATTTCTTTCTGACCATTTTCACTGTTAAAAACCACTTCTCTTTCTACCTTAGTCATTTTTTTACATTTTATTTAATATTTACATATAAAATTCACGACAAAAGTACAATGCTTATTTTAACATATATGTTCAAGCATGACACATTCTATATTTTTCATCCATATTTTCACAAAGAAAGAGGGTTTGGGGTACCCATTTTCTACCTTACCGGTATTATCAAGAAAATAGATGAAATAAAATCTGCCAAAGAGGAAAGAAATCACTCGTTCCAAAAGCTGTGATTTGCGCTAAAAAAGAGAAAGCATTCCTGCACTAAAAGTTTCAACGTTTCATTATGGTTCAAGCTTGGACAGCCTTTGCATTACCTGCTCTCTACCTTTGTCCCCATAATCAAATCATTAAAACGAATCAAAATGACTGAAACTGAAAAAAATCATTCCTTCCAACGGGTACAGCTAATGAAGCAAGCTGCCGTCATCCGGCAAAACAACGGTATGAACCGGCACGATGCACTCGTCACGGCTCACCGGATAGGGGCTCTCATCCGGCAGATGCATCACGGAAATGTCTGTTTCCGCTACACCAAACAGGATGGAACCATCCGACATGCCACCGGCACCCTCACCGGATATGAACATAGTTTCCACCGTCCGTATCTACCCAAACCGGAAAATACGTTCGTTGTCTACTATGATATCGAAGCCAAAGGCTGGCGCACCTTTCACGCTGAAAATTTTCTGGATATCGAAACGGACGGGCAAGACAGCAACAAGTAAAAATGAATCTGCAAAAGAACGGAATGAACGGGCAGGAACGAAAAGAATGGGAGGCGCTTTGCAGACAGTATAACGTAGATTCGCTATACGAGGCCATTCAAGGCTGCCGGGAAGAACTGGAGTTTCTGATTCATTGTGCCGAACGGCTCGAACCTCATACGGAGGAGGAGGAAGAAACGCCGTTTAACACATACAGACCACAGCGTTTCTCCGCACCAGAAAGCGCCGTTTAACAGATGGAGGAAACGCCGTTTCTCCCCGCATGATTCAGAAAAACGATTATTTTTTAACAGAGTATAATTTTATTAACATTATCAATATCAAGTATGGAAAATTGGAGATTTATTGAAGAAAACCCCGACTATATGATTTCAGATCACGGACGGGTATTGAGTTTCAAGGGCAGATCAAAGTTGATCCTTTGTGCCAAAATCATGGGGACCGGTTACGAAACTGTCATACTGCCGAATAAAGGTGTTTGTATCGAATACAAAATTCATCGTTTGGTTGCCAAAGCATTCATCCCCAACCCGGAGCAGCTGCCACAGATTAACCACCTCGATGGCAATACGATGAACAACCACGTGTCAAACCTCGAATGGTGCGATGCATACACCAATATGATGCACGCCATCCGGACGGGATTACGACGTACGGGAGTGGGATCTCATCAAACACCTTTCGCCGTTACGGATGCAACGGGGAAAGTATTGCGTGCCTACCCGTCTATGAAAGAAATGGTCAGAGAGGAACGTCTGAAGCCTGCGCACCGAAACTGGCTTATCCTCCAACTAAAGCATCCGGACCGCGTGAAACAACACGCCTTGCGTGTGCAACATCATCGGGGAGATGCTTTTATTATGGTTCAGACAAGGCCTAACCAGACCACAGTGCTTAATCGGACGACAATACCTAATCGGCCCACCATGCCTAATCAAACGACAACGCCGCCGATGGATGCTCCCTTCTCTCCGGTGCTCCATTCAGTAACAAAGCAATATTACCGCCAACTGTCCAAAGAGGAGGCTATTGCGTTCGGGGTTATCTCACGTGCCGTCTGCAAACAGGAAAGGAGGATTCTGCCATGAAAGACACGATCATCATCCACTGTTCCGCCACTCGTGCGGGACAGGATTTTACCGCTACCGACATCGACCGCTGGCATCGTCAACGTGGTTTTCGTTCTATCGGTTATCATTTCGTCATCCGTCTCGACGGTACGATAGAACCGGGAAGAGATGTTGCTCTCGACGGAGCGCATTGTACAGGTTGGAACCATCGGTCTATCGGCATCTGCTACATTGGCGGATTGGACAGGAACGGCCGGCCTGCCGACACACGAACGGAAGCGCAACGTGAAGCGCTCGTCCGGCTGGTAGAAGATTTGCGCCTTGTCTTCCCTTCTCTGAAGCAGGTGATAGGGCATCGGGACACCAGTCCTGACCTCAATGGAGACGGCATTATCTCACCTGACGAGTATATAAAATCTTGCCCCTGCTTCGATGTAAAAGCAGAATTTATTCAGTAATAATCAACCATTTACAACCAGCATTTTATCATCATGGCCCGCATTTCCAAACCCGGATTAGATTATTTCCCCCTCGATGTCAATTTTCTGCAGGACAGAAAAGTACGCCGCATCTCCTGTCGCCACCACGCGGCAGGGATTGCCGCACTCACTTCGCTGCTCTGCCTCATCTATAAAGAAAAAGGTTATTATATTTTGTGGAACAAAGACACTCTTTTCGACATCGCCCAGGAAGCGTGTTGCGGGGAGGAGGAAATGCAGGCCATCATTGATGATTGCCTGTCAGTGGGGCTGTTCGATGATCTTATATATAAGGAGTATGGCGTACTGACTTCACAGGCGATTCAGGAACAATATCATAAAATCATCACCGACAGCCGGAGAAAATATAAATTACCCCTGGAACATTTCTGGATTATCAAGGAGGAGAGTAGTGAAATAGAACCGGAAAATACGGATGACTCCGGCAAAGATGTTACAAAACCCCATGAATTTGCTACAACAATGCCACAAACAAAAGAAGAAACGGATACAGATATCAAAGGTAAACAGGAAAGGAATATGGAAAATGAAATCAAACCTGAAATAAAAAAAGACATAGAGACAGAGAGGGAAGGAAAAGACGGAAAGGAGAATGAGAGGAGCATGCCGCCCGTTCCGTCAAACAGCGTTTTTCAGGCTTCGCCTGTCGTTGTAGAGGGTTTGTCTTTGGATAAATCGATTGGAAAAGAAACGGTTTCGGAAGGGATGCAAGCGGGAGGAGGCTCGGAAGCTATACTTCTACTTAATATGCAAACTATCGGCATCCGGAACGAACAGACCGTAAAAGCGATTGTCGCCCTTGCCCGACGTAAAGAATTGGGAGGCCCCGGCGGTATTTTATGGAAAATTCTTAGTTCCCAATACCGCCCTACCCTACTCAAAAAGAATGAACCGGGTGATTACATTCTTTGGGCACTCAATCATCCGACGGAATTTGAAAACACCTACAACGGGACACTGAAAAAGCTAATCAGGGGAAGATAAAGCGGAAAAGTCTGCCTATAAACAAGGAACCTTTTTATTTTTACTGCAAAAGGGATGGAAAACCAAGAATTATCGTACCTTTGTAGTACGAAGAAAAAGCCTCTTTTTTATGTATAAAGAGAAACGTCTCTTTGCAAAACATAAAAAGAAGCGACCCAAAACAATGAGTAAATTTATCAATCCGTTCACCGACTACGGATTCAAACTAATATTCGGCAGAGAAGTGTCTAAGGATTTACTAATCGAATTTCTGAACGACCTGCTCGAAGGTGAACGAGTGATAACGGACTTACAGTTTTTGAATAATGAGCAATTGCCGCTCTATCCGGAAGGACGAGGTATTATCTATGATGTATATTGCACCACGGACACAGGCGAAAAAATCATCGTTGAAATGCAGAACCGTATGCAAAGCAACTTCAAAGAACGCTCGATTTATTATTTATCGCGTGCCATCATCAATCAAGGAAGGGTAGGCAATGAATGGAAGTTTGAAATAAAAGCCGTATACGGAGTTTTCTTGATGAATTTCATTATCGACAAGAACATAAAACTCCGCACGGATGTTATTCTAAGTGACAGGGAAACAGGAGAACTCTTCTCGGATAAGTTCCGGGAAATCTTTATCGCCCTCCCTCTCTTCAACAAAAACGAAGAGGAATGCGAAACGAATTTTGAACGTTGGATTTATATATTAAATAATATGGAAACTTTAAAACGCATGCCGTTCAAGGCACGAAAAGCTGTCTTCGAGAAATTGGAAGATATCGCTGATGTGGCTTCTATGTCTCCGGAAGACAGGGAGCGATACGACAATAGCGTCAAAGTGTACCGAGATTATTTGGTGACAATGGATGCAGCTGAACAAAAAGGAATAAAAGAAGGGTTGGAGAAAGGTATAGAGAAAGGAATGAAAGAAGGTACACAAAGAGCCCAGCTGAAAATAGCCCGGAACATGAAAGCCAAAGGGATAGACAATGAGTCTATCGCCGAATGTACCGATTTACCTTTAAGCATAATCGAAGGGTTATAAAGTAATCGGATTCATAAAGGCACTATCTTGTAACCAACCGTTTACGAACGAAGAAAATAAAAAGAGGTGAGCTCCCTTTGCAGGGTAGTCCACCTCTTTCTCTTCATACACAAACATTCAAATTATCAGGTTTCAGGTGTTCGTCAATATAACGGATACCGTCCATCTTAAAAAGCCCCCGCAGAAGCGTATAGTTCAACATACGCTGCACCAGGTACGGGGTGCCTTGCAAGCTGCTCTGGTAGATGACCTCCTGCAAATCCGGTGCAAAACGGTCGGGATCGACTCCGGGAAGTAAATAACCGCAAATCTTACAATGCGTCAAGACATCAATCAACTGCTGCAACCAGAAAGCTTCCTCCCGCTCGAAAGCAGCACGGTATTCCCTGTCGGTAGCAATATCCATCAGCAACTTCTTCCCCAGCGAATGAAGCAGGGTGAGATAGCCATCCACTGTGATGAAAAGTGCCTCCATGCACGAGCTGTCCATCCGTATCTGTTTTTGCTGGATCCGGCTTCTGATTCCGTTGGCAAAATCAGAAAGACAGACACGGAACAGACTCGTTTTGCTGGGAAAGAGCTTGTAGAGTGTCCGCTTCGACATCTTCATTCCCCTGGCTATATCATCCATCGTCAACCCGTCGGCACCATGCTGGTACATTTCCCGCTTGGTGTAGTCGAGTATCCGGCAACGCAGTGTTTCTGGATTCATACATACCTCCCTACATACGGCCGCCACCCAATGCCTGATACAAAGTGATTACGCCCTGGATTTCGGTAAAGCGGTTCGCTACTTGTGACAGTTGCGCGTTGAGCAACGTCTGTTGGGCGGTCAATACTTCCAGATAAGTGGTGTTGCCATGTTTCATCAACAGGCTTGTGCTTTTGGCTGCTGTTTGCAGGGAAGCCACCTGCTTGTTGTAGTAGTCGGCTTTCTCGCGGGCAGTCTGGTACTGCACCAGTGCCTCGTTCACTTCCACGCCTGCGTTCAGCAAGGTCTGTTCGAAACTAAGGCGGGCTTCCTCCTGTTGGGCTTTCGCTATTTTCAGTTGGGCGATGTTCGCTCCTTTATTAAACAAAGGCTGCGTCAGGGAAGCCACGGCGGAGGCCAGGAACTTACCCGGGTTGACAATCATGCTCCCTGCACTGTTGGTCCATCCTGCACTGCCGCTCAACGTGATGGAAGGATAGAAAGCGGCACGGGCGGCATTCGTGGTATAGAAAGCCTGTGCCAACGAAAATTCTGCGCTACGCACGTCAGGACGGTTGGCAAGCATCTGTAAGGGAACACCCACGGAGAAGTTTTCCGGCAACTGTTGATTTCCCAATTTGCCACGCTGTATTTTGTGAGGAGTTTCTGCCAGTAAAAGTGCCAGTGAATTTTCCGCCTGATTGATTTGCTCTTTCAGGTCGAGTACGGTGGTACATATATTGAAGTAGGTAGCCTCCGTCTGCGCCAGTCCGGCCTCATTCACCATCCCGGCCTTTTTCATGGCACGGGTGGCATTTACACTTTCTTTCCAGGCAGCTTCGGTAGCCACAGCTATCTCATACTGCGAATCGAGCATCAGCAAGGTGTAATACGTATTGGCAACGGATGCTACTAACTGCGTCTTGACAGCCTGTTCATATTCCTTGCTCTGTTCGTAGGCAGCTTTCGCACGACGTTTCGCTGTTGTCACCTTTCCAAAAATATCCAGTTCCCACGAAGCAGTCACGGGCAGCGAATAAGTTTGTGTAGCCTTTCCACGGTCGAAGCTGCTGACAGCTCCTTCTGGTGCCAGAAACAAAGAAGGCAGATAAGACAGTTTGGACGTCAACAGCGTGGCTTCCGCTTCTTTCACACGCAAATGGGCAGTCTGCATATCGGTGTTGCGCAAGAGTGCCGAATCCACCAAATTCTGCAGATAAGGGTCGGTAAAGACCTCCCGCCACGAGAGGTTACCGAAGTTTGCCGTATCGGTGGCAGCAACAGACTCGCTGCCGTAAAGTCCTTCGGGAACTTCCGATACCGGTTTGTATTTATTGTAGATACCGCAACTACTCAATATAAGCGTTGCTGCGGACAGAATGATTATTTTTCTCATTAGTTCTTATTTTAATTCAGGTCTAAAACCTTTAATCATCAATTATTCTTTTCCAGCTTTAGATTTTTCTTCCTCGCTCACTTTGATTTCTTCTTCAATCTGCCAGTCATGCGTCGGGACGCTCTGCACGGGACGCAAACGTTCCTGCAACCACTGGAAAGCAATAAACAAAGTAGGCACGATGAAGAGCAACGCCAACGTACCGATGGTCATACCACCTACTACACCCGTACCCAATGAACGGTTACCGTTGGCTCCCACTCCACTTGACATCATCAACGGGAACAGACCGAAAATCATCGTCAATGCCGTCATCAGAATCGGACGCAGACGGGCTTTAGCCGCACTGACCGCAGAAGCAATCAGCCCCATACCTGCTTTACGACGTTCGGCAGCATATTCCGTCAGCAAAATAGCCGTCTTCGCCAGCAGACCGATCAACATAATCAAACCTGTTTGCAGATAAATATTATTCTCCAGTCCGAACATCCAGGCGAAAAGGAAGCTACCCATCAATCCGCAAGGCACACTCAAAAGCACAGCGAACGGAATAATGAAGCTCTCATAAAGCGCACTCAAAATAAGGTAAATCATCAGGAAGCAGATACCGAAAATAATGATCGTCGTACCGCTCTGCTGGTTTTCCTCACGGGTGATACCTCCGTAATCATAGCCATAGCCTTTCGGAAGAGACTGTTCGGCAGTTTCCTGCACAGCCTTGATGGCGTCTCCCGTACTATATCCGTCGGCCGGCATCGCATTTACCGCAATGGAGTTATACATATTGAAACGGCTCAACGATTCCGCACCGTAGCTACGGGTCAGCGTAACGAACTGGCTCAATGGCGCCATCTCTCCATTCGACATACGCACAAAAGCATTATCGAGGGAAGTTTCGTCCAAACGGAACACCGGATCGGCCTGAATCATAACACGGTACACTTTAGAGAAACGGTTGAAATTGGACACATACTGCCCACCGTAATAACCGGACAGCGTACTCAACACAGCGTCGGGCGTGATACCTGCACGCTTACATTTAGCCGCATCCACCTCTACCGTCCACTGCGGATAGCGAACGTCGAACGTCGAATAAGCCATCGATATTTCAGGCCGCTGGTTCAAAGCTCCCAAGTATTGCTGGGTGGTGGTGAAGAACTCGTTCATATCACCGCCCATCTTATCCTGCATGTGGAGTTCGAGCGCATTACCCATACCGTAACCCGGAATCATACCCGGAGAGATGGCGAACACACTGGCATCCTTGATATCAGCCGTACGCGCATATACCTGACCGATCACCGACTGCACATTGTCCTCATCACCCGGACGTTCGTCCCACGGTTTCAGTTTGAGAATCAACATACCGAACGAACTACCCTGTCCTGCCAACAATCCGTAACCGGCCACTTTCTGCACGTGTTTCAGTTGAGGTATTTCTATCAGGCGTTTTTCGATACGTTCCATCACCTTATCCGTCGTTGTCAGCGAACTGCCTGCCGCTGTACTCACATTGACGAAAATAACACCCTGATCCTCGTCGGGTACCAGACTGGTCTTCGTGTTATTCATCAGTAACACAAGCAATACCACGGAACAAGCCAGCAACGACCATGTCAACCATCTGCGCTTGATAAAGAACAATACAATCGTCTTATATTTATCCACCATCATATCGAAAGCCGAATTGAAAGCCTTACGGAAGCGTGCCGCAAAGTTGTTCTTCTGCGTTCCGTCTTCATTAATATAAGGTTTCAGCAGCAATGCACACAAAGCCGGACTCAAAGTCAACGCGTTAATAGCGGAGATACCTACCGCAACCGCCATCGTCAAACCGAACTGGGTATAGAACGTACCGGAAGTGCCGCCCATGAAGGACACCGGAATGAACACCGCCATAAACACCAGCGAAGAGGTGATAACGGCATTACTGATACCTTTCATAGCGTCGATACTTGCCATATATGACGACCTGTAGCCCACATCGAACCGCGCCTGCACCGCCTCGACGACAATAATGGCATCATCCACCACCGTACCGATAACGAGCACTAGCGCAAACAGGGTCAGCAGGTTGATACTGAATCCGGCTATCGCCATGAAAGCAAACGTACCCACCAGGGAAACCACAATTCCGACCAGCGGAATCAATGTAGAACGGAAGTCCTGCAAGAAGACGTACACCACAAGGATAACCAGGATGATAGCCTCGATCAACGTTTTCACCACCTCATGAATGGAAGCGAACAGGAAGTCGTTGGAGCTCATCATCTGCGTCAGTTCCACGCCTTTCGGAAGGTCTTTACTTGCCTCTTCGAGGAGTTTGTCGATATTCTGGTTTACTTCGGTCGCATTGGAACCTGCCGTCTGGAACACCATACAGGATACACCCGGATGACCGTCCATACCACCGTGGTAAGCGTAGCTGTCCTGTCCCAGTTGGATATCGGCAACGTCTTTCAGTTTCAAGACTTCGCCATTGTCGGTGGAACGGATGACGATATCCCCGAATTCTTCGGGAGTAATGAGACGTCCGGTGTACTTCATCGTATACTGATAAGTCTCATCGGAATTTTCACCGAACGAACCGGTAGCCGATTCGATATTCTGCTCGGCAAGCACACCGGTGATATCGGACGGAATCAGTTTGTACTGTGCCATCACGTCCGGTTTCATCCATACACGCATACTATATTCACCGCCCATAATCATCAGGTCGCCCACACCGGAGATACGAAGAATCTGCGGTTTCAGGTTGATGCTGATATAGTTGGACAGGAAGTTCTCGTCGTAACTGTCGTCCGGACTATACAATGAGAACATCTGCAGAATACTCGTCTGACGCTTGGAAGTGGTCACACCGACCTGGGTTACCTCCGCCGGAAGTTGTCCCGTAGCACGTGATACACGGTTCTGCACGTTGACAGCCGCCATATCGGGGTCTGTGCCCTGCTTAAAATAGACGGTGATGCTCACCGAACCGGAATTGGTGGCGGAGGAAGTCATGTAGGTCATGTCTTCCACTCCGTTGATCGCCTCTTCCAAAGGCGCAATAACACTCTTCTGCAATGTTTCCGCACTGGCGCCATAATAGGTGGTACTCACCATAATGGTAGGCGGAGCAATATCGGGATACTGCTCAACGGGCAAGCTGAACAGCCCGATGATACCCACTACGACAATCGTGATAGAGATGACTGCCGATAATACGGGGCGTTCTATAAAGGTTCTTAAATTCATGAATGATTCCTCCTTGGTTTAATTTTCAGTAGTAGTTGCCGGAGACTTCGTTGTTGTCTCTGTTGATGAGGATTGATTAGCATTTGTCACTCCTGCCACTGGAGTTTGAGCAGCCTTTGCCTTGACCGGAGTACCTTCACGAAGCAAACCTACTCCTTCTGCCACGATCACATCTCCCGGTGCCAATCCTTCATCTACAATAAATTCCCGACCGCCATTGACACGGGTCACTTGTACCTGGCTGGATTGAGCCTTGCCGTCCACTACCTTATAGACATATCTCTTATCTTGTATTTCGAAAGTGGCAGCCTGTGGAATGGTCAGCGCAGCTGTTTTTTGAACAGGAACAATCACATTACCCGCACCACCGCTATGCAGCAATCCTTCCTTGTTCGGGAAAACTGCACGCAGGCTGACCGTACCCGTCGAACGGTCGATCACTCCGCTGATAGATTCAATCTGTCCCCGTTCGGAGTAGGCTGACTTATCGTTCAGTTGCAGGTCGATGGCAGGCATATTTTTCAATGCTTCCTCTTTAGAACCGTATTGGCGGATCAGTCCCAGTAATTGGTTTTCCGTCATGGAGAAGTAGACGTACATATCCGAATTGTCGGAAACGGTAGTCAACGGCTGGGCAAGAGCGGAACTAACCAAAGCTCCTACACGGTAAGGCAACGTGCCTACCACTCCGTCGGCCGGACTTTTCACAACCGTATAAGAAAGATTATTGCGGGCACTCACTTCCTGCGCCTTGGCCTGTGCCAACTGTGCTTTGGCAGCCAACAGGGAGTTTTTTGCCGTACTCAAATCGAAAGAGGAAATTACGTTCTCTTTATACAGTTCCTCTTTACTGTCATACGTCAGTTGCGCTGTAGCCAGAGAGGCCTTGGCCGATTCAACGTTTGCCACTGCCGTCTGCAAAGCAGCTTCATACGGCACTTGGTCGATGATGAACAATGTCTGTCCGTTCTTTACACGCTGCCCTTCCGTTACACAGACTTTAGTCAGCGTACCACTTACCTGGGGGTAAATATCAATATCCTGACGTCCGCGGATGGTCGCCGAGTAGGCGCTTGAAATCATCCGGTCGGCCGGAGAAACGGTCATCACTTCGTATTCTGTTTCCATTTGTGCCGGAGGAGCTTGTTTACAGCCCGTAGCAGCTACCATACAGCAGAGCAACAATAGCCCTTGCTTCACTTTACATACCTTTTTACTCATTTTCTGTTACCTATTTAACTATTTTTGAACGCGGCAAAGGTAGACTGTTTTCTTCATAGGAAACTGGACTTAGTATCTTCAGTTTTGTTCATTTTAGGAACATTAAAACCGATATTTAGTGAAAAAGTCCTATTTTTGTACCCAAAATAAGAACAACAATGGAATCAAAAAACTCTAGCCTAGCCATACTTCATGAACCGTTCGTTGCCGGAATGGACGAAAACCTGTCTCCAATTATGCAACGCCTGTGGAAACTGGAAGGGGGTGCCATCTATTTTTGCAGAAGCGGATGGGCACACGTCACAATCGACCTGAAAGACTATGAAATAGTAGAAAACACTCAAATCGTGCTCTTGCCGGGAACGATTATCCGCATCAATGGCAACAGCAGCGATTTCACAGCTTCTTTCTTCGGATTTCCCAAAGAAATGTTTCGCGAAGCCTGCCTCCGTTTCGATCCGATCTTCTTCCGGTTCATCAAAGAAAAACCGTGCTATACACTCAAGGATGAAAGCACAGGAGCAATCAACGGGTTAATGCGTGCCACAACAGCTATATACAACGATCGTGAAAACCGTTTCCGCAACCAGATCGCCAAAAATCATCTCCAGTCGTTTATGCTGGATATTTATGATAAGTGTTACCGCTACTTCGACCGACAGGAAATCGAAGGAGGAAGCCGGCAGGATGAAATCTTTAAGAATTTCATCGCACTGGTACATGAAAACTGTATCTCACAACGGGAAGTGACTTTCTACGCCAGCAAACTGTGTATCTCCACCAAATACCTGACAGGTATTTGCAAAAGCGTGACGGGCGAGGCTGCCAAAAAGATTATCGACGACTTTGCCATCCTGGAGATAAAAGTGTTGCTTCAATCCACCGGACTGACGATTCAGGAAATAGCCGACCGACTTGGTTTTCCCGATCAGTCGTATTTAGGAAGGTACTTCAAACGGCACGAGGGAATGTCGCCGAAAGAGTATCAGAGTAAGTATTCTATCTAATCAAGTAAAATAATCTTTTATTATTAGATTATTAGGCACGGATTACGCGGTTCTTTTATTAACTAAAACCGTGTAATCCGTGCCTCCATTTATTTTATTAATTTGTATTTATCGCACAACACAGATTGTTAACAGATCTGTAATACTATCTTAATCTGCCTTGCATTCCTTTGCACCGTGAAACAAAAACACGGGTGTGAATAACTTTATTTCATTTAATAAATTAAAAGAAGCAAGGTAAAAGATTATGAAAAGAAACAAATGGCTGCTTTCTCTGTCGATTGGGCTCTTGTGCTGTGGCTCTGCATACGCACAGACAACAGTGAAAGGAAAAATCACAAGTGAAGGCGGGGAACCGTTAATCGGGGCTACCGTAGCTGTGAAAAACTCGACAGACGGCACGGTGACCGACATCGACGGAAACTACTCCCTGAAGACTAAGAAAACATTGACTCAAAAGGATTTGCTTGTATTCAGTTATGTGGGATATAAAACGCTACAGAAGAACTATGCAGGCAATACGATGAACGTAAAACTGGCGGAAGAGTCGCAACAACTGAATGATGTGGTGGTGACTGCCCTGGGGATCAAACGTGAAGAAAAAGGATTGGGATATGCCACGGAAACCGTGAAAGGGGATATGATTACGAGTGCCCTGCCCACCAACTGGTCGACGGCACTGAACGGCAAGGTAGCCGGATTGAGTGTTATCTCTTCCGGTGGTCCGCTTAATTCGAGCCGTATCTCGCTGCGGGGGGACGTCTCGCTGAACCAGAACGGAAACGACGCATTGGTGGTAGTGGACGGTGTACCGATGAGTAGTCCGATGACCAATCCGGGTGTTGCCTACGGTGCAGGTTCAAACAGCGAACTTTCCGTGGACTATGGTAACGGATTCTCCGACATCAATCCGGATGATATCGAAAGCATCCAAGTATTAAAAGGGGCCAGTGCGACAGCCTTGTACGGTACGCGTGCAGCCAATGGCGTGATTATGGTGACTACCAAATCGGGAGCGGGTGCACCCAAAGGTATCGGTGTGTCTTACAGCGGTAACTTCAGTATTGACGATGTGATGAGATGGCCCGATTACCAGTATGAATTCGGACAGGGATTGCCGAGCAATATCGGTCCGGCAGGTTCTATCTACGAAGGCCAGCCCTATTACTCTTACGGGAAAGCGGAAGACGGCAGTTACGCAAGCACTAGCGGAACCAGTAGCGCCTACGGAGCACGTTTCGACGCCAACAGGTTGTTCTACCAATATGACCCCGTAACGCAGGGACGCGCTTCTGTTGCCACCCCTTGGGTAGCGTACAAAAACAACCGCAAAGATTTGTTCCAGACAGGATACACCCTGACCAACTCGGTAGCCTTGACCGGAAAATCCGACCGGGGCAGCGTACGGGCGTCCATCACCCACACTAAGAACGAATGGATTCTCCCCAATACAGGTTTCCAGCGTATCACCGCCATGGTTTCCGCCCAACAGCAGATTTCGAGGGCACTGCGCATTAATTTCAAGTCGAGTTATACGTACCGCAAGCTCAACAACACGCCTGCACTGGGATATAACAGTAACTCTATCTCCTACTTCCTTATCTTCCAGAATCCGAATGTCAACCTCGACTGGTTGCGTCCGATGTGGCGTACCGGACAGGAAAATGTGAAACAGCTCCAACCGTACAGTTCCTTTATCGGAAACCCGTATGTCATTCTATACGAATCTGAAAATCCTTCGGAGAAACACAGTAATGTATCATCCATTTCTGCCAATCTGCGCATCAACAGTAAATTCGATTTCATGATCCGGTCCGGTATCCAGTTGTCAGCCGACCAACGCGAACAGCATCGTCCTATCAGTGACGTGGTTTTCGGAAACGGGTTTTTCAAGAAACAGAATGTGTTCGATTATGAATTAAACAGCGATGCTTTATTTACTTACCATGATTCATTCGCCAACGGATTGCGTGTCAACGCTTCGGCAGGTGGAAACATGATGCAACAAAGCTACGATATGTTGGCTGCCTCGGTGGTAGGATTGATTACGCCGGGAGTATACAAACTGGCAAACGGTGTTTCCAACCCGAACGTGCAGACGGTTATCAAAAAGAAAGCGCTGAACAGTCTTTATTTCACGGCCAATTTCTCGTATAAGGATAAACTGTTTCTCGATGTCACCGGGCGCAATGACTGGTCGTCTACCCTGCCGAAAAGTAACCGTTCTTTCTTCTATCCGTCGGTCAGCGTCAGTGCAGTGATGAACGAGTGGTTCACGTTGCCGGAACAGATCAGTCTGTTGAAAGTGAGAGGTTCGCTGGCACAGGTGGGCAATGACACAGACCCTTACAAGACATCGCCCTATTATGGCACGAGCGATTTCCCCGGATCGGTCATCGTATCTTCTACGCTCTATAATCAGGATTTCAAACCGGAGATTTCGACCAATTACGAAACGGGATTCGACTTCCGTATGTTTCACAACCGCATCGGACTCGATTTCACATTCTATTATAACCGCACCAAAAACCAGATTCTGGATGCTCCGATGGACCCGACCACAGGTTACAGCAAAGCTACCATCAATTCGGGATGCGTCCGCAACCGCGGTTACGAAATCCAGTTGGACGTTACTCCGGTAGTCAGCAGGGATTTCCGATGGAATGCTACTTTCACCTGGTCTAAGAACGAGAACCGGATTCTCTCACTGGCGGAAGGGGCGGATGAGAACCAGTTAATCAGCAGTATCGGTAGTGTGTCTATCATCGGACGTGTGGGTGGAACTACGGGCGATCTCTGGGGATATAAACTGGTACGCGACCCGGAAGGAAATGTGGTCATCAACGACAACGGATTGCCCGAACGTTCGGGAGAGATCGAATACGTCGGCACGGCCTATCCGAAATGGAAAGCCGGACTGTACAATGAATTTTCTTACAAGAACTTCACGCTTAGCGTCCTGCTCGACGGACAGGTGGGAGGTAAAATGTACTCGCACTCGCACCACAAAATGACGGAACAGGGAAAACTGCAACATACCCTGAACGGACGTCTGCCGGGAACGGAATTTTATATGTCGAAAGACGACCCGCGCATCGCTGCCGCCGGACTTTCACCACAAGACGGGATGTACATGATTGCTCCGGGAACAGTGAAGAACGATGACGGAACTTACTCGCCAAACACCAAAGTGGTGACCGTGGAAAGTTATTATAAGGAATATTACCGGATGGCCAATGTGGAAACTAACACGTTCGACACTTCATTCCTCAAGTTGCGCGAAATGAGACTGGAGTACAAGTTGCCGAACAGCACACTGAAGAAAACACCGTTCAGCAAAGCATCGGTGGCACTCTACGCACGCAACCTGTTCTGTATCACTGACTATCCTCTGTTCGACCCCGAATCTGCCGCCCTCAACGGAAGTTCGATGGTGACCGGTGTGGAGACGGGCTCACTGCCTACGGCACGTACTTTCGGACTGAATATTAACGTATCTTTTTAAACACTGACTTATGAAAACCAATAAACTTTTCAAAAATATAGTATGGGGAATGACTTTGTGCGGAGCTCTCTACACGACTTCCTGCACCAGCTTCGACGAACTCAATACAGACCCCACCCGCATGGATGAGGTGAATCCCGGCACGCTGCTCAACCCGATTTTATACGAAACATCGGTCTACAACTGGAAACGCTACAACAGCTATACCTACGACCTGATGCAATGCGCCGTATCTACCAGCAGCACCAACGGTGTGGGATGGTGGTATATGACGGACAGCGAAGGAGACGGCACATGGACTACTTATTATAAATGGATCAACAACGCCAAAGAGATGATGCGCCTCACCGGAAAATTGCCGGAAGCCTCCAAACAACCCAACTACGATGCTATATCGCTGACTTTGCAATGTTGGTTATACCAGATTCTGACGGATGCCTTCGGTGATATTCCGATGAGCGAAGCCTGCTCCGCCGACGAGGGAATACTTGCACCGAAGTTCGACACCCAGCAGCAGGTGTACCAACAGATTATCGACAATCTGAAAACAGCTAACGAGTTGTTCGACAAAGCTAACGGGTTGATCTACAACCAATCGGGCGAAATGTTGTACAAGACGTCCAAAGGGGATGCAACCGGTATTTTGAAATGGAAGAAGTTCTGCAACTCGCTCCGTCTGCGTGCACTGCTCCGGGTGATCGACGTGCCGGAATTCAACGCGAAACAGGAGCTGCGTACCATGCTGACCGATCCCGCCACTTATCCGGTATTCGAATCGAACGATGATGCTGCCCTGCTTGCCATCAGCGGAACTTATCCGGAGGAAGCTCCGCTCACCCGTCCACAGGATTTCACTTCTTATGTTCAGATTTCAGAGTTCTTTGTTAATCTGCTGAAAGGTTGGAACGATCCCCGTCTGCAGGTGTATGCAACACAGGTCACTCTCCCCGACCAGACTAAAGATTATGTGGGTTTGCCCAGCGGTTATCAGACGTTGCCTTCAATCACTGCTTCGGGACTGAATCAGGAAATGGCGAAGGCACCTATGAAACTTGCCATGATGCCTTATGCCGAAGTGGAATTCAAATCAAAGCGGAATTACTGAAAAAAGGAGTGATCGACGGAGGAAGTAGCGCTGCCAAAGAGGCTTATCAGAAGGGAGTGCAGGCGGCTATCGAACAGTGGGGACAGAAAATGCCTGACCATTATTTTGAAAATCCGGAAGCTGCTTATGATGATACGCTGGAACGAATCATGAACCAGAAGTTTGTCGCACTGTTCTTCTGCGATTATCAGCAGTGGTTTGAATATAACCGTACCGGTTTTCCTGTGTTACCTGTGGGGCCCGGCATCGCAAATGCTAATAACAAAATGCCGAAACGCTTTAAATATCCATCTGCTCTGCAGCGTACTAATCTGAAGAATTATCAGGCGGCTAAAGCGAACATGGGAGGCGATGACTTCCATATCCGACTGATGTGGCAGCAATAAATGAATGTGTCGGTCACCAAGATTGCGGCAATAATTATCATTTCAATCAATCTTTAAAATTCAATGAATATGAAAAGAATAATCAGTATGGCTGTTGTGTTAGTTATAACGATGGCAGCAACGGCGCAAAAAGGAGAGCTCGCCATGAACGAGAATATCTCCGGAAAAAACCATATTTCCAAAAACGAAAAAGAAGCTACTCCCGTAGGCAAAAAGCCGAAAGCGGTGTTTATATTCGACGTGTATGGAGAAATCCCGACTACCAAACCAGTGTTTGAAGCGGAACATTATCTGGGGAGTGACATTACCGGAAAATGGAATACTTTCATCCAGAATTATACGCATGAGTATGATGTAACAATCGGATTTACGGATTCTTCGGTCGAAATTTTGAAGCCTTCTATTTACAAGGCGGTTAATAAGGTGAATAAATATTATAAGAAGGCATTGAAGAAAGAAGAGGTGAGCCGGGAAGTTGCTACATTCAACATGGGTCATATTCTGGATTGCGCCAATGTGATGTGTTTCGATGATAACAGCAAGTCTTTTGAGGAGGCTCTCAAGTCGGCAGATGAACCGGAAGAAATTATCGCATTATTCAATCAGGTTACTTTAAGAAAGTTATAAGCAATGAAAAAGATCAATTTTAGAAAAACGCTGTTTGCAGCGGTTTTGCTTTTCCAGCTGAACGCTATTGCCGCCTTTGGTCAGACGGTGGTGAAAGGTAGTGTGAAAGATAATACAGGTAAACCCATCAGCGGTGTAGTGGTGACAGACGGGGCACATTTCAATACGACTGATGCAGAAGGAAATTATGTTCTGAACACTGATCCGACACGTTATCCAATGGTTTACATCTCTACTCCGGCAGCGTATGAGCTTCCTTCCAAAGAGGGGGTAGCCGATGGTTTCTATCAATATCTGGATGCCGGGAAAAGCGAGAACCAATATGACTTCGTATTGACTAAACGGCAGAAACCGGTGGATGAATTTGTCTACATCGTCCTTTCCGACCCGCAAGTGAGAAACGAAAAGCAACTGGACCGCTTCCGCACGGAAACAGTGCCCGACCTGAAACAGACTGCCGACTCACTAAAGAACTTCGAAATCGTCGGCATGGGACTGGGGGATCTGGTGTGGGATGCCATGAACCTGTACGCTCCTTACCGGCAAGCGGTGTCCAACTTGGGAATGACGATGTTCCAACTGATGGGAAACCACGACTTCAACCTGCTCTACAAATCTATAACGCAGACGGATCATCCGGCGGATGGTTATGGGGAACAGAATTATTATCAGTCATTCGGCCCGGCCAACTATTCATTCAATATCGGTAAAGTGCATGTGATAGCAATGAAGGATATTGATTACGACGGCAACAAGAAATACACGGAACGCTTCACGCCGGAAGATTTGGACTGGTTGAGAAAAGATTTAAGTTATGTGCCTAAAGGAAATATCGTGTTCCTGAACGTTCACGCTCCAGTAGCTAATAACACGGTAGCTGCGGGGGGAAATGCGCGCAACGCCAATGCGCTTTTCCAACTGTTGAGGCCTTACCAAGTACATATTTTCTCCGGACACACGCACTTTTATGAAAATCAGTTGCCCGCCCCTACCATTTACGAACATAATATCGGAGCGGCCTGCGGCGCATGGTGGGCAGGACACGTGAATCGTTGCGGAGCACCAAACGGTTATCTGGTGGTACAAGTGAAAGGTGATGATGTGAAATGGCGTTACAAGGCAACAGGGTGTTCGCCGGACTATCAGTTTCGGCTTTACCAACCGGGAGAGTTTGAAAGCCAGAAAGACTATGTGGTAGCCAATATCTGGGATTGGGACTGGACGTATACGGTAAACTGGTACGAGGATGGAGTGTTGAAAGGTGCTATGCAGGCTTTTGACGATGAGGATCAGGATTATATCAATATGGTAAAGGGAAAGAAAACGGGTTATCGCACACGTCATCTTTTCCGTGCACAGCCTTCTAAAGATGCAAAATCTGTCAAGGTGGTGGTTAAGAATCGTTTCGGGGAGATATTCACGGAAGAGATAAAACTGTAGTTTTATTTCAGTCTGTTTATACTGGTAGTAATTATAATTATGCTGGTAGTAAATTATAAAAGTCATGAGGGAGTTTAAGCTTTAACTTCCTCATGACTTTTATTTTTGAAACAATCTCACTTTAACGGAAAATCCGGCACATTGCTACTTTCATCGGTACTTTCCTCATCGCCCATAGTGCACAAAGCAGGGAACAGATGGCGCAGACCACAAATGTAACTCCGGTAGATACAAGGATATTTCCCAAGCCGACCAACGGAGAAACAATACCTCCGGAAGCAAAACAGAGTGCTCCCAGCAGGGCGGAAGCTGCTCCGGCGTAACGGCGTTCGCTATCCATCGCCAAGGTGGTGGAGGAAGTAAAGGTCAGTCCCATTGTGAAAAGTAATGCGAACATCAGCAGTTCATAGGTCCAGAAGCCGCATCCGTTATACAAGGCAATCATCACACAGACGGACAGGCACAACATACCGATGCATCCGGTCAGCGTCCCAGTTTCAGGTTGGCGGAATTTCACGGAGATAGCTGCTGCCACCCCGATAGCTACCGCATTCACCGCGAAGCAAGCTTCACCTTACGGTACATATTATATCGCATCTTTACTTCAGGAGTGGTTGTGCTTCTTTCTATTCTTTCTCCTATTTGATATGCTAGCTGCCATTCGTTAAAAAACATTATATTTGAGCCTATATAGGGTTACAACTTACTTGTTTTTTTTCATAATTTTGCAAACCAAAAATAGAAAAATAGGTATCAAGATGAAACTAAGATATTATCAAATCGCCATTCGTTACAAGAACAAAATGCATGACTTTCACGGTTGGGGTGTAGCAGCGCAGATTTGATAACCCTCCTATTTTCACTACAGAGAATTCACTACAGAGAATGCCAGAGAACACAGCGTTCAAATAATCTTCATTAATTTGTGTCAACTGACATATTTCAAAAGAAAAAAACTCTGTGTTACTCTGTATTATTCCGTGGTGAAGAAAATTCAAAATTCTACTATTAATTAAATTTCTTTTCACTTTATGAGCAAAAAAAGATGGCTCATAGTGCCGCTATGTGCCGTGCTATGCAGTCAGGGACTGTTTGCCCAGACGCTTGACAGGAGAGTGTTGGGCATTGACGAAATGTTCCGTCTGGCAGACGAGAACAGTCAGAGTATTCAAACGTATAAAACCGGAAAGGAAGCAGCCGATGAAGCTTTGAAGGCTGCCAAGTCACAACGTTTGCCGGACATAGGTGCCTCACTCTCATTTAGTTACCTGGGCGACGGATATATATGGGACCGTGACTTCAAAAACGGGCAGAATATCCCTATGCCACACTTCGACAATAACTTTGCGTTGGAAGCGCAACAAGTGATTTACGCCGGAGGAGCCATCAACAGCAGTATTACTCTGGCTGAACTCGGTCAGCAAATGGCTGCATTGGACTGGCAGAAGAACCGTCAGGAAATCCGCTTTCTCCTGACCGGCTATTACCTGGATTTATACAAGTTGAATAACCAGCTGCAAGTGTTACAGAAGAATCTGGATTTGACGGAACAGGTGATCCGCAACATGGAATCACGCCGCACACAGGGAACGGCCTTAAAAAATGACATCACCCGCTATGAGCTACAGAAAGAGACGCTGAAACTGCAACTGGCAAAGGTGCAGGATGCCCGCAAAATAATGAATCATCAACTGGTGACTACCTTACATCTGCCTGCCGGAACAGAAATCGTTCCCGATTCTACCTTGCTGAACGAGGAAGTGACAGCATTAGCCGAAAACGACTGGCAAATGATGGCCAGTCAAAGCAATGTCGGACTGCAACAAGCCCAGCTGGCTATGAAAATGAACGAGCAGAAAGTGAAATTGGAACGCTCGGAACTGCTTCCGAAAATTGCACTTGTGGCCGGTGAACATTTAGATGGTCCTATCACCATCGAAGTCCCGGTGCTCGACAATAACTTCAATTACTGGTATGTGGGGGTCGGTATCAAATACAATCTTTCTTCTTTATTTAAAAACAACAAGAAAGTGCGCCAGGCAAAACTGAACGTCCGCAGAGCACAGGAGGAATATTCACTGGCACAGGAACAAATAGAAAACGGTGTACAGGCGAACTACGTCAACTTTCTCACCTCTTTCACAGACCTGCGTACACAGGAGAAAAGCGTGGAACTTGCCGACCAGAACTATAACGTAACCAGCAACCGTTATAAAAACGACCTTGCTCTGCTCACCGATATGCTCGATGCCAGCAATATGAAACTAAGTGCCGACCTCGGTCTGGTCAATGCACGTATTAACTTGATATACAGTTATTATAAAATGAAATATATCACACACACTCTCTAGCAGAGAAGTAATGACTTATCAAAAAGAATCCAACTTATAATAGAACCAAATTCTCATCTCTCTTAAAATAGAACAGATTATGATAGCTAGAAAAACCCAGAAGATAATATACAACATTGTAATTATCTGTTTACTTATCGGTGGTGTCACTTATGTTTGTTCCCGGTTTATCCACTTGGGAAATATCGAATATACGGATAATGCGCAGGTGAAACAACATATCACGCCGATCAATACCCGTGTACCGGGATTCATCAAGAAAATCTACTTTGACGAGTATCAGCAAGTGCGCAAAGGCGACACGCTTCTTATCATCGAAGATGCGGAATTCCGTCTCCGTGTGGCACAGGCAGAAGCGGATTTGGCGAATGCCACCGCAGGACGCCAGGCCACTACCATCGGTATCGCCACTACGCAAAACAATTTAAGTGTGAGCGACGCAAGTATTGAAGAAGTACGTGTACAGATGGAAAATGCCAAACGTGAACTGAACCGTTTTGAGAAACTGTTGCAGGAAGACGCAGTGACGAAACAGCAATATGACAACGTACATACAGCATACGAAGCTGCCAAAGCCCGTTATGAACAGGTGTCACGGGCTAAAATGTCTACTTCTTTAGTGAAAAGTGAGCAGACTCATCGCCTGGGACAGAATGAAGCAGGTGTCCGCCTGGCAGAAGCTGCGTTGGAACTTGCCCGTCTGAATCTCTCTTATACAGTCATCATTGCTCCGTGTGACGGCACGACAGGAAAGAAAGAAATCCTGGAAGGGCAACTGGTGCAACCGGGACAGACTATGGTTGATATCGTAGACAGCAGTGATTTGTGGGTAATCGCCAATTACCGCGAAACCCAGCTTCCGAATATCAAGGAAGGTGCAGAAGTGGAAATAACCGCAGACGCCGTGCCGAACGTCACATTCAAAGGAGTAGTAGAATCCATCTCCGATGCAACAGGAGCCGCCTTCTCAATGATTCCGCAAGACAACGCCACCGGAAACTTCGTGAAAGTGGAGCAACGTATTCCCGTACGTATCAGTCTGAAAGGAAACAAACCGGAAGATTTAAAACGCATGCGTGCCGGTTTTAACGTGGAATGTGAAGTGAAATATTAACCGCTTTAACCCTTTATCGTTTTAATCATTGTTTTAATTATCAATTGCTTTAATTTTTAATTTCTAATCTTTAATTCTTATGAGTGCTCCTGTTCTGAACGGTCCTTTTGTTTTGCCGATGTTCCGCAGCTTCGTGCCGCGGAAAATGCAACCGTGGATTTATCTTTTCATAGCCGTCACCTTCCAACTTTCGGGAGGTGTCTATTTGGGTGCATTGAATCAGATGATCGGCAGCATGTCACTGATGCGGGAGGATATTTTAATGTGCATGTATGCCAACCTGGCCGGTATGGCGATCTACTTTCCGTTACTGTTCCGCATGAAGTTTCGTTTTACCAATAAAACCCTGCTTACATCGGCCGCACTGGGAGTATTACTCTGCAACCTGATAGCACCGCATATCACCTTTCTCCCTCTATTGTGGTTGGTCTGCTTCATCGAAGGTATGTGCAAAATACAGGGAACTTTCGAGTGTATGTCAAACATTCAGCTGTGGATGACTCCTAAACGGGATTTCACCGTTTTCTTTCCCTGGCTTCATATTGTTATTTTGGGAAGCATCCAGCTATCCGACCTGATTACGACCCGTTTGATGTATCATTATCACTGGACATACATGAACCTGTTCGTTGCCGGTCTGATGCTGATTGTCTTATTGATACAGTTCACTTGTGTGAAGCATTTCCGGTTCATGCGCAAATTTCCTCTGTTTGGTATCGACTGGCTGGGCGGGATACTATGGGCTGCCTTATTAGCGGAAATCGCCTTCCTCTTCAACTACGGAGACTGGTACGACTGGTGGAACAGCCCGGTCATCCGCCAACTTACCATCGTGATTTTCATCACTTTAGGAATTTGTATTTGGCGCATGATGACCGTTCGACACCCATTTCTCGAACCAAAGATGTGGACGTACCGCCATTTTTTGCCTTTATTGGGATTAGTCACTTTAGTGGAAGCGTTCCTCGCCACGGAGCACGTGCTGGAGGAAGTCTTTTACGAGGAAGTAATGAAATATGAAGAACTGGTCAGTTCCCAACTCGATTGGCTTGCCATTGTCGGTATCGTATGCGGTTGTGTGTTTTCGTATTGGTGGATGCACGTCAAGCAGTATAATTATGTACGCCTGGTCATTGTCGGCTTTATCGGGTTGATCGGTTACCTGATCGGTTTCTACCTGACTTTATCCACCGACATCCATATTTCACAGCTTTACCTGCCGACCGTATGTCGGGGCTTCGCTTATGCCGTATTGAGTGCTACTTTTATGGTGTGTCTGGAGGAAATCATGACTTTCCAGCATTTCTTCCAGGGATTAAGTGTGTTCAATATGCTGCACATGGTAGTAGGCGGCGTAGTGGGAGCCGCAGTCTATGCACAGGGATTGGCGTATTATGTTCCCGACAATCTGGCCCGTTACGGTTCAGCCATCGATCATGTAGCTTTCAGCAGTAGTCCGTTCAATCTGGGTCACTATATGGAAGAGTTTATCAGTCAGATGATGGAGATAAGCATCAAGCAGATTTACGGCTGGGTGGCTTATGCCTGCATTTTCCTCTTCCTATTGTTATTGCTCTACGATTTCCCGGTTCGACGCTCATTAAAAAGTATGCCAAGCTGGAAAGAGGTGGCAAGGGAGGTGAAAAATACGTTCTGGCGGACAACACACATGCCGTCGGAGAAAGAAAAATAGGAAGACTGTTTACCTGTATATTTATTGAACTGATAATCAATAGAGTTTATGCCACCCGGCTACGAAAACAAACTGCCGTAGCTATCCGGCATAAACTCTACCTTTTTCTAACTAGTCACTTACCTTCTATATCTTTATAAATAGTTGCTTTTTGTACAGCCCCCATACAATCAGATAATTGAATCCGATAAACAGAAGGGCGTAAATCAGAGAGGCCAGATGAGCATCGGGAAGAACGCTCCAAATAGAAGTGTAAATCTTCTCCTGCAAGCTACTCTCCCCAACTGTAATTACCTCCAGCAAAGTAGCTAACACACCGGCCACTATATAAATAAACAATGGATTCGTACCAAAAACATGGAAAGGATATCCCCATTTCTGCTTTTTACGAATATCAATCAGCCAGGTGAGAAACACAAGCAACAAGGAAGCAAAACCACAAGTCACCAGCACAAAAGTCGGACTCCATACTTTCTTATTCAACGGACAGCCGTAACTCAACAACCATCCTGCAAACAAAAGAGCAATACCCAGTATGGAGATCTGCAACAGCCGGTGATGGATTTCAGTCTTCTCCCGCAAAATATTTCCGCAGAAATAACCGATAATCACTTGCGCAATGCACGGCAAGGTACTCAACAGGCCTTCCGGGTCGAAAAAGATACGCCCGCCATCCGGCAACCACTCCCGATACAAATGGGCTTCTCCGAATAGTGTGCGATCTGTAACGGCAATAATATTCTGTTCGGAAAGTTCAAATCCGTGTCCCAAAGCCAGCAAGGTGGAATAACCTGCCAGAATGATCCCGGAGATCCATGCCAGATTTGCCGGACGCCGGACACCCACAATCAGCAAGGAACCAAAGAAATAAGCCAATGCCAACCGCTGCAACACTCCCAGAATACGTATGTGCGAGAAAGGTTGTTCTACTCCTGTGCACACCAACGAGAACCAGGAAAGAAAAAGTCCCAACAAAAACAAGATCAACGTGCGCCGTACCAGTTTGATGATAAAACCGCGACTGAAATGATGATCGAACCGGGATAAGGCAAAACTCATGGAAACGCCCATTATAAACATGAAGAACGGGAAGACCAAATCAGTCGGAGTCAGTCCGTTCCATTCGGCATGTCGCAAGGGTGCGTAAATGGATTCCCATGTTCCGGGGTTGTTCACCAAAATCATTCCGACAATGGTGATTCCCCGGAGTATATCTAATGAAAGTAAACGTTCTGATTTCATATTGTTCTTAGTGTACCAGGATTAAAGAAATCCCGGTTTGGTGAAATAGAATCCATTCGCATTCAACCATTTAACATGCCATTTCAGGCGATTGGTAAAATCAATCCAGTTACGGCTACTTCCCCACGCCAACTCCGAAAATGCTTGAAGAGAGGGAAACACGTGCTGGCCAAACTTCCGTTCATTAGGAATCATCTCCGTCCATACACAAGCCTGGAAGCCTAACACATTTTGCTTCACGATGCCGGGAAACTGGGGTTCGAACTCGAAGTTATACAAAGAGCTTAATCCTTCGTCTGAAGGCGTTGCACTCAAATAGAAACGGGACCATTCCATGAATATAATCGGATAACCTTTCTGGGTAATCTTTCCCGGCTGATCGGGCAGCCAGTCACGCCAATAAGTATAAATCAAATCCTGTGGCTCTTTTTCAAGAAAAGCATCGTCCCATCCCATCACTTTCTTGCCTTTACCCTTCACATAGTTCGTCATAATCTTCACAAAACGGTTTTGCAGTTCATCCACTTTCTGATAACCTTCCTGCTGCATCAATCGCTGACAAACTTCACACTGTTCCCAGTTATCTTTCTCCACTTCATCTGCTCCGATATGGAAATATTCCGAAGGGAAAATCTCGACCATCTCATCAATGATGGACTGCACGAACTGATAGTTCTCCGGGCGCGAGGGACAGATAGGATAAGAGAATTCTTCTCCCCATCCGGCTTCTCCCGTGCACGACAACTCGGGATAGACTTTGATAGCCGCCGAGAAATGACCTGGCATGTCAATTTCGGGTACAATATCGATCCCTCTTTCCAACGCATAACTTACCAAACCTTTCATCTCTTCCTGCGTATAATGACCGCCATATTGAGAACCGTTTCTCACGAAACGGGGATCTATCTCATAGTTATAATCCTGTTGGGAAAGTTCTACGCATCTCTTGTCATATTCGTCAAAGTCGCGCCAGCTGCCTTCCTGCGTCAGCAACGGATATTTTTTCACTTCAATGCGCCAACCCTGATCGTCCGTCAGATGCAAGTGAAGCTTGTTTATCTTGTAGAAAGACAAACAGTCTATCACCTTTTTCAGATAATCAACCGTAAACATGTGGCGGACTACATCGATATGAAATCCGCGCCAATCATATTTGGGAGCATCTTTTATATCGACCATCGGAAGATATTTAGCACTTCCGGAAGTGAAGAAATTTGCTTGTTCGAGCGCTTGTCTCAATGTCTGGATTCCCCAGAGAAGTCCGGTTTCCGTTGAATAATAAACGCAGGCTCCCTCTTTGGTAACGGTGAGCCGGTAAGCCTCTTTTGCCAAATCCGATTCCTGTTTCACACGGATAAAGGCACGATCGTTGGAGGCATCACTGACGGAAAGAGAAAGTTTCTCTTCCAGGGTGGATTTCAACAGTTGCGACGTGGAAGCCGGAATGTTCTGGCTGACAGTCACATTCTGCGGAAGAGAGACAACCGATTCTTTATAATCGACTCTTTCCGGCAAAGGCATCACCGACAGGCGGGTGGGCACTCGCTCCGGGTAGTTCGCGTTATCATTATCATTGCACGACAACGATGTGATCGCACCTATTCCCAACAAGAATAATATTCCGGTTCTTTTTATCTTATCATAGTTCATAACTTATCTACTTTTGTGGATTAATCTACTTTGAGAGTGCTTGTTACACTCTCTTTATTTAAATAAAACAGTTTCGCTTTCACAACGGAAGCATCACAGGCTACGGGAGCTTTCCAAAGTTCCGAACGAAGGGTCGGTTCCGTGCCATCGGTCGTATAGCGTATTTCACCTCCCCGGATAGGGGTACTGGCATGGAGTTGCCCTTCTTTGATGCAAAGTCCGGGATGAGGTAAACGGAAATTGATACTTCGGGACGCCCAGTGAGGCATTTCTTTCTCACTCACTTTGGAGTAGAACAGGCCCAGTTCTTTATTGAAAGCCTGACGTTCTTTCTCTCCTGTTAAAGTGCTCCAGGCGGGAAAAGCGTTCCAACCGCGTTCCACCAATCCGAGGATTTTGGGGAAGGTGTAATATTCCACCCATTCAAAATCACGGATGGTTTCAGCAAATAATTGTGCCTGCACTCCCTGGATATGTTCCTTTCCGGAAGCGGTCAAAGTCGTTTTTCCCTTTCCTGCGATGTCCGGATCGACCGGATTGCCTGCCATATCGGTACGCGAAGAACGATAAATGCTATATGGAAGCATGGAGAAACCTTTGGACTCGTCGACATATCCCGCCCACGAGAGACCTCTTTCGTAGGGATGAGCGTCATAGGCCAAATCCAGATAGAAATTGTTCACGTTGCAGAGAATCACCGGATATCCTTTGTTAGCTATCTGGTAAGGTATTTCATCCGCTTCCCATTCAGGAACCGTATTCCAGCAATACACTCCTGCTGCAAGTTGGTTCAAATGCCGATCGGTTGTTTCCGGATGCCCCAACGCTACTTCCTGCCAGCCGCTGAATTGCAAATGATGTTGTTGCAGATAGTCTGCCATCTTCGTAATATAGTATTCAGACAGTTCGTAGGCACTTGTCATCCCGTTTTCATCCATAAACGTCCGGCAGACAGGAGAACCCATCCAGACTCCTTCGGGAACTTCATCGCCACCTAAATGAATCGTAGTCAAAGGTACCTCCGCTTCCTCATACATGGCTATCAACTCACGAATCACTTTTTCCATAAACCGGTATGTAGAAGGCAATGCTACATTCATGACATTATCCGTATAAGACTGCGCGGAAACATAACGGGAAGTGTCCTGTGCGTCACTTAATAAATATTCGTTGGCCTTTTCAGGGGCAGTATTCACATACTTATGATAGCGCGCTTTCATGGACACGATTGCCGCACGGGCATGTCCCGGAGACTCAATCTCCGGAATCACACGCACATGTCTTTGAGCTGCATAACGCAATAAATCGATAAATTCTTCACGGGTGTAATATCCGTTGCCGGAGGTAGCTGCAGACGGATCATAGTTGCCATCGTAGCCCGGATATAAACATTCCAGTTCATCCGTGGTATGTCCCCGGCGTGCGCCAACCGAGGTCAATTCTTCCAAGCCGGGAATCTCCAGACGCCAGCCTTCATCATCCGAAAAATGGAAATGCAGTACGTTCAGTTTATAAGAAGATATTACATCTACCAGCTTTTTCAGATGTTCAACAGTCGTAAAGTTCCTGGCAATATCGAGCATTTGCCCGCGATACGGCAAATCGGGATAATCGCGGATGGAGAGAGCTCCCAAACGGAACGGCTTTTCCTGACCTTTCAACAGGGAGAGCAAGGTTTGCGTCCCATTGAAAATGCCATGTGAAGTGGAAGCTGAAATATTTATCAGCCCGTTTCCCGTATCAATCCGATAATATTCGCCGTTCACTGCTGTTTCCCGTTCCGGCAAATAATCCAGATGAACTGTTACCGGTGCTTCGGATACAACTTCCAGGCCATGGATGGTTGCCAGCTTTTCTTTCAGTAATTCAGCTTCGTTGGCAAAATCGGGATGGAAAGTCAATTTTACTTTATTTTCTATAGCAAAACCCTCTTTGCCGGTAGCCGGCACCGCTTCTTTCACTGACGGAAAAATATCAGTTTGCTGCAACTGGGCTGTAGTCTCCAACGCCAAATTCGAAGCATATATCTTATCAGGTGCGGGATACCAGTCTTCTGTCTCCATTCCTTTCAGCGGCTGTATGGTCAGTCCGACAGGCAAGGGAATACCTTGCTTACTGCCTGACTGACTCACCCAGTAAGTGCCTTCGGGAGCATGTGACATTTTTTTCAATCCGTTGGTACAACAGAATTTGACGGTCAACGAATCTCCCGGAGCCAGTGGTTGAAAATTTTCTGCCGGATACATCCGGAAGAAGTTCGCATTCACCACTTCCACTTTGACCGGAGCAGACTCTTCCTGCAGAATCTCACGAGGCAGCTGCGAATAATAGATGATCCAATCCTTTTCTAAAGGAACATCTGAGATGTTCTTCAGGACAAATGAATTCTCATAGTAACCGGGCTGTACTTCCACAGCTCCCATCTTCCAAGTCAATGACACGGGGGCTTTCGCCCCGTCAGTCGATTTACAACCGGAAATGACCAGCAGGAGGCACAGACTTCCCCATATTATATATAGCATATTTCTCATAGGCTTTCCTGTTTTTCTATATATCATTCTTTTAGGTATTAATCACTCAATCGTTCGATGTGCAAAGTTTCTTTGCCTACTCCCTGCGAGGCGTCGAAAGTCAGACGATAATAGCCGGGAACGAAACCGTCGCCACTCGTTATTCCATTGGAACCAGATAGTTCAATTCCATCCGTATCGCCGGACAATGAACCCTCTTGCAGTAGCATGCCTTTATCTTTATTCCATTGCAAATCGCTGTAAATTTCAATTTCGAAGGATTCCCATTCATGAGTGTTACTCAAATACACGGTGGTCTGGTATTTCTGTTCACCGATTGGCACAATATATCCTAACTGTGATATGTCTTCCAAATTCCAGCCTCCACTATTATATGCTTCATTCCAGACGGGTGCGCATGTAAATCCGTGTCCTACCAGCCAGAAGCAAGTGGGAGCCGTATCACCCATCCGTGCCACCCAGATATAATTATACTTAGAAGAATAATAGATCTCCCAGGTTCCTGATTTGCGCAAGAAGGTAAACTTGCCATTATCCGGATTATAGCTAAAGAAGTCGCGATTGTAAGCGTGTTCCACATCTTCAAATCCACTCATTTCGAACTCTTCCCCCTGCGTAAAGCTAATCTGTGCACGGAAAAATCCCTCACTGGCTATCAACTCGGTTTCTTTAATTTTCAGGTTCTTTTGGTAGCCGACTACTCCCAGTTCAAAAGTCATCACATTGAAAGTGATTTGTTCGACAAACCAATCCCGGTAATCAAAAGCAAAGCTAGGGCCCGACGCTTCAATAAGAACTGCCGTATTGCTTGCTTCGGCAGCTCCCCAAATCAGTTTTGCATCATCCAATGATGCTGTGGTTGAGATCTTTCCGGATAGCTCCATCGGATAACCCTCTTCCGAATCGGAAACTTCCGTAAGGTACAGGTAAGGATTGTCCTCACTCCGGGTCATTTCTACCACCTCACCGTTATAGTGAAGATAAAGCACTTCGGGAATCTGCGGACGGGTGATATGGAAATCAAATGTTTGAGTGACTTCACTACCTTCCACATTAATGGCTGTCAGAATCACCTTCGCTTCCTGATTCTCTTCAAGTCCGGCTTCAAACGGGATATAAATCCCTTTTTCAACAATCGAAACATCAGTGCCTTTCGTACGGATCGACTGCGAACTGACCAAAGTTTCACCTGTCATCAATTTCACTTCCAGCGTAGACAAAGGAGTCTGCGGATCGTGAATCTTCACAGAAAAATAAAGAGAATCGGCAGCAGGTGTCTGATCGGTAGTTGAGAATTGCAGTTCCGATATTTCGGGACACGAATATGGATACGTCACCCGGCCATCTTCTTCGCTGCATGAAGCCAGCCAACAAACAGTCAGCCCCAGCAGCCATAAAAACAGATTATTGTGTTTCATCATTTTTTCTTTTAAAGTTTTACGTTCCTCTTTTCATTAATAGCCTTCATTTTGAGTCAGATTGGTGTTCTTATCTTTCTCTCCTTGAGGAATCGGCCACAACTGCCGAAAAGCCTGCAAACCTGCAAACAGCAATCTGCCGTCTTTGTCTTTATGCTTCTGCATCACTTCCAGCAAACGATTATTGCGTACCAGGTCGAACCAGCGTTGACCTTCCATATACAACTCTAATTGGCGTTCGTTCTCTACCGCCAGGCGTCCTCTGGCCTGCCCCATATTTTCATCTAAAGAAGAAGGAGCAAAACCGGCACGTTCTCTAATACTATTTACAATCCGGATGGCTTCCGGGGTGCGGTCCAACTCTACCAGTGCTTCGGCTTTCAACAGCAGTATATCTGCCAACCGCATCAAAATGATATTGGAAGTCTTCTCGCGAATCTTATAAGACAACGGGTAACTGTCTGCCGGCCAATAGGTATCATAAGGCACTGATTTCCAAAGAATACTGGATGCATAACGGGTATCTTTCTCTTTGTCAAATTTAGCAACCAGATCATGAGTAGGTGTACAATAACGTCGCCAGGTTACTGATCCGTCATCTTCTTTCAGCAATACCCAGTAAGCCCAGTTGGGTGCATCGGAGGTGTAATAGACTTCGAAGATGCTTTCTGAAGAAAATTTCTTGTCGGGTTGCCACAACTCGTCAAAATTGCTGACCAGCGTATAGCCTTCTGCTATTACTTTGTCACAAGCCTCAACCACTTTGGTATAGTCGCGTGTTGATTTCTCCCCTCTCGTTGCTAACACTTTGGCACGTAAGGCATAGGCTGCTCCCTTAGTTGCCTGGAAAATTCCTTTATTCTTGCTTACCAGGTAACGAATGGTATTTTCTTCATTCAGGTCGTCCAGGATCTGGTCATATATTTTATCTGTGGCAGAACGTTCCGGATACATCACCGGATACCATTTATCGAGGTTTTCGGCTGTAATGGTCGGAATCAAATCCAGCACCATCGGGGCATCACCCCATAAACGGACAATATCAAAATACGCCCATGCCCGCAAGAACTTGGCTTCTGCAATAACACGATTACGTTCTTCTGCTACGGTAGAAGTAGGATCCATCATCTTCGTATTTTCAATTACACTGGTTGCAGTGCCCGCCATCGAATAATACTGTGACCAGACCAGTTCTACTTTATAATTGGTAGAGGTCAGTTTCAACAAATCAAACTCCTGTTCGGCCACACCATCTCCGCCGATATAACAATTATCGGACTGCACATCTCCAATAGTATAATTTTCCGACTGGAATATATCTGCTTTAAAACTCTCATACACACCCTGCAACTCGGCCTGTGCATCTGCCAGACTTCCATATTTAGACTCCTGATCTTCCGTTCCGGTACCTTCCTGCATAAAATCCGATTGCGGTTTCTCATCTAGGAAACTACTGCATGAAACGACTAATGTACAGAGTACGACATACACTAAATTTATTATGTTTTTCATTTTTGCAGCTATTAAAATTCAACATTCAAACCAAAAATTACCGCCCTCGATTGAGGATAAGTACCATAGTCCACCCCTTGAGCAACGGAGTCTCCGCCAAAAGCATTTACTTCAGGATCGTATCCTTTGTATTTTGTCAGTGTGAAGAGATTCTGTCCGGTGACGTAAGCCTGCAATCTGGACAGATGTATCTTATTCAACCATTTCTTAGGAAAATTATAGGATAAAGTGACTGTTTTCAGGCGCAGATAAGATCCATCTTCTACAAAACGGGAGGAGTTATGATTATTCTCTGTATTACCAACGCGGGGGACATTGGTAATCATACCCGGTCGTTTCCAACGATCCAACACACGAACCGACTGGTTTCTAAAGTCTGTCATGCCTTCCATATCAATACGCGATGCATTAAAAATCTTATTGCCCTGACTTCCCTGCAAGAATACAGACAGGTCGAAACCGGCATACGAAAATGTATTCGTCATACCGTAAATGAACTTGGGCTGGGCATTTCCCAAAGTAGTGCGATCTTCCGGATCGATAAAACCGTTACCATTCAAGTCACGATAGATAATATCTCCGGTTTCCGGATCAACGCCTTCTGATATGTAACCAAAGAATGTGCCTAACGGAAGACCTTCTTTCAGGATGACGGCTTTCTCCTTGGATTCGTACATTTCAGCATAATAATAGACTTTATTCAAACCGAGCTTCGTCAGCTTATTCCGGTTGAAAGATATATTGAAATCGGTATTCCACTGAAAGTTACCTTTAAAATTCTGGGAAGAGAGAGTGAACTCCATACCTTTATTCACCATCTCACCGTCGTTTCTTGTCACACTGCTCGGCACCACATTCTCCGGCAGGCTGACTGTCAATAGTAAATCGGTGGTCTTTTTGTAGTAAGCATCAACCGAGAAGGATAAGCGGGAATCAAACATAGTCAGGTCAAGTCCCAGATTCCATTGGCTTGTTTTTTCCCAGGTCAGTTCTTTATTGGCTGCCGAGCCGGGTTTAATGGCAAGTCCCGGATATAAGTTTCCCTCCGAAACGGGCAGTTTACTGACGCTCATGGAAGCCATGTAAGCGTAGTTTCCAAAACCGCCTTGGTTACCATTCATACCCCATCCGGCACGTAATTTCAGGTCGGTAACAATGTCTTGTAAAGGTTGCATGAACTTTTCGCCTGAAATTCTCCAACCTGCAGAAACAGAAGGGAAAGTACCCCAACGATGTCCCGGGGCAAAACGAGAAGAACCGTCTGCACGGAAGTTAACTGTCAGCAAATAACGGCTGTCGTAATTGTAGGCTACACGACCCAGAAAAGAGGCCAGCGTCCATGCGGAAGCAGAAGAACCGCAAGCATCCTTATCCAGTTGATTGGCGGCACTGATGGAATGAATATCGGGATAAGACTCTGCCAGGTCGAAACCTGCCATCCACGAACCGTTATATTGTGCACGCTGCTGGGTAGCCCCTCCCAAAATAGAAAGGTTATGTTTGTTGAATGAACAATCATAGGTCAGCAAATTTTCAAAAAGCCATTCGAAGTTTCGTGAGAAACTCTCTTCCACACGCCCTTTTGTACCCCGTCCGTCCGAAGTTGAAATCGGGTCCAGATAGTAGTCCCAATGTTCATTGGTCAGTTCAATGCCAAAAGTGGTTTTAAACTTCAGTCCTTTGAGTATGTCAACCGTGAAGCCGAGTGAGCCATTTATATGGTCTGTATTCGTGTTACTGTCTGCGGCATTGGCAGCCAGCGGATTCAGAATACGTGCACCGTAAGCCTGTTCATCATATTCGTTCGGATCATACGGATTCCGCTTCTGCATAAACGGAGGAGTATTCACAACGGATAAGATGGAACCGGCACGCAAAGAACTACGGCTTTCGTTCACCCATTGTCCGCCTGTATGCGAATATGCAAAATTGAGTGCCATCTTTAGCCATTTGGTCTGCTCACTATCCAGGTTTGCACGGAAATTATACCGATTGAAATGTGCTTTCTCCACGATACCCTGTTCGTCGGAATAACCCCCGGAAACAAAATATTGCAGTTTCTCGGTTCCATTTGCCACAGACAACTGATAGTTCTGATTGACACCCGTACCGAAGAATAAATCAGTCCAGTCCACATAGCGCGTTTCACTTTCGGGGATATTGGGGGCAACATCCGAAACTGCTTTCAAGTCTTTCATCAAGTCTTTATATTGTTCTGTATTCAACGCATCTATTTTTTTCCCTAATTTAGAGAAACCCACATAAGCACTCATTTTCACTTGTGGTGCACCGATCTTTCCTCTTTTAGTCGTAATCAACACTACTCCGTTTGCCGCACGTGCTCCGTAAATAGCTGCCGATGAGGCATCTTTCAGAATTTGCATGCTTTCAATATCATTCGGACTGATATTCGAAATGTCATCCGACGGCAAACCGTCCACCACATACAACGGTTCATTGGATGCCTGTACCGAAGTGGCTCCTCTCACCCGGATTGTCACTCCGGAACCCGGCATACCCGACGGCTGCACAACCTGAATACCGGCTGCCTTTCCCTGAATAGCCTGTGCAGCTGTCATAATCGGACGTTCTTCAATATCTGCCGTGGAAACGACAGATACCGCAGTCGTAATATCTTTCCGTTTCATAAACCCGTATCCCACTACGACTACCTCTTCCAGTACCTGCGAATCTTCGCTCAATGACACATTGTATATGTTCTGCTTATTGACCGTATGAGATTGGGAAACATAACCGATATAGGAGAAACTGATTTTTGCCCCCACAGGAGCTTCCAAAGAGAAACGACCGTCTATATCGGTAGCGGTTCCAATATTCTCTCCCTCCACTCTCACTGTGACACCAATCAAGGGTTCTCCCCTCCGGTCGGCCACAACACCGGTGATTGTTTTCTTATCGCCTTTCTGGGGGGCGTTCTGTTCACTTTTCAGAGTAAGCACCACTTGCTTACCCGATTCTATTTTATAACTAATAGATGATCCTTTGAAAACTTTTTCTAAAACCGCATCAATACTTTCATTACTCACTGTCAATGAAATTTTTTGATCTAATCCGGGAAGCTTATCCGTATAAAAAAAGCTGTAATCAGCCTTCTTTTCAATCACTCGTATCGTCTGGCGTATCGTCTGATTCTTCACAGAGAAAGTGATCTGCGCACTTGCCTCTTGAGACACAAACAACAAGATACAACTGAACATAACAAGCCTGAATATGATATGTAATTGTTTTCTCATTAGTAATTAGCTTTAAATTCTTTAAAATATAAGTCTGAAAATTAGACTTTTTATTATCTTTGTAAAATCGTGAAGCAAAAAGGATTCCCTTTCCCTTATCCGCATAAGGAAAATTTCTTTTTTACTATCATGTATAAACCGTATTTGATTTCGGGGTAGAATTATGCTGCTACATAATTCTACCCTCTTTATTTTATTATGAGGTGTCTTCCATAAATCGTCCTTTTTAGTTAATACTACTTCCTATTCTCACCGTATCTCCTTCTAACTCATAGGTTAAAGGATAAGTAAGGCTTATAATGTAAAATACATTATGCAAGCTGCTGTTCCGGATGGTTCCGGAAAATGGCACGTTCTTCAGTTTCTCGGAGTCAAACACGACTTTCACTCCGTACATCCGCTCCAGCGTAGTCGCGATCTCCGCTAAAGAGGATGAATTAAAAATCAACATATTGTTCCGCCAAAAGTCGATTTCACGCATATCCGAGATGGGCGATTTAGTAAATGTCTGCTTGTTCTTATGGTATTCTACCTTCTCCCCGGGTTTCAACAAGGTTACGTCCGTTTTATTAGAAACCTTGACGCTTCCTTCTGCCAGCAGTGTTGTGACAGAATGATCGTCACAATAGCCTTTCACATCAAAGGTGGTTCCCAACGCTTCTATCTCCAGATCATTGCAGCAGACGATAAAACGTTTATCTTTGTTTTTCGCCACTTCGAAATAGGCTTCTCCGTCCAAATAGATTTTCCGGTCGGATTTGTTGTACTCCGCATCATAAGAAAGATGAGTAGCCGAATTTAACCAGACTTTCGTTCCATCGGGCAAAGTCAGATTCGCTTTCTGTCCATAATCGACAGCCACCATGAAAGGGTCCTGTGACACCTTATTCATGTGTTCTACCCCAAAGTAAGTGGCCAGTCCCAAACAAACCGGTAATAAGATAGTGGCTGCCACCTTATATATAATAGGTTGCCAGCGCCGTTTCTTCGGAGATAGTATCTTGGGCTCATCCAGATTCCTCTGCAGATGGTTCCACATTTCTTCTTCCACTGTCTTATCGATTTCGACGGCTGCTTCTTTCCACATTTGCTCGCAAAGCAGATTAAACTCATTACGAATTCCGGGTTTACGAATCCATTCAATAAGTATCCTTCTTTCTTCAGAAGAGGCCTCCTTTTTGAAGAATTTTTCCAATAGTACTATGTAATCGTGTTGCTCCATAATTTTCCTGTTCTATTTATACTAGTCTTGAGAGACAGAAAAGGACTACAGAGAAATCGAAATAGTTCAGATATTAACTTTTATTAAAACTTCTATATTAGATATCATGTAAGAAGAGAGAGACTGAAAAGGCAATTATTCCCAGTTTGTCACGCAAGAAATCCAAAGAACGGTGTACCTGTGTGGCAACAGTCTTTTCCGAGATATTCAACTGGTCGGCTATCTCACGATAGTTCAACCCTGATTTCCAATAAAGCATAAAAACTTCCCGGCGCGCTGGAGGCAGTTCTTCTAAAAGTTTCAGGATATATTCTTCCAAAAACAAATAATCCAGTTCTTCATCTATCTCTACGGATTCGTCAGATGACTCATTCGCAAGCCTGTCTACATAATTTTGAAGCAGGAGTTCGCGTCTTACATAATGATATACCATGTTTTGGGATATTTTAAAAAGATAGCCGTCAAAATTCCCTTCCAGATCGATATTAAGCCGCTTCTCCCAGATATGGAGAAAAATATCTTGTGTGATATCTTTCGCCACCCCGGCATTGCTCACCATAGAAAGGACAAAATTATAAATGCGAGCATTGTATCCACGATACAATGCCTCAAAAGCATTTTTATTTCCTTCTTTCAATAATTGAAGTTGCTGGGTGGTAATCATTATAAAATAAGGTTAAATCATATATCGATTCAAAAATAGCGAAATAACTAAAGCCGACAACCAAAGCACTTGTTAAAATTTCAATAAATCAATATCATAGCATTTAAAAGGGAATAGAATACAAAAACACATCCTTGACATATCATATCATAAATTCAGCCATTTTGCTATAAAATTAATAGAAATTATTAATCAACAGCTACAATTTCGAACTTTTATTCCTACATTTGCGGTCAAATGATAACTTATTAACAAATTTCATAAATACCATGGCTAAAATAACGAAAGAAGCCGCTTTGCTCTATCATTCACAGGGCAAACCCGGTAAGATTGAGGTAGTGCCTACCAAACCTTACAGTACACAAACCGACTTATCACTCGCATATTCTCCCGGTGTAGCAGAACCTTGTCTCGAAATTGAGAAGAATCCGCAAGATGCGTATAAATATACGGCTAAAGGTAATCTGGTAGCCGTTATTTCCAACGGTACAGCCGTACTCGGACTGGGTGATATAGGTGCATTGAGCGGTAAACCTGTAATGGAAGGTAAAGGTCTGCTTTTCAAAATTTACGCGGGCATCGACGTTTTCGACATCGAAGTGGATGAAAAAGATCCAGAGAAATTTATTGCTGCAGTAAAGGCTATTGCTCCTACTTTCGGAGGTATCAACCTGGAAGACATCAAAGCTCCCGAATGTTTTGAAATCGAACGTCGCCTGAAAGAAGAACTGGATATACCTGTCATGCACGACGATCAGCACGGTACTGCTATTATCTCCAGTGCCGGTTTGGTGAATGCCCTGCAAGTGGCCGGAAAGAAAATCGAAGATGTAAAAATCGTTGTGAACGGTGCAGGTGCATCTGCCGTATCTTGTACTAAATTGTATGTGTCACTGGGTGCACGTCTCGAAAACATCGTCATGCTGGATAGTAAAGGCGTTATCAGCAAGGCGCGCACGGATCTGAACGAACAGAAAAGATTTTTTGCAACCGACCGCACGGATATTCACACGCTGGAAGAAGCAATCAAAGGTGCAGATGTATTCCTCGGCCTGTCGAAAGGAAATGTGTTAAGCCAGGATATGGTGCGCAGCATGGCTCCGATGCCGATTGTGTTCGCATTGGCTAACCCGACACCAGAAATCTCTTACGAAGATGCCATGGCAGCACGTCCTGACGTACTGATGGCTACCGGACGTTCTGACTATCCGAACCAGATTAATAATGTAATCGGTTTCCCGTATATCTTCCGCGGTGCTTTGGATACTCACGCTAAAGCTATCAACGAAGAGATGAAGATTGCAGCCGTACACGCTATCGCTAATCTGGCAAAACAGCCGGTACCCGATGTAGTTAATGCGGCATACCACGTGAACAACCTCTCTTTCGGCGCGGAATACTTTATCCCGAAACCGGTAGATCCACGCCTCATCACCGAAGTTTCCTGCGCAGTGGCAAAAGCTGCTATGGAAAGCGGAGTGGCTCGCACTGAAATCAAAGACTGGGATGCTTACTGTGTTCACCTGCGCGAATTGATGGGTTATGAGTCCAAACTGACCCGCCAACTGTATGATACAGCCCGCCGTTCACCGCAACGTGTCGTATTTGCCGAAGGTATCCATCCGAATATGCTGAAAGCTGCCGTTGAAGCGAAAGCCGAAGGTATCTGTCATCCTATCTTATTAGGAAATGACGAGGCTATCGGAAAACTGGCAGAAGAAATGGATCTCAGCCTGGAAGGTATTGAAATCGTCAATCTCCGTCACCCGGACGAATCGGAACGCCGCGAACGTTACTCACGCATTCTTGCAGAAAAACGTGCACGCGAAGGCTTTACTTATGAAGAAGCCAACGATAAAATGTTCGAACGCAACTACTTCGGTATGATGATGGTGGAAACAGGAGATGCGGATGCTTTCATCACCGGACTTTATACAAGATATAGCAATACGATCAAAGTGGCCAAAGAAGTAATCGGTATCCAACCGGGCTTCAAACACTTCGGAACAATGCATATCCTGAACTCCAAGAAAGGTACTTACTTCCTGGCAGACACACTGATTAACCGCCACCCGGATACGGAAACATTGATTGACATCGCTAAATTGTCTGATAAAACAGTTCGCTTCTTCAATCACACGCCGGTTATCTCAATGTTGTCATACTCCAACTTCGGTGCTGATACTGCAGGTAGCCCTGTGAAAGTGCACGAAGCTGTTGCCCACATGCAGGAAGAATATCCGGAACTGGCTATTGACGGTGAAATGCAGGTAAACTTTGCCATGAACCGCGAATTGCGTGATACCAAATATCCGTTTACCCGCCTGAAAGGAAAAGATGTAAATACATTGATTTTCCCGAACTTGAGTTCAGCAAACGCCGGTTACAAACTGTTGCAGGCAATGGACCCGGATACGGAATTCATCGGCCCTATCCAGATGGGATTGAACAAACCTATTCATTTCACCGATTTCGAAAGCTCTGTCCGCGACATTGTCAATATCACAGCTGTAGCCGTGATCGACGCCATCGTTGACAAAAAGAAAAGAGGAGGTAAATGAAACGTCCGTTATCCAAATCACAAATAGTTTGCATCAGCCTGCTTTGGTTGGCGCTTTGCTATCTAGTTCTGACAAAAGCCGAACGAATTGACGGGATGATGGCGGTAATGCTTGGCATTTCGGCAGCATTAGTGTTTATTCCTGTCTATAAGTCGATCAAAAAGAACAAATAAATATCTTTTTTCCTATTTTTAATGCGATAAAATATCAAATTTGATGTTTTATCGCATTTTTCTTTATAAAATGTTTGCTAGTTCAATTTTTATCTTTACTTTTGCAACCGAAAATAAAATATCCGATGTACCCATACGCAGATGTGCAAATCTGCTATATAGCACAAAAGCACATAGTCAAACGGTATATTAGCAAATTGTCAAATTAGCACTTTATTTATATCAACCAATTAAAGAAAAAAAAGATTATGAATGCAGCAAAGGTATTAGACGATCTGAAAAGAAGATTTCCCAATGAACCGGAGTATCATCAAGCAGTAGAAGAAGTACTTTCTACTATTGAAGAAGAATACAACAAACATCCGGAGTTTGATAAAGTAAACTTGATCGAACGTTTGTGTATTCCTGATAGAGTATATCAGTTCCGCGTGACTTGGATGGATGATAAAGGTAATATTCAGACCAATATGGGTTACCGTGTTCAGCACAACAACGCGATCGGTCCTTACAAAGGCGGTATCCGTTTCCACGCATCTGTAAACCTTTCTATCTTGAAGTTCCTTGCCTTTGAACAAACATTCAAAAACTCACTGACTACTCTGCCAATGGGTGGTGGTAAAGGTGGTTCTGACTTCTCTCCTCGTGGAAAGTCAAATGCTGAAGTAATGCGCTTCGTACAGGCATTCATGCTGGAACTGTGGCGTCACATCGGTCCTGAAACTGACGTTCCTGCAGGTGACATCGGTGTTGGTGGCCGCGAAGTAGGTTTCATGTTCGGTATGTATAAAAAACTGGCTCACGAATTTACCGGAACATTCACAGGTAAAGGCCGCGAATTCGGTGGTTCACTGATTCGTCCGGAAGCTACAGGTTACGGTAACATCTACTTCCTGATGGAAATGTTGAAGAGAAAAGGAACTGACTTGAAAGGTAAAGTTTGTCTGGTTTCTGGTTCTGGTAACGTTGCTCAATATACAATCGAAAAAGTAATCGAACTGGGTGGTAAAGTAGTTACTTGCTCTGACTCTGACGGTTATATCTACGATCCGGACGGTATCGACCGCGAAAAACTGGATTATATCATGGAACTGAAGAATCTGTACCGTGGCCGTATCCGTGAATACGCAGAAAAATATGGTTGCAAATATGTAGAAGGAGCTAAACCTTGGGGTGAAAAATGTGATATCGCTCTTCCTTCTGCTACTCAAAATGAATTGAACGGTGACCACGCTCGTCAGTTGGTAGCAAACGGTTGTATCGCTGTATCTGAAGGTGCTAACATGCCTTCTACTCCGGAAGCCATCAAAGTATTCCAGGATGCAAAAATCCTTTATGCTCCGGGTAAAGCTGCTAACGCTGGTGGTGTATCAGTATCAGGTCTTGAAATGACTCAAAACTCTATCAAATTAAGCTGGAGCGCTGAAGAAGTAGACGAAAAGCTGAAAAGCATCATGAAGAATATCCACGAAGCTTGCGTTCAGTATGGTACAGAGGCTGACGGATACGTAAACTATGTGAAGGGTGCTAACGTAGCCGGATTCATGAAGGTTGCTAAAGCAATGATGGCACAAGGTATCGTATAATCAGCAAAAGATATATAAGCTATAGTTTATTTAAAAGCTCCCGTCTTCCGTGAAGGAAGTGCGGGAGTTTTTTTATGCAATAAAAAGATGTACGACACCCAGGTGTCAGCACAATAATCTTTGTAGAAAAATAAATAGCAGACAATACACACAATTCATAGTTATTCTCTATCTTTAGATAGAAATTATCTGTTTGACAAGCGAGCAAAAGAAGCCTATCTTTGTTATATATTATAAACCCCGGATGAAAGAATAAAAGGAAACAGTCTGCTTATACTTGTATCCGACTAAAAAATCTATTTATGGAAAAGAAAAAACTTACTGCAGCGAACGGTCGTCCTATCGCTGACAATCAAAACTCGCAAACCGCAGGTCAACGCGGACCTGTAATGTTACAAGATCCCTGGCTTATAGAGAAACTTGCCCATTTTGATCGTGAAGTAATTCCTGAAAGACGTATGCACGCTAAAGGTTCGGGAGCTTACGGTACGTTTACTGTCACCCATGACATTACAAAGTACACCCGTGCTGCTATTTTCAGTAAAGTCGGAAAACAAACAGAATGTTTTGTCCGTTTCTCCACCGTAGCCGGAGAACGTGGAGCTGCTGATGCAGAACGTGACATCCGTGGTTTTGCTATGAAATTCTATACGGAAGAAGGTAACTGGGATTTGGTGGGTAACAACACTCCTGTATTCTTCTTACGTGATCCGCTTAAATTTCCGGATCTGAATCATGCCATCAAACGAGATCCGAAAACAAATATGCGTAGCCCGAACAGTAACTGGGACTTCTGGACGCTTTTACCAGAAGCATTACATCAGGTTACTATCACTATGAGTCCGCGTGGTATTCCTTATTCATATCGCCACATGCACGGATTCGGCAGTCATACTTATAGTTTTATCAATGCAGAAAATCAACGTATTTGGGTTAAATTCCATCTGCGTACCTTGCAGGGTATCAAGAATCTGACAGACCAGGAAGCAGAAGCAATAGTTGCTAAAGATCGCGAATCTCATCAACGTGATCTCTTCGAGAGCATCGAAAAGGGCGATTATCCGAAATGGTTATTCCAGATTCAGTTAATGACGGAGGAAGAAGCGGACAACTATCGTATCAACCCGTTTGACCTGACTAAAGTATGGCCGCACAAAGATTTCCCTCTACAAGATGTTGGTGTCCTTGAACTGAACCGCAACCCGGAAAATTATTTTGCTGAAGTGGAACAAGCTGCTTTCAACCCGATGAATATTGTAGACGGTATCGGTCTGTCTCCCGACAAAATGTTACAAGGTCGTTTATTCTCTTATGGCGACGCACAACGTTATCGTCTAGGGGTGAATGCAGAACAAATTCCGGTCAACAAACCTCGTTGTCCTTTCCACGCCTATCATCGTGACGGTGCTATGCGCGTAGACGGTAACTACGGTGCTACTAAAGGGTATGAACCGAACAGTTACGGCGAATGGCAGGATTCTCCTACTATGAAAGAACCGCCTCTTAAAGTTACCGGTGAAGTTTACAACTACAATGAACGGGAATATGATGACGACTATTATAGCCAACCGGGTGACTTATTCCGACTGATGCCAGCTGAAGAACAACAATTATTGTTCGAAAATACAGCTCGCGCCATGGGAGACTCCGAATTGTTTATCAAACAACGTCATGTGCGCAACTGCTACAAAGCCGATCCTGCATATGGAACAGGAGTTGCCAAAGCGCTGGGTATTGACTTACAAGAGGCTTTGAAAGAATAATCTGCTATCACTTTCCTCTACAGGTACTCCTTCTTCCCAAAGAAAGAGTACCTGTTTTCTTATACCCCATAAGGTATAATTCATAAATCTACAACTAAATTTATACCCTAAAGGGTGTAAAATAGAAAATTTACATTATCTTTGTACCCAAAAGGGTATAATATGAACGATAAATCATTATCAGAATACGTCAAGCAAATGCGTAAAGAACATAACTTGACCCAAGTAGAGCTGTCCGAAAAATCAGGAGTCGGGTTACGTTTTGTACGCGAACTCGAACAGGGGAAACAGACTTTGCGTCTTGATAAAGTAAATCAAGTGCTTAGTCTCTTTGGAACGGAAGTGGGTGTTGTACCAATAAGTAAATTCAACAAGCTATGAGACAAGCACTCATATACAACCAAGACCAGTTGGCAGGATTGCTTACAGAAGATGAAAATGGCTATACCTTTCAATATGATACAGCCTACATTAAATCCAGCGATGCGGAATCTATCAGCCTCACACTGCCAATCTCGGAAAAGCCATATACAAGTCTAATATTATTCCCATTCTTTGACGGTCTTATTCCTGAAGGCTGGCTTTTAGATATTGCTGAAAAAAGTTGGAAGATAAATCGACGTGACCGTATGTCACTACTGCTTGCCTGTTGCAAAGATTGTATCGGTGCAGTTAGTGTGATTCCCATCTTAAATAAAGAATAATGATGAGCAGATGCCTATATTGTTATCAGGAACTTGGCGAGGGAGAAACTGATTTTCACCCTCAATGCGGAAAGAAAATATTTGGGAGCAAAACAGTTCCTCTCCTACCTTATACAAAAGCGGATATTAAGCAACTTGCCGAACAAGTCATACGCTCACAAACCACACTTACAGGAGTGCAAGCAAAATTGTCTCTCGATATATCATCGTCCCCCAACCAACCGCAACGCTTTACTATCGTTGGTTTATGGGGACGTTATATTCTCAAACCGCAAACGGAACAATTTAAATACATGCCTGAAGTTGAGGATTTAACGATGCATCTTGCCGAATTGGCTAAAGTGAACGTTGTCCCTCATTCATTGATTCGTTTTGCCGATGGCGAATTGGCCTATATCACTAAACGCATAGATAGAACCGCAAAGGGTGAAAAGTTGCCAATGGAGGATATGTGCCAGCTCTCGGAACGCCTCACAGAGTATAAATATAAGGGTTCTTATGAAAAGATAGCAAAGATAATTATGCAATATTCCTCTGTGCCAAAACTTGACGTAATAAATTTCTGGGAACAAGTCGTTTTCTCATGGCTGACCGGAAATGCGGATATGCATCTGAAAAACTTTTCACTTTATAGTCAGCGTAAAGGCTATTATTCACTGACCCCGGGATATGACATGATCTCTACGGCACTCCTCATGCCGGAGGACACTGAAAAATTGGCTTTGACACTTTATGGAAAAAGACGCAAAATCAAGCGTTCTGATTTTGAAGTTGCCATGAATAGTTGCAGTTTAGAGAAAAAGATCATAGACAACCTATTTTCTAAATTTACCAAAGTTGCCGAAAAATGGTTAGAGTTCATAGATATTTCTTTCTTGCCCAAAGAAATGAAGCAACAGTACAAGTTGATTATAACAAGGAAGTTAGATTTATTATAAAAACAGTGCGGGGATTTAAAAAGGAATAATTCATTTATAACATTAATTTTAAAAAGGCGCTAATTTTATTGAATTACTTAAGTGATGAAGTACTGCATTTCAAAAAAGAAACTTAACTTTGCAACCAAGTTTTATAAAAGAGACTGAATTAGTAAACTAAAAAGGAAAATCAAATGAAAATTAAGACTTTAATAGCCTATTTCATCTTTACATGTGCAATATCTTCCTGCATACAGGATGAAGCATTAAATTCAGAAGCAGCCATTGATGTTTGTTCAGGCGATGATGTGCAATTGGCAAATATCGATGCAGATTCTAAAGTAATCAATGTATATGTAAATAAAGGAGCCGACCTTTCCAAACAAAAATTAGAATTTACACTTCCACAAGGAGCTACAATTAAAGTAAATACTCCAATAACTGGAGATACTGAATCTACCTATGATTTCAGCGAAGAACCGCACTCCCGTAAATTCACTGTTACATCAGAAGACGGTCAATGGCAGCCTGTTTATACCGTTAATGTGATTTTAGCGGAATTACCTACCCTTTTCAAATTTGAAGAATTACTGACAACCTCCAGTGAATACGATACATTTTACGAATTTACACCTGCAACCTCACAAGAAATATCTAAAGTATTACAATGGTCAAGCGGTAATCCCGGTTTTAAATTAACGGGTATGGCTAATTCTAGAATAGATTACCCAACAGTACAAGTTGCAAATGGTTTTAAAGGTAAGGCTGTAAAGCTAGAAACTCGTAATACTGGAGATTTTGGTGCAATGGTAAAAATGTATATTGCTGCTGGAAATTTATTTATCGGGACATTTGAAGTAGAAAATGCACTGACAAATCCTAGAAAAGCAACGAACTTTGGTTTTCAATTTTATAAACATCCCATAGCACTTAAAGGATATTATAAATTTAAAGCTGGGGAAGTTTATTCTGTAGAAGGACAGCCACAAACCGGAAAAAGGGACAAATGTGATATTTATGCTGTTATGTATGAGGCAGAAAATAATTCTATCATGCTTAATGGTGATAACGTATTTAACTCTGATAAATTGGTATTATTAGCACGAATAGAACCTGAAGATATTGTTGAATCAGATGAATGGAATGAGTTTACTATACATTTCGAATCAGTAAAAGGACGAGAAATTGACGATACGAAACTACAAAACGGTAAATATAAATTAGGTATTGTACTATCATCCAGCGTAGATGGCGCCTATTTTAGAGGAGCTGTCGGTAGCACTCTATACGTTGATGAGCTAGAACTTATTTGTAAAGAATAAAAAAACTAATACAATGAAAAAATATCAATCAATCAATATTATAGTTGTGCTGCTATTTGTAAGCATATTCACAGCTCAAGCACAGGAAGAAAGAAATCAAGGTATCATCTGGTCTTATCTACATGGATGGGAATATGGAATAAAGGCCGGTTTCAGTATTGGTGGGACTTCACCATTACCTCTACCAAAAGAAATCCGTAAAATTGATAGTTATGCGCCAGGAATCGCAATTTCAATTGAAGGTAATGCGACTAAGTGGTTCGATCCCAAATGGGGGATGACTGTAGGAGTACGACTTGAAAATAAGAATATGACCACCGAAGCTACCGTAAAAAATTACGGTATGAAAATTATTAATACTAATGGTGGAGAATTACAAGGATTATGGACAGGAGGAGTAAAGACCAAAGTTAAAAATTCATATCTGACAATTCCGGTAGTTGCTAACTATAAGATAAGCAACCGTTGGAAATTGTCTGCAGGCCCATACATATCATACCTCATCGAAAGGGGATTCTCCGGACATGTATACGACGGTCATTTACGTACCCCAGACCAAACTGGCTCACGAGTAGTTTTCTCTGGGGAAAGCATAGCTACCTATGATTTCTCCGAAAATCTCCGAAAATTCCAATGGGGACTACAACTAGGCGGTGAATGGAGAGCATTTAAACATCTAAATGTATACGCCGACTTAACGTGGGGGTTGAATGATATTTTCAAAAAAGATTTTGATACAATCTCATTTGCCATGTATCCTATTTATTTGAATATAGGATTTGGATATGCATTTTAGTATATTGTTATATTAAACGATCCAAATATTGTGTCAATAAAAAACTACGAGAATTCTTCTCGTAGTTTTTTCATTTATGTATGGGCTAAATCAATAAATACAGGAGTAGTGTCTAAGAAAAATGGACGTCTCAATAGACCAACACTCATAACATATAATTTAATTACGGTACATTCTTCATCTACACCTTAAACTTCATACCCTAGAATAACTATCAACAACTACAAAAATCCCTCCACTCATTTATTCTTCAGATGATAATAAAGAACAAGAGTGAAGGGAAATAAAACTAAATTATATTTATTCTATATCTACTATTTTTCAGCTACAACTTTCACATTGTCCACTATCAAAGTACTCCCAGGTGCTCCACTAAATTTATCACCATTTTTACTAGAAGAAAATACAATAGCAAATCGATACTTTTTAGTAGGATCATAATCTTTCTCATAGTTCAAAGTAAGGGTAATATCTTTATAATCTTCTTGGACACCACTAGAGAATGTTGCCATTGCTATAACTTGATCTGTATTAGTATATAAATTTGCCCCAGTCAATCGTTTATCATAAGCTTTATTATTAGCATCATCAGGGTCCACCGTCTCCCAATATGGCACTTCATAAATAACAGCAGTTACACTACATTCATCAGTTGTATTAGGATCTTCAGTAACTGCTTCAGCTTTTACCGGATCAGGGCATGTATAATACACTGCCCCCGGAGTATATTTATAAGAGAATTGTACAGAAATAGGTTTAGAATAATATGGATTACCAAACTTAGTACTATTCAATGTATTCTGAATATCAGTTTCAAATGTCCCTAAAAATAAAGAACCAGAAGTCACTTTAGGAATAGCTGGTATTTTAATAAAACCCCAATCAGCCCCTGCTTGTCCTTTAGTATCCAATGTTATCAATTTCACTCCAACAGCACCATCTTTAGCATCCTCACTTTTAACAACGGGATAGTCACCATTATATACATCAGGATAAACAGTCTTTATAAACCACACACCTGTGTTAGAAGTAGCCCATCCCCCATCCGGTTCTTCAAAAGCTCCATCATTTAAAGACTTCCAGGTCTCAAAAGAATAGTAGTCAGAAGATCCAGCTATAAAAACTGAATATTTTTTAGTTGTACCATCTTCAGCAGTGACAGTATATTCCACCTTTTTGCCATTCGAGAAATCCTGCGCAACACCTGAAGCTGGAGTTATTTTAGCTTTCGATGATACCACAATAGTAGGAATCATTCCAGACAAATCGTCATCAACAGCAGCATCGCTAACCTTAAAAGTTACTATTCCTTCCTCTTCATTAATAATAGGTTGTTCTGTTACAATATCATCGTCCAAAATAAAACTTATTATTTTAGCCTCCGAACTTTCACTACCTGTCAATTTACGACCAACAAAAGTAGCCTTTACATTTTGATTTAAAGGAGCACCAACCTTTACACCTATTTCAATATTAATATTGCTACCTTTCACAGTACCAGAAATACTAACAGGGCAATTACCAAGTGGCTGTACCAAATCTAGATTCTGTTGACCTTCAAAAGCATAACCACCATCTATAGCTTTCACAGTGCAAGGATCAACTTCAATATCACCAACATTTACCAAAAAAGTAAAATTCTTCAATGATAATGCAATTTGGTTAGTTTCCTTATTAGACTGTGAAATTGTGATTTTTTGATTTTCGGTAGTTCCCATTTGATTACCATCCACATTCACAGACAGATTACCAACATAGCCTCCAGCCAATTCTGTATCTATCGGATATTTCACTTCATCGTCATCATCACTACAAGACGTAAACAATGTCGCAGTACACAATACTGCAAACAGATAATAAAATAATTTCTTTTTCATTTCTAAATTCTCTTTTTAATTAATACTAGCAAACGCGCGATATACCATCGCACCAATGCCCAAATTTCACGTTGCAAAATAACAATCTAATTTAATATAACACAAGGTCTATTTTTCTTGTTTCTGTTCCATTTTGAAGAAAAACACCATATTTCTTTTATAAAACACCATTTTTTCACCAGCCAATATATTTTTGGGGAAATAAAAAAGACTTCTATTTCCCAAAATCGGTTACCTTTGCATAAAGAGAATGCATGATGAATAAAGAATTACCTAAAATAGACTTGCCAGAAGAATGGCTCATTGGTACAGGTATTAATAAGGATTTACTCAACTTGTACACGAATTTTCCATGCCGATTAAAATCGGAGATTTTCGTATTATGCATGGATGGAGAAATAGAAGCTTCAGTCAATCTGAACCACTTCACAGTACACGCTAATGATTTCGTAACAATTATGCCGGGAAGTATTATTCAGATACACAGTCTAAATGGAGAGCCTGTCCTTTACTTCGGCGGCTTCTCATCCAAATATATAGAACAGGCTAGTTTAAACCATGCAGCAATTGATACCTTATTTGTGACACTGGGAAGACCGATCATCTCATTGAAACCGGAGGGCGCCAAGCTATTGGAAGAATATCTTCATTTTTTAATAAAACTTTATTCCTTTTTCGACGAAACAACACGCAAAAGTATTACTCCACATCTATATAATAACATACACGCAGGAATAGCCGCCATGTATAAAAACCGGCTGCAAAATACAACAGAGAATCTATCAAAAAATGAGCTGATTTACAAGAATTTCACTCAACTAGTGATGCAAAATTATAATCAGACACGCAATGTAGCATGGTATGCTGAGAAACTAAAAATTACACACAACCACCTCTGTACTATAGTAAAACAGGTTACTGGGAACACATGCATAGAAATTATTTCTCACATGGTCATCATGGATGCCAAATCACAATTGAAATCGACAAGACTCTCTATTCAAGAAATTTCCGATTCACTCAATTTTGCCAACACATCGTTCTTCGGCAAATACTTTAAACGATATGTTGGCATGAGTCCATTGGCCTATAGGAATAATGGGTAAATGACCGGACACTAACAGATTATCTTCGTTATATGCTATAAAGCCAATCAGTTATCATAATCGTATTCCAGACTAAACTCATCCACATAAAGCACACTACCGGACGCTCCAGTAAAGAAATCACCATATTTGCTTGCAGAACATACCAGGACGATATAGGTTGGTTTTCTGTTCGTAGCCCTATATTCCAGTTTCAAGTCAAATTCCTTATACACGGCAACAGGAGTTCCCGATGTAAATTCAGCATAAGCAATCACATGCTTATCATTTTTATCAAACAATTTCCGGTTAGAAGGTTTGGTGCGTATTTCAATCGGACTATCCCAATCACCAATGGCAATATAGATCGAGCAGGTATCTGTCCTTCCTTTTAAATAATTATATTCAATGGAAGAGTTATCAATGACTCCGGGCTGGTACTTATAATATCCTTTCAGATGAGTAGGATAAGCAGAGAACGATTGCCCAAAGTTCAAGATACCATTTGTTCCGTCGGTTGCCACATATTTACCGACAAAGAGGTTACCGGCAGCTAATTTTCCGGCAGAACCTACTCCCACAAACTTAGACTCAAGCTTCGCAGCCATACCGGTTGTTTTACCCGACCATATATCTTCGGTAGGAACAGAGTTACTGTCACCTAAGGTTGTAGCTCCTTGATTTCCGGTATCCCAGAAAGGAGTTTCATTACTTCCCCACGGGTTCCAGACTTTACCACTCTGATTCCAATTATCAAATGTACCACCTGTTAAAGGAATCGCAGCAGTCGTTCTAAAAGTAATCTCTTCACCACGATCCTCTGTACCATCCACCAAAGCACGGCACACATATTCCGTGTCCGCTTTCAAATGCGGAACACAAACATAGAAATTTACTCCATTCTGTACAACGATATCCTGATCTACCCTTGTCCATTCTTCTGATGAAGCTTCACGTATTTCAAAGCCGTTCACTACATCCTCCTGTCCTTCTCCATAAAGCCATGCTACATTAGTCCAGCCATCCGCCGAATTAGTAAAGACAACCTTATCCGTGATGAATGCGTACAAACTCCACTCTTCGGTTTTTCCTTTAAATGTCACATTTACTCTCTGCTCTTGTGTAAAGTCCTTCAAAGTGATAAAGTCAGGCGAAACGGTAGAACTGATCGGCCCCAGCTTCAAATCTTTCACAGTTATTTTGTTGAGCATCGTATTTTTATTGACATAAACGATAGCTTGTCGAGTTTTTTCGTCAATCACAGCTCCTCCGACCTGATTCTTGACGCTAAATACGCGTTCGACGGTCTGGTTGGCTATAATCTTCCATCGATAATCTTGATACAAAGACAATACCACTTCTTTAGGAGAAGACAAATCAATCGTTGTATTCACCTTCAAATCCGTATTAGCCTCTTCCGAATAATCGAAACGAGTGACAATCACTTTCTTCAAATCCACAGAATCGAGCAAGTCTACTGTTACTGTACGTTCTTCATTATTAATGACTGCACTACCAATCTGTCCATTCACCTCAAAGCCGGTAATAGACAATCTGACAACAGGATACGGCAAATCGTTCTTGACGCATGATGAAAAAGCAAATGCAATGCAAATGCATATAATTAAGGATAAAAGTCTATTTCTGCCTTTACTTTTCATGATTACATACTTATAGTTAATCCTAAATTAATATCAAACAAATTTATTTTAAAGTTGGCTCCACCGTTCGTACGGGAACCTTTCTCACCAAGATTATTCACCTGACTTTCCTTACGGTATTTCAAGCCTATCACTCCCACACTACATTCCACACTCACATTTTGCATAATAAAGACAGCCACTCCGGGATTAATCCCCAACTGTGCCTCAAATATATTCGTTTTGGTATTCTTCAAACTCTCGCCCGAACCTCTTGTAAACTCCGAATGTCCGAATCCCAAACGCAGATTGGTTTCATTGAACAATCCGAAACGTTTTCCCGGATCCAACCCGATATAGGAGCTATGGAAAAAGGTGCAATTATACAACTCTTCTTTCAACTTCAATTCCTTGAGAGTGAAATTCACGTCATCATCAATCTTAAAACTAACATTGCCTAAATGACCGTCCGTATGCTTATAACCGAGCTTTACACCCACTACCTGATTATCTTTGAAAAAATAACCGATAAAAGGAGCCACATTAATGGTACGTGCTTCAAAATCAAAATTATCGAGGTAAGTAAACAATAATTTAGAGTCCTCACTGTTATAATCCCAAAATGAAAAATCCGTACCAAACATCCATTTTCCTTTAGGCATAAAGCGATAATTCACAATGCCACGATCAAACCGCCCTACCCTTTTGATTCTCAATAAATCAATGCCTCGCTTGGTCTCTAACGTATCACTTTTCCAATCGAACTCTCTTTTAACCGTTTCAACCGCGTGAACCGGAAGTGCAGCTGTTATTTTACTATCCTGTTGACGCTCCGACAATACAAGGTCACAAATAGTTCCTTCTAACTTCAAAGGAGTATTGACAACATCAGAAGCCAATTTTATATCCGTTGAAGAAACCGGCGGAACAGCTACTGCTTCTCTCTTAGACGCAACCTTCTGCCTTTTATCTGCCTGCTTTTTATCTACAAACTTCCCCACTGATCTTTCTTCAGATTTCTCCACTGTTCTTTCTTCAGGCTTCTTCACAACCTTTTCCACAGAATTCTCTGCTGGAGACACGTTTTCCTCCACTTCTCCAATTATCTGGCAGGCAGAGTCCACAGCAGCTTCAGGTACCTGATGAGTATCCTCTACTGATGACAATACCTCCTGTTTGTCTTCCTGTCCCTCACTTTTTATTCCATAAAAGAATACCAAGCCGGCACATACAACCAGAAGCAGGAACAGTAATATGTATTTTTTTCTATGTCTCATAAAATCATAAGCAAATCGTCAATCCTAAACTAATATTGAAAGGATTCACCCTAAAGTTAGATCCACCCGTCATCCGTTTTCCCGTCTCTCCCAGATTATTTTTCTGTTTTTCCTGCCTGTAACGAATGCCGGCTATTCCGAGCGAACATTCAATACTTACATTTTGCATGATAAAAACAGCCAATCCCGGATTTATTCCCAATTGCACCTCAAATATATCTGTTTGAGTATTAACCAGATTTTCTTCTACACCACGGTCGAATTTAGACTTTCCAAAATTGAACGTCAAAGCAGTCTCATTGAACAATCCAAATCGTTTACCGGCATCCAAACCTACATAAGAGCGATGAAAGAACGACACGTTATACAAATTTTGTTCCAACTTTAAATCTTTCAAAGAGAAATCGACATCATCATCAATTTTCAGCGTGATATTATTCAAGGCTCCCCGCATATTCCGGTATCCGAACTTCAATCCCAACACCATATTATCACGCACGGCATAGCCGCCATACACAGAAAAATTAAGGTTACGCCCGTCACAATCAAAATTATCAAAGTAGGCAAACAGCAGTTTATTATCCGCACTATTGTAGTCCCAGTATGACATTGTGAAACCAGAGATCCACTTCCCTTTAGGAATGAAACGATAATTCATGATTCCACGATCATAGCGTCCGATACGTTTGATTCGCAGGAAGTCCAAACTCCCTTTTACCGGTAGCGTATCCTTCTGAAAAACGGGGACAGAATCTTCTACCTCCAACGATTGACAAACCGTTTCCGTCTTTCCCCACAAAGAGAAAACGAATACAGACACCAGTACTGTTACCAATAACCGTTTATACATTCGTCTTGTTTTTTAAAGGTAAAAAGCTATTCCCAGTCCTATACTGAAAAGATTAATTTTAAAATTGGCACTCATCGACGAACGGTTGCTTTCGTAAATCCGGTCCGTCACTTGATGGGTTCGACTGACATTCAGTCCCAACACACCAATGCTTACTTCCACTGCCGTATAATTATTGATAAAGGCAACCAAACCTGGACTCAAACCAACACTTGCATCCAAAGAAGTCTGATATACTCCTGTCAGGTCATCCCCTTTACCGTTCACCACTTTTGAAACAGAACCTCCCAACTCTAACTGCACTTCATTGAATAATGCAAAACGCTTGCTAGTACCTAAATTGATATAATTTCTCAAGACAGCAATTCCCGAATAAGAGTTCTTCAATTCATACAGGTTACTAATATCAAAGTTGGTATCTTCATCAATATTTACACTGATATTATTTAGCTTGGTATACGTCCGGCTATACATAAAACGTCCACCTGCAGCTACATTATCCTTAAAAGCATAACACAATACCGGACTCACTTTAAAAGCATACCCTTCTCCACTCAAATTCTCTATCACCAGAAACTGATAGTTATCATTTGAGTATTGAGAATAAGAAACTGAACTACCCACAATCCATTGTCCCTTAGGAATGAAAGTTCTCATTTCTATATTCCGTTTGAACTCCTGTTGCGCGCATGTTTGCGTCGTTCCAACAATTATTCCCAAGATTATCAGGAATGAAGTTTTGATAAAGTAATTCATACTTTGCTTATTCATAAATTAATTCCAAATCATCAAGCCACAAAGTACTGCCCGTACTTCCGGTAAAATAATCTCCATATCTACTTGCACTACCCACTAAAATAATATCAGTCGGTTTACGGTTAGAGCGATAGTTAATCGGGATCTCCAGTTTAATCAATCCTTCACCCTCCGTCGACTCTTTAAGAATACACTCTCCATAGCCTATCACATTCGAAGAATTTGAATCAAAAAGCTGCCTGTCAGCAGGCTTTGTCTTAACAAGTACCGGTATATCCGTTTCTCCTTCAAAAGTCTGATGTGGCCAGTCACCCAATGCTATATAAATAGAGCCCATGTCTTTACTGTTTTTCGGCAACTCACTCAATGTTGAATAGTCCACCGTACCAGCTACATATCTATAATAAAGCACCAATTTCGATGGACGTGAAGTGAAAGGACGTCCAAACCGTAAGATACCGTCTGTTCCATCTATTTTCAGGAACTTCCCAACAAATACATTTCCGGCAGCAAAAGCACCAATTCCAAAAAGAGCCACATATTGAGACTGTAATTTTGCAGAATAATTCCCGCTGTGCTTAATGGTTGCGTCATACGTTGTCACATTCTTATTCAATGTAGCAGAACCCGTATTACCACTATCCCAGAACATTTCTCCACCACTCTTATAAATATAAAGAGGAGAACTTCCATGCCAGTCTTCAAACCCGGCATTCGGTAATTGCGCAGGAGCTTCTGTAGTGAATTGTTTTGTTTCTTTCGCTGCAACAGTACCAGCCATTGCCTGATATTCATAGGTTATACCAGGTTCAAGTCCGGTTATTTGACTCGTAAATATTTTATTATTCAACACAGCCTGATTCGAATACATCCAGTCATTGGAACCAAGCGCCCGGTAACGGAAATTCATTTCTGTAACTGAAGCAACCAGACTACCATACAGAGTGGCTTTTGTTGACCAAATATCGTTCTGTGTAGCAATATCCTCGGTAGCAACCAAAGCATCTGTAGCGATAACCGTCAACGTTTTCGCTCTATCTTTTCCATTCCGGTCCCTTACTTCAATGTCAAATCGATAGGTGTTATTACCGTCGTCAATCGAATTAGTCATTATCTCTCTCAAGTTTTCCTTAAATGCAAACTGAACCTTTGTCATATCCGCATTAAATTGGATACTAAATCCAAGATTATCCAGTTCTCTTATCTGAACTTCAGTCAATTCCATCAAGTCGAAAGAAGAAAAATGGGTAATTCCCAACCGTGCAAAATCCGCACTCGTCACTTTCAGTTCAGTAAAAGGCACACTGGCAGCCATCCGCACAACAATAGGTGTTTCCTTGTCGAATTGCGCACGATAAACTGCATTATCCAACTCATAAATCTGATCATTCTCGATTATCTTAATAACAGGACGTGCTAGTATATCTACTTTCTCATCCGTCGTCAAAGCTGTCTCAACCACATTTACAGAAATCATGCCACCACCCACTTCAGAGGAAGAATTACTAAAAGTCAAATCATATCTGGTTGCTTTCCGCACCAAATTAATAACTCCACTTTTGGTTATTTCTGTTTCACTGCCGTTAAGTTGCCCAACAAAATTCCATCTTAATTGGTTTTCATCATCCAACAGCATAAAATATCCAAGCTGGGATATATTATCCTGTGTATATTCCAAGGTTCCCAATCGGTTACTCACCGTAATTTTATAAGTAGGAAATGCCTCCTGTAATTCGTCAGACAGAACCAGACTGACTACTGTATTGCGAATGCCACACACTACTGATTCCGAAATAGCCGTCCCTTTTGAAATTGTAAACTCTTTCGTCCCCTTGAAATAAGAATCGGTAAAAGATGCAGCTACAGAATCACCCGCAGTAACTTCCGCTTTATAATTGTCGGGAACTAACAGTATTTGTTCCGGCATTTCATCCAAAGTGGCGAATTTACGCACCAAGCCCTCCGCGTTACGGATATACACTTTACACTTCTGAAGCAATTCTTCATCGGTAAGCGTAGCTCTCGTTTTTCCGGCAGAAACAGTGGGTAATTCACGTTGAACACCTATCTTTAAAGATAATGCACCCTCTCCATTATTTGTCAGATCACTTTCACGGCAGGAGACACAAACAAGTCCAACAATGAAAGCTATGACTAATATATGTATCAGTTTTTTCATTCTGTTTTCTTTGCTATTGATTTCAATGCTAAAGTAGCTGTTCTCGTATTATTTGCCTGATCGACAACGGTAATAATAAAATTATGAGAAGCAAGTCCATACAATCCGAGTAGCGGGGTAAACTGTGTAATATCAAACACCAAATATTTCACTCCGATCACTTCACTGCCCACCGGGAAACCTAAGCTCTTCAACGCTTTCTCCAAATCAGCATTTGCAGGATGTGCCAAATCAAATTCGGAAGACAAGCCTACCGACTTCAGAATTTCAGGCGTCAAAGTCTCCGAATCAATCTTCACTTTCAAATTTTGAATGCCATTATCTGCCGTGATATTAACAATAATAGTTTTGGTTTCGTCTTTCTCGACTTCTATCTCATCCATTATATTGAAACCTTGTCCTACGATTGTCGGTGCACTTGTACCAGGATTTACAGATGGATCTTCCGGCAATATATCTTCTGCTCCCGGATTAGCCCAAGCAAGCAAATCCACTTTCTTACATACCGCATCCAGCTTTACGCTTAATCCCATGTCACCCACTGAAGGTATCTCCAGATTAAACACAATGTTCCGGTGCTCTCCACCTTTCACATTGCTGAAACTGGTTTGCTCTTCTGTCCATTCCCCATCTACCGTTCCCTGGAAATGAACAATAATGATATTGCTTACTTCGGCAGCTTCAAAGAATCCGGCACGTCCACTTCCAATATCGTTATTATTAAAAGTCAGTTCACCTGTACCGACTTTTATTGTAATGGATTGGTCACCACCGACTTTCTGCTTCAAATCATCATTGAGATCGACTGTCACCATTATATTCTGCAAGAAGCATTTAATTACATCAACCGATGTAACCTCATCTTTCTTTATTGTAAAAGTCTGGGTTCCTTTATAGAAAGGTTTTTCCCATTCAGCAGGTTTTACGTCATGTGATAATGCTTCAATCTTATAGTTACCCACATTCAAGGTCAAGATCTCCGGCATATCTCTATATCTTGTATATTCCTTTACCAATAAATTATTATCAGTTGAATAAATCCGAATGATATAATCATCTGTATTGATTGCTTTACCGTCCGCACGTGACAGCACATCCACAGAAACAGAAACACTTGTTCCCGCAAGTCTTACCTGTCCTTCGCCTTGATTTGTATTCCCGGTTCCTTCGTCGTCCCTTCCAAAATCAGGGTTATCATTCATACAAGCACTGCATAAACCTAAGATGCTTGCCAAACATATAAAAACGAGTTTTTTTATTGCTTTCATATTACTCATTACTTATATTCTAATATTATATTTTTATCTATATACAATTCACTACCAGTAGAAACAGCTTCACCCTTATTATCCGTTGTTTTAATCTTACTGTCTTCAACACTTTGAGTGTTTGAAGCATTGGAAGAAGAGGCAAACATCACTCTTAAATGAGTCGCTTTTTTCTCAAACATCGTATTATAAGTTAAGTCCACCGTGAAGTCCTTTTGAGAACTCGTCGCTGTTAAGACTTCACTACCTTCGGCCAGCTTTAATGTTTGTCCTCCTTCGCGGTTTTCTACTATTACAGTTACAATACCGCCCTGATCGTTATTAGCTACATAAGTATAAGTACCCTTTAGCTTTATCGGACGGGAAGTGAAGGATATACCTTCATTATAGATTTCGACATTAGTAGAATGGTTATAACTATAACTTCCCAAGAAAAGCTTACCGGCAGAACGATGACCATGCGTAGGAGGCGTAAGATCAGTTAAGCTATTTCCAAACAAAGCACTTTTCCCTGGAGGATCTGCTGAAGTCATGGTCCATGCAACATTGCGCATTAAAACACCATTATTTTGTTTGATGCTAGAAGGAACCATATACCAAGAATTTAGATTGCCACTAGTTGGTACAGTTTTCTGATTAACAGTAACCCAAGCCCCATTTCCATCTAAATCAAAAACAGTCAAATCTGTTGTATCAAATTTATAAGTTCCAAAAGCACCATGAGTATACTTTCCTCCTTTATTAATAGTTCCACTAAAGATTGTCTTACCCCATCCCTGCGTGAAATCCGGAAGCTGTATTACACTCTCTGTTGCCTGCATAACAGGAATTGAATAAGTCGTACCATCATCACAAGTCGTTCTGAAATAATAAGTAGTTCCCGGAGTAAGTCCTGAAATGACAGCCTTTCCAGTGGTTACATCCAGTTTCAAATCTTTGGCATCCACTTTCGTCCACGTACTTCCATTCAAAGAAATATATGCTTCAATAGCACTCATCACATTAGACATATCTTCGGCATATTCAGGTATAATCGTCATTTCAGCCGTGTATGACCACACATCAAACGGTTCGAGGATAACACTATAAGAAGGTATAATAACAGCTACGGAAACGATGGCTGATTTCAAACCATTATATTCAGCCTGGAAGTCTTTGGCTACAACTCCCATATCAATACCACTTGCTTTTATATTGTAATATCCTTCTTTTCCTTCTATCGGAGTGATAACCGTATTGTTAATCAAAGTCATCACACCATAATAACGATAATAGAGCTTAATATTCTGCGGATTGCCTTCTTTCAGTTTCACCGGAATCGTCACTTCTTTACTCTTCATCTTCACAGGCTCCGTAGGCAGCAACATAAAGTTCTTAGGCGTTGTTATATTCAACACATAATCTTCACTTTGCTTACCATAAGTACTAGTGGCACTCAAATAGAATAAATGAGTATCATTATTATCCGTGATATTCAGATTAGGAATCAAACCAGTAAAATTAATAATACCCATCTGATCCTGATTAATACCAAAGCCAATCAACTTCACACCTGATTTGTCCAGCAATGCTTGATCTTCAGGAGTAAGTGCCGCCAGATTAAATCCTTCCTCCGGCCAATCGGGTAAATTAGGAGAAGTAGTTCTAAGAATACATTTCGTAAAACCGCCCAAAGAAGTCAACAAAGCCGATAACTGATTCGATTCAATCGGATTACCGTCCCACTGATTACCATCATTACTTGTTTTCTCAAATCCGGTCAATGTGAAATAAGGAGGTTTAATATTCAATGCTTTATCCGAAATATCCAAAGTAATGGGTCTGACTTCCGTTACACGGTCAAAAACAATGCTCAACATGGCTTTACCAGCGTCCACATTCATTTGCAAATGATAATGATGTTGAGCTAACGCCTCCTCAATGGTAGCCACTTCAATAGTAGTCGGACTTAGTCCGCCATTCACTTTCGTGAAAGTCAGTTTTACTGAAATTCTACCCGGCTTCACATAAGCAGCACGTGTTTCTCCGGACGAAAAAGAAACTTCACTTCCCAACTCTGCCTGTACGGTAGAAGAATAAGTCTTAAAATACTGTTTGAAATCATCCGTGTATTCAATACTTATTTTAGTATTGGCCAACTTACAAGTAGTTTCCACAGGAGTAGTCTCGCCACCACGGATGTTAAAATCGGTAGTACCCTCATAATAAGGAGAATCAAAGCCTTCCTTCTCAATGTCACCATAGAAAGCTTTCAAGGTATAACTTCCTACCGGAAAAGTAGTGTCTTCATCATAGTCACTCAACTTATCCCAGGAAGCCTGCACTTTGTCACCTTGCAACACAGAAATAGAGAAATCTTGTATGGAAGGCAGTACTTCCTCACTCGAGCGTGTCGTAACATCTGTCACCGAAGAATTTGCGGATAGATGCAAGCTCATTCCGCCAAAGGCACCCGAACGCTTTTCATCGTTTACACAACTGCACAACAATACAATCTCTAAAAATAAAATAAACTTCAAAATACCCTTCATACCGAATTAAATACGCCTTTAAATAATACGGAGTCCCTCTCTCTGAAATCAAAGATAAGCTTAAATACCTAATATACAGGTGCTATCTTGTAAACTAGCCGCAAAAATACAGTTTTATTTCTTTATAATAAAGTATCTAAAGAAAGTTTTATTTCCGAATATGAAAAGAAGACCACAATTAAGGCCTAGAATATGAAAAATAAAACATTTTTTTAAGAGATATAACATAAAAGTTCTGCCTTTCAGATGAAAAACAGAACTTCATTATGTAATAGTTAAAACGTTAATAAAGCTTATTTATCGACACCTGGCATCAAGACCACTCCCAACTTCTTTTTGCCGTCCATCTTGACTACCACAGGCTTTTCAAAGCGAACGTGACGGAGATAGTTCGTTTCCTGCACTGCCGGTTGCGCATTGAGGAAATCCTGATTATATACTCCATCATTCATAAAGGCGTTGATCGTGAAATACCCTACCCCGAAAGAAGTCAGATTCTGGAAAAAGTGTGTCCCCTGACTGGGATCTACCCGGTAATTAGTCAGACCGGCTTCCACAATCACACGGGCAGCTGAAATATGAGGCCACTTCACCGGAATACCAAGCCATGCATCACTGCTCCCCCAGCGTCCCGGACCAACCAATATATAGTTCTTTCCTTCGTTCAGGAACTGTTGATTGATCTTTTCTATCTCCCAAGCAATCGTCTGATTATTGGAGGCACTATAATTGTCCGTTTTTACATAAACCACATCATATACCTCATTCATAATGCCGTGTCCCAATGAATTATACGAACGGAGAATCACATTCTCATCAGGAATCTCGTTCAAATCTTCGTCCAGCATTTCTTTGCTGTCTACGATAGGACGAATCTGCAATAGATAGAAAGTTCCGGATTTATCATGTTCGCGACTTAACGTTGCAGCAAATTCAATTTCAACCGGACGGCGCATCTCCTGTTCACCATATTTCAATACTAACTGCAGAATACGAGCTAACGGAAAAACATCATGTTGCAGGATATTAGCAAAAGTAATCACCTTACGTCCTCCCGGATATAAACCATCACGAATGATCTGATCGTACGGATCGTAGGTAGAAGCAATATAACGCAGAGCACCGTCACTTTCTGCCTCTTTGACATGAAGTTTCAGCAAATTAAAACCATCGTCGATAGAAAAATCATGTCCGGCATTTTTCAAATCCAATGCATAGAAACGGGTTTGAGTCTCCTTGAGAGCAATTTCCATTTCGCTGGTCTGTAACACCTGATTAGGATGATAAGGAGAAAAACGAAGGGTCATGCCACCGTCAACAATATATTTTCCTAATCCCAAAGCCAGATTCACCGTTCCCTCTTCTGCCTTTTCATTCCCCAACGGATAATAATTGAGCGAGCGTGCCACACCGGACATGGAAGGATAATAACGGTCACCATACTGATTGCCAACTACTTCCTGTAAGATAACAGCCATTTTCTCCTGATCGATTACATTCGACGTAGCTTGCATATACGCTTTGCTGTCACGGAAATAAACCGAAGCATACACCCCTTTGATGGCATCGGAAAGCATCCGCAACATTTCATAGCGGTCGTCCAGATAAGGAATCATGTAAGTGTTGTAAATTCCGGCAAACGGTTGATAGTGAGAATCCTCCAACAAGGAAGAAGACCGAATGGCAATCGGAGACTTCACGACATCGAAGAAAGTGAAAAAGTCCTCTATCAACCGGTCCGGCAACTTTGCCTTCAGGAAATATTTTAAAATCGTGGCATCATCCGCATCCGACAACGCAATCTGATACAGATTGTTGGTGTCCATGAACTCATCAAAGACATCCGTGCAAAGCACCACTGTTTTCGGAATAGCAATACGCGCATTTTCAAACTCGTCAAACTCCGGATGACGCTTCACCATATTATCAATAAATGCCAGCCCACGCCCTTTTCCTCCGAGAGAGCCATCCCCGATACGGGCAAAGTTAGAATAACGGTCGAAGCGGTCGCGCTTAAAGACCGCCACGACTCCCTGGTTCTTCATCTTACGATACTTCACAATCGCCTCAAAGATGATTTTACGGTGAGCATCCACATCCTGAAGACTATTCCAGGTTATCGGTTTCAAAAATTCAGCCACCGGGAACATGGCACGTGAATAAAACCAACGCGACACGTGATTCCTGCTGATATGATATAAGAAAGATTCCGCAGGTACGGCAAAAAGAATGTTTTGCAGCTCCTTCAAATTCCGGACGCGGGCAATCTCCTCCCCGGTATCCGGATTGCGGAAAATAAAATCACCAAAACCAAAATTATCGGAGACGATACGGCGCAAATCAACGTCCATCTTCTTGGAGTTCTTATCGATAAAGCTGGCACCATACTTGGCTGCATAAGACGAATTTTCAGATTCGGAAGACTGAATAATCAAAGGAACAAACGGATCATTCTTACGTATCTCCGCACACAGCTTGATACCTGCCAGACCGTCTTTCTCTCCCCGTTCCACTTTCGGGAAACGGACGTCAGTGATTACCCCCAATATATTATTCTGATACTTATGATAGATCTCCATCGCCTCCTGATACGTACGTGCCAACACTATTTTAGGACGTCCGCGCATACGGAGCGTACGCTGGTGTGCATTCAAGGCTTCGGTAGAGAATTCCTGACTCTGCTTCAACACGAACTTATACAGATTCGGCAAAATGGAAGAATAGAAACGAATGCCATCTTCCACCAAAAGAATCAGCTGCACACCGACCTCCTGTACATCGTGTTCCAGATTCATCTTGTCCTCTATCAACTTAATGATAGACACCAACAGGTCGGTATTACCCAACCAGCAGAACACATATTCGAACGCACTTAAATCTTCATTGATAATCCGTTTGGTAATACCATGGCTAAAAGGAGTCAGTATGACGATAGGAATATGCTCGTATTTCTCTTTAATGTGACGGCCGATATCGAAACTGTCATTATCCCCCGTGCTCGGCATACAAATCACCAGGTCGAACGACATATTTTCCAACTGTGACAATGCTTCCTCCTCCGTAGATACCTGCGAGAAACGAGGTGGATAGCGCAGAGACAAAGAAGTGTATTCATTGAAAATCTTCTCATCAATGCGCCCGTCATCCTCCAACATGAAAGCATCGTAAGGATTAGCGATTAATAACACGTTAAAAATCCGCCTTGTCATCAAGTTAGCGAATTGTGTATCTTTGAAGTAAAGCTGGTTTAATTTATATTTACTAAGCATAAAGTCATTCTCCTTTCTTATTTCAAATCGTCTATCTGCAGAATCACATTTTGCAAAGTTAATTCTTTAAATCTCATTTTCCACCATCTTCTTTATAAAGTTTACTTGTTTATCTCTTATTATTTTGTAGATTTGTAACTTTAAGTTTATTCAAAAAGACTTTTTATTCACATGAAAAAAGTAACTTTATTAATGAGTGGAATCATGGTGATGTCATGCGCTCCCCAACAGAAAAAGCTAGTCTACCCCGAGACGGCAAAGGTAGACACCGTAGACGTGTACTTCGGTACACAAGTTCCCGACCCTTACAGATGGCTGGAAAATGACACCAGTGCAGCTACTACTGCCTGGGTAGAAGCACAAAACAAAGTAACGAATGAGTATCTAAGTCAGATTCCATTCCGGGAAAACTTGTTGAAACGATTGACCACACTGGCCGATTACGAGAAGATCAGTGCGCCAATCAAGAAACATGGCAAATATTACTTCAGTAAAAATGATGGCCTGCAAAACCAGAGTGTATTCTACGTACAGGATTCACTGGACGGCGAGCCTCGCGTTTTCCTCGACCCGAACAAGCTCTCGGACGATGGCACAGTGGCACTGACCGGTCTTTACTTCTCAAACGATGGCAAATATACCGCTTACAGTATCTCACGCAGCGGATCGGATTGGTCTGAAATATTTGTCATGGACACTGAAAGTGGCAAGTTATTGGAAGAGCACATCGAATGGGCCAAATTTACCGGTGCCGCCTGGCAAGGAGACGGATTCTACTACAGCGCCTACGATGCTCCCGCCAAAGGAAAAGAATTCTCCAACGTAAACGAAAAGCACAAAATCTATTATCACAAAATAGGTGAACCGCAATCGAAAGATAAACTGATTTATCAGAATCCGGCTTATCCGAAACGTTTCTATACAGCCAGCACCAGCGAAGACGAACGTATTCTCTTCCTCACAGAATCCGGTGCCGGAAGAGGCAACAACTTATTTATAAGGGACCTGAAAAATCCGAATTCTCCTTTTATCCAACTGACTACCGACCTCGACTACCAATACTACCCGATTGAAGTGTTCGGCGACCAGATTTATATTTATACTAACTATGGCGCACCGAAAAACCGGATCATGGTAGCCGACATCAACCGTCCGAAACTGGAGGACTGGAAAGAACTCGTTCCCGAATCGGAAGCCGTTCTTTCAAACGCAGAAGTGATCGGTGGCAAACTGTTCCTTACTTACGACAAAGATGCTTCGAACCATGCATACGTTTACGGCCTCGACGGCAAACAAATTCAGGAAATCCAACTGCCTTCACTCGGTTCGGTAGGCTTTAGCGGCAACAAAGACGATAAAGAATGTTTCTTCGGATTCACTTCATTCACCATTCCGGGTGCCACTTACAAATATGATATGGACCAGAACACCTACGAACTATACCGTGCACCGAAAGTACAGTTCAACTCGGATGATTTTGTGACGGAACAAGTATTCTTTGCCAGCAAAGACGGTGTAAAAGTCCCGATGTTCCTTACCTATAAGAAAGATCTGAAGAAAGACGGCAAAAATCCTGTATTCCTCTACGGATACGGTGGTTTCGGCATCAGCCTCAACCCGGGTTTCAGTGCAATGCGCATCCCATTCCTCGAAAATGGCGGTATCTACGCACAAGTCAACCTGCGTGGTGGCAGCGAATACGGTGAAGACTGGCACGTAGCCGGAACTAAGATGCAGAAGCAGAATGTATTCGACGACTTCATCTCTGCTGCCGAATATCTTATCAACGAAAAATATACGAATAAAGACAAAATCGCCATTGTAGGTGGCTCCAACGGTGGTCTGCTAGTAGGTGCCTGCATGACACAGCGTCCGGACCTGTTCCGTGTAGCAATTCCGCAGGTAGGCGTGATGGATATGCTTCGCTATCATAAATTTACTATCGGTTGGAACTGGGCAAGCGATTACGGAACAAGCGAAGACAGCAAAGAAATGTTTGAATACCTCAAAGGCTATTCTCCATTGCACAACCTGAAACCGGGCACGAAATATCCGGCAACACTAGTGACCACTGCCGACCATGACGACCGTGTGGTTCCCGCCCATTCATTCAAGTTTGCCGCTACGCTGCAAGCAGACAACGACGGTACAAACCCGACACTGATCCGCATCGACAGCAAAGCAGGTCACGGTGCAGGCAAACCGATGGCAAAAGTACTTGAAGAACAGGCAGACATCTACGGTTTCATCATGTACAATTTGGACATGAAGCCGGATTTTAAGAAGTAAAAGTACAAAGTATTAAATTCAGGTATCAAGTATTAAGTATTAGCACTGAATACTTGATACCTAATGCTTTTTCTACTATCATTTTATCATTATTTAATCAAAACAATGGCATAAAATCAATCACATCTGAAAAATTTTCCTATATTTGCAGTGAGTTAGTTGACATTTTATCAGAATTAACCTTTTAAAATATAGTATCATGAACATCCAGAAAATCATGTCCTCTTTGGAGGCTAAGCATCCCGGTGAATCTGAATATCTTCAGGCAGTGAAGGAAGTTCTTCTTTCTATCGAAGATATATACAATCAACATCCTGAATTTGAAAAAGCTAAAATCATAGAAAGATTGGTAGAACCTGACCGTATCTTCACTTTCCGTGTGACATGGGTAGACGATAGAGGCGAGGTACAGACCAATCTCGGCTATCGTGTACAATTCAATAATGCGATAGGCCCATATAAAGGTGGTATCCGTTTCCATGCATCCGTTAATCTTTCCATTTTGAAGTTCCTCGGTTTCGAACAAACATTCAAGAATGCACTGACTACCTTGCCTATGGGTGGCGGTAAAGGCGGTTCCGATTTCTCTCCACGCGGAAAGAGTGATGCTGAAATCATGCGTTTCTGCCAGGCATTTATGCTGGAGTTGTGGCGTCATCTCGGACCGGACATGGATGTGCCTGCCGGTGACATCGGCGTAGGAGGACGTGAAGTGGGCTATATGTTCGGCATGTACAAGAAACTGACTCGTGAATTTACCGGTACATTCACTGGTAAAGGATTAGAATTCGGCGGTTCATTGATTCGTCCGGAAGCTACTGGTTTTGGAGGACTGTATTTTGTCAATCAGATGCTTCAGGCAAAAGGGATCGATATAAAAGGTAAGACAGTGGCAATCTCCGGTTTCGGCAACGTTGCCTGGGGAGCAGCTACTAAAGCTACCGAACTGGGTGCAAAAGTGATTACGATTTCCGGTCCGGACGGATATATCTACGATCCGGATGGTATCAGTGGTGAAAAAATTGACTATATGCTCGAACTTCGTTCTTCGGGTAACGATATTGTGGCTCCTTATGCTGAACAGTATCCGAACGCAACCTTCGTAGAAGGAAAACGCCCGTGGGAAGTGAAAGCAGACATCGCACTTCCTTGCGCCACCCAGAACGAATTAAATGGAGAAGATGCTCAAAATCTCATAAAAAATGACGTACTTTGCGTCGGAGAAATTTCCAATATGGGATGTACCCCTGAAGCTATCGATCTTTTCATTGAACATAAGACGATGTATGCTCCCGGTAAAGCGGTCAACGCAGGTGGTGTAGCCACTTCCGGTCTGGAAATGTCTCAAAACGCAATGCACCTTAGCTGGAGTGCCGCCGAAGTGGACGAAAAACTCCATGCAATCATGCACGGCATCCATGCACAATGCGTGAAATACGGCACGGAACCCGACGGATACATTAATTATGTGAAGGGTGCCAACATTGCCGGATTTATGAAAGTAGCTCACGCAATGATGGGACAAGGCGTTATTTAAGGACTTTGTTTAGTTGTATTTGTATTTGTGGTTTGCGCTGCTCGTCTCCTGTGACAGGACGCGGGTAGCGCTATTTTTTTGAGATTAACATTATTTTCGCTGGAATTAATTATCTTTGTAGCATGATAGGTTAAATAATAGTTTGTGAATTTGTTATATGCGATAAACAACTCACAACTAATAATTTACCATTATTGGTTTTGTAATTAATAATCAAGTAATAAATAAAAAATGCTACAACCCGAATTGAAATTTCGCCGTGACAAAATTCGCAGTCTGATGGTGTCGCAGGGCATTGACGCCGCACTTATCACGTGTAATGCAAATTTAATTTACACGTATGGCTGTGTAGTCAGTGGCTATCTTTACCTCCCCCTTCATTCGCCTGCACTATTATTTTTTAAACGTCCTAATAACATCACAGGAGAGCACTCATTCTCTATCCGCAAACCGGAACAAATTGTTGATCTGCTGAAAGAACAAGGATTACCGATGCCAACCAAACTGATGTTAGAAGGTGACGAACTTCCTTATACGGAATATTGTCGTCTGGCCGGTCTCTTCCCGGAAGCGGAAGTGGTAAATGGTACCCCGTTGATTCGCCAGGCACGCAGCGTGAAAACACCTGTAGAAATTGAAATGTTCCGCCGCTCCGGCATTGCTCATGCAAAGGCTTATGAGCAGATTCCTGGTGTTTATCGTCCCGGTATGACGGATATTGAATTTTCCATCGAAATAGAACGCCTGATGCGCCTGCAAGGTTGCCTCGGAATTTTCCGGGTATTCGGACGCAGTATGGAAATATTCATGGGTAGCGTACTGACCGGAGATAATGCCGGTTACCCCTCTCCTTATGATTTTGCCTTAGGCGGTCAGGGACTTGATCCTGCCTTGCCGGGAGGAGCAAATAAAACTCCGTTAAAAGAGGGACAAAGCGTTATGGTGGACTTAGGTGGCAACTTCAACGGTTACATGAACGATATGAGCCGTGTATTCTCCATCGGCAAACTGCCCGAAGAAGCTTACACCGCCCATCAGGTTTGTCTGGATATCCAAGAAAAAATTGCTTCCATTGCCAGACCGGGTATTGCCTGTGAAGTGCTTTACGACACAGCAGTCGAAGTGGTCAAAGCAGCCGGATTTGCCGACAAATTTATGGGAACAGGACAACAAGCCAAATTTATCGGTCACGGCATCGGGCTTGAAATTAACGAAGCTCCGGTACTGGCTCCCCGCATAAAGCAACAATTAGAACCGGGTATGGTCTTTGCCCTCGAACCGAAAATCGTTATTCCGGGTGTAGGTCCCGTAGGTATCGAGAACTCTTGGGTAGTGACCAACGAAGGAATAGAAAAACTGACGAACTGCAATGAAGAAATCATTGAATTAAGTTAAACAGACGATGAAAAAGATGTGTCCGGCAAAGAACAGGCACATCTTTTTCTACTAATAATAACACACTTAACCCCCAAAACCAATGAAACAACCTTTCATTCTAACCCTTGTATCCTCTGTTGCCTGTGCTGCAACAGCCGCCAATAAAGCACCGGAAAACACCACACCGACAAAGTCAAAAACACCCAACGTTGTATTTATCTATGCCGACGATCTCGGCTACGGCGATCTGGAATGTTACGGAGCTAAAAACGTACAGACACCCAACGTCAACCGACTGGCAAAATCGGGAATCCTTTTCACCAATGCTCATGCAACAGCCGCCACCAGCACCCCTTCCCGCTACTCCATGCTAACCGGAGAATACGCATGGCGCAAAGAAGGAACGGATGTAGCGGCAGGAAATGCCGGAATGATTATCCGTCCCGAACAATACACCATGGCAGATATGTTCAAAAGTGTCGGTTACACCACTGCCGCAGTAGGCAAATGGCATCTGGGACTCGGAGATCAAACCGCCACTCAAGACTGGAATGCTCCGTTACCGTGCGCACTGGGCGATTTAGGTTTCGACTATCATTACATTATGGCAGCCACAGCCGACCGTGTACCCTGTGTATACATCGAAAACGGGAAAGTAGCCAACTATGATCCGAGTGCTCCCATCGAAGTCAGTTATCAAAAGAACTTCGAGGGTGAACCTACCGGAAAAAGTAATCCTGAATTACTTTATAACCTCAAGCCAAGTCACGGTCACGACATGTCGATCGTTAATGGAATTTCACGCATCGGTTTTATGAAAGGCGGTGGAAAGGCGCTCTGGAAAGACGAAAACATTGCTGATTCACTTACCACACACGCCATTCAATTCATCGAGGAAAACCAAAACAAACCTTTCTTTCTCTACTTTGCCACCAATGACGTACATGTGCCCCGCTTTCCTCACGACCGTTTCAGAGGAAAAAATCCGATGGGATTAAGAGGCGATGCTATCGTACAGTTCGATTATTGTGTCGGTGAAATCCTGAATACACTCGAAAAACTGGGATTAAGAGAAAATACACTCATTATTCTTTCAAGTGACAACGGCCCGGTAGTAGACGACGGATACGATGACAAAGCAGAAGAACTACTCAACGGTCATAGTCCTGCGGGACCACTACGGGGCAACAAATATAGTGCCTTTGAAGGAGGAACCCGTATTCCTGCCATCGTCAGCTGGCCTGCAGGAGTAAAAAAAGGAATGACTTCAGACTTATTGGTTTCACAAGTGGACTGGCTCGCCTCTCTCGCTTCCCTGACCGGAGCTACGATGCCTAAGAATACCGCACCGGATAGTTACAACTATCTGGGAAGTTGGCTGGGTAAAGAAAAGACAGACCGCCCGTGGGTAATAGAGCAGGCTTCTAATCACACGCTTTCTGTCCGCACCAAAGACTGGAAATACATCGAACCGAATGACGGACCGAAAATGATTCAATGGGGACCGAAGATAGAAACCGGAAACTCTAAAGAACCCCAGCTTTATAAGATGAAAGAAGTGAAAGAGGTAACCAACTATGCAAAGAATATGCCGGAGAAAGTGGCAGAACTGCAAAGTATCCTTCAAAGCGTACGCGAAGGAAAGGACTTAATCGGGAAATAATTCCAGATATGAAACACTGAAACGCTTTTATTTTAATGACAACAATATCATGAATTATCAATCAATCCCGTTGATAGGCAGTGCCCTGCTCCTATCTACCCTATCTGCCAACGGACAGAAAAAAAATACCCAGCCCAATATCCTCTTCATCCTTTGTGACGATATGGGATATGGAGACTTAGGATGCTACGGTCAACCATTTATCCGTACCCCTCATATAGACGCCATGGCCGGTGAAGGAATGCGTTTTACGCAAGCATACGCAGGAAGTCCCGTCAGCGCCCCTTCCAGAGCTTCATTCATGACAGGACAACATTCAGGCCATTGTGAAGTACGAGGTAACAAGGAGTACTGGAAAAATGCACCGATCGTGGAATATGGACAGAATAAAGAATACTCAATAGTGGGGCAACACCCTTATGATCCCGACCACGTAATCCTGCCGGAGATAATGAAAGATAACGGCTATACCACAGGTATGTTCGGTAAATGGGCCGGAGGTTACGAAGGTTCCTGTTCCACTCCCGACAAACGGGGGATAGACGAATACTACGGTTATATCTGTCAGTTTCAAGCTCATCTTTATTATCCCAATTTCCTGAACCGTTATAGTAAAGCATTGGGTGACACCGGAGTGGTACGTGTAGTGATGGATGAAAACATCCAATATCCGATGTATGGTCCCGACTACCTGAAACGTCCGCAATATTCGGCCGACATGATTCACCAGAAAGCATTGGAGTGGCTGGATCAGCAAGACGGCAAACAACCGTTTTTCGGCGTATTGACTTACACCTTACCTCATGCGGAACTCGTTCAGCCGGAAGATTCTATCCTGAATGAATACAAAGCTAAATTCAACCCGGATAAAGAATTTAAGGGAAGCGAAGGCTCACGATACAACGCCATCACGCATACACACGCCCAATTTGCCGGAATGATTACCCGCCTGGACTATTACGTGGGCGAAGTTTTGAAAAAACTGAAAGAAAAAGGACTGGACGAAAACACATTGGTTATTTTCTCCAGTGACAACGGCCCTCACGAGGAAGGCGGAGCTGATCCTACTTTCTTCGGCAGAGACGGAAAACTACGCGGACTGAAACGTCAATGCCACGAAGGAGGAATACGTATTCCATTTATCGCCCGTTGGCCGGGACACATACCTGCAGGCGAAGTAAACGATCACATCTGTGCATTTTATGATTTAATGCCGACGTTCTGCGAAGTTATTGGTATCAAAGACTACGAAAAGAAATACCGCAATAAGGAAAAAGAAGTCGATTATTTCGATGGGATTTCTTTCGCCCCCACACTCCTGGGTAATAAAAAGCAAAAGAAGCATGATTTTCTGTATTGGGAATTTGATGAAACAGACCAGATTGCCGTACGCATGGATGATTGGAAAATGGTAGTGAAAAAAGGAACACCGTTCCTCTATAATCTAAAAACAGATATTCATGAGGATCATGACATAACACTCCAACATCCGGATATCGTGGAAAAGATGAAGGCTATCATCTTTGAACAACATACTCCGAATCCTCATTTTTCGGTAACGTTGCCCAAACGATAAACACACAGATAAAGAAATAATGAGTAATCAGCAGTTGGAAAGCAAGTTATCATTCATTCCGATGTGGTTTTGAGGAAAATACAGATTTTCGAAACTCCATCCAATAGAATGATTATATTTGCATTTTGATTATAAGTAATAAATTACGAACCACTAATCAGTAAACAATGAAATTCAGCAATGTAAGATTATTAGTAAACGACTTCGCCAAATGCTTCAAATTCTACACCGAACAACTCGGATTGGAACCAGCCTGGGGAGATGCAACCAGCGGCTACGCCAGCTTTAAAGTAGCCGACGGAATAGAAGGCTTAGCCCTTTTTGTATCCGACTGGATGGCACCTTCAGCAGGCAATGCAGATAAGCAGCAACCTGTTGGGATGCGCGAAAAATCAATGATCTCCTTCAGTGTAGATAACGTAGACGAAACCTTTGCCGCTCTAAAAGCAAAAGGCGTGACATTTATTAATGAACCTACAGATATGTCCGATTGGGGGATGCGTACCGTGTACCTGCGCGATCCCGAAGAAAATCTGATAGAACTCTTTACTCCTCTGTCACGGGAGCAATATAGCCAGGAACTCCTCGAAGAAGATAAGAAATTTCAATAAGAGATATTGCTAACAGAAACGTGCCCATACAAGTGAGCCGGAAAAGACATTCAATAAGCCCCATAGTGACATCACTATGGGGCTTATACGTTCACTTGGCATCCCACTCAATACTGCCTTGTTTTACTCCAATTCAACTACTGATTCGCATAAATCAGTGTCTGAATACTATAGGATTACGATGCCTGATTTTATATATGTTCCGTCCTTCTATCAGCGAATAGGCGTCATTCCCATCTTCTTTGCCCGTTCCAGCATGAAAGCATGAGCCGCCTCATATTCATTCGGAATCACTCCATCCAAGATTGCATCTTTGATAGCACTCTTCAAGACTCCGACCTCACGACAAGGTTCCAAGCCGAAAATCTCCATAATTTCTTCTCCGCTCACAGGTGGCTGGAAATTACGGACACGGTCTTTCTCTTCCAAATCCTTCAGTTTCTGTCGAACCAACTGGAAATTATTCAGGAAACGCTGTTTACGTTCCATATTCTTGGAAGTAATATCCGCTTCACAAAGCATCATCAAGTCGTCAATGTCATCACCCGCTTCGAAGAGCAAACGGCGTACAGCCGAGTCTGTCACCACATCATCTGCGATAACGATCGGGCGCATGTGCAGGCTGACCAGCTTTTGTACATACTTCATCTTCTCATTCATCGGCAACTTCATCTTGCGGAAGATATGCGGAATCATCTTTTCACCGATAAAGTTATGATTATGGAACGTCCATCCCGCTTTAGGCTCCCAACGTTTCGTGGCAGGTTTGGCAATGTCGTGCAACAAAGCAGCCCAACGCAGCCAAAGGTTATCAGTCTTCTTGCTGATATTATCCAGCACTTCCAACGTATGATAAAAATTATCCTTATGGGAACGTCCGTTCCGTGTTTCCACACCCTGCAAGGCGGCAAATTCCGGAAAAATCAACGACAGCAAACCGCTACGCTCCAAATCAATAAATCCTTTTGAGGGGATTGGAGAAAGAATAATCTTATTCAGTTCGTCCGCAATACGTTCACGGGATATAATTTCAATCCGTTCCTTATTCCGGCAAAGCGATTCGAAAGTATCATCGTCAATGTAAAAACCCAATTGCGTAGCAAAACGGATGCAACGCATCATGCGCAAGGGATCATCGCTGAAAGTAATATCCGGGTCGAGGGGAGTGCGGATTGTCTTTTCCTTCATATCCTCCAAACCTCCAAACGGATCTACCAATTCACCAAAACGTGCTTTATTGAGACATACGGCCAGAGCATTGATCGTGAAATCGCGACGATTCTGATCGTCTTCCAGCGTGCCGTCTTCAACAATAGGTTTACGCGAATCCCGTTGATAAGATTCTTTACGTGCACCAACAAACTCTACTTCCGTGCCTCTATATTTTACTTGTGCTGTTCCGAAATTCTTGAAAACAGAAACATGAGCACCACGTCCCAACTGTTTTCCAAGGGCTTCCGCCATTGCAATTCCACTTCCTACAACTACTACATCTATATCTTTAGAGGGACGTTGCAGAAAAATATCACGAACATAACCACCTACCACATAACACTCCATACCGAGTGTATCAGCCGTTTCGGCTATCTGTCCGAAGATGGGTTCGCTAAAATGCTGCTTCAATTCCTCTTGAGTCAACTCTATCATTCTTTTTAGTTATAAGTTTTGAGGGGACAAAATTACAAAAATAAGGGATATATTTGTATTTTTGCCGCTAATAAAACCAGTAAATAGAATTTGTGATGAAAAAACTGATTATCCTCTTTTGTGGTACGCTGGCATTAGCTGCCTGCGGAAATGGCCTTGAGAAAAAAGCCAATGAAAAACTGATGGTTGCCAAGGCTGCCTACGAACGTGGCGACTATGAAGAAGCTAAGTTACAAATTGACAGTATCAAGATTCTCTATCCCAAAGCGTTCGAAGCACGTAAGGCGGGACAGGCACTGATGCTCGATGTTGAAACAAAGGCACAGCAAAAAACGCTTGCTTACCTGGATAGCGCCTTTCAGGCAAAGACAGAAGAATTCAATGCCATCAAGGACAAATTCAAACTAGAAAAAGATGCCGAATATCAACAAGTCGGCAACTACCTCTGGCCTACACAGACCATTGAAAAAAATATGCACCGTTCGTACCTCCGCTTCCAAGTGAACGAGCAAGGTATAATGAGTATGACTTCCATCTACTGTGGTGCCGGCAACATTCACCATACAAAAGTGAAAGTGATTGCTCCTGACGGCAGTTTTGCAGAAACTCCAAGCTCCAAAGACAGCTACGAGACAACGGACATAAACGAGAAAATAGAAAAAGCTGACTACAAACTAGGGGAAGACGGAAATGTGATCGAATTCCTGAATCTCAATAAAGACAAAAATATCCGTGTGGAATATATAGGCGACCGCACCTATAAAACGACAATGAGTCCAACCGACCGCCAGGCCGCAGCAGGTGTTTACGAATTAGCACAAATCCTCTCGGCCATGGAACAGATTAAAAAAGAACAAGAGGAAGCCAACCTGAAAATCGGATTCATCAATAAGAAGAAAGAACGGAAAGCACAGGAAGAAATTACCGATTAGTAAAAGGAAAGCCATCCACCAGAAAAAGCCATTGGTTAATAATAAAATAGACGGGAATAGTTGTTATTTTTCATAAACGACAACTATTCCCGTCAAATGCATAATGAGACTCTTAATCCTCTGCGTGAGAGAAAAGGCGTTTCCTGGTAGGGAGAAAAGGCGTAGTCTGCCATCATCAAACGGCGTAGCCTGATAACCAAAAACGGCGTGGTCTACACGCCTTTATTTTATCCTTCTATTCAACTGATTATTAGCCTTTTCCTGCTTTGATTTTCCGACCCGTTTTCCGGTCGTCTTCTTTTTACCGACTGCAGACTTTGTCTTTCCGGCAAAAGGATTGTTACTTTTTTTGATTGGCATAGACAGCACTTATATAAACAGTACTTATTTCTTATAATTCTTATTCTCCTTCGTAATACTCACCCAAAAACCAGCGAGCCACAAAATCCCAGTTTTCCTGCAATAACTCCTTTCCGTTCTCAAACGGGAACTGTGCTTCCGGCAACAAATCGTGTTCCATTCCATATTTCAGCAGATCGAACGGACACAAACCTTCTTCACAAAACAGCTCGTATGCTTCCTCTTCAGCCAGTTCGGCATTGTAGAGCGGATTACGTTTGTCTGCAAAATATTCGGCTACATCAGGACCGATCAACAACCCTTTCGGATTGGCAAAAACCACGAAATTACCGAACTCCTTTAAGTCAGGCAACAAAGAATCCTCTTCATCCTCCCATTTCAATGATTGCACAAAGAAAAATTTCAGCGCATCGTAAGAGTCAAAATATAAAAGCGGTTCACCTTTGCTTGCTTCAAGGAAACGTTCTACGTTGGTAGGCATTTTTTCTCCCGGCAAAGCTACCGGCAGAGGCATCCGCTTCTTTTGCATCAGCTCCGTTTCCATCAGCCAGTCCGTTGCCAGATAATCGCTGATAGGAGCCGATTCGAACGCAGCATCCAAACGGTTGTAAAGCGCATCCGCAAACTCCAGCAAATCCGCATCCATCGGGTTCTCTACTCCATCAAAATCATCGCCAACCGGAGAATTGATGGCCCACAAAAGGAAAACAACATCTTCACGGTTAATTTCGTCCGGCAAATATTCTCCCGTCAGTGCGTAAAAAGGTAAATAATGTCCGTAGCTTTTCCGGTGCCAATGAATAAACTGACGCCAATTTCCTCCGTCTGCTACGCAATCTTCCAAATACAGGGCACACGTCAAAGCCACTCGCTTCTGGTCTTCCTCCCACTCTCTCCCACCATATATAAAAGAATCTGCCACCAACGGCAATAGCTGGTTAGCGAAATCCAGATACCATTCATCCGTATCCACTGCTTTTGCACGACCGTGAGCGTCCAGCCATGCTTTCATATATATCTTCTGTTGCTTCATACTACAAACGTTTCAAAGCCAGTTTGATAACCTTTTCTACCGGAGCATCCGGCTCCTCCTTCAAGATAGCCAACACCACCTTCTGTGAAGGCGCAGCAGCAAAGCCTAGCATCGTCAATGCAGACACCGCCTCTTCCTGCACTTCCACATTGGCAGGTTGTAACAACAAACCTGCGGAAGCCCCTCCGGCAGCAGACGTTCCCATTGTTTTTATCTTATCTTTCAGGTCGACAATCACCCGTTGCGCGGTCTTCAGTCCGATGCCTTTCACCGTTTTCAGCATGTTCGCATTTTCGGTGCTGATTACGTTCACCAGTTCGGCAGGCGAGAGAGCCGAAAGAATCATACGAGCCGTGTTCCCCCCGATTCCGGAAACGGAAATCAATAATAGGAAAATCTCCCGTTCCTGTTTCTCGGCAAATCCGTAGAGCACATACGCATCTTCACGAATCGCCTCGTAAATATATAGCTTACAACTTTTCTTTCCCTGAATAGCCGAATAGGTATTCAAAGATATATTGGCGGCATATCCCACCCCATTACAGTCGATCACTGCGGTTGCCGGACTTAGTTCGGCAAGTTCGCCTCTAATATATTCTATCATAACAGGGACAAAGATAAAACTTTCTCACCACAGATTACACTGATTTTCACAGATTATTCTTTTGTACATTAGATATGAAGAATATGAAAAAAATAAAAATATTAAAGCAGATGAACCAAAGTTAGTAGTAATTTGTTTACTTTTGCAAGCAAAAGAAAGAAATTTGTTCATTAAAACCAAGAAAAGAATGAAAAAAGTAAGAGCTGCCATCGTTGGTTATGGCAACATTGGACATTATGTACTTGAAGCGCTTCAGGCGGCACCTGATTTCGAAATAGCCGGAGTCGTTCGTCGTGCAGGAGCAGAGAACAAACCGGAAGAGTTAGCAAACTACGCAGTAGTGAAGGACATAAAAGAGCTGGGAGAAGTAGACGTAGCTATTCTTTGCACGCCGACCCGCAGCGTAGAAAAATATGCAAAAGAATATCTGGCGATGGGTATTAACACGGTAGACAGTTTCGATATCCACACCGGTATCGTAGACCTGCGCCGTACCTTGAATGCTACCGCCAAAGAACATAAAGCCGTATCGATCATCTCTGCCGGATGGGATCCGGGAAGCGATTCCATCGTACGCACCATGCTGGAAGCAATTGCTCCGAAAGGCATCACCTACACCAACTTCGGTCCCGGTATGAGCATGGGACACACAGTAGCCGTAAAAGCCATTGACGGAGTGAAAGCTGCCCTTTCCATGACCATTCCGACCGGCACGGGAATCCACCGCCGCATGGTATACATCGAACTGAAAGACGGATATAAATTTGAAGAAGTAGCCGCTGCCATCAAAGCAGATCCTTACTTCGTGAACGATGAAACACACGTGAAACTCGTTCCGAGTGTAGACGCCCTGCTGGATATGGGTCATGGTGTAAATCTGACTCGCAAAGGTGTATCCGGCAAAACACAGAACCAGTTGTTCGAATTTAATATGCGTATCAATAACCCCGCACTGACCGCACAAGTACTGGTATGCGTGGCACGCGCTTCCATGAAGCAACAACCGGGATGCTACACGATGGTAGAAGTTCCCGTTATCGACCTTCTCCCCGGCGACCGCGAAGAATGGATCGGACATTTGGTATAATATATTTTATACATAAAACAAAATTAAAATAGAGAAAGACGGTACACCTTTCTCTATTTTTTTTATCTTTGTGAGCATACTACAAAAAACACAATTATGAGAAAACTATTCATTCTCTGCGCATTTCTATTACAGCTCCTGTCGCCTGTCTACCCACAGCAAGCCACAACAGCCACCATAGAGCCCAATCTGAAATACGGAAAACCCTCCAAAGAAGAACTGTCTCTCACCTCTTATGCCCCGGACACCACCGCTACGGCTATTTATCTCTTCCATCAGGGACAAAGTGACTTCATCTACCATGACGGTTTTCAACTAACTACCGAGCACTGGGTACGCATCAAAATCCTGAAACCACAAGGAGTGTCATACGCCGACGTGTCCGTTCCCTACTACTCTCCTACCGATAAAGATGAAGGACAGGAAAGAGCCAGTGAGATAGAAGGCTGCTCCTACAATATGGAAAACGGGAAATGCATAAAAACGCCCATGAAGCGGGAATCCATCTCTTTCGAACGGTTCAATAACCTGTATAAAATACTAAAATTCTCTTTGCCTGCTGTCAAAGAGGGCACTATCATCGAATATCACTACAAACTCTACTCCGACTATTTCTCACACATCGACAACTGGATGATGCAGGAAGAACTCCCGATGCTCTACAACCAGTATAAAATCACCATCCCTCATGTATTTGTCTACAACATCGAACTCCGGGGAAAGGACTACATACAAGTGAAGCAAAGAGACTCCTCCATTCATGCCACAGAACGTGAAGGCTCCGGTGCGGGTGGAGTCAGCAAAGACTTCACCGTTTCGGCACAAGAAACCACCTTTATCTCACGCAACCTTCCGGCTATCCGTCAGGACGAATCCTACTGCTGGTGTCCGGAAGACTATAAGGTGCAAGTGAGCTTCGATCTGCAAGGCACTCAATTCACCCCCAATGAATACAAACCATACAGCCAGAAATGGGAAGATGTAGACAAGCAGTTGCTCAAACCGGAAAATACACAGTTCGGCGAACACCTCTCACTCACCAACCCTTTCCGCCCTGAAACCAAACAAGCCTACAACAGCGAAATGAATTTCGAGGAGAAAATCATCTGCGCCTTCCAGGTGCTCAAAAAGAAAATGGCCTGGAACGGACGGTATCAACTCTACAGCAAAGAGCTCGAAAAAGTAATCAAAAAAGGAAGCGGCAGTAATGCCGACCTGAATTTCATCCTTATCAGCATCCTGAAAGACTTTGGACTGGAGGCCTATCCGGTGGTTATGAGCCGACGTTCATCAGGTATGCTGCCGTACAACTTTCCTTCTCTGCAAAAACTAAATACGTTCTTTGTTGCTATCCACGATATAAACAAACAAAAATATGTATTTTTAGACAGTTCTATGGACGTACCTGCCTTTAATATATTACCGCTTGAATTGTCTGTAAACAAAGCACGCATCCTTTCCCGGAAAGAGAAAGAAGAGAATAAATGGGTGAATGTGATGACTCTTTCCAACAACAAAAGTTTCATGAAAATCGATGCCCGAATAGAAGGAGATCAGGTGAAAGGACATCGCAGCACAGTTCTTTACGGACAAGAAGCTGTAGAGTATCAGGCAAATGCAAAACATAAGCAGGACAGCCTCGTCTCGAATCCCGAAAACAAGATCAGTAGTCAGAAAGAGCAACTCACTGTCACCAACCTGAAAGTGAAAAAACAAGAAAATGACTGGGCACTGATAGAAGAAGAATTCGATTTCGTCTTGCAAGTCAACCGGACGGACAATCATCTTTATATCAATCCGATGCTCTTTCCGCAACTAAAGAGTAATCCGTTTATCCAGACGGAACGGGTGCTCCCCATCGAATTTCCATATCCGTACAAGTTCACGATGTTGTCTACGCTGACTCTCCCCGAAGGCTACGAAGTGGAAGAACTCCCCCAACCACAAGCCATCCGGTCGGAAGGAGACGGCCTGCAATGCAAATATATGATTCAGAAACAGGGAAATACAATCCTGCTCAATTATGTATTCCACTTAAAGGGATATATATTCCTTTCCGAACAATATAAACAACTACAAGAACTGTGGACTAAAGTGATCGAGAAAAATAATGCGCTGATCGTACTCAAGAAAATATAAACTTTACCTATCTATACCGATGATCCGTTCCAGCTATCTCATCCTGAAGCAAATGACACATCGGGCATTCAGCCTGTCCTGTGTCCTTATCTGCCTAAGTCTGCACATACAGCCGGCATGTGCACAGGATATTCTCAAGGATGCCAATTCCGTTATCGTTGAAGCACGCACAGAGGTTCTCTGCAAATCTATGACCCAATCCATAGAAAAAGAGAGCCTGACAATCACCATCCTCAACCGTAAGGGGTTGGAAGCTGCACATTTCTTCTGCGGATGTGATATGTTCCGTTCTTTGCAGAAATTCTCCGGGGAAATCATCAATGCCGATGGACAAAGTGTACGTAAGATAAAGAAATCTGAACTACAGAAAAGTGAATACAGCTCCTCGCTTAGCACGGATGATTATTTTTATTTTTACGAATGCAATTATCCTTCTCTCCCTTTCACGGTGAAATACGAATGGGAAGTGAAGTGCAACAACGGTCTGATCGGCTATCCCCCCTTTATACCGCTGGCAGACTTCAACCAAGGTGTGGAAAAAGCGACTTACCGGATCGAACTGCCCGCAGGACAAGGATGCAGATATCGTGAACTGAACACGCAAGGAAAAGGAATCCAGGTAAAAGAATCCACCGGAGCCAACGGACAGCAAGTGATTGAAGCCACCGCCTCCAAACTCTCTCCCATCATTAAAGAACCTTTCGGACCGGATTTTACTGAACTGTTTCCACGTGTCTATTTTGCGCCTTCCGCCTTCAAGTACGACAAGTCGGAAGGCGATATGAGCAACTGGCAAAAGTACGGAGAATGGCAATACCGATTGCTCGACGGGCGCGACCTGCTCACCGAACCTTTCCGCGCCAAACTGCACGAACTGACAGCCCACTGCACTACCGACCGGGACAAGGTGAAAGCAATCTACGATTATCTGGCCAAAACCACCCGTTACGTGAGCATCCAACTAGGCATCGGAGGTTTACAGCCCATTGCCGCCGCCGATGTTTGCCGCACGGGATTCGGCGACTGTAAAGGATTGTCCAATTACACCCGCGCCATGCTGAAAGAGTTGGGAATTGCTTCCACTTATACAGTCATCAGCACCACCAACGAGCGTTTACTACCGGACTTCTCCAGTGCCAACCAGATGAATCACGTCATCCTACAAGTTCCACTTCCCCAAGATACGCTCTGGCTGGAATGTACAAACCCATCGTTTCCCTTCGGTTATGTCCACCAAGACATTGCGGGACACGACGCCTTACTCATCGAACCGACCGGCGGCCAGATGTATCGCCTGCCCACCTATCCCGACTCACTGAACACGCAGCACATCGTTGCCAACATCACCCTCTCCCCCACAGCCGAGGCACGGATAGAGGTGAACGAAATCTCCCGGATTTTCCAATATGAGAATGAAGCAGGCATCGTCTATCTGGAGCCTAACAAACAGAAAGACCGCATCCGTTCAAGCATCAACTTATCCCAAGCCGATATTCAGAACCTGCAAATCAGCGAGTGCAAGGAGCCCAATCCGTCTATCACCTTCGACTACACTGCCACCAGCAATCAATACGGGCATAAAACGGGCAACCGTCTGTTTATCCCCACCAATGTGTTCCGAAAAGAATTCAGTGTTCCTCCTGTGACGAAGCGCACCTATCCCATTTACATCAACTACGGATACACAGATACCGACAGCATCCGCATCCAACTGCCGGAAGGATATGTAATCGAAGGACTTCCGAAACCGCTTGACGTGAAAAGCAAGTTCGGCAGTTTCCATTCCGGTATTCAGGTAAAAGATAAGGAAATCTACATCACTCACCGATTGTTTATGCGCAAAGGGGTTTACAGTCCGGATGAATATGCGGCATTCATTGATTTCCGCAAGCAAGTGGCAGGACAATATGGAGGAAAAATCATTTTAAAAAAAGAATAAGGAGGGAAACGCTTTACAGAAAATAAAGTATCTTTGCGACTCAACATTTTTTGTGACTTAACCATTCAAAAAAAGGAACATTGAAGAACAAACGATACAATCATATAGAAGAATGGGCAAATACCCTTAGCCACGGAATAGGCATCCTGCTTGGAATCGTGGCCGGATATTTCCTATTGGAAAAGGCTTCCGAGAATATGGAACCGCAGTGGGCAGTTGCTTGTGTATCCGTCTATCTGGCGGGGATGCTTTCCTCTTATATCAGTTCTACGTGGTATCACGGCAGCCGTCCGGGGAAACTGAAAGAGTTGCTCCGCAAATTCGATCATGGAGCTATCTACCTGCACATCGCGGGCACCTACACTCCTTTCACGCTACTTGTCCTGCGGCATGCCGGAGGATGGGGATGGGGAATCTTCGCTTTCGTCTGGCTGTCGGCTATTGCCGGTTTCATTCTTAGCTTCAAAAAGCTGAAAGAACACAGCAACCTCGAAACGGCCTGTTATGTGGGTATGGGTGCGTGCATATTAGTGGCCATGAAGCCTTTGCTGGATCATCTGGGAGAACTGGGAGCCACTACTGCTTTCTGGTGGCTGATCGGCGGCGGAGTCTCATACATCGTGGGAGCTGTCTTTTATTCATTACGCAAACCGTATATGCATGCCACTTTCCATTTGTTTTGCCTGGGAGGCAGCATCGGACATATCATTGCGATCTGGCTGATTCTGTAAGGAATGGTAGGGACAAAAAAAAGGCTATCTATCCCAGACAGCCAATCTTTGTTAACCTTAAATCTAATACTATGAAAAACACAGTACAAAGATACGGACTTTTCGGTCATCTCCAAATTTTCAGGCCAAAGCAACCTAACTTATAACACGGTTTAATAAAAAGCAGAGGTTCGTTAACGTTTAACGCAATAAAGTTAAAAATTAACGAATCGTTTATTAACGATTTAAATGATTGAATTGCCGCTAATGAGTTTTTTTCCTTCTGAATTTGAAACGAACAAACAAACAGATTCACAAATTCGTTATATAGAAAAGAGGAACTTAAAAACGAAAACGATTTAGAACGTAAACTTATGGATTGGGAAAATCACCTGATAAAACACCTGCAATGGTCGGACTCCATCATCAACCGGGAGGCAAAAGAACACGTAGCCCGTGAAATTGCCGCCACGGCAAAAGACGGAGATGTGATAGGAGCCGGCTCCGGCTCTACAGTCTACCTGACTCTGTTCGAACTCTCACGACGAATTCGTGAAGAGCACTTGCATATCGAAGTGATTCCCGCCTCACAAGAAATCTCGATGACCTGCATACAGCTAGGCATCCCCCAAACTACCCTCTGGAACCAACGGCCCGACTGGACATTCGACGGAGCAGACGAAGTAGATCCGCAACAGAACTTGATTAAGGGACGTGGCGGAGCGATGTTCAAAGAGAAACTACTGATTAGAAGCAGCCGCAAAACGTTCATCATCATCGACCCCAGCAAGCGTGTAAATCAGTTGGGAAGCAAATTTCCCATCCCTGTAGAGGTCTTTCCGGACTCACTGACTTATGTAGAGCATGAGTTGCAGCGACTGGGTGCCTCGGAGATTGTTCTTCGTCCCGCTCGTGGCAAAGACGGACCTATCTTTACAGAAAACGGCAACTTTATCCTCGACACCCGTTTCAACTACATCGACTCTTCGCTCGAAGAACAACTGAAGGCAATCACCGGTGTTATAGAGAGCGGACTTTTCATAGGTTATGACATCAAAGTGATCGTGGCGGAATAAAATAACACAAGCTGAAAATCCCATTTTGCAGAGACGTAAATTTGATTTGTTCTAATGCAAATTAAATAGTATGGCTTTACCTTTATTTTAGTTAGTAGAACTAGGTTATCTGACACCCGGGTCTCATACATACCGACACCCGGGTGTCAACTTGCAGTCTTTTGCATTCTTCTTTACTATCACTCATAATTTCAATCACTATTAGATTGTAACATTTAACTCATACCTCCAAAACACGAATATTAAAAACGCCTAGATAAAGAAAAACACCGGGAAATTTATTAAAAATTTGGGTAGAATATTAATCCCTTCTCAAAAATCAATGAGAAGCAAAGACTACTAAATTGATAAAGGAAGTTTCAATAAAAGAAACCGGAAGAATAGGTTAATTTTTAAAATCCGAAACAAAAACATTGAAAAACAACAAGATAGGAGAAAAAAAGCAGAAGGAAAGGAGGAAAGAAAAATCAATAAGTCTTAGCAGAACTTGGTACATTCGTGATTGTAAACTTACCGTCAATATCAGTGATAGTACCAAGGGTAGTGCCATTCACCAATATTGAAGCACCTACGACAGGTTGCCCATCTTCTTCAGAGGTAACCAAACCGGTAACTCTGGATGTTTGCGCTGTCACCAGACCTATACCTATAAAAAGGAAGGTCATTAAGAACATCAATTTTCTTTTCATAAATTCTCTCTTAAATTTAACCTATAAACAGATTTTTTGTCTCTAACAGGTTGCAAAGATAACACGAATTATGACAAATCGAAAAAAGTGTTACGTATTTAACTAAAAAGTATCGTTTTGAAAGCAATAAGTTTCTAAAAACTGATAGGTTAAAACAACTTCTTTTAAATTTAGCATCTTTTAAAAGATAGTTTCTGTCATAAAGATAGCACCAAAATCAGGCTTTTCAAGAAAAAGAGAACATTATTACCTCCAAAACGGTATCTTTTTATCATTTTGCACCTTCAAAAGGGTTAAAGAACTATTAACAATGATAAAGGCAGAAACTTCTACATACCAAGTTCTGCTAAAACTTTGCGCGTTTCTTATGTAGGAATGATTTCGCAAGACGTTTCCATCAAACCGGGAGTGATAAAAGTTGTTTTGAAAAGCGACGCGAAGGCACTGGATGAGGTTGTGGTGACAGCCATGGGTATCTCACGCGAGAAAAAAGCACTGGGCTACGCCGTTCAGGACGTAAAATCAGATCAACTGACGCAAGCTGCCAACTCTAATCTGGCGGGAGCGTTGCAAGGTAAGGTGTCCGGTTTGGACGTGAAGCCTTCAAGTGGTATGCCGGGAGCTTCTTCACAGATCACCATCCGTGGTGCACGTTCTTTCTCGGGTGACAACACTCCGCTTTACGTTATCGACGGAATGCCGGTGACCAGTACTCCTGACGTTAGCACAGACATCCAGAACAATGGTAGTGTGAGCGGAGCGGACTTCGCCAACCGTGCAGTGGATATCGACCCTAATGATATTGAAAGTATCAACATTTTGAAAGGTCAGGCTGCTTCTGCGCTTTATGGTATCCGTGCTTCCAATGGTGTGATTATCATCACGACCAAAAGTGGTAAAGGATTGGAAAAAGGCAAACCGCAGGTTAGCTTCTCTTCTAATGTCAGCTTCGATGTAGTCGGCCGTCTGCCGGAGTTCCAGAAAACATACGCACAAGGTTCGGGTGGAAAATTCAGTCCCACTTCGGGAACCTCTTGGGGACCTAAAATTTCCGAACTTCCCAACGATGCAACGTATGGTGGTAACACGGACAACAAATACACTCAACAGTACGGTAAGCAACAGGGAAAATATTATGTACCCCAACGTGTGTCAGCCGGTCTTGACCCATGGGCCACTCCACAGGCATACGACAATGCCAAAGATTTCTTCGATACAGGAATTACCTGGAGCAACTCACTGAATGTCGCGCAGATGCTCGAAAAAAGTTCCTACTCTATCTCATTGGGAAATACGCACCAGGACGGTATTATCTCAAGCACCGGTATGGATAGATATAATGTAAAGGTTAGTGCCGACACCAAACTGACTAGTAACTGGAGTTCCGGATTTACAGCCAACTACATCACTACTTCCATCGACAAGGCAGTGACTTCCGGTAACGGTCTGTTGAGAACGGTTTACGCAGCTCCTCCCAGCTATGATCTGGCCGGTATTCCAAGTCACGTAGACGGTAACCCGTACACACAGAATTCTTTCCGTGGTAGCTTTGACAACGCTTACTGGGCGATGGAAAACAACAAATTTACGGAAGATACCAACCGCTTCTTCGGAAATGTGTATGCAAGCTATCAGACTGATTTCGGCACAACGAACCACAAGTTGAACGCGAAATACATGGTTGGTGTGGATGCTTACACCACTCACTATGTAGACAGCTACGGATATGGTAGCAACACCGGTGGCGGTCGCGGACAGATCGAGAACTACGGCTGGACAAATGCTACATACAACTCATTGCTGACCATCAACTACGACTGGCATATCAATGAAGACTGGGGACTGAACGCGGTAGTGGGTAACGAAATTATCCAAAGCAACAGAAAGAAGTATTATGAATATGGTACGAACTACAACTTCCCGGGATGGAACCACATCAACAACGCCACTACTCAACAGACAGAGGAAGAGACATGGAAAAACCGTACGGTGGGATTCTTCGGTAACGTATCGGCTTCTTACAGAAATATGCTTTATCTGACCCTCACCGGACGTCAGGACTATGTATCCAATATGCCACGTAACAACCGCTCTTTCTTCTATCCTTCTATTTCGGCTGGTTTTATCCTGACGGAATTAGATGCATTGAAAAACAATATAGTTAATCACGCCAAATTGAGAGTATCGTATGCGGAAGTAGGACAAGCAGGTGATTTCCTTGAAAACTACTACTCTACTCCTACGTATGGAGGTGGATTCTATACGTTAACTCCAATCATGTACCCGATGAAAGGTACTACCGCCTATACTCCGTACTACACGATTTTCGACCCGAAACTGAAACCGCAGAATACACGTTCGTATGAAGTGGGCGCTGACGTGAACTTCCTCGATAACTTAATCACATTCAGTTATACGTACTCACGCCAGAACGTTAAAGACCAGATTTTTGAAGTGCCTTTGGCTTCTTCTACCGGTGCTAGCAAACTGCTCACCAACGGTGGTAAGATTCATACCAACACGCATGAATTCACTCTTGGCTTCAATCCAATCCGGACGAAGAATATCAACTGGGATTTTGCATTCAACTGGACGAAGATCGACAACTACGTAGATGAACTGGCACCGGGTGTGGAGAATATCTCTCTGGGAGGATACGTTACTCCGCAGGTACGCGCTTCAGCAGGTGAGAAATTCCCTGTCATCTACGGTGTAGGCTTCAAGAGAGATGCGAATGGTAATCGTCTGGTAGACGAAAACGGTTTACCTATCGCTGGTGAAGCACAGGTTATCGGTAAGGTTTCTCCGGACTTCCTGATGGGCTTCAACACCACATTACGCTTATGGAAGTGTACAATCAGCGCAGTGCTCGATTGGAAACAGGGTGGTCAGATGTATAGTAGGACAACCGGACTGGCAGACTATTATGGTGTCAGCAAGAGAACGGAAAACCGTGAAGGTACCATCATCTTCGACGGATACAAAACTGACGGAACTAAAAACGATATCGCCATCACAGGTGCAAACGCACAACAGGTATATTACAGCCGTTTGAACGACATCGACGAATCTTCTGTATATGACAACTCTTTCATCAAACTGCGTGAAGTGGCTGTCAACTACAAAATTCTTCAAAAACGTTCGATTGAACTTTCTGTAAACGCATTTGCCAGAAACATTCTGATCTGGGCACAATTGCCTGACCTCGATCCGGAAGCCAGTCAGGGTAACAACAACATGGCAGGAGCATTTGAAGATTATTCAATGCCGCAAACAGCTAGTTTCGGCTTTGGTTTCAACATTAAATTTTAATCTGCAAGACAATGAAAAAATATAAATCAATAGGAAAATTGCTGGCAGTTTCTTTCTTGACTGCTACCATTGCTTCTGCTTGTACGGAAGACGCAATGGATAAAATCAATGAAAACCCTAACAATCCGTTGGATGCGCCCGCTAAGTTCTTAATTACGGACTTAGGCGTAAGTACTGCATTCAGCACTGTAGGAGGGGATTTCTCGCTCTATTCTTCTGTTTACATAGAACATGAAACGGGTATATCCAACCAGCTTTACCGCGCGGAAGTACGCAGCGGAGAGCCCACAACGGCTACTACCTACAACAATGCATGGATCAACGTGTACTCAAATATCAAGAATGCTAAAATCGTTATCAAGAAATGCGAAGAAGATCCTTCGGAAAAAGGAAACGTAGTGACGGAAGCGATTGCTAAAATCCTGCTCGCCTACAATGGAGCTGTGGCAGCCGATGTGTTTGGAAACACACCGTATAGCCAGACAGGTATCCTCAATCCGGACGGTACACCGATGTATATGCAACCTAAAATGGATACACAGGAAAGTATCTATCAGGAAGTAATGCAGAACCTGGATGATGCCATCACTCTACTGAATAACGGTACTGCCAAAGATACGGGCTTATCCGGTGCAGTCGGTTCTAAAGACTTGATCTATGGTTCAAACACCAGTACACAGGCAAGTATGTGGCTTAAAACGGCCTATGCGTTAAAAGCACGTTATACAATGCGTCTGCTCAATAAAAGTGCCAACAAGACTACAGATCTTCAGAATATTCTTACTTATGTGAGCAAATCATTTGCCAACGCAAGTGAAGAATGTAAGTTGCCCGTTTACGATGCTGATTCGCAATTGAATCCGCTTTGGTCCTTCAGCTACAGCCGCAACAGTTTAGCAGCTAGTGCAAGTCTGATTGAAAAGTTCGTTGAGCGCAATGACCCCAGAGCACCGCAAGCGTTCCTGGAACCTGATCCTACCGGATATATCACTTATGGATACGGAGCTACGCAAGCTACGGACATCGCAGGCATCAAAGCGGCTCCTAACGGAACTCCGCAAGAGTTGCAGAATAATTATGGTATGTCGATGATATCATGGGCTATGTCGGCTCCTACTCTTTTAATCAGCTATCACGAAGTGAAATTCCTTGAAGCAGAAGCATTGTGCCGTTTGGGAGGCAGACTGGGCGAAGCTAAGACTGCTTTGAAAGATGCAGTCACTGCCGGATTCGAGAATCTGGGAAATTCAATTATAGATGCTGCAGACACTTGGATATATGATGGTGACAGCGATTTGGGTGCAGATGTGGCAGAAGCCTATTTCACGGATGAAGTGGAACCGTTATTCGATGCCAACCCTCTGCAAGAGACAATGATACAGAAGTATCTTGCTTTCTTCGGCGCATCCGGCGAATCACTGGAAGCCTATAATGACTACCGTCGTTTGAAAGGTGCAGGAGAAAACTTCATTGTACTGAAGAACCCGCAGAACAGCAGTAAATTCCCATTGCGCTTCGGTTATGGAGCAGATGATGTATTGGCAAATCCTGAAGTGAAAGCTGCTTTCGGTGATGGACAGTACGTATATAGCGAAGCCGTATGGTGGGCTGGCGGAAACAAATAATGAACTTAAAATCTCTCAAAGGAGAGACTTTACATAGAGTCGTTTCTGTACTCTAACAAATTAACAGAGACGAACAAAAATAGGCCAACCGTGAGGTTCGCCTATTTTATTTTATCCAAATGCATTAGATGAAGTTAGGGCAATACCATTTTTCTACCCAATCATACTTCTTTTCCATGCTTTTACGTTTTTAACGCTTAAGCACTTTTTGGATAAATTAAAAAAAAACTCGTAAGAATCAATCTTACCACTGCAAATCGGGTAAATATTTACTCAACGTAGTGCGGAGAATACCCAAGGTGATAGGTTTCACCAATACTTCAGTTGCTCCTGCATTCATTGCATTTTCTTTATCCGAGCTGAAAGCATAAGCCGTCTGCATGATAATAGGAATTTCTGTGTTAGATTCACGAATTATCTTCGTTGCTTCCAATCCGTTCATCACCGGCATCTTAATATCCATCAGCATTGCTTTGGCTCTTTGCTGGTGTTGCTGAAACAACTCCACCATTTCCTGGCCATTTTTAGCCCACTCGATATCACACTTTTTGCCTATGATAGCCTTGATTAATTTAAAGTTGCTGTCATCGTCTTCAGCTACCAAAATTAAAGGTCTGAATTCATTCATTTGTTCGCTTTCCATATCGCTTATATATTGTTTTTTTTATCTGTTTTTTTAGAGCTATCTTCCTTTTCAGCCCGCAAGGTATAAAAAATATTCATATATTTCGCTATCTTTGCGCCTCAATTTAAAAGAATAGTATGATTTCTGTTGACGGACTAGCCGTAGAGTTTGGCGGCACTGCTTTATTTAGTGATATTTCTTTCGTAATTAATGAAAAAGACCGCATCGCTCTGATGGGCAAAAACGGGGCTGGAAAAAGTACGCTGCTGAAGATTTTGGCAGGCGCACGGCAACCGACACGTGGAAAAGTTTCCGCACCCAAAGATTGCGTAGTAGCATACCTGCCTCAACATCTGATGACGGAAGACGGAAGAACAGTGTTTGGCGAAACGGCACAGGCTTTTTCACATCTTCATGAGATGGAAGCGCAGATCGAAAAGTTGAACAAGGAGCTTGAAACACGGACGGACTACGAGAGCGACAGTTACATGGCGCTGATCGAGGAAGTGTCCAGCTTGAGCGAGAAGTTTTATTCAATCGATGCTACTAATTATGAAGAGGATGTGGAAAAGGCATTGCTTGGATTAGGATTCACCCGAGGAGATTTCCAACGCCAGACGAGTGATTTCAGCGGTGGATGGCGAATGCGTATCGAACTCGCCAAATTGCTGTTGCAGAAACCGGATGTGCTCTTGCTCGATGAGCCGACGAATCATCTGGATATCGAATCTATTCAATGGCTGGAGGATTTTCTTATTAATAATGGAAAAGCGGTCATTGTAATTAGTCACGACCGTAAATTCGTGGATAATATTACAACACGCACCATCGAAGTGACGATGGGACGTATCTATGATTACAAGGTAAATTACTCGCAATATTTGCAGCTGCGCAAGGACCGCCGCGAACAGCAACAGAAGGCTTATGACGAGCAGCAGAAGTTTATTGCTGAAACGAAGGAGTTTATCGAACGGTTCAAGGGGACTTATTCAAAGACGTTGCAGGTGCAGAGCCGTGTCAAAATGCTGGAGAAGCTGGAATTGCTCGAAGTGGACGAGGAGGATACTTCTGCATTGCGACTGAAATTCCCACCTTCACCCCGTTCGGGCAGTTACCCGGTCATCATGGAGGGTGTTGGAAAGACATACGGAGACAAAGTGGTATTCCGCAATGCTAATCTGACGATTGAGCGTGGTGATAAGGTAGCTTTCGTTGGTAAGAACGGTGAGGGTAAGTCTACGCTCGTGAAGTGTATCATGAAGGAGATTGAGCATGACGGTACATTGACTCTCGGACATAATGTGCAAATTGGATATTTCGCTCAAAATCAGGCTTCGCTGATGGATGAAAACCTGACGGTTTTCCAAACGATTGACGATGTAGCCAAAGGGGATATCCGGAACAAGATTCGTGATTTGCTGGGAGCGTTTATGTTTGGCGGTCCCGAGGAATCGATGAAAAAGGTCAAAGTGCTTTCGGGTGGAGAGCGTACCCGTCTGGCCATGATTAAATTATTGCTGGAACCTGTCAACCTCCTGATTTTAGATGAGCCGACGAATCATCTGGACATGAAAACGAAAGATATTCTAAAACAGGCATTGCTGGATTTTGATGGTACGCTGATCGTCGTTTCACACGACCGTGACTTCCTTGACGGGCTGGTTACCAAGGTGTATGAGTTCGGTAATCAAAAGGTGACGGAACATCTTTGCGGTATCTATGAGTTCCTCGAAAAGAAGAAAATGGATTCGTTGCAAGAACTGGAAAAGAAATAATAAATAATAAAAAGAGGGTATCGGCTACAGGCGAAATAAAAGTATTTGTATATTTGCACTTTGAAGCTCTGAAAAGCGGATAACCTCTAAAAGAAAGGATGAAAGGGAAGAAACGAATTATAGTAACTCTGCTGTTTTTTATCAACATTATTATGTTGGTGGCAGCGGTTATTCCCCATCATCATCACCCCAACGGAATGATTTGCATGAAGCAGGACTTGCCTGTAGAACAGCAATGTCCCACGCATCATCATCACCCGGGAAACGACTCATGTTGCAGCAGTGAATGTATGACTCGTTTCTACTCTCCCACTCCATCCATACATACGGATAGCGGACCGGATTACGTATTCATCGCTACCTTATTCACGGATGTAATCATCGAGCATTTATTACGACCGCAAGAGAAACGGATTAAAAACTATTACGTTTACCGAGACTCTCTGCATGGTACGGATACTCATCGTACCACTTCTCTTCGTGCCCCTCCCTACTCTGTTTTTGCGTAAAAGCGTAAATGCAAATTAGTTGCATCTGCGCTACCTTATCTTTGTAGCGTAAAAAGAAAACAGTAAAATTTAGTAGGAAAATATCATTATGAAAAAACTTATTTTCGTGGGAATCCTGGGCTTATTCGTGCTGGGATCCTGTAATAATAGTACCGTCACACACACACACGATAAACACGATCATGCCGCGGAAGGACATAATCACGAGGCAGAAGGACCCGATCATTCCCATGAAGGCGAATGTAGCGGAGAACACAATCATGAAGCAGCCGATGAATACAACGAAGCTGCCGAAGCCCACAGTGATGAAATCATTCTTCCGAAAGCGAAAGCTGAAGCAGCCGGTGTAAAGGTGAGCGTTATTGAACCTGCACCTTTCCAGCAAGTGATTAAAACCAGCGGACAAGTGCTGGCTGCTCAAGGGGATGAATCGGTTGCCGTAGCTACAGTAGCCGGCGTGGTATCTTTCCGTGGAAAAGTAACGGAAGGTATGAGCGTCGGCAGCGGCACTCCGCTAGTCACTATTTCTTCAAAGAATATCGCTGATGGTGATCCGGTGCAACGTGCCCGCATTGCCTACGAGGTATCCAAGAAGGAATACGAACGTATGAAGGAGCTTGTTAAAAACAAGATTGTATCCGACAAGGATTTTGCACAAGCGGAGCAAAGTTACGAAAACGCCCGTCTTAGTTACGAAGCTCTTTCTAAGAATCATTCGGCTATCGGCCAAAGCATTACGGCTCCTATTGCCGGATATGTGAAAAGTATTCTCGTGAAAGAAGGTGACTATGTGACAATCGGACAACCGCTGGTAAGCGTGACGCAGAACCGTCGTCTTTTCCTCCGTGCCGAAGTGTCGGAAAAGTATTACCCGTATCTCCGCACCATCAGTTCCGCCAATTTCCAGACTCCTTATAATAATCAGGTGTACGAGTTGAAAGCATTGAACGGTAAACTTCTCTCTTTCGGAAAAGCTGCCGGAGACAATTCTTTTTATGTGCCTGTCACTTTTGAGTTCGACAACAAAGGGGAAGTGATTCCCGGCTCATTTGTGGAGGTATTCCTGCTTTCTTCAGCAATGGAAAACGTGATTTCTCTTCCGCGCACCGCGCTGACAGAGGAACAAGGCATATTCTTCATATATCTGCAACTGGACGAAGAGGGTTATAAAAAACAGGAAGTAACGATAGGAGCCGACAACGGCAAAAGCGTTCAAATCCTAACTGGTGTAAAGGCTGGCGACCGTGTAGTGACCGAGGGTGCTTATCAGGTTCGACTGGCAAGCGCAAGCAATGCAATCCCGGCACACAGCCACGAACACTAAAGAGACTAGGCGTCGCAACCGTTTTTTTGTGCGGCGCATCTATCAAGTTATTTATAACTCTCAATTAATGAAATATCATGCTTAATAAAATTATACATTACTCCCTACACAACCGGCTGGTGGTAGTTTGTGCGGCCATCCTCCTGCTTATTGCGGGAACGTACACCGCCATGCATACGGAAGTAGACGTATTCCCCGACCTAAATGCACCTACGGTAGTAATCATGACCGAGGCGAACGGTATGGCTGCGGAAGAAGTTGAACAGCTCGTTACTTTTCCTGTTGAAACTGCCGTAAACGGAGCTACGGGTGTGCGTCGTGTCCGCTCTTCCTCCACTAACGGATTTTCCGTTGTTTGGGTAGAATTTGATTGGGGAACGGATATTTATCTCGCTCGTCAGATTGTTAGTGAGAAATTAGCGGTGGTCAGCGAATCGCTGCCGGTCAATGTCGGCAAACCGACTCTTGGACCACAGTCTTCTATCTTGGGCGAAATGCTCATCGTCGGTCTGACTGCCGACTCCACTTCCATGCTCGATCTTCGCACGATTGCGGACTGGACCATCCGTCCACGCCTGCTGTCTACCGGAGGAGTGGCACAAGTGGCTGTGCTCGGAGGAGATATCAAAGAATATCAGATTCAGCTAGATCCCGAACGGATGCGTCATTACGGCATCTCGATGGGAGAAGTGATGGCTGTAACACAGGATATGAACCTAAATGCCAATGGAGGTGTGCTCTATGAATTCGGAAATGAATATATTGTACGTGGTATACTCTCCACTTCGAAAACAGAGCAACTTGGCAAAGCGGTAGTAAAGACAGTGAATAACTTCCCTGTCACGCTGGAAGATATTGCAAACGTAACCATCGGCCCGAAGGCTCCGAAACTGGGTACTGCTTCAGAACGCGGCAAATCTGCCGTCCTGATGACTGTTACCAAGCAACCGGCTACCAGCACACTGGAACTGACGGACAAACTGGAAGCATCTCTGAAAGACCTCCAGAAAAATCTGCCGCCGGACGTAAAAGTTTCAACGGACATATTCCGTCAAAGCCGCTTTATCGAAAGCTCCATCGGCAATGTGAAGAAATCACTCTTTGAAGGAGGTATTTTCGTTGTCATCGTGCTTTTCCTGTTCCTGGCAAATGTACGTACTACGCTGATCTCATTGGTGACACTGCCTCTTTCCCTGCTCGTTTCGATCCTGACTTTACACTACATGGGGCTGACAATCAACACCATGAGTCTTGGAGGTATGGCGATAGCTATCGGTTCATTGGTAGACGACGCCATTGTCGATGTGGAAAACGTATATAAACGACTGCGGGAGAACCGCCTGAAAGCGGAAGCAGAAAGACTAAGTACGCTCGAAGTGGTATTCAATGCGTCGAAAGAGGTGCGCATGCCTATCCTTAATTCAACGTTGATTATCGTAGTCAGTTTTGTTCCGTTATTTTTCTTGAGCGGCATGGAAGGCAGAATGTTGGTTCCACTAGGTGTTGCTTTTATCGTGGCCCTGTTTGCGTCTACGATAGTTGCCCTGACACTAACTCCGGTACTCTGCTCTTATCTATTAGGAAGCAATAAGACGAACAAGGAACTGAAAGAAGCTCCTGTTGCCCGCTGGATGAAAGGGATTTATGAAAAAGCACTGACTTGGGTACTGGCACATAAACGTGTGACTCTCGGAAGTACAATCGGACTTTTTGTAGTTGCCCTCGGAGTGTTTTTCACACTTGGACGCAGCTTCCTTCCTTCGTTCAATGAAGGATCGTTTACTATCAATATCAGTTCTCTGCCGGGTATTTCGCTGGAAGAAAGCAACAAAATGGGACATCGTGCCGAAGAGTTATTGATGACAATTCCCGAAATACAAACGGTAGCCCGGAAAACGGGACGTGCCGAATTGGATGAACATGCGTTAGGAGTCAATGTTTCTGAAATAGAAGCTCCGTTCGAATTGAAAGACCGCTCGCGCAGTGAACTGGTAGCTGATGTACGTGAAAAATTAGGTACGATCACCGGAGCAAACATAGAAATCGGACAACCGATCAGCCACCGTATCGACGCAATGCTATCGGGTACGAAAGCGAATATTGCTATCAAATTATTCGGTGATGACCTGAATAAAATGTTTTCACTCGGTAATCAAATCAAAGGAGCGATCAGTGACATTCCCGGTGTTGCCGACCTGAACGTGGAACAACAGATTGAACGTCCGCAGCTGAAAATACAGCCTAAACGGGAAATGCTGGCTAAGTTCGGTATTACCCTGCCGGAATTTTCGGAATATGTGAATGTAGCTTTGGCTGGAAAAGTGATCTCACAAGTGTATGAACAAGGCAAGAGTTTTGACCTGATCGTAAAAGTGAAGGATGATGCCCGGGATGAAATAGAGAAAATCCGTAACCTGATGGTAGACACGAACGACGGCCGCAAAGTTCCTTTGAGCTATGTAGCGGAAGTGGTATCGGCCATGGGTCCGAATACGATCAACCGCGAGAATGTGAAACGTAAAATTGTCATTTCCGCCAATGTGGCCGATCGTGATTTGCGCAGTGTTGTGAATGATATTCAGAAACGTATCGACACATCGGTACAATTACCCGAAGGTTATCATATCGAGTATGGTGGACAGTTTGAAAGCGAGCAGGCTGCCAGCCGGACATTAGCGTTGACTTCATTTATCAGTATCGTGGTTATCTTCCTGTTGCTGTACAATGAGTTCCGCAGTGTGAAAGAATCCGGGGTTATCTTGCTGAATCTTCCGCTGGCATTGATCGGTGGTGTCTTTG
>NZ_EQ973361.1:272568-283770 GCF_000157055.1 Bacteroides sp. 2_2_4 | reverse complement strand
CACTACAACCATTTGCAACAGGTAGAGGGTTTGAATGTGTACGACAGTGTAATTCAAGGCTCTCTCGACCGTCTGAATCCGATTTTGATGACGGCATTGTCTTCTGCACTGGCACTGATTCCATTGGCACTTGCCGGTGATTTGCCCGGTAACGAAATCCAGAGTCCGATGGCTAAAGTGATTCTAGGAGGATTATTAACGTCTACTTTTTTGAACGGTTTTATCGTTCCGATTGTTTATCTGATGATGCATCGGAAAGAGGCCCAGAAAAGCCTGTAGAGAGGGATATTTTTCCTCGGTGAGAAAACCATCGTTCCCCAGTGAGGAAACAAGTGTTTCTCGGTGAGGAACGGGTCGTTCCCCGGTGTCAAACAAATAGATGCCTTATCATAAAGTATCTATCAACAATAGCTTGTAATAAATAAAGAAATTAGAAATGAAACAAATCATGACCATAAGCGCTGCACTTCTTTTCTTAACCATAGGTGAAGTGCAAGCCCAAAACGGAATTGAACAGGTATTGAAGAATATCGAAACGAACAATAAGGAGTTGCAGGCAAACGAGCAACTGATTACCTCGCAGAAGTTGGAAGCCAAAACGGATAATAACTTGCCTGATCCTACTCTCTCTTACGCGCATCTATGGGGAGCAAAAGATAAAAGCGAAACAATCGGTGAGCTGGTTGTTTCACAAAGCTTTGATTTCCCTAGTTTATACGCCACACGTAACAAGTTAAACCGTCTGAAAGCCGGAACTCTTGACAGTCAGTCGGATGTTTTTCGTCAGGAGAAACTGTTACAGGCAAAAGAACTTTGCCTGGACATTATCATGCTTCGTCAGCAAAAGCATATTTTGGAGGAACGTCTCCGCAATGCGGAAGAACTTGCTAAAATGTACGCCAAACGTCTCCAAACAGGGGATGCAAATGCTCTCGAAACCAATAAAATCAACTTGGAACTGTTGAATGTCAAAACGGAAGCGTCTCTGAACGAAACGGCACTTCGCAATAAGCAGCAGGAACTGAATACGCTGAATGGTAATATTCCGGTGGTTTTCGAAGAAAATCAATATCCGGCTATACCGTTCCCAAGCGATTACCAAATGTTGAAATCAGAAGTCATGGCTACAGACCGTACCTTAATGGCACTAGGCAACGAGGCTCTCGTTGCCCGTAAACAGATTGCTGTCAATAAATCCCAGTGGCTGCCGAAGCTGGAACTCGGCTACCGTCGGAATACAGAGACTGGTGTGCCTTTCAACGGTGTAGTGGTGGGCTTTTCCTTCCCGCTTTTCGAAAATCGGAATAAGGTGAAAATTGCTAAAGCGCAGGCACTCAACATCGACTTGCAAAAGGATAATGCTACACTGCAAGTGGAATCTGAATTGGCACAACTTTACCGGGAAGCGAAAACGCTGCATGCTTCAATGGAAGAATATAGCAAGACTTTCCAGTCTCAACAAGATTTGGCATTGCTGAAACAAGCTTTGACAGGTGGACAAATTAGTATGATCGAGTACTTCGTTGAAGTATCGGTGATCTATCAAAGTCATCAAAATTATCTGCAATTGGAAAATCAGTACCAAAAGGCAATGGCACGGATTTACAAAAGCAAGCTATAAATAGTACATAAAACCCTTTAGGTATGGGTTACGCTGAACATACTAATTTCTATTTTTAAGTTATATAAGTATGTTTATATAATAAATTAGGCACGGATTACACAGAATTCACGGTCTTTAGTATTGTCATAACTATAAAGCAACAGTGTTAATCCGTGTAATTCGTGCCTAAATATATCTCCTCTCTTTTTCTTCAAATTCCGACTGGATATTTCAAAACAATACATTACATTTGCAACGAACATAAAATCTGAATTATGAGACCTAAACATTTCTATTTATTCATGTTATGCTGCATCCTTACGCTACTAAGTGGCTGTAAAGATGATGACGACAATCCACTGCGTTTTTACAACAGTGAATACGAAGTACCTATGGGTGGCAGACGTTACCTCGGCCTGGAAAGCGGAAATGGTGACTACTCACTTGCAGTGAAAGACACACGCATCGCAAGTGCCGGAACTGAAACTGGCTGGAGTGGAGTACCTGCCGGACATATGATTTATGTAACCGGTATCCTCACCGGAACGACTTATCTGACAGTAACAGACAACGCCACACAAGAAACCTGCACTTTACCAATCAAGGTGGTCGATAATTACGAAAATATGGAGTTGCTACGCAGCTACTTGTCTAACTTACCCAACGGAGATGCGAATCTTCTACCCGGTATTTCCGACATTTTTCTGATTAACAACCACGCACGGGATGCTTATTTTTTCAAACAAGGAGAACAGACCGCCTTTTCATCCGGACTTGAATTAATAACCCAAGGAAGTTACAAACTGGAAAAAGAAGAAGGAGACGATAAGAAAATGACACTAACCCTCACTTTTTCGGAAGATATGGCAACACCTGTTTCCGATCATAAATTCATAATATGGGGAAACTCGTACTTATTTCATCGGTTGGATAAAAGCCTAAATCTGAACTGGAACACTCCGCCTATTGGAGAAACGCGGACATCACCTGCACCTCCTCCTTCCTACACGCTGGAAGAAATAGCTGAAGGCACAGAAATCGGAAAAGGCAGACAGCTTAGCTTTAGTCTTTCCCAACAGGAAATACCTGCGGGAATACTGCCTTAATCAGTAACGTATTCTGATAAGATGCGTATATTTTCCGGTAAGTATCCACTACGGATGCGCCATTCTTGCGGATAAAGATTATTGGCACGATTGCCGATGTTCTTCACAAATCCGAGAGGAATATGCCGATAAGTAAGCAAAACATATCCACGAGGGGCTGTTACCGGTAAGGTAATGGCCTCTTTTCGTAAATATGTGATGGCCTGTTCATAACTTATTTCTTCCGTAGCGAATGCTTCCCGGCATAAAAGTGAGGTACACATTGCCAACGCATGGTTAGGGATCAAATCCTTTCCTTTCACCTCGCCTATCTCAATCCCTGCCGACACAATTTTCAGGCTTTGTTTCATCGTCGCCAATTCATTAGTATAGTACTGTGAGAAAGCTCGGATATTTGTTCCTTCCGCCAATAAAATATACTTGTCCGAATTTTCATCATTCAACCAACTTTTAGCCATATTCAGATATTCTTTCGATACAGGAGAAGATGCTGCTGTTCCTTTCTTATCCTTCTTCTTGAAAGCTTTCTCTTTGGCGGAAGAAGATACTGGGATCTCTTCTTCCGTCTCCGGCTTACGAAAAGCCACCAGAAAAAAGCCTTCACCTTTCGTCTTATGAGGGAAAAAATGATAGACGGGAATAGAAGATTTAGAATGATCCCCTTTATCTGACAAAAGATCTCCTGTTATATTCCAATTCTCCTGCACCTGCACAGTTAATGGTTCGCCCCCATACTCTTGTTGAATCCAACGTGCATTCTCTTCATCCTCTTTTGTATTAAATGTACACGTACTATATATAAGAATACCTCCGGGCTTCAACGCATCCCAGATATCTGCAATAATCCGTCGCTGGCGCTGCCAACAGATTTCCACATTCTCGGGGCTCCACTCTTCCACAGCTACCGGGTCTTTACGGAACATACCTTCACCGGAACAGGGAACATCTGTAAGAATCACATCAAAGAAAGAGAGTAAAGCCGAAAAATCTGCCGGATCATTATTGGTCACTACCACATCCGGATGTCCCCACTTCGTCAGGTTTTCAGCAAGAATCTGCGAACGATTCCGGATTACCTCATTGGCTACCAACAGGCTCCCTTCGGGAAGTACACTACGGGCATGAGTCGATTTTCCACCGGGAGCCGCACAAAGATCCAACATCTTCATCGGTCCCGTGATATATTGCCGGAGTACCTGCTCCACAAACATGGAAGAAGCTTCCTGAACATAATAACAGCCTGCATGGAATAAGGGATCGAACGTGAAAGTGAGACGCTCCTCCAAATAGAATCCTTCGGAAGACCAAGGTACTTTATCCGATAAAGAATGATTGATTTTCAATTGATTCAACCGGATGCTAACCGGTGGTTCCTGTTGGAGGGCAACAGCCAGTTTGTCGTATTCTTCATCGCCCAATAGAGCGCGGGTGTAGTCTATAAAAGAAGCAGGTAATTCCATCTTTCGTTTATTAATTTCCGCAAATATCAAAAATATTTCGTCTCTTTGCAACTTTCTATGATATTAACTACGTCTAACAGATAAAGAAATAAATTAAAAAACTATTGATATGAAAAATTTTCTATTAGCATTGATGGTTGTACTGACCACTTGCACACTGGCTGTTGCCCAGACCACCGTTGTTCGTGATTCCATCGGGAAAGTAAAAGTAACTGTGACCAAAGACAATAAAGCAAATACGAACAATACTGCTGTCACAGTGATTGGTGTAGACACAGCAGATGCTGATTCTGCAGACGTAAATGCAAACTCAAGTAATGTTAGCACCACTCATGGCAAAGCCAGCTTCACATTCGATTCGGATGACAGCGATTTCCCCTTCCACAATGTTAGTGCCGGCGGAGGTATTCTGGTAGCAATCATTGCAATCATTGCTGTATTCGGATTTCCGGTATTCATTCTATTTGTAATCTTCTTCTTCCGTTATAAAAACCGGAAAGCACGTTATCGCCTTGCCGAACAGGCACTTGCTGCCGGCCAACCGCTTCCGGCAGAGTTTATCCGCGAAAACAAAACAGTCGATTCGCGTTCACAAGGCATCAAGAACACCTTTACGGGTATCGGTCTTTTCATCTTCCTCTGGGCAATCACCGGCGAATTCGGAATTGGAGCTATCGGCTTACTCGTTACATTCATGGGTATCGGACAATGGATTATCGGTAGTAAACAACAGACTCAAGACGCAAATGCTACCCGGATGTATACGGGTAATAAGGATGAAAAAAAGAACCCGAATAACGTTAGAACCGATAGTTTCGAAATCATCCCTTCTGAATCCGAAGAGAAAGACAAAGGAGTAAACGAAGAAAAGAACGACGAGAATAAATGAGCCAACTCAATGATATATCGTTAGTCGCACAGGTCGTGGTGTTCAAGAACACCAGGGCCTTTGACCAGTTGGTGAAGGAGTATCAGTCGCCCATCCGGCGATTCTTCCTGAACCTGACTTGCGGCGACAGCGAATTGAGTGACGACCTTGCGCAAGATACATTTATCAAAGCATATACGAACATTGCCTCTTTCCGGAACTTGTCAAGTTTCTCTACGTGGCTGTATCGTATTGCTTATAATGTTTTTTATGATTATATTCGCAGCCGGAAAGAGACAGCCGACTTGGATACAAGAGAAATAGACGCCATCAACAGCACCGAACAGGAGAATATCGGGCAAAAAATGGATGTCTACCAGTCACTCAAAATGCTTAAAGAAGTGGAAAGAACCTGCATCACGTTGTTCTACATGGAGGACATTAGTATCGACAAAATTGCAGGGATTGTAGGAGTACCGTCAGGGACAGTGAAAAGCCATCTGTCACGCGGGAAAGAAAAATTAGCAACGTATTTAAAACAAAACGGTTATGACAGAAATAGACAATGATAAGCTCTTGCGCGATTTCTTCGCAGAAAACAAGCAGGAAATAGCAGATAACGGATTCAGTCGCCGTGTCATGCACCACTTACCCGATCGTAGTAATCGCCTGGCTCGTATCTGGAGCGCTTTCGTGATGACTGTGGCGGCCGCACTTTTTGTATGGTTAGGTGGATTGGAAGCAACTTGGGGAACCATAAGAGAAGTATTTATCGGTATGATTAATCATGGCACTTCAAGCCTTGATCCGAAGTCAATTATTATCGCAGCTGTTGTACTATTATTCATGGCTACACGAAAGGTTGCTTCGATGGCATAATTAACTCCTAGAAAGAAGTTATTTCGTTAAAGAATGATAAATTTGCCCTTGTTAGCAAAGGAGCCCAAACTTAGATATCGTATCTTTGTTCTTCTGTAAACTAAAAGAGTGAGAAGAGTTTTGAAATTACGTATATTTATTTTATTTCTGTTCCTGCCTATATTGAGTGTTCAGGCAGGTATCATCGACAGTCTGATGATACATCCCAGGGACTCAATCGGATTAACCAGCGATTCCCTTGTGCTACGCTATTTACAAGAATCGGGAATCCCTATATCTGATAATAATAAGGTAAAACTGCTAAAAAGCGGACGGGAGAAGTTTATCGATTTGTTTGAAGCCATCCGGGAAGCTAAACACCACGTCCATCTGGAATATTTCAACTTCCGAAATGACTCCATCGCCAATGCTTTATTTGCTCTGCTGGCCGAAAAAGTGAAAGAAGGGGTCGAAGTACGAGCTATGTTCGATGCATTCGGAAACTGGTCGAACAACAAACCACTTAAAAAGAAACATCTCAAGAAAATACGTGAACAAGGAATCGAGATTGTCAAGTTCGATCCATTCACTTTTCCTTATATCAATCACGCCGCCCATCGCGATCACCGGAAAATAGCTGTCATCGATGGAAAAGTGGCTTATACCGGTGGTATGAATATCGCCGATTACTACATTAACGGACTACCCAAAATCGGAACCTGGCGTGATATGCACACACGCATTGAAGGGGATGCCGTCAATGATCTGCAGGAGATATTCCTAACGATCTGGAATAAGGAAACCAAGCAGAATGTAGGTGGAGCCGCTTATTTCCCCCAACATGAGGAACAAACGGACAGTACGAATATTGTGGTAGCAATCGTAGACCGTACCCCGAAAAAGAATAGCCGTATGTTAAGCCACGCTTATGCCATGAGCATCTATTCGGCCCAAAAGAATGTTCATATCGTCAATCCTTATTTTGTACCGACTTCTTCTATCAAAAAGGCGTTGAATCGGACAATCGACCGAGGCGTAAATGTTACAATCATGGTTTCTTCTGCCTCCGATATCCCGTTTACTCCGGATGCCGCACTTTATAAGTTGCACAAACTGATGAAAAGAGGAGCTACTGTCTATATGTATAACGGTGGATTTCATCACTCTAAAATAATGATGGTGGATGATTTGTTCTGTACAGTTGGCACTGCCAACCTGAACAGCCGCAGCTTGCGCTATGATTACGAAACAAATGCCTTTATCTTTGATACCAAAATAACGGGTGAATTAAATACAATGTTCCGGAACGATATCGAGCATTGCACTCAACTAACGCCTGAATTCTGGAAAAAGCGCTCCCCGTGGAAGAAGTTCGTCGGCTGGTTTGCTAATTTATTCACTCCATTTTTGTAATTTTGTGCGGAGAATCATTTTCACCACAACTTATTCATTATGAAACAATACCTGGATTTACTCAATCGTGTACTAACCGAAGGTACAGAAAAAAGTGACCGTACCGGAACCGGAACCATCAGCGTTTTCGGTCATCAAATGCGTTTTAATCTTGATGACGGTTTCCCGTGCCTGACAACCAAGAAACTACATCTGAAATCAATCATATACGAATTACTTTGGTTTCTGCAAGGTGATACTAATGTGAAATATCTTCAGGAACATGGAGTGCGCATCTGGAACGAATGGGCGGATGAGAACGGCGACTTAGGACATGTTTATGGTTATCAATGGCGTTCATGGCCTGACTATAACGGTGGATTTATCGACCAGATCAGTGAAGTGGTGGAAACAATCAAACATAATCCGGATTCACGCCGTATCATTGTAAGCGCCTGGAACGTAGCAGATTTGAATAATATGAATTTGCCTCCCTGCCATGCTTTCTTTCAGTTTTATGTAGCAGACGGACGGTTGAGCCTGCAACTGTATCAACGCAGTGCAGATATTTTTCTGGGTGTTCCTTTTAATATTGCATCATACGCATTATTGCTGCAAATGATGGCACAAGTGACGGGACTGAAAGCCGGAGATTTTGTTCATACCTTCGGTGATGCGCATATCTACCTGAACCACTTGGAACAAGTGAAGCTCCAATTATCACGTGAACCTCGTCCATTGCCACAAATGAAGATCAATCCGGATGTGAAAAGTATCTTCGACTTCAAATTTGAGGACTTTGAATTAGTGAACTATGACCCGCATCCGCATATTGCGGGAGCAGTAGCCGTGTAACTTTATGAGTAAAATATCTATCATTGCTGCCGTAGACCGCCGTATGGCTATCGGCTTCGAGAACAAACTTCTTTTCTGGTTACCCAATGATTTGAAACGTTTCAAAGCATTAACTACCGGAAACACCATACTGATGGGGCGCAAAACTTTCGAGTCACTACCGAAAGGCGCATTACCCAATCGCAGAAACATCGTTTTATCTTCCAACCCGGCTACAGAATGTCCCGGTGCGGAAGTTTTCCCTTCACTCGAAGCAGCTTTGCAAAGTTGTAAAGAGGAGGAACACATTTATATTATAGGAGGAGCAAGTATTTATCAGCAGGCTCTTTCTTTCGCTGACGAACTTTGCCTGACAGAAATAGATGATATGACTCCCGAAGCCGACGCCTATTTTCCAGAAGTATCGCCAGAGATGTGGCAAGAAAAAAGCAGAGAAGCTCATCCTGCGGATGAGAAACATCTCTGCTCCTATGCTTTTGTTGATTACGTGAGAAAATAACGATTAATCTTCATCTTCTATGTCGACCATGATTGGCATCTGCCGCTTAATGGCTTCATGGAAGGAGATTAATGTCTCGGTACGCGCCAAACCCAATGGTTGTAACTTATCGTGAATAATACTCAATAAGTGATGGTTATTCTTTGCGTAAATTTTGATAAACATATCGTATTTTCCGGTAGTGAAATGACATTCCACCACTTCGGGGATAGCTTCTAAAGCTTTTGTTACCGAATCAAAGGATTCGGGATCTTTCAGATATATACCAATATAAGCGCAAGTCTCATATCCGATTTTCTCGGGGTCGATGACATATTCCGAACCTTTTAATATACCTAAATTAGTAAGCTTCTGAATACGCTGATGGATTGCAGCGCCGGAAACATTACATGCTCGTGCTACTTCCAAAAAAGGAATACGCGCATTCCCTGCAATCAGTTTCAGAATTTGCTCATCTAAAGCATCTAATTGATGATGTCCCATTTTTGAATCAAATTGTTTTTATCAATGAATCTTTTATGCAAAGTTAGCGATTTTTCGACAACAAATACTATAATCTATTACTTTTATTTGCAGAAAGCGGATAAGTCAACAATAGTTCGTACCTTTGCGAAAAACATAAATATACCATTAATATGAAACATATTTGCTGTATTATTCTGTGTTTCTGTACTTCTATAGGAAGTTATGCACAGAATTTTGCTGATTATTTTCAGAACAAAACATTGCGAGTGGATTATATCTTTACCGGGGATGCTACACAACAGGCTATTTATCTGGATGAGCTATCACAACTTCCCACCTGGGCAGGACGTCAACATCATCTTTCGGAACTTCCATTGGAAGGCAACGGACAAATTATAGTGAAAGACCTTGCCAGCAAACAGTGTATCTACAAAACGTCATTCTCTTCTTTGTTTCAAGAGTGGCTGTCCACAGACGAAGCTAAAGAAACAGCCAAAGGATTTGAGAATACTTTCCTTCTTCCTTATCCTAAACAGCCTGTGGAGGTAGAAGTCACTTTATATTCTCCGCGAAAAAAAAGATTGGCTACCTATAAACATATCGTGCGTCCGGATGATATATTGATTCATAAACGGGGGGTATCACATGTCACTCCGCATCGGTATATGCTTCAAAGTGGTAACGAAAAAGACTGCATAGATGTTGCCATCCTTGCAGAAGGATACACAGAAAAAGAAATGGATATTTTCTACCAGGATGCCCAACGTACCTGCGAAAGTTTGTTTTCGTATGAGCCGTTCCGCTCCATGAAGGGTAAATTTAATATTGTTGCCGTAGCCAGTCCTTCTACGGACAGTGGTGTCAGTGTTCCCCGCAAAAATCAGTGGAAACAAACGGCGGTTCACTCCCATTTCGATACTTTTTACTCGGACCGTTATCTGACTACCAGCCGGGTAAAGTCTATCCATAATGCATTGGCAGGCATCCCCTACGAACATATCATTATCCTGGCTAACACGGATGTATATGGTGGTGGAGGAATATACAATTCGTATACGCTGACCACGGCCCATCACCCGATGTTCAAGCCGGTAGTCGTGCACGAGTTCGGACACAGTTTCGGTGGACTGGCCGACGAATATTTCTATGATGATGATGTGATGACAGATACTTATCCGCTGGATGTCGAACCGTGGGAACAAAATATTTCAACACGGGTGAACTTCGCTTCCAAATGGAAAGATATGCTTCCGTCAGGTACCCCGATCCCGACCCCTATTGCTGAAAAAAAGAAATATCCCGTAGGAGTATATGAAGGAGGTGGCTACTCTGCCAAAGGCATTTATCGTCCGGCTTATGACTGTCGCATGAAAACAAACGAATATCCGGAGTTTTGTCCGGTTTGTCAACGTGCCATCCGTCGAATGATTGAATTTTATGTTCCTTAATGGAATACAATTATATTATTGTCAAACTTAAAACCCAAACCTCATGATTAGACTTCAACCAATTAGTACGTCGGATCTGCAACATTACAAATTCATGGAAGAGCTTCTAATTGATTCGTTTCCACCGGAAGAGTACCGTCAGTTGGAACAACTGCGCGAGTACACTGATCGTACGGGCAACTTTCATAATAACATCATCTTTGATGATGACCTGCCAGTCGGCTTCATTACCTATTGGGATTTTGACAGTTTCTACTATGTAGAACACTTTGCAACCAATCCTGCCCTGCGAAATGGAGGCTATGGAAAACGCACGCTGGAATACTTATGCAATTATTTGAAACGCCCGATCGTATTGGAAGTAGAACGTCCGATAGAGGAAATGGCAAAACGACGTATCAGCTTTTATCAACGTCAAGGCTTTACGCTGTGGGAAAAAGACTATAGCCAACCTCCTTACAAGCCCGGAGATGATTTTCTGCCCATGTATTTAATGGTACACGGAGAATTGGATTGTGAAAAGGATTTTGAAACAATCAAAAAGAGAATACATAAAGAAGTATATGGAGTAAAAGACAACTAATTAAATTAGGTAGCAGCTCGAAATTAGTTTCACAAATGGAAAACCTTACTCCAGCTACGTATATA
>NZ_EQ973361.1:262793-272234 GCF_000157055.1 Bacteroides sp. 2_2_4 | reverse complement strand
GCGTTCAATTTGAATTGAACGCCCTTTTTATATATATTGAATTAACTAATTACTTCTCACCACGTTTCGTAGCCGAATAGTTAATCTTCAAAGCATAAGATTTTCTAAGAGCATTTTTTACATCAGTAACAATACCCATCTTTGTCTTCTGATCTACTTTCAGAGACACAGTCATCTTAGCAGCATCGCCTTCATTCATACTCGCACGTTCCTGAAAAATGAAGTCTTGTACTTCACCCACTTCAGCATAACTGTCATTCAACTGAATACGACTTTCAGTACCCATTTTCGCGCGATATTCTTGTGTAGGTTCCCCTACATAAATGAATGTTACCAGTGATTTCTTCTCCAGTTTTTCGAGTTCAGTACCTTGCGGAAGTGTAAACTGCACCTTTAATGTTACCTCACGCATCGTTGTTACAATCATAAAGAAGAACAACAAGGTAAAGATAAGGTCAGGCAACGAAGAAGTATTCAATGCCGGCATTTCACGTTTACCAGTCTTATTAAATTTTCCCATTACTTACTTCTTTTTTTCTCCGTATTTTTTAGGTTCTGCTTCAGAAATTCGTTGCGGATAAACTTCACGAACAGCTTTCTGCTGTGCATCATTCAGTTCAGCGTAAGTAACCCCAAACTTTTCTTGAGCTAACTCATCTCTCAATTCATTGTATGCAGCTACCAATTCGTTCTGCACACTTATATATGCCTGATAAGAAGACCCGCGGTCATTCTGCAAAGAAATTACATGCTTATCATTAACAAGAGTAGTACCAAAGAAATCGACATTTTTTTGTGTCTTTTCCGGCATATTCTCAGCGTTATTGATGTTAGCAATAAACTCTTTGGCTTTCTGCCTCAACTGATCAACACCAATATAATCATTCCCGCACATCAAAGCATCATCTTTATTCAGATAAACCTGCAGGATGTTACGTTCTTTAATTTTATCGGTATTCTCATTCTTTTCATCTTCGGGTGGTGGAGGCAAAAGTCTTGCCAAACCACGGTCCGTATCCATTGATGTTGTAATCAAGAAGAAGATCAGCAACAAGAAAGCAATATCCGCCGTAGAACTTGAGTTTATATCAGGAACTTTTCTTTTTCCTTTTGCCATTTTAATAACTTATTTAATCGAGTATCCTCAATTGATTACGACAATTTTTTCTTTATACCACTCGCAATGATTGCAACAACTGTCACAAACAACAATATGTAAATAGAATAAAGGAACATATCAGTTACTTTCAGCCAAAAAGGAACATTGTCTGTACCACTATAGCCAGGAATCTGCATTGGTGTACCATCACCCATTGCCCAAGCTACAATAAGAACAACAGCTAAAAGAACCAAACCAAGTAAAGACTTGATGGCATTTGCCGGGTTATCCTTCAAAGCTGCACCAAATTGGAATACAGCAGCAATAACAGTGGCTGCAATGGCTAAGCCAAACAAAACGTACATCAGATAGAGTAAGGCGTCTGTTTGAGCCGGTTGCCACATTTCGGGATCTACTCCCGGAATTAAGGCATCGCCCGAGGCATCTCCTCCTAAGAAGAACAAGCCAATAACGATCAGAATAATAGCAAACATCGCATACAGTGCGTAATACGATATTCTATATGTTAACTTACTCATTTTAGATTATTTTTTGTATTTCAAGTTATATTTGATTACCATATCAAGCAAAGAGATAGAAGAATCTTCCATTTCACTTGTAAGAGCCTCAATTTTAGAAAGTACGTAGTTGTAGAATACCTGAAGGATCAATGCTACAATCAAACCGAAGATAGTTGTAATCAAGGCTACTTTCATACCACCTGCAACAACCGTCGGAGAGATATCACCTACCTGCTGGATTTTATCAAATGCCTGCACCATACCGATTACAGTACCCAAGAATCCGAGTGACGGAGCCATTGCGATAAACAGTGTGATCCAAGAACATCCTTTTTCAAGGTAACCTGCCTGTACACCACCATAAGATACAACTGACTTCTCAACTACGTCAATACCTTGATCGATTCTCATCAAACCTTGGTAGTAGATAGAAGCAACCGGACCTCTGGTGTTACGAGCAATGTCTTTAGCAGCTTCAACATCACCTTTTTCCAAAGCAGCTTCGATAGATGCCATGAATTTTTTTGTGTTGATTTCAGCCAAACTCAAATAAATGATACGTTCAATACAGAAAGCCAAACCGATCACCAAAGCGATAGCTACCAAACTCATGAAAGATGCAGTACCTTCGATGAATTTAACTTTGATTTCCTTGTGAATACCACCCTCTTCTGCAGCAGGAGCAGCAGCTGTAGTAGCTTCAGCGGCAGGAGCAGCTTGTTGTTCAGTTTGTTCTGCTGCAGGAGCGTCTTGAGCCTGAGCAAGTTGAATTGAGCCAAAAGTGAAGGCCCCAATCACAGCAACAATTGCAAATAACTTTTTCATTGTGTGTCTAATTTTTAAGATTAATTAATTGATTATTATTATTGTATTTACTTCTCATCTCTCTTTCATTTCTGCGGAGAGACGGGGATTCGAACCCCGGATACGCTTTTGGCGTATACACGCTTTCCAGGCGTGCCTCTTCAACCACTCGAGCATCTCTCCCTCTGTGTTTTCAGCATTTTCAGCTACAAATGTATTCTTTTTTTTCTTTTCAAGAAGCATTCTCCCCCTTTTATCTTGAATAAATACTGCAAATTAATATAATTTAAAACCTTTCGAACCTTATTTGCGGATTCCGAACACTTTTAACGCATTCACAGAAGTGACCTGTGCCACATACTCCGGATCCATCTGATAAATATCCGCCACCTTCATGAGTGTGTCTCTCACATTGGCACTTTCATTCCTCTTTCCCCGGTTCGGCACAGGAGCCAAATAGGGAGAATCGGTTTCAAGCACAATGCGCTCTAAAGGAACAGTCGTCAATGCCTCCGGCAAAGTCGATTTCTTGAAAGTTACAACTCCATTGATACCTAACATAAATCCTTCAAATTCCAACAATTTCGCCGCTTCTTCCGATGTCCCGGTAAAACTATGAAAAATGCCGGTCAAAGAGGTATTTTTATAGGGTTCCATTACCTTATATATATATTCAAACGCTTCTCTTGAATGGATTACAATGGGAAGACCATATTCCAGCGCCCACTCTATTTGCTTTTCAAAAACCAAGATTTGCTCTTTCAGAAAAGTCTTGTCCCAATAAAGATCAAGACCTATTTCTCCGATAGCCACAAACTCACGGGAAGTCGACAAGTATTTGTGAACAATCGCTAATTCCTGTTCATACGATTCATTGACAGAAGTAGGGTGCAGTCCGATCATCGGATAGCAAAATCCCGGATAATCCCTACAAACCGACAACATAGCATCAATGGTCGTACTGTCTATATTGGGCATAAAAATATAGGAAACTCCCGCTTTCTGCGCACGTTCCATCACCAATGGCAGGTCTTCGGTAAATTCTTCAACAAAAAGATGAGAATGAGTATCGATCAACATGATATTTCTTTTTCTTCTTTTATTTTTTCGCTGGAGCGATAATAATATATCAGTCCATAGTCGCGGCATTTTTCTAATCGGGTATCATTGGGAGTGACATCCTGGTATTTGGCTTCTACCTGATTCCAGATATCCAAAATCAATTCATCGGCACGGTCACGCATAGACGCCAGTTCATCAAGACTACGATTGGTTAATGCCTGATAGTTCTTCTGCCGTTCATAGCTTTCCAGAAAAATATCATAATGCACTTTTACGCGTGCAATAGTCGGATTATAAATAGGTATGCCACCTTGAGTGGTCCTTAATTGTTCGCCTTCGATTATTTTCTTCCCCCACTCTACCAGAGAGGCTTCACTCAACAGGTCCGGTACGGTATTGGAAGCAGGCAAGCCATATAACTCTTTATGTGCCACCTTGATTTCATCACGAAGCACTGCCAAATTGAGCACCTGAATAAAATGAGAGATATACAGCCGGGCAGTCTTCACATTCATCTGGTGTTTACGGCTGGCACGCGACTGATTATCGTAGCACTGGGTATAATAAATTTGCGCTGCCTCAAACCGATGCAAAAAGTTACGCGCTTCAAATAATGTCTTCAATGTAATAGCCAAGTCACGCACATTATACATCTCTCCCTTTTCGACAGCCGCTTTCAGCGCCCGAACTCTTGCTTGATCAGTATTTGGTAGTCGTCTATAAGGCATATCTCCGATACTTAACTACATTTCACGATACATTAATAATTTCACCAGATTCTTCAGTTCTTTTTTTCTGTCTTCCGCAACAGCTACCGCCGCCAGACTTTCCATAGCGAACGTATAATATTCACGCATTTTGCTTTCACAAATATTGCGGATATTCAACTGATTATAGATTTCAGTTACCGCTTCGATTTTTTCAGAAGGTTGAAAAGCCTCCGCATTCAACCAACGATTCAATTCAGCATGCTGCTTTTCATCCGCACGGTTCAGTGCTTTGATAAGCATATATGTTTTTTTATTGCAGAGGATGTCTCCACCTATCTTCTTCCCGAACACTTCCGGATCACCATATACATCCAACAAATCATCCTGTAACTGGAATGCTACTCCAATATGCATTCCAAAATTATATAGATTTTCTGCATCTTCAGCAGTCGCTCCTGCCAGAATTGCACCTATTTTAAGACTACCCGCAAGCAACACGGCTGTTTTCAAACGAATCATTTCAATGTATTCGTCTTCTGTAACGTCACAGCGAGATTCAAATTCCATATCCAGTTGCTGTCCTTCACAGATTTCGAGTGTAGTCAAACTGAATAAATCCATCACTTCTTTCAGGTGTTCCGGTGGACAACCCGTCATATACCGAAATGCCAGAATCAACATAGCATCTCCCGAAAGTACAGCAGTATTATCATTCCAGACCTTGTGCACGGTAGGTTTCCCTCTGCGCACATCCGAACGATCCATCAAATCATCATGCAACAAGGTGTGATTGTGGTAAACTTCAATCGCAGTGGCAGGATCGTATATAGACGCAACATCCTCCCGATACAAGTTATATCCCATCAACATTAATACAGGACGTATCCGCTTCCCACCCAGAGAAAGGATATATTCAATCGGTTCATAAAGTCCTTTCGGCGTCCGGGTAAACTGGATTTCAGAAATATGATTATTTATCTTATCGAGTAATTGAGAAGCTGTAAACATGATGAATAAAAAAATTAATGAATAAAAAGAGGCTGCCGAAAGCAGCCTCTCCATTTATAGTGTTACAAATTACTGCAATCTAAACATCACAGGAACTGTAAATTTAACACGTACCGGTTTTCCGCGCTGCATACCTGGTTTCCACTTCGGCATGGTATTAATCACACGGAGGGCTTCTTTATCCAGATACGGGTCGACGCTACGTACAACCTTCGCATCTACGATACTACCGTCTCTGTTAACAACGAACTGTACGATAACACGTCCTTGAGTTCCGTTTTCCTGTGCGATAGTCGGATATTTAATATTTTTTGCCAGATACTGCATCAAAGCTGCTTGTCCGCCCGGGAAGTCCGGCATATTTTCTACAACCTCGAAAATAGTCTGTTCTTCCGGTTCTTCTTCAACCACTTGTACAGGCACATATTTTACTTCTACACGAGCTTGATTATCTTCATTGATAATAGTTGTTGTTTCCTCAATATCAGCTTTATCATCCACAATCTCCAGCAATTCTGCTACCTTTGGAGCTTCAGGTGGTGGTGGAGCTGCTTGTTCAGGGGTTTCGGTAATAGGAATAATTTCCTCTTCAAACACGACATCGGCTACTGCCTGGCTTGTATCTATCTTCACGTCACGCTGGGTCCATTCGAACGCCACGAACATGAAAGCTAGAACTACCACGTAACCAACGAGCAACCATGTAGACTTCTTGCCTTCCAGGTCTGCCTTGGGTGATTTTTTAACTTCCATAAATTTATTAATATAATGATTAAAAAAAAGTGTCCTTTCATGTGTCTCCGGGCAAATATAGTACATTTTCATGTATTCGTTCCCCTCTTTGCCTCTTTTTATCCGGCTTTTTAACTTTTTTAATTCTTTCGTACTTGTCTTGCTCCTTTTAACGGCAAACTTATGGTTGATTTTCAAATTTGCCGTATCTTTGGCGAACAAATCAGATGAACTGAATATGAAAAAGATAACAATTGCAATCGATGGCTTTTCCTCTTGTGGAAAAAGTACAATGGCCAAAGATCTTGCCCGCGAAGTGGGTTACATTTACATTGACAGTGGAGCCATGTATCGTGCGGTCACTTTATATAGTATAGAGAACGGGATTTTCAACGGAGACGTGATCGATACGGAGAAACTGAAAAAAGAAATCAAGAACATTCGTATATCTTTCCAGCTGAATAAGGAAACCGGACGTCCCGACACGTATCTGAACGGCGTGAATGTGGAGAATAAAATCCGTTCAATGGAGGTTTCTTCCAAAGTGAGCCCTATCAGTACGCTTGACTTCGTACGTGAAGAAATGGTGGCGCAGCAACAAGCAATGGGAAAGGAAAAGGGCATCGTCATGGATGGCCGGGATATAGGAACTACCGTTTTCCCGGATGCGGAACTGAAAATATTTGTAACCGCTACTCCCGAAATCCGTGCTCAACGTCGTTATGACGAGCTGAAAGCAAAAGGACAGGAAGCCAGCTTCGACGAAATTCTGGAAAACGTGAAACAACGGGATTATATCGATCAAAACCGTGAAGTAAGCCCGCTGCGCAAAGCAGAAGATGCGCTGCTCCTGGATAATACCGACTTATCGATTGAAGAGCAGAAAAAATGGCTTTTCGAACAATTTAATAAGGTAAGTAAATAGTTTGTTTTATGATCAAGGTAGAGATAGACGAAGGTTCCGGCTTCTGCTTTGGTGTGGTGACAGCCATTCATAAGGCAGAAGAAGAGTTGGCAAAGGGAGAAACACTCTATTGCCTCGGAGACATTGTGCATAATAGTCGGGAAGTGGACAGGCTGAAAACGATGGGATTAATCACCATCAATCGGGAAGAATTCAAGCAATTGAAAAATGCAAAAGTATTGCTCCGGGCGCATGGCGAGCCACCGGAAACTTATATGATTGCCCGTGAAAATAAGATCGAGATTATCGATGCGACCTGTCCGGTTGTATTACGTTTGCAGAAACGCATCCGACAAGGGTATCTGGCAGACAGTGACGAAGAAAAGCAAATTGTCATCTACGGCAAGAGCGGACACGCTGAAGTGTTGGGACTGGTAGGGCAGACAGACGGAAAGGCAATTGTGATTGAAAAGGCAGAGGAAGCCAAAAAGCTGGATTTAAACAAAAGTATCCGCCTTTTCTCACAGACAACCAAGTCACTGGACGAATTTCAAGAAATCGTAGAATACTTCAAACAACATATTTCACCGGAGGCGACTTTCGAATATTATGATACGATCTGCCGTCAGGTTGCCAACCGTATGCCTAAGCTCCGGGAGTTTGCGGCTACACACGATTTGATCTTCTTCGTCAGCGGCAAAAAGAGTTCGAACGGAAAGATGCTGTTTGAAGAATGTTTGAAGGTGAACGCTAATTCGCATTTGATAGATAACGAGAAAGAAATCGATCCTTCTCTTCTTCAAAACGTAAAATCGATTGGTGTATGTGGGGCGACTTCTACTCCGAAATGGTTGATGGAGAAGATTTACAATCACATTCGGACGCTTATCAAAGAATAATTGCTTTATTCATATAAAGAATAATAGCAAAGCAACATAAGAAAAAACGGCAAAGTAACACGAATGAATAAAAAGAAAGCAAGAAAGGGCTATTTGAACATTTTTAATGTTTTCTTCATACGAAAAAAAACTTCATAACCGCTGCTTTCAACTTTTTATTGTACATTTGCCGCGTCAAACTAATTAATGAGAGATTGTTATATGGGAACAGTTAAGTGTATCGGAATTTTGACCTCCGGAGGTGATGCTCCGGGAATGAACGCTGCTATACGTGCAGTGACACGTGCAGCTATCTACAATGGATTGCAAGTCAAAGGTATATACAGAGGCTATAAAGGTCTGGTCACTGGTGAAATCAAAGAATTTAAGAGTCAGAATGTGAGTAATATCATCCAGTTGGGTGGTACTATCTTGAAAACAGCCCGTTGTAAAGAGTTCACGACTCCGGAAGGTCGCCAGTTGGCTTATGATAATATGAAAAAAGAAGGCATTGATGCCTTGGTTATCATTGGTGGAGACGGTTCACTGACAGGTGCACGCATCTTTGCACAGGAATTTGATGTTCCGTGTATCGGACTACCGGGAACTATTGATAATGACCTTTACGGTACAGATACTACCATCGGATATGACACTGCATTAAATACGATATTGGACGCTGTGGATAAGATTCGCGACACGGCCACTTCACACGAACGTTTGTTCTTTGTAGAAGTGATGGGACGTGATGCCGGTTTCCTTGCATTGAACGGAGCGATCGCTTCGGGAGCGGAAGCTGCTATTATTCCGGAATTCAGTACGGAAGTCGACCAACTGGAAGAGTTTATCAAGAACGGATTCCGTAAATCAAAAAACAGTAGTATTGTATTGGTAGCCGAAAGCGAACTGACCGGAGGAGCCATGCATTATGCCGAACGTGTGAAAAACGAATACCCGCAATACGATGTACGTGTGACGATCTTAGGTCACTTGCAACGTGGTGGTAGCCCGACTGCCCACGACCGTATCCTGGCAAGCCGCCTCGGTGCTGCTGCTATCGATGCTATTATGGAAGATCAACGTAACGTAATGATCGGAATCGAACATGATGAAATCGTTTACGTACCGTTCAGCAAGGCTATTAAGAATGACAAACCAATCAAGAGAGATCTTGTCACTGTATTGAAAGAGCTTTCAATCTAATCTTTTTATTTTTAGGAGTTCAGCTTATATCAGTATATAAGATAAAGAGCGGTGGATGAACGGGAGATTTCCTTATCATTCACCGCTCTTCTTTCATTTATTCAATGCTTCTTTTCACCACAGAGGACACGGAGGACACAGAGGTGAATTTGTTTTATGACTTACGGTTGCGACCCTAATTTTGATGCGTAATCCTCCTACTATAAAGTTGAAAAACATAAAAACATCTGCCACCTGCAACCAAACGTGTGTAATTCACTAGTTAATAGATAGTTGTAACGTTGCAGATACTGTTGCAGATAGGTTGCAGATCAAAGTATCTGCCACACAGTATAAGCCTTGCAAAGCCAATTCTCCATGGGTGCAAAAGTTTATTGTATACATTAACTTCCCGTTTCCAGGCGGGGAACTGTCGTTTCCGGCATTAGAAATTACAATTTCCACGGCAGGAAACGACAGTTTCTAAGGCGGGACACTACAGTTTCTACGTAAGGATACTGTCGTTTCCCCGTAGAGATAT
>NZ_EQ973361.1:112945-262661 GCF_000157055.1 Bacteroides sp. 2_2_4 | reverse complement strand
ACAACTATCTATTAACTAGTGAATTACACACGTTTCGTTGCAGGTGGCAGATGTTTTTATGTTTTTCAACTTTATAGTAGGAAAAAATTTCATTCATTTCCGTACCTTTATGAGTCTTTTTATCCATAAATAATATCCAGTCAGTGGTAGTGCAGCCCCCAATAAGGCAGCAATAAAGGTAAGTATGCGAGTAAACATTCCTCCCCAGTTACCAACATGCACAGAATAAATCCAACCACGAATCTTTCCCGACTTGTCTTGATGTTGATAAAGACTTGTTTCTGTAAATTCACCATTATCCGTATTGAAAGAATAACGGTCAGATGCCCGCTGATTCCCGAAACGGTTGAAAGACACGCTTGCCGTACCAGAAGAAATACTGATTTGCTTATACTCCGGATTCTGACGTCTTAGTTTATCATAAATCTCCTGCCAATAAACGAAGGGTGAAGTTACCGAGTACATATCACTGTGATTGTTTTCCGGACGTCCGCCTCTTTCACCCTTTCGAACCTCATTTCCTTCTCTTTTCTTTTCCCGATGGGCTGCCAGTTTGGTATCCCTCTTTTGAGCATCACTTTTCTGTTCATGTCCTTGGGCGGCACGTTGCTGTACTTCTACCCCGAAGACCTTATAGAAAGCCGTCCGATACCACGGAAAAGACCAGGTCAACCCCGTCAGTGCCATAGCCAGTAGAAAGATCAGAGCATACATTCCACCTGCCACATGCAAGTCATACCAAAACCTTCTCCAACCTTTTGTTGCTGTTATTTTCAGGCTATTCTTCAATGCTTTACGTGTACGCGGCCACCAAATGACAATTCCCGAAATCAGTACAAAAACAAGTAAAAGCGTACTGACACCTACAATCATTTTGCCCCAAAAGATTCCTTCATTTCCCGGATTCATACTATCCAGCAACCAGCGATGCATTCGGAACATAAACATAAAAAAGCCGCTACGCTCGCTTTTTCCTTTTACTTCGCCCGTATACTGGTCTACATACAAAGATGCACGACGTGTTTTGGAAAGACTAACCTGATACGCACGTCCGGGATCAGAAGATATGCTGACACCGGTCACCGATACACTGTCAGGCAATGTCGTCGCCACTTTTTCAAGCAGCTTATCCATAGGAAGAGGAGACTCCTTTACCGTTTCTACGTAGTAAAGATCGCGTCGAAACCACTCATTCACCTCATTTTCAAATACCAGCATGGCACCGGAGAAGCAGACAAGAGTTATTATCAGTCCGAAAGGGACGGAAAGCCACAAATGTATCTTTCTGAATATTTTTTTCATGTTTTCAATCCTATTTCTTGAAAAAACCTGCAAAGCTTTCCGCTCGGCAGGCTTTTATATACAAAAGATTCTCTATTTAACCGACTGTATTATTTTGAAAGATATTCCATCTTACCTACCGTAGTGATAGCGTCAGCTTCTACCGTCAAACCTTTGACTGCCTTGCCTGTTTTTGCGTCTATTTTATAGAAGGCCGGTTTCTCGCCCGTAGTCACAGTGACAGCCATATAAGCATACCCTTTTTCTCCATAAGGCTCGCCACCAAACTTTCCGTCAGCCGGCAGACCTGTAACAAGCATAATCGTCTGATCTTCCGCCTTGAAAACAGCTAATTCGCTGACATCTGCACTTGTACCGCCACTAATCATATCTTCCGCTCCCTTTTTATACAATTGAAGCAGGAAGTAATCTTCAGAGATGTGCCAGCAACGGAAAATAGGATGTTTAGTGCCTATCTCTTCAAAGTTCACATAGTAATCCGGATCGAAATCTGTTGCGCCTGCTTTGATACGCATTGCGCCCGAAGGCTTCTGTCCTGTTACCTTCTTCAAATCTGAAGATGAAACTGCCGTACGTCCATATCCGGGAGAGAACACATAGACGTCACCATTATCAGCGGCCCAAATGGTCTGATAATATTGTGAACGCATACGACCGCATGCATAGCCTATTTTATCAGTCTTGGCAATCACCGGAGTCTCATTGAAGTTCGTGCCACTATAAATTGCCACATAAGCATTATCCGGGTATTGTGTAGAAGGAATGACACCGGCTGTATATGCACCGCTGCCGCTACCACCGTCAGTCTTAGTCACAAGTTCCTGATCTGTCACAGCTTCCGGCCATTTTTTAATACCGTACTTACTCATTCCCATTGGGATGACAGATGTATAAATCTTATTGTTAGCTTCAACCAGACCTGCCCATGAAACTTTTTCACCATTACCCAAGTAATTTTCGGCAAGCAAGGTACCCTCTTCCTGACTGCCATCGGTCGCATCCAAATAGTTGAACAACAATGCTTGAGCCACATTCTGATCCTCATCTGTTATTTTCGAGTCCCCGGTGGAAACAGTCACCACTTTATCCCCCCAGGTTCCATAAGACGTGATACGATTATAAGTGTATGTGTACTTTTCTTTCATTTTACCATCTGCCCCCAGATAATAGGAAGCTCCTGTACCTGCGCCACCTTTATTATAAACTAAAGCAAACACATAATCCAATCCTTTATATACCCAATAGGTACCGCCAATCACCTCGGTTCCATTCCCTTGAGTCGACACTGTTCCTTCATCCAAAGAATTGGCTACTACCAAATAACTTGCTTCACCGGTTGTGGCAGCCACCACATAAGCCGTTTCTCCATCAATTGGCGGGTTATCCACCGGATTATTATCATCGTCGCAAGATGCCACAAACACACCGCTACTCAAACAAAAAGCTACGGCAAAAGCCTGTAATAAAAACTTCTTCATATATTCTTTATTATTGATTGATACTAAAAACTTACTCTTATTATTTACCGAAAAACACTCTGAACTTTCCATAGAATGCGCGCCCCGCTTTTTGCAGGCTAAAATTGTCAAACAGTTGGGCATCGGTGAAATTCCGACATTCAAATGATACATTATAACGTCCATTCTTCATGGTGTAGGACAAAGACAGATTATGAGAAAACTGTTCCGGCACCATATTCTTTGAATCTTTATCTCCGAGATTTTCCCAATAAAGAGGAAAATCGTGCTGCCAGTAGCTATCATAGCCGATGCTCAACACATTTCCTTTGACAAACAGGTCATTCCAATAAAAATTTGCATTGATATTAGCATAACGATAGGGCAGATTCGGCATACGCACTTTATAGTGCATGCTTTCCTGCAAAGAGGAACCCGCCAGAAACTTTTCGTAATCACGAGTATCGATGCTATTGAATGTTCCTCCTATATCAAACCAACGCGAGAAGCTATAAAGCAATGACAAATTATACCCTTTGGTCCTTACGTGACCGTGGTTCTCATAATATCCGTAGCTTGTTCCTCCCAATACGTCCAGTCCTCTTTTTATGTAATCTTTCGTATCCCGATATATCAAACCGGCCTCGGCATACAATTCATGCTTGCCAAACTGATGATTATAGCTGAAACTCAAATTGACATTATCACTTTTCTCCGGTTTCAGATTCATTTTGCCAGCTTCAAGGTCTTCATCTCCAAAGAGTTCGTCCGTGGTCGGCAGGCGGAAAGCCTTTTCGTACGAAAGTTTCACCTGAAGATCTTTCCATATAAAATAGGTACCTGCCGCTCCATATCCAAGAGCGCTTGCCGTATTGGACAGATTGATATAATTGCCTATTCCATCCGTATTCTGCGATACCGGTCCCTTGTTGTATTGCCGATAATATTTGGCAAATGCCGACACATTCCATCTGTCCGACGGCATCAGACGGTAAGAAAGCCCGCTGACGTTTTTACGGGTGATTTTAGGAATAGAAAAGTCCGTGAATTTGGAAGAAGCACCGATGGTAGAGCGGCTCGTACGTTCAAAATCACTGATTACATGACTGAAAGTAAACGTATGCGCCTGTCCGATATGATAATTCATCTTCAGCGTCCCATTCCAGTTTTTATTTTTAGATTCACTGTTCTGGTAAGACTGTTCTCCCCGGCTACCTTTTTCATAAAAATCTCCACGCCAGTTGTAAGCCCGCGAAGCGGTATCGACATTGTTGGTGATATTATGATTATAATTGGCAGTCAACAGTAGATCCAGGTTTTTCACCAATAAGTTCTTTTTGTAATATTCTAAAGAAGGGACCAACGAATGTCCTTTGCGGAATTTTTCACCGAACACGACATCTTGATAAACGCCTGTTTGTATCTCTTTATAGAAATGGGAATAATTAAAACTCAACGCCAGACGGTCTGCCCATTTCTTTCCTACCAGGCCGATTTTTCCAATCACGGCTTCATTATGATACTGGTCATTAAAACGTTTCAGATGATAAATCTTATTTTTATCAAGTGGCGGAAAACGTACGCTTCCATCTTCTTTAATCTCAAATTCGCGTACGTAAGTGTCTACATAATAATCATTATCCGAAAAGTTTTGAAAAGCATTAACCTCATACATGAAACCATTCTTGAACGTTTGTCCGAAGCGCACGTATGATTTATGAGTATTAAACGAACCGTAAGAATAGGAAGCATCCATAAACCACTTTCCGGGTTGTTTGTTGGTGACAATATTAACCACTCCCCCAATAGCATCGGTTCCGAATCCTACGGGAACTACTCCTTTATAGACTTCTATACGGTCAGCAAAATTAATAGGAACATTGTTCAAATCGAATGCAGCACCGGCTCCTTCCTGTGGTATGCCGTCAATGAAGATTTTCACATGTTTTCCGCTAAAGCCATCGATATACAATTGCATATCCGATCCCACTCCACCTGATTCGCGGAGTTTTACACCGGGCACTTTAGTCAGTGCACCCGCCAAAGTCTGCGTACTATTATGCAATTTCTTCGCATCAATGGCTACCGCATTAAAAGCAGATTGATTCACACGACCGACTCCGGATGTCGTGACCAGCACCTCTCCCAGTTCTTTTACCGCCGGTGCGATAGTGACGTTTACTTTTATTCTTTCTCCCTTGGCTAATTTAACTTTCTTTTCTACCGTTTGATAACCGATAGCCGAAACGACGAGTGTATATTCACCTGCTGTAGTTTTCAAATGATATATACCTTTTTCATCTGTATAGCATCCTTGGTTGGTTCCTTTCAGATAAACTGTCGCAAAATCCACCACTTCTTTCTCTGTGGACATCACTCTGCCCGAAATTAAACTACTACGGTGACGCCCCTGTTGTGAATATACGGATACGGAAAACAAGAATGCCAGAAAAACCAAAAAACATTTATTGCTCATCTCCTTTTTACCTTTTTACTTTATAGAAGGTGTGTCAAAATGCACACCTTCTGTTTTTTACGCACAAAGCCCCGACTTTCACAAGCTGGGGCTTTGTTATTACCTAAAGATTTTGTATCTTTAGGCATAAGAATTTCACTATGACAAAGATACATTTTCGTCCTTACAATCCCAACCAAACCGTTCTTTTTCCTCAAAGAATTGATGAGGATATTGCAGAAAACGATCCGGTGCGCATGGTTGACGCCCTGGTTGAGGGCTTGAATCTTGAAAGTTTCAGAAAGCTGTATAAGGAATGCGGGCGCAGCCCTTACCACCCCAGGATGATGCTCAAGGTCATTCTGTATGCCTATATGAACAACATCTACTCCTGCCGGAAAATTGAAAAGCTCCTTCACCGTGACATCCATTATATCTGGCTGGCCGGATATGAGAAACCGGATTTCATTACCATCAACCGTTTCCGCAACCGGGTGAAGAAGGAAATCAACGAGGTGTTTACGCAAACCGTAGTTCTTCTCTCTTCCAAAGGCTTCATCAGCCTGAATGTGGAATACATTGACGGGACAAAGATCGAATCCAAAGCCAACAAGTACACTTTCGTCTGGCGAAAAACGGTTGAGCGGAACCGTGAACGCCTGATGAAGAAGATACATGTCCTGTTAGGGCAGATAGACGATGTCATTGCCCGGGAGAAGTCATCAGAGAACAATGAGGAGGTTGGGTTCACTCCGGCCATGCTGACTGAAATGGCAGGAGAATTGCGTCATGCACTGGAACAGGTTTCCGAGCCATCCGCGAAAGAGGAAAAGACTGAACTGAAAAAGAAACGCAAACAGTTGAAGGAACTGGAAGAACACAGGGACAAACTGCAGGAATACGACTGCCATCTGGAAACGCTGCAAGAGAGGAATTCCTATTCCAAGACGGACAAGGACGCTACTTTTATGAGAATGAAGGAGGATGCCATGCGCAACGGACAGACGAAGCCCGGTTACAACCTTCAAATCGGCACCGAAAATCAGTTCATCACCGATTTTGCACTCTTCCCGAACCCTACGGATACACTGACCCTGATTCCTTTCCTGCAATCTTTTTCAAACAGGTATGACCGGATGGCCCATACGGTGGTTGCTGATTCCGGCTATGGCTCCAAAGAGAATTACCGCTTCATGTCCGAAAACGGCATGGAAGCCTACGTAAAGTACAACTATTTCCACATGGAGCAGCGGCCGAGATTCAAACCGGACCCGTTCAAGGCCGAAAACTTCTACTACAATGAAGAACATGACTTCTGCATCTGCCCTATGGGGCAAAGGATGCGGAGGATAGGCACCAGGAATGTGAAAACCGCATCCGGATATGTCAACGAAAATGCACGGTACAGAGCTGTCAGGTGTGAAGGCTGTCCCCTGCGATGCCGCTGTTTTAAAGCAAAAGGAAACAGGACGATAGAACTGAATCATAGGCTTAGACAATACAAGCGGAGAGCCAAAGAACTGCTCTGCTCTGAGAAAGGACTGAAACACAGAGGGCAGAGATGCATAGAACCGGAAGCCGTGTTCGGACAAATTAAAAACAATATGAACTACAAACGTTTCCGACATTTTGGAAAGGACAAGGTCTTCATGGACTTTGCCTTCCTAGCCATTGCCTTCAATATAAAAAAGATGTGTGCAAAACTGACAAAAAAGGGTATGAACTGGCTGATTAGACTGTTTTATGAGCTTACAACTGCTGTTTTTAGATGCTGGGAACACATAAATCAAAGAAATCTTCAAAAGATCGCAGCTTAAAGAAAGTGAACAGATTTGTATAGTGATGAACAAAAAAAGAGGTGCATCGTGCATTACGACACACCTCCAAGCAGAAAAAGAAGTGCCAAACAATCCCTATCTATTGGTAAAAATAAGACAACAAAAATGAGGTATATAGATATGTACAATACCTATATATAAGTAAATACTAGATAATTTAAATAAAAAAAGAAAAGAAACCCTACTTCAGCCAACTCGCCAACGCACGTTCCGTTACCTCCCACAACTGCTCTTTTTGCACATGATTCGTGTATTTATCAGACAAGTTTTTCCGGTGGTTATTGACATACAGTTGTCCTGTCACACCAGCTTCCTTTTCGTCCAACAGTAAACCGATTGCCGTAGAAGCCCCTTTCTTGGGTTTACGGATAAAAGGACGGAAAAAAATATCCGTCAACGGATCGAACCACTTGTGCATAGTGATGATATCAGTAGAAACAATTCCCGGATCGGCAGCATTGACGGTAATCCCCTTCTCTCGAAGTTGCTCGGAAAGTTCGAAAGTAAACAATAATAAAGCCAGCTTCGTGTTACTGTAAACAGGAATCCTCCAAAACGTTCCCGTTTTCCCTCTATGAAAGAAATCCGGGAAGTCGAGCTTGCCGATTGCGTATGTACAGGAAACCATATTTACGATACGCGCTCCACGCACCATCAGCGGAATTAATTTCCGGGTAAGCAGATAAGGTCCCATGTAGTTCACACTTACCGTTCGTTCGAATCCTTCGGAAGTAGTATGAAAACCTGTCTCCATCGTTCCGGCATTATTCATCAACAAAGAGATGGGAAGATTCCTTTCTAAGATCTGACTGGCAAAAGCAACTACGGATTGCATGGAAGATAAGTCAATAGCCATAACCTCCAAATCCGGGTTTCCGGTTTCCTTGCTCAAACGTTCACGAACAACCTCCGCTTTCTTCGGATGATAACAAGCCATTATGATTCGATAACCGGCTTTGGCTACGGCACGTGTTATTTCTGTTCCCATTCCTCCGTCCGCACCGGTGATGATTGCCCATTTCATTTCACTCATTTTTTCTCCAGTTTATCAATTTCCTTTTGTAAAGAGGAAGGTAATTGTTCTTTCAAATGTTGATGACAAGCCATTTCTATCGTATACATACGTCCTATGCAATAATTACTGTGTCCACAGTTGCAACGTGCTTGTTCCTCCTGTTTCATCCGGTTCACGAATCCCGGTTCGTTGAGTAACGCTCTCGCCATCTGCACGGCATCAAAACCGGAATCGAGCACTTCATCTATTTTCTGACGGGAAACAAGACCACCGACATAAATCAACGGCGCATCCGGAAGAGCCGCACGGAATTTCAGTGCATCTTCAAGGAAATAGGCCTCTTTGAAGGGTACAGAGGGTATCATCCATTTGCCAAACATACGGACTCCGTATTTCAGCCACCAACAATTCATATAGTAAGACATCGAACGAATCGGCATGGCACCTCTCATTACATACATCGGCGCTTTGCTGACAAAACCACCACTCAACACCAATCCATGAGCGCCAAGTTCCAACAGTCGTTTGGCCACTTGTATGGATTCGTCTATCTCCATTCCTCCTTTGAAACCGTCGCGCATATTCATTTTTACGAAAACTGCCATATCACTGCCTGCCGCTTTCATCACTTCTTCCATCACCATATCCATAAAACGCATCCGGTTTTCGAGCGAACCGCCATATTCATCTTTCCGATGATTGGTGTAGGGAGACAGGAATTGACTAATCAAATAGCCGTGCCCCGCATGTACTTCAACGGCGTCAAATCCGGCTTTCCTCGCCAGATTGACTGCATTTCCATACGCTTTCGCCATTTCCGGCAGCTCCTCTTTTTCCATTCCACGCACAAACGTAGGAGAATAGAGGTTGAAGCCTGAAGATGCGGATATAGGAGTGACACCACATATATTTTTATGGGACATATTTCCACAATGCCCGATTTGTATACCTACTGCGGCACCTTCATCGTGCACGGCTTTTGTCAGTTCGTGTAAACGGGGAATAATGGACGGACGCAACCACAACTGACGGTCGAAAGAAAGTCCGCTTTGTGTCACGGCAGCATAAGCCACTGTTGTCATACCCACTCCCCCCGCAGCTACCGACCGATGGTAATCCAGCAACATTTGCGTGGGAGTATTCTCCGGACACATGCTCTCAAAAGCTGCCGAACGGATCGTTCGATTCCGCAGCGTCAAAGGGCCAAAGGTGACCGGGCTAAAAAGTTTAGATTCCATAGTAGTTGATATTTTATTTAAGTCATACGTCAGTCATGATGAAAAACGCCCCTAATAAAGGAAAGGGAACACTCGTTTCCGTTCTCCCACTGCGTCTCCGAATTCTTCGCGGTAACGGCACCAAATAGCGTTGGCACGGGGAACAAGGTTAGCAATCGTCCACCAAAGGAAGACCAGACCGGAAAGTGAACAAGTGAGTATCGCCCAACCTGCCCATTCTACTATCTCACCGAAATAGTTGGCGGAAGTGACATAACGGTACATTCCTTTTTGAGGCAGATAATGCCGGGTGTCTCCCGGTTTGCGCAAATGACGGATGATATAATCCGACTGCCAGTTCAACAGCATACCTGCGAAGAAGAGCAGTGTGCCTATAATAAACCACGGTGAAGTGAACCAACCGGCTTGATACATCGTTTCGGGAGCAAGATAGAAAATCCATTTTCCTTGCATATAGCCATTCAACAAATTAAAAAGAACTCCCATCGACATGATTGCCAGCGGCATCTTACTTTTCCCTTTCAATAGCAAAGGGAAGATGAAAGCACGCTGAAAATAGTGAATTTGAAAGAAGAGGAAGAAAGTGAAAATCACCGGCTCGAACCGACGTTCGGAATAGATCCACATCACACACATCACCACGAAAACCGGAGCTTCCATCAATATCCAGGCTAGTTTATTGGAGATAGCTACGCCCCACGATGCTGTGCGGAAAATACCATATCCGGCTTTCACAAAGTAAAGGGCGATAAAAACAAACAAAGCAATCAGGCTCATCACCCCCAGAAACAGATTAAAAGTATCTATACTCATACCGATCTATTTTGTAACACGCAAAAATAACAAAAATGAGATAAACGACGATACAAAAAATAGAAAGAATCTGAAGTACATTCTTTTACGAACATAAAAAAGGAGAAAATATAAAATTTCCCGGATGCACACCTGAAATGATCAGACACACATCCGGGATTACTTATCTATTCAATAAAAGGATTGGTTCTTATCAGCGTTTCTTAATTGGGATATAAGCCAAATCATCAAGTACATTTTTATAAGCCGGGCGGATAATCCGTTTACCGTCGAAGGTTAATTCTTCATTGCGGTGTGCACACCAGCCTACGATACGTGCCATGGCAAACAGTGGAGTGAAGATTTCCTGCGGCAAACCGATCATTTCATACACGAAGCCCGAATAGAAATCGATATTGCTGGACACTGTCTTTCCGTTGTTTTTAACCCGTCCGAAAGTAGCGATGGCACGTTCTTCCAACAGTTCGAGGAAAGCAAATTCGCTTTCTCTGCCTTTTTCACGGGCAAGGTCGCGAGCCAGTTCTTTCAATAGAAGAGCACGAGGGTCGGAGATGGTATAAACGGCATGTCCGATACCATAGATCAGTCCGGTTTTGTTATACACTTCTTTGTTCAACATTCGGGTGTAGTAAGTATCTATCTCATCTACACTTGTCCAGTCTTTGATATTTTCCTTCAGGTGCTGGAACATGTCGGCAACCTGAATATTGGCACCTCCGTGAAGCGGACCTTTCAGCGAACCGATACCAGCGGCGATGGCCGAATAAGTATCTGTTCCGGTAGAAGAAGTAACGCGAACGGTGAAAGTAGAGTTATTACCACCACCGTGCTCCGCCTGAAGAATCAATAACAAATCGAGGGTGCGTGCATCCAGTTCGGTATAGTCTTTTTTCAGCATATACAGGAAATTCTCGGCAATAGAGAGCTTTTCCTGCGGATGGCGGATATGCAGAGAACGTCCGAAAGTAGCATGACGAAGCATATTATAAGCATAAGCGATGATAGTGGGGAACTTTGAAATCAGTTCAATACTCTGACGCATCAGGTTATCCCGGGAGGTATCATCCGCATTTGCGTCAAAACGATACATTTCCAATACACTGCGTGAAAGAATATTCATGATGTTGTTTCCTTCCAACTCGATGATGTTCATTTTCGTTTTCTGTTCCAACGGCATATTGTCGTTAATCAACTCACGGAAAGAAAGCAATTCTTCTTTATCCGGCAGACGTCCGGAAAGCAATAGGTAAGCCACTTCTTCGAAGCCAAAGCGTTTCTCTTTGATTATAGCGTGAGAAATATCTTCTACATCATAACCGCGATAGAACAGTTTTCCCGGTATGGGTTTCAGTCCCCCCCCCGGAACACGTTCATATCCTACTACATTACCGATTCTGGTTAAACCTACCAATACACCTGTGCCATCTTCATTACGTAATCCGCGCTTCACATCAAACTTGGAGAACAATTCTGTATCAATCCGGGTAGCTTCCTTCATTTCCTCGGAAAGCTTGTAAATCAAGTACTCTTTTTTCATCTTTCTTCGTTTTTTATTCGTTACTTTTGTTTTTCAATTCTTTCCACGATCTCACGAGTGAAAGCGGAAGTAGAGAGGGAGGTTCCATTCGGCATAAAACGGGCTAAATCGTGTGTAGCGCGAGCGTCCAGGAAGCTTTGTTCCAAGGCTTTCTCTATCAGAGCAGCCGCTTCTTTCCAGTCAAAATATTCGAGCATCATTACTGCCGAAAGGATAATAGAACAAGGGTTCACCACATCTTTTCCCGCAATATTGGGGGCTGTTCCGTGAGTCGCTTCAAAGATGGCATGACCTGTCTGGTAGTTGATATTTGCTCCCGGAGCGATACCGATACCGCCTACCATAGCCGCCAGTTGGTCAGAAACATAGTCTCCGTTGAGGTTTAAGGTGGCTATCACGGAATATTCTTCGGGAATCAGGAGTGTATTTTGTAAGAAAGCATCCGCAATGCAATCTTTTATCACCAGTCTGCCATCTGCCAAAGCATCGCCAAATTCACGTTGCGCCAGTTCGTAGCCCCATTTTTTGAAACCACCTTCGGTAAACTTCATGATATTCCCTTTATGCACCAGTGTTACGGAAGGCAAATGATGGTCGAGCGCATACTGGCAGGCAGCACGCACAAGACGCTCCGTGCCCTCACATGATACAGGTTTCACACCGAAAGAAGAGGTTTCCGGGAAACGGACTTTTGTCACGCCCATTTCGTCTTTCAAGAATTGATAGAACTTTTCAGCCTCCGGAGTTCCGGCTTCCCATTCGATACCTGCATAAATATCTTCCGTATTTTCACGGAACACACACATGTTCACTTTCTCCGGTGATTTGACAGGCGACTGTACTCCCTGATACCAACGAACCGGACGAAGACAGACGTATAAATCAAGTGTCTGACGCAGTGCTACGTTCAACGAACGGATTCCACCTCCGACAGGAGTTGTCAACGGACCTTTGATTCCTACCAGGTATTCCTGAAAGGTTTCCATTGTTTCATCCGGCAACCAGGAACCAGTCGCGTTGAAGGCACGTTCTCCCGCTAACACTTCTTTCCATTCGATACGACGTTTGCCACCGTATGCTTTCCGGATAGCTGCGTCCACTACGGCTTGCATGGCAGGAGTCACTTCGGCTCCTACTCCATCGCCGGTAATATAAGGTACGGTAGGCACATCGGGTACCAACAGCGTACCATCTGTTTGCATGGTTATTTTGCTCATTTTTTATCTTGCATTTAAGGCAGAACCGGCACGGAACCAAGCTATCTGCTGTTCATTATAGGTATGTTGCACTTCAAAACTTTCTTTCGTTCCGTCTTCGTGATGAAGAACAATCGTCAAATTGCGCCCCGGTGCGAAATGGACTAAGCCTGATACGGACAGAAGATCGTGTTCCCGAATTTTATCATAGTCTGCTTTATCTACAAAAGTAAGAGCAAGCATTCCTTGTTTTTTCAGATTTGTTTCGTGGATACGGGCAAAACTCTTAGCCAAAATGACACGTACATTGAGGAAGCGTGGTTCCATGGCTGCATGTTCACGGCTGGAACCTTCTCCATAATTCTCTTCGGCAACAACAATAGACGGAATACCTTCGGATTTATACATCTTTGCCGTACCGGAAACTGTTCCATAAGTATTTGTCGAACGATTCCAAACACGGTTCGTTTCACCATTGAAAGCATTGACAGCTCCCATCAGCATATTGTCGGAAATATTCTCCAAATGTCCCCGGAAGCGGAGCCACGGACCTGCCATAGAGATATGGTCGGTAGTACATTTTCCCTGTGCTTTAATCAATAAAGGCATGTTCAGCAAGTCCTGTCCGTCCCATGCCGGGAAAGGAGTCAGAAGCTGGAGACGTTGGGAATCCGGTTTTACCCTGATTTCCGTTTTTGCTCCGTGCGGGGCAATATACCCTTCATTTCCCTGTTCAAAACCTTTCAAAGGAAGCTCATCTCCTACAGGCTCGGAGAGTTTCACTTTTTCTCCGTTATGATTCACCAGTCTGTCTTTCAACGGGTTGAAACAGAGATCACCGGCTATTGTTAACGCCATCGTTAGTTCCGGAGAAGCTACAAATGCATAGGTGTTGGGATTACCGTCAGCGCGTTTGGCAAAATTACGATTGAAAGAGGTGACGATTGAGTTCTTTCGTGTCGGATCATCCGTCTCACGTTTCCACTGACCGATACAAGGTCCACAAGCATTTGCCATAATCGTGGCTCCCAGCCGTTCAAAAGCCTCAATCATACCGTCTCTTTCGGCAGTAGCCCGAATTTGCTCCGAACCCGGATTGACGATCAGTGGAGAAGCGACGCTCAAATTCTTTTCTGTCACCTGCTTTGCCAGAGAAGCTGCACGGCTCAAATCCTGATAAGAAGAATTGGTACATGAACCTATCAAGCCCACCTCCATTTTACGGGGGTAGCCGTTCAATAACACTTTTTCTGCAAATTCAGAGATGGGAGTAGCGGCATCCGGTGTAAACGGCCCGTTTATATAAGGTTCGAGTTCTGACAAGTCAATTTCAATCACACGGTCGTAATAGTTGGATGGTTCGTCGGTCACAATGTCGTCTGCACGAAGGTCTGCACCAACAGATTCAGCCCAATCGACTACACAATCTCTTCCGGTAGCTCTCAAATAAGTAGCCATGCGCCCGTCAAAGGGAAACAAAGAGGTAGTAGCTCCAACTTCGGCACCCATATTGCAAATGGTAGCTTTCCCGGTAGCAGAAAGGGATTCGGTTCCGGGACCAAAATATTCGATAATAGCATTCGTTCCTCCTTTTACGGTAAGGATGCCGGCCAGTTTCAGAATCACATCTTTCGGAGAGGTCCAACCACTTAGTTTTCCGATCAGACGGACACCGATAATCTTTGGCATTTTCAGCTCCCATTCCATTCCTGTCATCACATCCACGGCATCCGCGCCACCGACACCGATAGCCACCATGCCCAGTCCGCCTGCATTAGGCGTATGAGAGTCTGTTCCCACCATCATACCGCCAGGGAAAGCATAGTTTTCGAGCACTACCTGATGGATAATTCCTGCTCCCGGTTTCCAGAAGCCGATGCTATAACGGGAAGATACATCACGGAGGAAGTCGTATACTTCTTCATTAGTCAGTCTTGCCGTAGCAATATCCGCCTTTGCGCCTTTATACGCCTGTATCAAGTGATCGCAATGCACTGTCGAAGGCACAGCCACCTGATCCTTACCTGCATTCATAAATTGAAGCAAAGCCATCTGCGCAGTTGCATCCTGCATAGCCACACGGTCGGGACGAAAATTCACATAATCCTCCCCCCGTTTGTAATCTTTCAAATCGGCTACATCATACAGATGAGCATACAAAATCTTCTCGGCCAACGTCAAAGGGCGTTTCAGTATAGCCCGTACGTGTTCTACCTTTCCTTTATAAGCAGCGTAGAAAGCTTCTAACATAGTCACATCATATACCATATTGCTTTTTGTTTTTTTAGTCTATCTATTAAAATAACGAACGGCGTTCGAGTAATGTTTAACAAAATGAAATATTTTTTCTACCCGGAACGAAGATTTGTTACCTTTGCGCCTATTATGAGTAATAATCCGAAAAGTCCCATTATAGACCTTCAGCAACAGCAACTCCTCCTGCGGATGGAGTATGAATATGAGAAAGAAGAATTTAAGCGGCAGACCGAAACAATGGGTGTTGCCCGTAAAGTGAAGCGCGGTCTCTGCTGGTATCCTGTCTCTCTTGGCCGAAGTTACTACAATTCGCTGAATCAGCTTGTAATAGATATTACACGGACCGAAAATAAAGAAATAGAGCATTCCTTTGAGTTCGGCCGTCCTGTTTGCTTTTTCCACCAGTCATTCGAAGGAAAAGTGAAGTATATGGATTTCATCGCTACCGTCAGCTTTGCCGACGAAGAACGAATGGTCGTTGTACTCCCCGGAGCGGGAGCTTTAGCGGAACTGCAAACTGACGGTATACTGGGGGTACAACTTTATTTTGACGAAACATCGTACCGGGCCATGTTCGAGGCACTGGAAGACACGATACGTGCCAAGGACAACCGCCTGGCGGAACTGCGCGACATTTTGCTGGGTACCCAAAAGCCGGGATTCCGCGAATTATATCCTGTCCGCTTTCCATGGCTGAACAGTACACAGGAAACAGCTGTTAACAAGGTGCTCTGTACGCGTGACGTATCTATTGTTCACGGTCCTCCGGGAACTGGAAAGACAACGACTCTTGTCGAAGCGATTTACGAAACGTTACACCGGGAACCACAAGTGCTTGTCTGTGCGCAAAGCAACACAGCTGTCGACTGGATTTGTGAGAAACTGGTAGACCGGGGAGTACCCGTGCTCCGCATTGGAAATCCAACCCGAGTCAACGACAAAATGCTTTCATCCACTTACGAACGCCGGTTTGAAAGTCATCCTGCCTATCCGGAGCTTTGGGGAATCCGCAAATCTATCCGCGAAATGGGTAGCCGGATGCGCCGGGGTAGTTATTCTGAACGGGAAGGAATGCGTAATCGCATGAGTCGTCTCCGCGACCGTGCCACGGAGTTGGAAATTCAAATCAATGCCGATCTTTTCGACAGTGCCCGTGTGATTGCTTCTACCCTAGTCAGCAGCAACCACCGCCTGCTCAACGGACGTCGTTTTTCGACTTTATTCATCGACGAAGCTGCACAAGCCCTCGAAGCTGCCTGCTGGATTGCCATCCGTAAGGCAGACCGTGTCATCCTTGCAGGAGATCATTGCCAGCTTCCGCCGACTATCAAATGTATAGAAGCCGCTCGTGGAGGACTGGATCACACGTTAATGGAAAAAGTGGTTCAGCTAAAGCCTTCTGCTGTCTCTTTACTAAAAGTACAGTACAGAATGCACGAGGCCATCATGCAGTTTCCTTCCGACTGGTTCTACCACGGAGAATTGGAAGCCGCCCCGGAAGTACGCTACCGAGGTATTCTTGACTTTGACACTCCTATGAACTGGATTGATACTTCAGAAATGGACTTTCACGAAGATTTTGTAGGCGAGAGCTTCGGACGCATCAACAAGCAGGAAGCCAATCTATTACTACAGGAACTGGAAGCATATATCGAACGTATCGGCAAAGAACGGATACTGGATGAAAGAATTGATTTCGGTCTGATTTCACCCTACAAAGCGCAAGTGCAATATTTGAGGGGAAAGATCAAAGGGAATAGCTTTTTACGTCCCTTCCGCAGCCTCATCACCGTAAACACGGTAGACGGTTTTCAGGGACAGGAGAGAGATGTTATTTTCATCAGTCTTGTACGTGCCAACGAGGATGGACAGATTGGCTTCCTGAATGATTTGCGAAGAATGAATGTAGCGATTACAAGGGCACGAATGAAGCTTGTTATATTAGGAGATGCCTCCACCCTTACCAAACATCCTTTCTATAAAAGACTGATGTTATTCATTAAAAAGGAGGATTAAATTTAATCCTCCTTTTAACAAAGTGCACTTTCTCACGAAACCGCACTTCGTTTTAACACAAACAAAACAAACAATATTTTATTTCACATCAGTACTATTCTTTATTTAAGAAGTCAATAAATGACTTTTATTTTCAATATACAAATACAGATCTTAAAAAGAAATATCAACTTCCACAAAGGTAAAACACACTAAATCACCACTTCTGAAAAATCAAAAGCAGCGTCATTCGTTTATCTATTTAGTGATGTTAATCATTCTTCAGAGCTGGTTAAGTTAATTCATACTTCTCGTTTATTTTATCTGATGACGCAAAGATAAACATAAACTTGCATTTTTTGTCCATATAATCAATATATTTTTGAAAAAAAATTTCGGCAAGCCTCATTTGTTCATTTCTAAATCTCTTTTTAACAAAAAAAAGAGAGAAAGCAAACAGCCCTCTCCCTTTTAGAAACTTGTATAATTTATCCAGCTTAATTATTTTCCGGACGAAGTTTACGAACAGTTACAGCAGTCTGCCACATTTCGCTTTCACGTAGTTGACGGAGCTCTTCATTCAATTTTTCACGATAATCAGGTTGTGAATTACTATCGATAGAAATCTGTGCTTCGTTACCAGTCTTGACGCTATGATACAACTTTTCAACTACCGGTTTGATAGCGTCGTGGAAAGGGCCCATCCAATCAAGAGCACCACGTTGAGCAGTAGTAGAACAGTTAGCGTACATCCAGTCCATACCGTTCTTTGCAAACAACGGCATCAATGACTGTGTCAGTTCTTCCACTGTTTCATTGAATGCTTCAGAAGGAGTATGACCGTTTTCACGCAATACTTCGTACTGTGCCAGCAACAAACCTTGGATAGCGCCCATCAATGAACCGCGTTCACCTGTCAAGTCAGAAGTAGCTTCACGTTGGAAAGTTGTTTCGAACAGATAACCGGAACCAATACCGATACCCAGTGCGATGGTTCTATCCATTGCTTTGCCTGTAGCATCCTGATAGATAGCATAAGAAGAGTTCAAGCCACGTCCTTCGAGGAACATTGTACGCAAAGAGGTACCCGAACCTTTAGGAGCAACCATGATAACGTCGATATCAGTAGGAGGAACTACACCTGTACGGTCGTTCCAAGTGATAGCAAAACCATGTGAGAAATAAAGAGCTTTTCCGGCAGTCAGGTAAGGCTTGATAGTAGGCCATACAGACATTACTGCTGCGTCAGACAACAAGCACATTACGATAGTACCTTTCTCGCAAGCTTCTTCAATGCCGAACAAAGTTTCGCCCGGAACCCATCCGTCTGCTACTGCTTTATCGTATGTTTTTCCTTCACGTTGACCAACGATTACATTGAAACCGTTATCACGCAAGTTCAGTGCCTGTCCAGGTCCCTGTACGCCATAACCGATTACAGCAATTGTTTCATTTTTCAATACTTCACGAGCTTTTTCCAATGGAAATTCGTCACGGATTACTACAGTTTCAGTAGTACCTCCAAAATTCAACTGTGCCATTTTCTTTTTGTTTTTAGTTTTTGATGACTTACGTCATCCGTTATTAATTAATTTTGTATTCTCACATTTATTCAAATATCACTTTCGAACGGCAAACAACTTCGCTGCCATTCTTCTTTACTTCTACGTGAAACTCGTTTGCATTCACTTCATCGCAGAAGAAAGAGAGCTCATCACCAAAATAACTTTCGGCTACGTACGCCATCTCGAAACGGCGGATACGTTTGGTCTTGTATAGCTCTATCGGGAACAAATCAAGGATATGCTCGATGTAACGGATGCTGTTCACATGACCGTTAATATCAATATCACTGTATTTTGCCGTCAGGGTAGCCATTGGCTGGTCGCTTGTCACTTTAATACGTGAAGGCTTTTCAATAGGACAAGGTTCGTCACAGACATAATCTACGATACTTCCTCCGTGCAAGGTCAGTAAATCGGCCGGTTTGCGGGTATTGAGATTAATCATCGCCCATACGGAACGCGCATAACCAATCTTTTTCCCATCCTTATCAATAATAGCGAAGTTACGGTCAGTAAACAAGCGGTAAACATTTTCCACCCATGTTTGAACTGAAAAATCCTCATATTGATAAGGCATTTCATCCAACTCAATGGCCAGACGCGAAAGTACCCAAGTGTAATTATCCTCGTTCAGTGTTGCAATACCAAAGCCACGGTCACTTGCGTGAAAACCGGCACAATTCAACAAATGATTTCCCAGTACGCCCATAGTCAGACGTCCGTTAAAGTCAACATGGAACGGTTCTGCCACAAACTGATAAGTTCCTATTTTATTTTCTTCACTCATTATTCTTGTTGGTTTTTACTCTGGTTATACATGGCTTCCCGTCCATCGAGAAACTCGTTCACCCGTTCAAAGCAACTGGTGGTAATCGCTACGCGTCCCGACCGTACAAACTGCAAAACACAATTTAAAGCCTTCAGTTCACCGTAGAGTGAGGTTATATCTTCGCTCATACCATTTTTCTCGACAATAGAAAATACCGGATTAACTTCCACTACACGGGCATTGTATCTGCGGATCAACTTGGATGCTTCCGGAGTTTCCTGAAAAGCAGGAGTAGATACCTTATATAGTGCAATCTCATGGAAGTATATTTCATCCTCGGTGAAATAATGTGCCTGAATCACATCGATCTTCTTTTCGATCTGTTTCACTACCTTCTCAATGGTGTCCTTATCCGTCAAGGCTGTAATCGTATACTTGTGTACACCTTTAATAGAAGAAGCAGATACATTCAGACTCTCGATGTTGATTTGCCGACGAGTAAATACAGCAGTTACCTGATTCAGCAATCCGGCTATATTTTCGGAATGAACTATTATCGTATATAATGTCTTGTCACTCATAATCCTAAATTTTAATTGCGAACTTTCAATCTTCCATTCTCAATATTCAACTTCCCCTAGCATTCCAACAGCATCTGATTGACCGAACCACCCGGAGGAGTCATCGGCAAAACATTGCCTTCTTCCACTACGCACGCTTCGAGCAGGAACGGACCATCTGTCGCCAGCATTTCTGCAATAGCTTCTTTCAGTTCTTCACGGGTGAAAGCACGTTTGGAAGGAATATCATAAGCCGAAGCAATCTTCATGTAATCCGGATTCAACATCGGGGTAAACGAATAGCGACGGTTGAAAAACATAGCTTGCCACTGACGTACGTTTCCGAGGTAATTATTGTTCAGGCAGATAATCTTCACCGGAGCCTTCTGCTCCATAATCGTACCCAGTTCCTGAATATTCATTTGCAGTCCGCCATCTCCCATAAATACGCATACGGTACGCTCCGGTGCTCCGAAAGTTGCCCCGATAGCTGCGGGAAGCCCGAAGCCCATTGTTCCAAGCCCTCCGGAAGTAATGATACTGCGTTCTTTCGTATATTTAAAGTAGCGTGCAGATATCATCTGATTTTGACCTACATCTGTTACCAAAACAGCTTCATGGTGAGTAGCGTCACTTACCGCACGTACCACTTCCCCCATACTCAACGAGTTTGTGGCAGGATGAAGTTCAGGACGGATTACTTTTTCCTCCTCTACTTTCTCATATTCTTTGAAGCTATCAATCCATTCGGTATGAGTGTTCTTTTTCAGGAGCTTCGTCACAGAAGCCAGTGTTTCCTTGCAATCTCCCAATACAGCTACATCTACCTTTACATTCTTATTAACTTCCGCAGGATCGATATCAAAATGAATCACTTTTGCCTGTTTGGCATAAGTAGCCAAATTACCGGTCACACGGTCGTCAAAACGCATACCGACAGCAATCAGCACATCACATTTATTGGTATTGATATTCGGTCCCAGATTGCCGTGCATACCCAACATACCTTTATTCAACGGATGTTCTGTCGGCAAAGCCGAAAGTCCGAGCAGCGTACAACCCGCAGGCATATCCGCTTTTTCGATAAACTCGCGCAATTCGCTCTGTGCATTTCCCAGTTCAACACCTTGTCCAACCAATACAAGCGGACGTTCAGCGTTATTAATCAGTTCGGCAGCAGCCTGTACAGTCTCCTCGTCCGTATCGGGAACAGGAACATAACTACGGATAAAATCGACTTTCGTCGGTTCGTATTTCGTTTTCTCTACTTGCGCATTTTTGGCAAAGTCCAGTACCACCGGCCCCGGACGACCACTACGGGCAATGTAAAACGCACGTGCTACCGCCCAGGCTACATCTTCCGCACGGCGAATCTGATAACTCCATTTAGTGATTGGCTGGGTAATACCTACCAAGTCAACTTCCTGAAAAGCATCGGTCCCAAGAAAGCCTGTTCCTACCTGTCCGGCAATCACCACGATAGGCGTACTATCGATCATCGCATCCGCAATGCCTGTTACCGTATTGGTTGCTCCAGGACCGCTCGTCACCAGGCAAACACCTACATCACCCGACACACGGGCATAACCTTGTGCGGCATGGGCGGCTCCCTGCTCGTGACGAACCAAGATATGGTTCAATATATTTTGATGATCGTACAAGGCATCGAATACCGGCATAATAGAACCACCGGGGTAACCAAAGATGGTAGTCACTCCCTGATGTTCCAAGGAGCGCATCAAAGCCTCTGCACCTGTTATTAAATCTTTCATATTAGTTGATAGTTGATAAATGATAAATGATAGTTGAGAAATGACAGTTGAAAATGAATGGTTTACAATCATTGCGCTAAGTGCTGCGCAGCTAACTATTACCTATCAACTATCACCAACTATATTATATAATTCTCACTGCTCCCTTATCGGCAGAGCTTACCATGCTGGCATACGCCTTCAGGCTCTTCGGTACATAACGGTCACGAGTGACAGGAGTCATCGGACGGGCCGCCAGTTCTTCATCCGTCAGTCGCACGTTAATCTTCCGGGCCGGAATATCGATTTCGATAATGTCTCCGTCTACAATTTTTCCGATATTGCCTCCAGCTGCCGCTTCAGGAGAAATATGTCCGATACTCAATCCGGAAGTTCCACCGCTGAAACGTCCGTCGGTAATCAAAGCACATTCTTTTCCGAGATGACGGGATTTTATATAAGAGGTAGGATAAAGCATTTCCTGCATACCGGGACCACCCTTCGGACCTTCGTGCGTGATGACGACGACGTCTCCACTGACGACTCGACCTCCGAGGATGCCTTCACAGGCTGCTTCTTGCGAATCAAATACTTTGGCAGGTCCGGTAAACTTCCAGATACTTTCGTCTACACCTGCTGTTTTTACTACACAACCGTCTTGAGCAATATTGCCTTTCAATACGGCCAGTCCGCCGTCTTTACTGTAAGCATGTTCCAAGTCACGGATACATCCGTTTGCACGGTCTTTATCCAGTTCCTTATAGTACATACCTTGTGAACCAAGTACAAGATTGAATTTATTTCCGGCTGCGCTCGAATATTTCTTAATTGCTTTTTCGCTCACATTCGGGCTGGTGATTGAATATTCGTTAATGGCTTCTGCCAGTGACATTCCATCTACCCGACGAACGGATGTATCTATCAAACCTCCCTTTGCCAGTTCGTCCATAATGGCAATGATACCACCAGCACGGTTTACATCTTGAATATGATATTTCTGTGTATTGGGAGCCACCTTGCAGAGACAAGGAGCCTTGCGGGAAAGCATGTCGATATCATCCATCTTGAAGTCTACCTCTGCTTCGTGAGCAACGGCCAACAAGTGAAGAACCGTATTGGTAGATCCCCCCATTGCTATATCCAGCGTCATGGCGTTCAGGAAAGCCTGACGGGTAGCGATGCTACGAGGAAGTACACTTTCGTCTCCTTCTTCATAATATAATTTTGCATTTTTCACGATCAGTTCCGCAGCATCTTTGAAAAGTTGCGTACGGTTTTCGTGTGTCGCTACAATGGTTCCGTTGCCGGGAAGAGCCAGTCCGATTGCTTCATTCAGGCAGTTCATCGAGTTGGCGGTAAACATACCGGAGCAGCATCCGCAAGTAGGACAAGCATTTTGCTCGATATTCGCTACTTCCTGATCGCTGACACTTTCGTCGGCCGATTTAATCATCGCATCGATCAAATCCAGGTGCTGGCCATTCCATTCTCCCGCTTCCATCGGACCACCCGATACAAATACGGCAGGAATATTCAGACGCATAGCCGCCATCAACATTCCGGGAGTGATCTTATCGCAATTGCTGATACATACCATTGCATCCGCCTTGTGCGCATTGACCATATATTCTACGCTGTCTGCAATGATGTCACGTGAAGGAAGCGAATAAAGCATACCGTCATGTCCCATTGCTATACCGTCGTCGATAGCTATTGTATTGAATTCCGCAGCGAAGCATCCTAGCTTCTCAATCTCTGCCTTCACCAGCTGACCGATTTCATGTAGGTGTACATGCCCCGGGACAAACTGTGTGAACGAATTGACGATAGCGATAATGGGTTTACCCATCTGGTTCTTCTTCATGCCGTTGGCTGCCCACAATGCACGGGCTCCCGCCATCCGACGGCCTTGTGTACTAAACGAACTGCGTAATTGCTTTTTCATTTCAATCTATCTTTTAATTAAAGAGCCTTCCTCACACAAGTGAGAAAGGCTCTAAATTCTATCTTTTATGGTACGAACACATACAACACAAAACCTTTCTCACGCTCTTGATGGGACCACCACGACGCGAATAATATGCAGGACTGCTAGGTTAATAGATGTATGTAACATATTCATATCTTCTTTTCTTTATTTTCGTGCTGCAAAGGTAAGGGCTTTTTTATTATATCCAAACAAATCGAAGAAAAAAATCACTTAAAAGCGAATAATTGTAAGAAAAGGGAGGTATTATTTCTCTATTTTATCACTTAAAGGTTGAATTTACAACTATTATCTAACTGCGCACCTCACTTTCTTTTTCTGACAAAAGCACTTAATAATCTGAAATTTACCCTCCCTATACCGGAGTACAAGCAAATAATTCGTATCTTTGTAGACCCGTATTTACGGGAATTATTAATCAGAAACAAAAAAGATCAGATGGAAACAGTAGAAAACAAGTACATTACCGTTGCATACAAACTATATACAATGGAAGATGGTGAAAAAGAGTTGTTCGAAGAAGCAAAAGCAGAACATCCCTTTCAATTCATTTCAGGATTAGGAACAACACTCGAAGATTTCGAAAATCAGATAACTGCTCTTTCTAAAGGTGATAAATTTGATTTTACCATTCCGGCAGATAAGGCTTACGGACAATATGACGAACAACACGTTATTGACCTCCCCAAAAATATTTTTGAAATAGATGGCAAGTTTGATAGCGAACGTATTAAAGAAGGTAACATCGTACCTTTGATGACTGGTGACGGTCAGCGCGTAAATGCCAGCGTAGTAGAAATCAAACCGGATGTTGTAGTAGTTGACCTCAATCACCCGTTGGCTGGTGCCGACCTGATTTTCGAAGGTGAAATACTGGAAAGCCGTCCTGCTACCAACGAAGAAATCCAGGAATTGGTGAAAATGATGAGTGGCGAAGGTGGTTGCGGTTGCGGATGCGACAGCTGCGGTGATGGCTGTGGCGACGACTGCGGTTGCGAAGGCGGACACTGTCATTAATTGAAGTATTAAGTATAAAGTATTAAGTATTAATTTCGTGCGGATATAGCCGGAGTTTTAATACTTAATACTTTTTTTATGCCGTCATTCCGGCTAATACCTAATACTTGATACTTAATACTTAAAATCAGCATCCTTTGTGCGTCATGATGTCAAGTACCATTTTATCCGTTTCGTTCATGGCTTGCGAGCCGATTCTTGTCAGGTTACGGATACTTTGGTCTACATCTTCATCTATAATTCCTTCTACGGAAGTCACACAACGGTCTTCCATTGCCATCATGGCAGACAGTACGGCTGTCGAAACTCCGGTGGTTACCTTCAAGGCACAACTCGGTTTTGCACCGTCACAAATCATTCCTGTCAAATTGGCAATCATGTTTTGAACAGCGAAGGCAACTTGATTGTAGTTTCCTCCCATTAACCAGGTGATTCCACAACTGGAACCTGTGGCAGCTACCACACAACCACACAAAGCAGACAAACGTCCCAAACTTTGTTTGATATATATAACAGTGAGATGGCTAAGCATTAAAGCACGGATCAGTTCTTCTTCACTTTTTCCGTTTTCTTCTGCAAAGACAACGACAGGAAGTGTAGCGGATATCCCCTGATTACCACTGCCGGAATTACTCATTACAGGAATCATAGCACCGGCCATACGGGCGTCACAGGCAGCCGACGTATAAGAGAGGATATGAGAAAACACGCTATCCCCCATCACTTTATGCTCATAAGTTCCCCGAAGCATTTTCCCTAAAGAATGTCCGTAGTTACCTTTAAAGGCTTGCTCGGCAGCAGCTTTGTTCAAACGGGCTGTGTCAAGGATGAAACGGATTTCATCCAGCGGAGCAGTCAGTGCAAAGTCATATACTTTACGCAAGTTTAGTTCGGGCGAAGCCTCTTCCTCTTCCTCGCTGACTGTCTGTTGCTTGTCGAGCAACGTTTGCTCATCTTTGGCTATATATATAAAGGTAGTATGTCCACCGGCAATGATGGCTTTAGCCGTTTTATCTTCCGTTTTACAGATCACTTCGATATAAAGCTTTTCCGTAATATCTTCTTTTAGAGAAATACAAATCCGTTTTTCTGCGATGAATTGTTTTCCCTGTTCCACCGCTTCCGGCGTACAATCCCTCAATACCTCCAACTGATAATCTGATTTGCCAATCAACGCACCCAAAGCAACCGCTATGGGAAGCCCGACCATACCCGTTCCCGGTATTCCGACTCCCATGGCATTCTTTAATATATTAGCACTTAACAGGACTTCTATCTTTTCCGGTTTCGCTCCCAGTGTTTCGGCAGCTTTAGCTACACAAAGCGCTACTGCGATAGGTTCCGTACATCCGATAGCCGGAATGACCTCCTTCTTAATCAATTCTATAATTTGCCTTCTTTCTGATTCAGTCATGGACTTATAAGTTTTGGTTCCACAAAAATAGGAAATTCTTTCTTTTCCAACATTCTATAATGAACAAATAAAATCTCATATTGTTATAAAACCTCCCATACACCAAACTTTAATAGAAAGAATTGATAGAAAAATGAAAGCAAAACACATAGTTGTTTATTTGCTACTAGCTATTGTTTCCTCTTCATGTATCCGCGAAGAAGCTCTCAATGCAGAAGCAGACATATTAAGTTGCGCACTACCAGGAGTAGCCATGACAACCAGTCCTATTATTAACAATAATTCCATCACTATCTTCGTCGGTCCGGGAACTGATATTTCAGAACTTACACCTGAATTTACATTGACTCCGGGAGCTACAATTAATCCTCTTAGCGGTACGGAACGAAATTTCAATACTCCACAAGAATATACTGTTACAGCTGCCGATGGTGTTTGGAAGAAAACGTATATCATATCCGTTATCGACACGGAACTTGCCACGAACTATAATTTCGAAGATACGCTTGGCGGAAAGAAGTACTACATATTTGTAGAACGCGAAGGAGGTAAAGTCGTTATGGAATGGGCCAGCGGAAATGCGGGCTATGCCATGACCGGCGTAGCCAAAACTGCTGATGACTATCCCACTTTCCAAATAACGGACGGAAAAGCCGGCAAATGCCTTTCTTTAGTGACACGCAGTACCGGATTCTTTGGACAAATAGCAGGAATGCCTATCGCGGCAGGAAATCTGTTTATCGGTTCCTTTGATGTAAGCAATGCAATGAGTAATCCGCTTAAAGCAACTAAATTCGGTCTTCCTTTCCGGCATGTACCTACTTATCTGGCTGGCTATTATAAGTACAAAGCGGGAGATCAGTTTACAGAAGGAGGCAAACCTGTAAATGGGAAACGGGATATCTGTGACATATATGCCATCATGTACGAAACCAGCGAATCTGTTCCAACCCTTGACGGAACGAACGCATTTACCAGCCCAAACCTGATTTCAACAGCACGGATTAATAATGCCAAAGAAACGAACGAATGGACTTACTTTAAGCTTCCTTTCACCACTCTCCCCGGCAAATTCATAGATAAGGAAAAGCTAATGGATGGAAAATACAATATAGCCATAGTGTTCACCTCAAGTCTGGAAGGAGATCATTTTAACGGAGCAATCGGAAGTACGTTGCTCATTGACGAGGCCGAGTTAATCTATCACTCGGAAGATTAGTGGAACTAAATAACTTTATAACAACAAAAACGATGAAAATCTATCCGTATATATTCAGTTTACTAACCTGTATAGGAATAGCCCTCCCCGGCTATGCACAGGTTGATCGAAATGAAACACTGATCCGTTCCGCCCTTCACGGAATGGAATATGAGATAAAAGCAGGTTTCAGCATTGGCGGCACAGCCCCGCTTCCTCTTCCGGTGGAAATCCGTTCCATTGACGGATATAACCCGACATTAGCTATCAGTATAGGAGGTGAAGTGACCAAATGGATTGCCGTTCAGAACAAGCTCGGAATTATAGTCGGATTGCGACTTGAAAACAAAGCAATGACTACCGAAGCCACCGTGAAGAATTACAATATGGAGATTCTCGGGCAGGGAGGTGAAAGAATCAGCGGAGTATGGACAGGCGGAGTAAAAACCAAAGTACATACTGCCGGACTGACAATACCTCTGATGGCTACCTACAAACTAACCAACCGGTGGAACATCAAAGCCGGGCCTTATTTCTCCTATCTACTTTCAAGAGAATTTTCAGGTCACGTATACGAAGGATATTTGCGGGAAGATAATCCCACCGGTCCGAAGGTTGAGTTTACCGACGGTAAAATTGCAACATACGATTTCTCGGACGACTTGAGACATTTCCAGTGGGGATTACAGATAGGAGCCGGATGGCGAGCCTTCAAGCACCTCAATGTGTATGCCGATCTTACCTGGGGATTGAATGATATATTTAAAAACGATTTTAATACAGTCACTTTTGCCATGTACCCCATCTACTTGAATATAGGTTTCGGGTATGCTTTTTAAGTCCCACTAGGCTCTGCCACCTGCTTCACTCCGGAGTAGGTTACTTTCACCGTCTGTTGCAATGCAGGCACTTTCACATTAATAGTCATGTCTGCATTTCCACCTTCTACAGTTCCCGTAACTGTTACAGGACAAGTACCCAAAGAGGCAGCATCTCCTTCAAATGTAAGATCTTGCTGTCCGGTGAATGTAGACATACCTTCCCCCTTTTTCACTTCACATTTATCAATGACAATATCTCCAAATTTTAATATCTGCTGGTTGATGAACAATTCAAAATCCTTCAGTTCAATCTTCACTTCCGTATTGCTGACCTGCGAAAGCGTGATAAACTTCTCTATTCCGTCGCCGATGACAATTTCCTGATCGGAGCCATCCGGTATCATGGACATATCCAGATTTCCCCAATACGTTCCGATTACATCCGGAGCCGTTATCACAGCTTCCTCTTCGGGAGGATTCTCATTATTCTTGTTATCACTATCGTCGTCATCACTGCTACAAGCAGCAAAGAGAGTAAGAGAACATACCAATGCCCATAAATACAATAGATTCTTTTTCATACGTCTTTGGTTTAGTTATTACAATAAATTCGTCCTTTATAAACTAAAAAGAAGAAAAAAGGTTCAATATGCTTCCTTTTTCGAAGTTATTTCGAGTTCGCAACTTTCTTACCGAAAACTTTGTTATATTTGCATATAGTAATTTTAAAAAAGCCACAACTATGTTTAATTCATTTGGCAATATCTTTCGACTCACAAGTTTCGGTGAGTCTCATGGAAAAGGAATTGGAGGAGTGATTGACGGATTCCCATCAGGAATTACCATCGACGAAGAATTTGTACAACAAGAACTAAATCGCCGTCGTCCGGGACAATCAATCCTTACCACCCCACGCAAAGAAGCTGATAAAGTAGAGTTTCTTTCAGGTATTTTTGAGGGGAAATCAACCGGGTGTCCTATCGGTTTTATCGTTTGGAATGAAAACCAACACCCCAATGACTACAACAATCTGAAAAATGTATATCGTCCTTCACACGCTGATTACACATACACGGTGAAGTATGGAATCCGTGACCATCGCGGCGGCGGACGTTCCTCTGCACGCGAAACGATTTCGCGCGTTGTAGCCGGTGCATTGGCTAAGCTGGCACTCCGCCAACTGGGAGTCAATATCACTGCCTATACCTCACAGGTAGGTCCTATCAAGCTTGAGGGTACTTACTCGGACTATAATTTCGACCTGATAGAAACCAACGATGTACGTTGTCCGGACCCTGAAAAAGCAAAAGAAATGGCAGACCTTATATATAAGGTAAAAGGTGAAGGCGATACCATCGGAGGTACACTGACCTGTGTCATTAAGGGATGCCCCATCGGATTGGGACAACCTGTTTTCGGTAAACTTCATGCTGCCCTGGGTAACGCCATGTTAAGCATCAACGCTGCCAAAGCATTCGAATACGGTGAAGGATTCAAGGGTTTGAAAATGAAAGGTTCCGAACAGAACGATGTTTTCTATAACAATAACGGACGGATCGAGACGCACACCAATCACTCCGGAGGTATTCAGGGAGGATTGAGTAATGGTCAGGATATTTATTTCCGTGTAGTGTTCAAACCGATTGCCACGCTGCTGATGGAACAGGAAACTGTCAACATTGATGGCGTCGACACCACTCTGAAAGCACGCGGACGTCATGACGCTTGTGTATTACCTCGTGCCGTACCTATCGTAGAAGCAATGGCCGCCATGACTATACTCGATTATTACTTACTGGATAAAACGACGCAACTCTAATGAACGAGATTCAGAAATACATAGCGGCACACGAACCAAAGATGATGGATGACTTGTTCAGCCTTATTCGCATTCCCAGTATCAGTGCTCTGCCGGAGCACCACGACGATATGCTGGCTTGTGCGGAACGCTGGGCACAGCTGTTATTGGAAGCAGGTGTGGACGAAGCATTGGTAATGCCCTCACAGGGCAATCCGGTTGTTTTCGCTCAAAAGATCGTGAACCCGGATGCAAAGACTGTATTAATCTACGCTCATTACGATGTGATGCCGGCCGAACCATTGGAACTCTGGAAAAGCGAACCGTTTGAACCGGAAATACGTGACGGACATATCTGGGCACGTGGAGCGGATGATGACAAAGGACAATCGTTCATTCAGGTGAAAGCATTTGAATATCTCGTCAAAAACGGATTACTGAAGAATAATGTGAAGTTCATCTTCGAGGGTGAAGAAGAAATAGGTTCACCCAGTCTGGAAGCTTTCTGCGAAGAACATAAAGAATTGCTGAAAGCAGACGTTATTCTGGTGTCGGATACGAGTATGCTAGGAGCTGAACTGCCTTCATTGACTACTGGTCTGCGCGGGCTGGCTTATTGGGAAATAGAAGTGACGGGACCGAATCGTGACTTGCATTCCGGACATTTCGGGGGTGCGGTAGCCAATCCGATCAACGCGCTTTGCCAGATTATTAGCAAAGTAACGGATGCCGACGGACGTATCACTGTTCCCGGATTCTACGATGATGTGGAAGAAGTGCCGCAAACCGAACGGGAAATGATAGCCCATATTCCTTTTGACGAAAAGAAATACAAAGAAGCAATCGGTGTAAAAGAGCTTTTCGGAGAAAAAGGATATAGCACATTGGAACGTAACAGTTGCCGTCCGTCTTTTGACGTATGTGGCATTTGGGGCGGATATACAGGAGAAGGTTCTAAAACCGTACTGCCTTCAAAGGCTTATGCTAAAGTATCTTGCCGGTTAGTACCGCATCAGGATCACCATAAGATTTCGCAAATGTTCGCAGATTATATTCTTAGTATCGCGCCTGATACAGTACAGGTAAAAGTGACTCCCATGCACGGGGGACAAGGATATGTGTGCCCGATTTCACTTCCTGCCTATCAGGCAGCAGAGAAAGGTTTCGAGATCGCTTTCGGGAAAAAGCCGTTGGCGGTACGCCGTGGCGGAAGTATTCCCATCATCTCTACTTTCGAACAGGTATTGGGAATCAAAACCGTATTGATGGGATTTGGACTCGAATCGAATGCGATCCATTCTCCGAACGAGAACTGCTCATTGGATATCTTCCGGAAAGGGATAGAGGCAGTCATAGAGTTTCATCAGGAATATGCCAGACGATAAAGCGGATAAATAACAATCAAGTTATAAACGATACATATAAAAGAGTGGTGGACAAGCTTGATTACAAGCATTTGTCCACCACTCTTTTATATATCTATCACACTGACAAATTACATGACCGGAGTCTCGAAAAGGAAGGTAAATGATTGGCTGTCTTTCAAATCCTTCACTGCATCACCTGCATAAATTTCGCCCTTTGTCAGAGACAGTTTCTTAATGCCGGCTTTCGGACTAAAATCAATTTTCTTCAAATCCAGCCAAAACAAATTCGGAGTCAGGGTAGATTCGAAATAATATACCTTATTCTTCTGATCGGATACGGAACGCCAACGGGTAGAAGATATATAAGGCTTCTCCGGTGTATTAATACCAAATGGCACGGAAACATTACGCATCACACTCAATACGCTGGGAACTGCAATCTTTGCATCCGCAATTTGGGGAATGGCATGAATGTAGAATGAAGCCCGTACAAAACGGTCGCTTGCCCGATTGGTTCCGGGTAACATCTGTAAGCCACCGATTTCTTTCCAGTAATCATTAATGGCCAACTGCTGTTCATATCGAGGAGAATTTGTCATCACCCGGTATTCTTTTCCTTCGTGAATACTTAATTTCCCATCCAGATATTCCAATACAGCCGTATTGCCTGTTTCATCGGTTATGGCCAGATGTAAGGTAGACTCCGGTCCTCCATTCGGCATACGGGGAGCATCAATGCGGAAAGTCTCCTTTTTCAATTCATCCACCGCTTCGCGTACCGTGGCAAAGTTATCAAGCACATACTGTGTCCAAATGCTGATGCCCATTGCCGGACGGGTATCGCCGGGAAGAGAGTAAATGGATTCCGGCAAGAAAAGCAGGCTAGCCACTAATCCTTTCTCGTTCATTCCGTCACAAGTACCTATATCATATCCTGTAGCAATCACACTTCCATATTTGGAAGTCCAGTTCACAGTTTTCTCTTTGTTATGTCCCATACGTTGGATGCCACGCGGAAATACATAGATATTCGTCATGATATCTTCCTTCCAGTCCATTGTACGTCCTGTTACCACCATCTGGTCAGGGCCTATATACACTGCACGCGTACATGCTTCTACAGGCTGTATACTCATCAAAGAGACGGCAGCCAACACCAATGCAACTCCTGCTAATTTTTTCTTCATGTTCATTCTATTTAAATAATTGATCTTCTTATTTATAAATAACAAACGCGCCACGATTATTGCCTAAAAGAAAGAGGATTTTAATGAAAAAAAGGCATTTATTCAATGCAGGAAGAAATTTTGGGTTTTCAACGTATGAGGGTTATCATCACAAAGATCATTTCTTAGCGAAGAATATTAAATAAATTTAAGTGTTACTATTGCAGTCATTGCTACTTTAGTTCGTCCAATAAATAAACATACAATTATCATGATAAAAGAGTACACCAAACAAACTATAATCATTTGCTTTCTATTACAAGGAATCGCATTATCAAGCAGAGCGCAAGAACAACAAATGTGGCAACGATACCACGATAAATGTCGAAGAGAAGCAAGTATTATTGACACTCTCCCCTCCAAATTGGAAAAAGCCTTGCACTGGTCGCCGACAATAAATAAAGAACAAAAAGAGGTTATACGCTATATACTATGGAATATGGTTTATGTGGAAGGTGGTACAGCCAATCTCGGAGACAACAACAACTATCCCGTGGATGTAGCCTCTTTTTTCATCAACCGATATGAAGTTAGTCAGGATGAATGGTATGTCATTATGGGAGAAAATCCTTCTAACCAACACAGACGTAACTATCCGGTAGACCAAGTCAATTGGTTCAACGCTCAACGGTTTACCAAAAAACTTTCTCAATTAAGCGGTCTACCCTTCCGTCTCCCCTTCGAAGCAGAATGGGAATATGCAGCACGTGAGGGACTAAAAACCAAGAATTTCATCTATGCCGGCAGCAATAATGCAGAACAGGTTGCCTGGTTTAGAGAAAAATATTATAATACTTACGTGTCCAAAGAAACAGGGACGAAGAGGCCCAACGAACTGGGACTTTATGACATGAGTGGAAACGTATATGAATGGTGTATGGACTGGTATGACAGAAAGGTTCCTTTTACCGGAAACATCGCTCCGGTTATATGCGAAAAAGATACGCATAAAGTGTTACGTGGAGGTAGTTATTATACCTTCGAGAAATATTGTAAAGTCACCAGCCGCTACGGAGTTAACCCGCAACGATGGGATATTGATTATGGATTACGGCTGGTAGTGTCACTGCCAGATTAAAAGAGGAGCATATTATTCACTGTATTATTTTAGCTCCTCATTGTTCTAAATACTGTTATTATATACAAATGTCAAGTCGACTTATTGATCGGCCAGTTTATAAAGTTCATATCCTCCCAATGCCAGTACATAAGGCAGATTAAGAATAACGTCGGCATCCTTCTCCACCTCTTCGGGGTACTTTTGCAGCAATTCGTTGAAAGGCATAATGAGAGGGTGTTGCAAGAAAACTTTATCTTTCACCTCGGCACGTCTCCAGCCAGCCACTGTACGCTCGGCATTCCATCGGTATTTCTCCATGCGCACCAACAGACACAAAACTTGAGACGGTAGATTCTCATTGAACATAGATTCGGATATGCGTGCCGGCGAACGTTCGCTCCGCTTAATACCGTAGCCTAGCGTACGACAAAATACACTATAGGCATCCAGTTGATAGCGGTTAGCCCAACGTAACGGCTCGCTCAATTTATTCCACAGATACTGTGCCTGGTGATTCATCAAAATGAAGTCGGCAGAGTGGTTGCCATAAGATTCATACATCTTCCTCAACACCTCTTTCTGCTTGAGGCTTTCATCCGTATAACAACAATCGTAGAGATAATTCACATACAAAGCCAGTTTATCCTGCAAAATGTTTTTCTTCATTCCCCTGTCTACCATGCCGAACACCTTGACATAACGATAACGCCCTTGCTCATCGTCCACTATCGACGACAAATCGTTATTGAAATCCTGACGGATAAGTACACGACACTGATGCTGATAAACCTCATGCGGCAAGTTGAGCCCTAATGAGAGACTCAAATCGGGATCATGCACACAAATAGCCACTGTAAGCATACAGTGTTTATTTTGTGCCCATTGTTGTAAACGGGTGCGCATAGCAGTACTACAAATGTCGTCATGGCAATATTCGACCTCTATGTCGTCTATCTGACTCTCTATATAAGGAAATTGAGCTTTGAAGTAGTCTTTCTGTGACTCCATCTCTCGATCTACTAAAGTGATGCGGGTACGTATGCGTTCATCTGTCGGCAGACGGTCATCGTAATTGGCATAATGGCAGATACGTAGTGCTTCAAGCAGCAACGAGCGTCCCATCCGATTGAATCCCACAATAACCAGATGCACATAGTCTTGGCTAGTAGCATTCCAGCTTCCATCAGGTTGTTGCGTTATGCTTATGGGGCGATAGTCTAGCGGATCATAATACCTTTCACTATCGGCAGCATAGAGACTCCATAGTTGCCGTGCCAAATTCTCGTGGAGGTTAAAGGGACGGAAAAAGATATTAGGTTTCCCCTCAATGCAAAACACCTCCGGCGGCAGATTCATTTTCTGTATGTTAGAGTATGAAGGGATACTGTCAAACTGCACATACACAGGCATCACCTTGCCATCGGGGCATTTGCCACGCAGAGCACTTACCAAATGCACAATCGCTATATTTTTAGCATCGCGTCCGCAACGTTCTTCATCACCCAGTACATACACTTCACTCGCGCTCGCTATGTTCAACCGCTGAAGTTCTTCGATCGACTCTATGTTGCCAAAGTAAACAAGCACTTGCCGCTCTATTTCGATGGGCAAGGCAGACTGTATGCGATGACGTACCGTTGCCGCCTCTATACCGCTCATCAGTAAGATACGTGCCGAAGAACATTCGTTATATAGTTCGCGTATCATATTGATAGATAGTTCATTGAAGCCTATCAATACATAATGTTGAGTTATGTTGCGGTAAGTCATTCGCCCCGTGTTTACTACATCCACACGCCGCTCTATAATGTTGGAAGTGGTAGAGATGAGCACACCGCCCAATAAAATGGATCCCGAAAAGCTAACAATTCCCAGCAATAGCCTGCTGGACCAAGCTGTCTCGTTCATTTGGTTACCAGGATCCACAAAGTTGTTGTACACCACCCAGAGCCTTTCGCCCCATTCCTCATGTCCATACAATTGGATAGAAAAGAACATCACGATGATAAAGAAGATAGCCAGCACCGTAGCAATAGTAACGAGTAACAGGGTGAGCTGCGACTTGATACCTCCCGAAATGGTGCGATCCATATACTCTTGTGAGAATATCTTCTTGTAGTAGTTTATAAAACGGTTCATGCTTATAACTTATTGATAGCAAAACATACAAGTCCTGCCCATATTGTGTACATTTCGAGCTATTTGTTCTGATAATCGTACCATATCATGCACCAATACCATATAATCCGTATCAATGGGATTTGGTTGACAGTCGTGTTTCATAAATAGAATATTTAGAGTTGTGTACAAATATAGTATTTTTCAACAAATCAAATAGTTTTTCACTTAACTATTTTCAGCAGTGTACTTTACCTTGTTATCGTATGGCAGTATATAAAATGAAATTCACCAGTACAAGAAGACATTAATCGCAAGATAACAGCTATGGAACGAAGTAAAATTCGTATAAAAATGGAGTAAGATATTCTACTTCCATAAAGTAATATCTCCATAATCTTTATTGTATTTAAGATTATTCAGTGCATAGATTTAAGATTTTCTATGCAGAAAACTAGAATCTTTTATGCACTCAAGTAGTTGTCACCTTACAACGGGATAATAGTCACCTTATAGAATGACAAACGTCACTTTATAAGGTGATATTAATCATTCTATAAGGTGACCATCTATCTCTGAAAGGATGAAAACCACTAAAGATACAAAATAAATCAGTAAAAAGCAATAGTAAGATAGGAAATTTGCCTGGAATGCAAACATACTTAATTTATTTCAATACAGCATAATAAAGAGGCCGCATTCATATCATGCAGATTAAATCTAACCTGCTAATTGCAGCACCTCCATCTCTCACTCTCTTCGTGATATGACGGACTTTTTACTTTTATCCCTTTTCTATTAGAAATTTTTCCGGAAAGTACATCCATTTCTCCATTCCGAACATCCGTAAGCGGTTTTTCCTTTAATAATAATTCCCTTACCACAAAGCGGACATGGCTGACCTACAAACGTATCTACATCACCTGTAGCAGAAGGAATTGAAGCAGGAGTAGTAACCGGAGCCGGAGAAGGTGCCGAATTAGAACTCACTTCACTTACCGCTTTTTCTGTTTTCGGTTTCTTTTCTTTCGGTGCACTCGGTTTACGTTCTCGCTTTTTAGTTTCTTTCTTTTCTTTCTCTTCAGCCTTTGCAGCTACTGCATCCTGAATAGTAATGCGTCGGTTTGTATTATCAGAAAGTACACTCATCACTATTTCCGAAACCATCTGTTTCAGTTCTTCGAGAAACTGGCGGGCATCGTATGTCTTCTTTTCAATTTCGCGAAGCTTCTTTTCCCAAATACCTGTCAGTTCCGCCGATTTCAATAATTCTTCGTGAATGAGCTGCACCAACTCCACTCCTGTCGGGGTGGCAATCAGGTTCTTTCTCTCCTTACGGATATAATTTCGTTTGAACAGTGTTTCAATGATGGCAGCACGGGTAGACGGCCGGCCGATACCATTCTCCTTCAAGGCATCACGAAGTTCATCATTATCCACCAGTTTTCCAGCTGTTTCCATTGCACGAAGCAAGGTCGCTTCGGTATAAGGTCTAGGCGGCTGCGTCCATTTTTCATTCAAGTCCGGAATATGAGGACCACTTTCGCCCTTCACAAAAGCAGGAAGTACATTTTCATCCTCTTCTTCTTTTTCTTCGGTAGAGTCTTTTACTTCCTTGGCAAACACGACACGCCATCCCGGTTCCAGGATTTGTTTTCCGGTCACCCGGAATTCTATCTTATCCACTTCTCCCATGACGGTAGTAGTAGAAATCTTACAGTCCGGATAGAATACGGCTATAAAACGACGGGCTATCAAGTCATAGACACGACGTTCCATATCCGTCAGGTTTTGAGCATAGACTCCGGTGGGGATAATGGCGTGGTGATCCGTCACTTTCGAGTTGTCAAATACCTTTTTCGATTTAGGAAGTGTAGTGCCGGCTAACGGAGCTGTCAAGACTTCGTAATCACGGAGTCCTTTCAGGATAGCAGGACATTTCGGGTAAATATCGTCACTCAAGAAAGTAGTATCAACACGCGGATAGGTAGCTACCTTCTTCTCATAAAGAGACTGAATCAGTTTCAGCGTTTCATCAGCCGAATAAGCGAATTTCTTATTACATTCTACCTGAAGAGAAGTCAAGTCGAACAAACGTGGGGCGAACTCTCTCCCATCTTTCTTGCCAACACTAGTGACTACAAACGGAAGATCCTTTATGCGTTCTACCAATGCCTCGCCTTCTTCCCGGTTAGAGATAGGGTCGATACCCGGATTATCTATTTTCTTTTTTCCACCGTTCTTTTCTTCTTCCGCAGCAATTTCTTCATCACTTTTGCGGATAAGTGCGGAAAAAGTGGTATCCCGATAGTTGGTTTTCAGTTCCCAGTATTGCTTGGGTTCGAAATTGGCTATTTCCAACTGACGGTTGACAATCAGTGCCAGAGTCGGTGTCTGTACACGACCGATAGAGAGTACCTGTTTATTTTGACCGTATTTAATGGTGTAAAGACGGGTGGCGTTCATTCCTAATAGCCAGTCACCCATCGCACGAGAAAGTCCGGCTTCATAGAGTGACTGAAAATCTGTCTGATCTTTCAGCTTCGCAAACCCTTCCCGGATAGCTTCTTCTGTCAATGAAGAAATCCACAGACGTTTCACCGGACAGCGTGCACCTGCTTTCTGCATCACCCAACGCTGAATCAATTCTCCCTCTTGCCCGGCATCACCGCAGTTGATGATTTCATCTGCGTTCTGCATCAGTCCCTCGATAATGTGGAATTGTTTTTCGTAGGTAGGATTCTCTATCAACTTGATGCCGAAACGTGGAGGAATCATTGGCAGGCTACCTAAATTCCATGATTTCCAGTTAGGCGTGTATTCATGCGGCTCTTTCAGGGTACAAAGATGCCCGAATGTCCAGGTCACCTGGTATCCGTTTCCTTCTATATATCCTTCTTTTCTGGTATGAGCGCCGAGTACTTCGGCTATATCGCGTGCTACTGATGGCTTTTCGGCTATGCAAACTATCATTTTTTCTCTTCTTGTTTTTACACTAACAGCTTACAAAGTTACACGATTATTTCTCATTGACCGCATGAAGAGAGAAAAAAGTCCATAAAGGCATAGATCGGAGAAAGAATGATAACTTCAACTGAATAGTTTTCAAGATGTACCGCTTTCTCCTTTTTTATACCACTCCATTTGATGTTTGATAAGCTATATAATGAAGCTGCACAGTTCTACACACGATATGTGCATAGCTCTGTGCAGCCTCTCTATAACGTTTCTATTTTAAACCGGAGAAATCACAAAAAAGAGGATAATGTGTAGAAGCAACGGTCACATCTACTCCCGACAGACTTTCTATCACATCAGCCTGTGTCACATTTACGTTGTGACTCTTCAAAGACACGATAAAGTCAAGGCGACGTTTCTTACCACTGACTTCGGTAGACTTATCGGCACTAAGAAGATTCCAGTTACTCTTCACCATTTGGAAAAATTCGCTTTCCAAGTCGCCCTCATTGAAGTATCCTAACAAGAATGCAGGTTTATTATAGGCAGACAGTTTCGTTTCTAACGTTTGAAGGGCCTCTATACGCTTTGCCATATCCGTATCGAAGTTGGTACTGGCTACTACAAACTTTTCATATTCCACTACCATGGCTGCACGCATCTCGCTCTTTCCCGCCATTTGGTATCTGTCTACACTTACAGGTTCTTCTTTTGTCAGTATACCAACACCGAATTCACCGCCTTTATAATCAATGGCTTTAGCAAAGTAATCATGCATATTTGCTTTCTGTGCCAGTACGTTCAACTGGTCGATACCTTCCGAACGTTCCGTCTCCTTATCCAGTCCCTGCAAGCAGACAATATCCGCATTCATTTTGGCGATAATACGTCCTGTCCGGTCGTAATCAATCACGCCATCTGTACCTTTACAATAGGTCAGGAAATAGTTACCTATGCGCAGGTCACCTTCTGCCTTCGGATATTCTCCAAGTCCGGTCGGCTTCTTAAAATCACAATAAAGTGGATAATGGTCGGAAGTTATTGCTACGTTGACACCATCCAGGTTGTATATTACATTCGATTTTACCACAATGGTAGGTGGAGTTTTCAAAGTAACGACAAAATCAATCCGTTTGGTAGCCTGTCCGGTAGGAAAAGTGTTTTCTGTAGAACTGACAACCTCCCATTCTTTCTTCAGTTCTGTAAAGAATGTGCCATTCATCAAGTCCTCATTAAAGTCACCAGCCATATAAACCACTTTATTATATGTTTTGGCAAGGTCTGTGAGCTGTTTTGCAGATTCAACTCTATTATTCTCTTCCAAAGCCAAGTGGGTGGAGATAACTACATAGTTCTCAAATTCGGCTATGGCAGCAGAACGGAGTTCGGCACCGGGAAGGGGATAAGTCTTCGTGCTGATCGGCGTCCCTTTGAACAAAAGGCCATTACCGTATTCACCACCCTGGTAAGCGATTGACTTACTAAAATAGTGATTCATGCCTGTTTTATCCGCCAAGGTTTTCAGTTGGTCGACTTTATTACTGCGGGTAGTCATGTAGTCCACTTCCTGCAGGCAAACGACATCGGGTTCCATTCCGTTGATAACAGCGGCTGTCCTGTCATAATTAATCACGTCATCGTTACCGGCACAATGCCTTATATTAAAGGTCAACACTCTAAGGTTCCCCTCCCCTTTCGGATAAGTATAGGAAACTTCCTGTTTACCGTAAGGTATCATATTATCAAATTTAGAGTTGTCCATGTCGTCGGCACAGGACAAGTTGGCAAACACGGTTGCCAAAAGACATATATAAGAAATCATATTTTTCATAAGAATTTATATTTCTGAATCTAATTAATTAAAGTTCAATCCGTCATTCCAACCGGGATTCTGTGTTATCACACCATTGGACAAAGTACGTTCGCTGATAGGAACAGGGTACAAATAATCTCTGTCTTCATTCCATTTCTTGGTAATCAGACTATGACAGATGATATAACCACTTTCGCCATTCGACAAGCGAATCTGCTCGCCGATCTCTAAATATAAAGGTACATTTCCGGCAGGTTTTGTTCCTACGTAGAAACAGACATCATCCGTACCGTCTTTATCTAAATCGTAAGTTCCGGGCCCGGGAACATAGATTCCCAGCAGATCGTTCTCAAATAGTTTACCTTCTTTCCAACGCATGATGTCGTAATAACGGAAACCCTCCATTGCCAGTTCGATGGTTCGTTCGCGACGGATTTCAAGGATTACTCCCTGATTGGCTCCTTTCACATTCGGATAACCTGTGGCGGCACTCATCAAATACGGGTCGGGTTTTGAATTTGCCAGTTCCATATCCAGGTTAGTCATTCCTACCCTGTCTCTAAGTAATTTAATAGATTTATTGATGTCGGCTTGCTTCAAAGTGCCTAGTTCGGCTTTTGCTTCTGCAAAATTCAGATACACCTCTGCCGTGCGGAACAGGGGAATATCGTTGCACGATTTATTATATTCATCGTAGTTAGCCGTCATCGAATATTTTATCAGGTGATATCCGGTCATAGTATAAGCCAGGTTCGGGGCTTCTTTCTTTGTACTTCCGATTCTCGTATATCCAGGGGTACGAATGGTTTGTGCCAGTCGTGGATCCCGATTCTGACATTCCTGATCGAATGTCATCGTTTCATAACCGGCTTTATCCGTGAAACGGCTTCCGTCCGCCATCAGATAAGAATTCACAATCTTCTTGTTCATTCCCGGACGTCCCATTGTGGTGGAGTTCTCATAATTCTGCACATTATGAAGCACAGAAAGAGAAGCTTCATAGTCACGCCCGAAAATCACTTCATCCGCTTGTAGATTTATGGAAGCGAATAAATCCCTGTAAGGTGTGCTGCCCGATTTATAGAGTGTATATCCGCTTTCGTTCATAAAGGTTTCAGAAGCCGAGACACAAGCATTCAGGTATTTTTCATAATCCTCCAGTCCATGATATTTACGGAAAGTACCCTCAAACAGGCAGACACGGGATTTCAGAGCCAATGCCGTCCACCGGGTCAGTACATACGCATTCTTCGTTTTCGGAAGATTGGCTATCGCAAAATCCAGGTCCTCCAGCATTTTCTGCATGACAAATTCACGTGAGTCCCGGGCTTTATACAATTCGGGATCATCCGAGTCGAGTGCTTTGTCATACCAGGGAATATCGCCATATCTCTTCACCTTCTCAAAGTAGAAATAAGCTCTGAAAAAACGGGCAACACCATCGTAACGGTTACGGGCATTCACTTCCGTGCAGTTATGGGAATACTGCAGATAGAAATTAATATCGCGAAGTGCCGTAAAATTCCAACCGTTTCCTTCATCGGGTATGATGCGCTGTCCGGACATTTCGAGCATCAAGTCGGACTTGACAATCAAATCGGACGACTCGGAATAAATATCGACAGCGGACGGAACCAGATTGTTATAAAACTGATTCGTAAATAATCGCAACTCATCTTCAGTCTTGAAATATACATCCGGATACAGGCGGTCTTTGGGTGTCTTATCCAACCAATCGTCGCAAGATACGAAAGATACCGCCAACGCGAACAACCAAGATACTATATAAACAAGTTTCATAATTCAAATATTAGTTAGTTTAAAAAGTTACGTTCACTCCAAAAGAATAGGTCTTTGACCAGGGATACAACTTTGCGTTACCATTTGCCGATTGGATGGAATTTTCTGCCGACGCTTGTTCCGGATCAATGTAGTCGCTCTTTAGTGGAGAGAAGGTAAACAGATTCTCACCACTGAAATAGATATGCAGGCGTTCTATCTTTACCTTCTTCGTCCATACGGCGGGAATCGTATAGCCTACTGTGATATTCTTCACTCTGCAATAAGCCAGATTCTGCAAATAACGGTCGTTCACCACTCCCAAAGAACGGTTATTGCCGAGGGCAAGATACCCTATCGGACGTGGGAAATAAGCATCGGGATTTTCCGGGCTCCATACCTGGCTCAAGAAATCGCGTGGAATGAACGATGAATACGGACGAGCGTATGGTCCCCAAAAGAATACAGAATTAGTACCCGGATACCAGTCTTGATGTCCTACTCCCTGAAGATAGATGGAGAAGTCGAATCCATACCAGTCGAAACCACCTTGAATACTGTATGTATAGCGCGGCAATGAGTTTCCGATTATTTTGCGGTCGCCCGGATCATCTGCCGTGTTCGAGCCGGAAGATATTGTATGGTCGCCGTCCAAATCAACAAATTTCATATCACCGGCGTGAAGTCCCGGATTCACCTGCGCTGTATTGATAACGAAGTTGACTGCTGTTTGGTCGACATTATAGTTTGCCGCTTCTTCGTCTGTCCTGAAAAGTCCGTCTACTACATATCCCCAGATATCTCCCAATTTCTGACCTACATAATAATCACTCAATATCTTGGAAGGATTATCGAATTTGGTTATTTCCGATGTATTATCTGCCAAGCCTACGGACAGGTTATAACGGAAAGGTTTGTTTGCCAGTTTGAAAGCATCATTCCAAGTCAGCATCAATTCCCAGCCTTTGGTACGCAAGTTGGCTGCATTTTGCTTGGGCTCGTTGGCTCCATAAGCACCGGGAAGCTTTTTGCCGGAAGTTTGCATACCTTTAGTATCACGAACATAGGCATCGGCAGTCAGGTTCAGGCGGTTGTTCAGGAATCCGAGATCCAGTCCTACGTTCCAAGTCGAAACGGTTTCCCAGGTCAGGTCGGCGGAATTCGGGTCGGAGACACTTGCATAAGAGCCTTTCTTCTGATCGCCAAAGATATAATTCATTGTACCGTTGGTATTAATGGTTTGGATATAATCGTAATATCCTACCTGCTGATTTCCTAACGAACCGTATGAGAGACGCAATTTCACATTATCAATATTCTTCTTTAAATTCCCGAAAAACGGTTCTTCACTGATTCTCCATCCTACGGAAGCCGAGGGGAAGAAACCGAAACGGTGTCCGCTTCTGAAACGTGAACTTCCGTCATAACGTCCGCTTGTCTCAAATAGGTAACGACCTCCTTTATAGGAGTAATTAAGACGATAAAATGCTCCCAAAAGCGCATATTCATTCTGTCCGCCGGACATAGTCATCGCATCTCCGACTGCCAGATTTAAGTCATTCAAGTCATCGGAGAGCAAACCCTGGCGGGAGACTTTGATATCTTTCAGACGCTTGGTTTCATAATTGTAACCTGCCATGATTTTTATCTGATGGTCGGCAATATCCAGCATATAATCACCATAAACATTGAAAGCCTGATACCAATGATTGGTCTGTGTTTCCTTCAACTGATTCACACCGCTTCCGGTAGTCAGATAGGATATCTCACCCGGATATTTGGAATATGGTACATTTACTGTTCTGTTCATGGTCTGATAGTTATAGTGCAGGTAGCTGTAGTTTGCACGGACATTCAGGTTCTTCATTACATTGAAACTTGCTTCGAAAGTCGTGGAAAACTCATATCGCTGGTCTTCATTCTTATGTTTTCCATAAGCAAGGATAGCTCCCATGCCATCCAAAACAGCAGAATTGCTCAACGAAGTCAGATACACCGCACTGCCATCCGGATTAATGGGTACAAAGCTCGCCAGTGCATGATTCACCGCAGTATTGAAGTTGTTATTAATACCCGATAATCCCGGATAAGAGTAACTATTATAATGGTACTTCGTGTTATTGCTGATTGTCAGTCGTGGAGTGATCTTTGCCGAGATTTTACTTCTGAAATTATACACCTTGTATTTATCAGGATTCTGTCTGAAGATACCCGTTTGGTCAACTGTATTTCCTGATAAATAATAGTTCAACTTTTCATTTCCCCCACTGACACTGATATTGTGCTCCCACATCGGTCTGTTTTTACGATAAAGATAATTATACCAGTCGAAGTTACCGTAATAGACGTATGTATCTCTTCCGTCACGTTGGTCGGTAACTACCCAGGGACGTTCGGGATTCTCCGTTTTATCATTCCGGCGCAACCAAAGCTGGCGGTAGTCTTCTTCCGTATAGTTGGTATAAGGCTTTCCGTTATAATTGGTATAAAACAAGTCGTTGATGCCTGCCGAATAATATCCCCTGGTTTCAAAATCAGTAGAAGTCGTCTGATTGCTCCATGAATATCTTCCATCATACGAAACGGTAGTCTTGCGGGCGGAGCCTTCCTTGGTAGTCACGAGGATAACACCATAAGAAGCACGAGCCCCGTAAATAGCGGCCGAAGATGCATCTTTTAATACGGAAATAGAAGCGATGTCATTCGGATTCAAGCGGTCGATATCCCCTTCTATTCCGTCAATCAGCACTAATGGCGATGCATTGCCACTGATAGAATTCACACCACGGATATTGATAGTTGCCGAAGCTCCCGGATACCCAGACCCAAAAGTTACATTCATATTGGGCACAGTCCCTTGCAACATCTGTGAGGCTCTCGGCACGGGTCTGTCTTCCATCGCTTTACTGTCTACTACTGCAACAGCTCCCGTCAGGTTTATTTTCTTTTGAGTACCGTAGCCTACCACCACCACTTCTTCCAGCGTAGCCGTATCCTCCCGGAGTATTACTCTCGAAGATTTCTGCAAGTCGGAGACTTTAATTTCTTTCTTCTCAAATCCAATATAGGACACAACGACTAGGGCATTGGCCGGAACCGAGGATAATGTAAATTCACCATCCAAATTCGTGATCGTTCCCATAGACTGTCCCATCACCTGTACACTGGCACCGATTACCGGGTCACCGTTCACATCGACCACTTTCCCCGTAACCCGATGTAAAGGCTGCGATGGGACGGCAGTAGTATTACGTTCTGTTTTCTTTGTGATGATAATCATCCGGTTTTGTAGTTTATACTCTACATCCTTATCCAAAACAGTAGCAAGCACATTATTAACAGTTGCCTGCTGAAAGGAAGCCGTTATCTTCTTGTTTTCATTAACCTCGTCCGTTTTATAGATAATGGAGTACTTCGTCTGCCGCTCAACTTCTTTCAATACCGCCTTCAGCGGCTCATTTTTAAAGACCTTTGTAACTGTCTGCGCCCGTAGTGACTGGACGCCCAAACACAACAGAATCAGGAGAAACAGTCTAAAAAATGAGTTTCTTCGGTCATTCATAATTTTATCAATTAAGTTGTTACAATTTAAAGTGATTTATATTTAAGGATATATATATTCGATTGTAGTATTTCTCTGAATCGCTTCTATAAGATAAAACAACTCATCATTCATCTGCCCAACCCCTATAAAAGCAAAAAAGCAGATTATTTCTGCTTTTTTGTATCGACTGGCTTTATTTATTCAGACCACTGGAATATCGGATAACCGTTCGTTCCTTTTTTCCAAAGATTCGGATTCCAGGCTACGATGATATTCCCCAGTTCTTCCGCTGACTTCGCCACTCCGTGAAAAGTTGTTCCCGTGGCTGATGATTCGTCTGATGCGGTAATCGTTTTTTCATTCACTTTGAGTACAATACTTTCGCAGGCGTAACAATTCTCATAACTGCCTAATGAAGCAGAGACCCCAACAATGCGTCCTACGGTTGACGAAGCATCCACTCCGGTCAAGTTACTCCATGCTGCGCTGTTCTTGATAGCAATGTCACAACTTTTGTCGATTTGTCCCAAAATACCGCCTACGCCTCCTTTAGTTGCACTGACTGCTCCGTATGCATAGCAGTTCTCAATAAATCCGCCGACACCTACTTTCCGTCCGGCAATACCGCCTGCTTTTCCGCCACTTGCCGCCTGATCGCTGACCGTTGCATTTGAATAACAGTTCTTTATATAACTTTCTTGCCCATCATAGCTATTTGCCAATACACCGGCTATTCCACCTGCCGCACCAGAACCGATTACTTCGCCGGTCGTATAGCAGTTCACAATTCTTCCTGTCTTATTTCCGTTACCTTTATCTTTAAGTCCGAGATAACCGGTAATAATTCCAATCCCCTGCCGAGCAGATGATACAGAAGCATTCACAAAGCCCACATTACGACAATCACCGCACAATACTCCGAAGAAACTTGGATAATCACCGGCAGAACATTTGAAGTTCTTAATGACATGGCTGTCTCCGTCAAAATCTATTTCATAAGGAAAATCACCGGAACCATTCAACGACTGCCAGTCATCAATGCCTGCCATATCAATATCAGCACCTAACTGGAAATAAACTTTCATTCCCGATTTCAACACACTACGCATATTTCTGATCTGCGTAGCATTCATTATCATATAAGGTTTGCTGTCCGTTCCGTTTCCTTTCTCGAACAAACCGCCGGCACCGTCTCCGTCACCATCACCATTTCCGTCATCCGTTTCCGTTTTTTCGAACGGAACACGAGTGTATGAGTCCAAAGGATTAGGGTCAGAACACGAGATTGCAACAGATGCCATCATCAACAGCATCCCAAATCTGCCTATTTGAGTAATATTCATACTTGATTTCTTTACAATTAAACATTGAGTTCTTATCTTATATATATATCCTTTTCCTTATATTCTACTTTGATAGGTATGATTTCTTTCAGTGCATCCATTACATCTACGATTGTCTCTTTATTACGCAACGAAACACGGAACTTCATATCGCCCAATTTCTCCGACTCTAACTGAATATGCACATCGTACTGACGTGAAAGCTTCTTCACCATCTCTCCTAACGTAATGTCATCATATTCAATCCTGTCTTCCGCCCACGCCATTGCCTGACGTGCATTTACTTTCTTTCCTTTCAACTGTCTTGTTACCAAATCCAAAGAAATAGATTCTCCCGGAGACATCCGTATCTGATCTTCTTTATAATTCAACTCTACTGCTCCTTCCAGCAAGGTGGTTGTTATATACGAATCGTCTGAATAGGCAGATACATTAAATTTCGTACCTTTTACCACCACATCATATTCATGCGTCTTTACTGTAAATTGCTTTCCATTCTGTTTAGTCACCTCAAAATACCCCTCTCCTTCCAGCTCCACCACCCGGTCGGCTGTATTAAAATGATTCGAATATTTTAATACGGAACCTGCATTCAGCCATACAACTGTACCATCCGAAAGCTGTATCTTACTCTTATCCCCCAACGGAGCTTCGCAAACAAAAAAAGTCTTTGGCGTAAACAAGTAAATAGCCTGTTGAATACCCAACGTAGTACCGACAATCAATGCTATAACGGCAGCGATACGGGCTATCTTCCATATACCAGGTTTCGACTTTTTCAATAACGGGACAATCGCTTCCTGCGTATACATCTTATGCTTCAAAGCTTCCCATTCGGCATCTGTCTCCGAATCGGTATTCCGGTGATTCATCCATTCTCTCTCCCATTGACGGAACCTGCCATAGCCACCTTCCACCTGTTCGATATATTCGAACAGATTCTTTTCGTCAGCTCTTGATATGCGTCCTTCAAAATACTGAATAGCCAATTCACGGATATTTTCTTCTTGCTTCATTATATTCACTTTCTATAAGATGTAACAACCCATATTTCTTTTACCCAACCTCTGAAACAAAAAAAGCAGAAAAAAACTTTCCTGCTTCTTATTCTTTATATAATCGAAGAGTGCATTGATTATTTCTGCTCCATCATCAGCCATGCCAATATCACTATATACAGATCCACCGGATAGCGTTCGCTGAAATGCCGGGAGAAATATTGCAAAGCCCTTGCTATATGCTTTTCGACTGCTGTGGTAGATATTTGTAGTTTTTCTGCGATTTCTCTGTTCTTCAATCCCCTGAAACGGCTTAACAAAAAAATCTCACGCGACCTGTCCGGCAACTGATTAAGCACAAGGGCAATCTGCTCCTGCAATTCTTTGTATAATAATTTATGTTCTGCATCCTGCATAAAGTCTGCATAGTAGAGTCTTTCTTCCCCATCCACCTTTGCCAAGTACTCCACCCGGTACTTTTCAACAATCGAGCGATGCTTCAGATAATTTAGACATCCATTGCGGACCATAGAAAAAAGAAGAGAAGTAAGTGAGAAGGCAGATAACATTTCGCGACGTTCCCAAAATCGTAAGAAACACTCTTGAATAATATCACGAACCGTTTCTTCATCTTCTATAAAACGAATAGCATACCCTCGCAAACGAGGATAATAACTCTTGAACAGAAACTCAAAAGCTGCATTATTGCCTCTTTTCAGCTCTCCCAATAATTGTTTATCATCCATGAAATCTACCATAGTTTAGAAATTTATGCGCAAAGGTACGGGTCAACAGTTAACAAAGTGATGACAATATTATGAATATTTTTTCAATAAATCAAATTTGAGGTACTTTTTTATAAAACGCCAAAAAGGAAGTTTTCAATAATAGGATACAAAAAAAGGGTCAGTTACTGACCCTTTTTTCTATTAATTCATGGTTTCCCACTTATTGCATATACAATCTGTCAATAAGAAAGTTTTCCTTATTCTTCATCCATTAGGATTTCCAGAATCTGACAAGCAGCTTTCGCTACCGGAGTACCCGGACCGAAGATAGCAGCTACACCTGCCTTATACAAGAAATCGTAATCTTGTGCAGGAATAACACCACCGGCAATCACTACAATGTCTTCGCGACCCAGTTTCTTCAGTTCTTCAATAATTTGCGGAACCAATGTCTTATGTCCGGCAGCCAGTGAAGAAACACCTACTACATGAACGTCGTTTTCAACAGCCTCGCGAGCAGCTTCCGCCGGAGTCTGGAACAACGGTCCCATATCCACATCGAAGCCACAGTCAGCATAACCGGTTGCTACGACTTTAGCACCACGGTCGTGACCGTCCTGTCCCATCTTTGCAACCATGATACGAGGTTGACGTCCCTCTTTCTTCGCGAACTTCTCGGCCAGTTCACAAGCACGTTTGAAGTCGCTATCGTTTTTACTTTCTGATGAATACACGCCTGATATCGTTCTAATTATTGCTTTATAACGTCCTACTATCTGTTCACAAGCATAAGAAATCTCACCCAATGTTGCGCGAACACGAGCTGCTTCCACAGCCAATTCCAACAAATTACCCTTGCCAGTCTTCACACATTCGGTAATTGCTGCCAATGCTTTGTCCACTTCAGCCTGGTTACGTCCATCTTTCAAACGTTTCAGGTTTTCGATCTGTTCAAGACGGACTGCAGTATTATCAATTTCAAGAATATCAATCGGAGCTTCTTTTTCCAAACGATACTTGTTCACACCGACAATTGTCTGCTGACCACTGTCGATACGAGCCTGTGTACGTGCAGCAGCTTCTTCGATACGCATCTTTGGAATACCTGTTTCGATAGCTTTCGCCATACCACCCAATTTTTCAATTTCCTGAATATGCTCCCAAGCCTTGTGTGCCAGTTCGTTCGTCAGAGATTCTACATAGTAAGAACCACCCCATGGGTCAACGTTCTTGCAGATGTAAGTTTCTTCCTGAATGTAAATCTGTGTATTACGGGCAATACGTGCGGAAAAATCTGTTGGAAGAGCAATAGCCTCATCCAATGCATTGGTATGCAAAGATTGAGTATGCCCCAAAGCTGCAGCCATAGCCTCAATACAGGTACGTCCTACGTTATTGAACGGATCCTGTTCGGTCAGTGACCAGCCTGAAGTCTGCGAGTGAGTACGCAACGCCAGTGATTTCGGGTTCTTCGGATTGAATTGTTTCACAATCTTTGCCCACAACATACGTGCAGCACGCATCTTGGCTATTTCCATAAAGTGATTGGTTCCAATCGCCCAGAAGAAAGACAGACGCGGTGCAAATGCATCAATATCAATGCCTGCTGCCGTTCCTGCACGAAGATATTCCAAACCATCGGCCAATGTATAAGCTAACTCGATATCCGCGGTTGCGCCTGCTTCCTGCATGTGATAACCGGAGATAGAGATAGAGTTGAACTTAGGCATCTTCTGCGAAGTGTATTCGAAAATATCTGAAATAATCTTCATAGAGAATGCAGGCGGATAAATATAAGTATTACGCACCATGAATTCTTTCAGAATATCATTCTGGATAGTACCGGCCATTTCTTCGAGTTTAGCACCTTGTTCCAGACCGGCATTGATATAGAATGCCATAATCGGAAGTACAGCTCCATTCATTGTCATAGACACAGACATCTTGTTCAATGGGATACCATCGAACAGCACTTTCATATTTTCCAATGAACAGATAGATACACCGGCTTTACCTACGTCACCCACTACACGTTCGTGATCGGGGTCATAACCGCGGTGAGTAGCTAAGTCGAATGCCACTGACAAACCTTTCTGACCGGCAGCCAAATTACGGCGATAAAATGCATTTGATTCTTCGGCGGTAGAAAATCCGGCATACTGGCGGATGGTCCAGGGACGAAGAGTGTACATTACTGAATACGGACCGCGCAGATAAGGAGGAAGTCCGGCAGCATAGCCAAGGTGTTCCATTCCTTCGAGGTCTTCTTTTGTATAAACAGGCTTCACTTCAATGTGTTCCGGTGTTTTCCAGTCAGCGGAGATACCGTTAGCCTTTTGCCATTCAGCACCATTAGTCGGCTGAAATGCGGCATATATATCGATGTTTTTAAAATCTTTTCTCATCTTACTTCAATAGTTTAGCGTTAAACTCTTTCAAGGTATCCAATACATTGACACGAACATGGATGAAGTTTTCGATACCTGCAGCTTTCAGGTCGTCCATACAAGCCGGAGCACCGGCAACGATAAACATAGCACGACCATTCAGTGCTTTGAAAGCAGGAATTGCATATTCAGCATATTCATCATCGCTGGAACAGATAACAACAATATCAGCTTTTGCAGCCATAGCTGCCTCTACTCCTGCTTCTACTGTCTCAAATCCCAGATTATCAATTACTTCATAACCGGCACAAGCCAGGAAGTTACAAGAATATTGAGCACGTGCCTGACGCATTGCCAAATTTCCGATGGTTAACATGAACGCTTTCGGACGTTTGCCTGATGCTTCTGTTTCGAGACGCAATGCTTCAAACTGACTGGCAGCACGATCGAACACCAGAGTATCCACCTCTTTTTCGCAAGTATGAGAGTCACCTCCGCAACAACACTTACCTTCAACAGGTTGCTTATTGCCAGCCTTTTCATTGAAGTTCGGGAATTGGTTGGTACCCAACAGCACTTCACGACGCTGTGCAACTGCTTTATGACGAGCTTTGTTGCTCTCATTCACAGCAGCCTGAACAGTTCCTGCTTTCAATGCCGCATAGAAGCCACCTGCTTCTTCTACAGCAAGGAAGAGTTCCCAAGCCTGTTTTGCAATAGCCACAGTCAGATTCTCGATATAATAAGAACCGGCAGCAGGGTCGATCACTTTATCAAAATGAGATTCTTCTTTCAGCAGCAGTTGTTGGTTACGAGCCAGGCGTTCTGAGAACTCGTCCGGAGTCTCATAAGTCTTATCAAACGGAGTTACCGTCATAGAGTCTACGCCTCCTAATGCAGCACTCATGGCTTCAGTCTGTGTACGAAGCAGATTTACATGTGCATCAAACAAAGTAAGATTGAAAGTAGAAGTTTCGGCATGAACCGCCATTTTTGCTGCGCAACGACATTCTCCGTTAGGACCTTTATTCTCGCAATCACGCACACATTCAGGATTGTAAGAAGCTACAATATTTGCCCAAAGCAAACGTGCCGCACGGAATTTCGCTATTTCAAGGAAATAATTGGAACTGATACCAAAATTAAATTTGATTTTCTTAGCTACTATGGCAGCAGGAATACCGGCATCAGTCAATTGACCCATATATTCATTTCCCCAAGCCAGAGCATAACCCAGTTCCTGAGAAATATAAGCGCCTGCATTATTCAATGATAAAGCGTTTACATTCAGCACACGATAGAAAGGAAGCGGCTGAATGGCTTCAATCAAAGATTTGGCTGTTTGTACCATATCACCTTTCTCCTTGCCACGAGTCAGCATCTTGTTGAAGAAATCATAGTTGATAGAACCTTTCAGTTTCTTCACATCATAATCTTTCTTCTGGAAATAAGCTACCAGCAGATTAGCCAACTCAACCACATGCCCCTGACAGGTTGAGAAATTCAGTTCAACACACTCTGCCTGAATATCACTTAACAGTGTTTCAATATATTCCGCATTAAGTTCTTTTGCTTTCACATGGAAAGAAAGTGAGTCAACACCCTTATTTAGGATATCCAGTGCTTTCGCATTGGCTTCTTTCGGACATTCTACTCTAATTTCCTGACGAACCAACCATGCATTGTTGTCTTTTTTAGTTCCTCTTAAATAAGGGAACTCTCCAGGAAGTGCATCAGTAGTTTTTAAATCCTCCAGATCTTCCATCCGGTAAAAAGGTTTCACTTTAAACCCTTCGTTTGTTTTCCAAACGAGCTTCTTCTCAAAATCAGCACCTTTTAAATCGGCTGTAACCTTCTCCATCCATTGTTCGGTGGAGGCAGGAGAAAAGTCTGAGAAGAGTTTTTCTTTTTTGTCTGCCATAGTTTATTTAAAATTAAAACAAGATTAATATTGTCTTTATTTTTATCTATCTCTTTCTAAATGTCAGTCGTTCGACCTGCAAATATAACCAATAAGTTAAAACGAATCTCTTTTTTAGGGAAAATTCGCACAGGACGCCCCGATTCGTCAAGTGCATACAATCTGCATAGAAATTCTTCATTTTTAGTTCTTCTTTTATTTGATTAGCTCCAATGTTATGAGTAATTTTGCACTCGTTTTTAGAAAAACATTATAAAAACTGCTATATTATGGATTGGTTACAAAGTTTATTGTGGGACCCCAGCTCCGTAGCTCACATCGTGCTTCTCTACGCATTTGTAGTGGCAGCCGGAGTGTATTTGGGCAAGATAAAGATATTCGGAGTATCTTTGGGCGTCACATTTGTTTTGTTTGCCGGCATCCTAATGGGACATTTCGGCTTCACAGCCGATACACACATCCTACATTTCATCCGTGAATTCGGATTGATCTTGTTCGTATTCTGTATCGGTCTTCAGGTGGGGCCATCTTTCTTCTCTTCTTTCAAAAAAGGAGGAATGACATTGAACCTGTTGGCTGTAGGCATCGTAGTGTTAAATATTGCCGTTGCACTGGGGCTTTACTACCTCTGGAACGGCCGAGTAGAACTGCCGATGATGGTAGGTATCCTCTATGGAGCTGTCACAAACACTCCGGGACTTGGTGCCGCCAATGAAGCATTGAACCAGCTTAATTACACTGGTCCACAAATCGCACTGGGATATGCGTGTGCTTATCCGCTGGGCGTGGTAGGTATTATCGGTTCAATCATTGCTATCCGTTACATCTTCCGTGTCAATATGGCTAAAGAGGAAGAAAGTCTGAAAATCCAAAGTGGAGATGCACATCACAAACCTCACATGATGAGTCTGGAAGTACGCAATGAATCAATCAGCGGAAAAACTTTGATTGAAATCAAGGAATTTTTAGGCCGCCAGTTCGTTTGTTCCCGTATTCGTCATGAAGGTCATGTAAGTATCCCCAACCATGAAACCATATTCAATATGGGGGATCAATTATTCATTGTCTGTTCAGAAGAAGATGCTCCTGCAATTACCGTATTTATCGGTAAAGAAGTGGAACTCGACTGGGAGAAACAAGACCTTCCCATGGTTTCCCGCCGTATTCTGGTGACTAAACCGGAAATCAACGGAAAGACTTTAGGATCTATGCATTTTCGTAGTATGTACGGAGTGAACGTTACCCGCATCAACCGTTCCGGTATGGACTTGTTTGCCGATCCAAATCTGGTACTTCAGGTAGGTGACCGTGTAATGGTGGTAGGTCAGCAAGATGCAGTTGAACGTGTGGCAGGTGTTTTGGGTAATCAGTTAAAACGTCTGGACACACCGAACATTGTGACTATTTTCGTTGGTATCTTCTTAGGAATTCTCCTGGGTAGCCTTCCTATAGCATTCCCCGGTATGCCGACTCCTCTGAAATTAGGTTTGGCAGGCGGACCGCTGGTAGTAGCTATTCTTATCGGACGTTTCGGTCATAAGCTCCATTTAGTGACTTATACAACCATGAGCGCTAACCTGATGCTTCGCGAAATCGGTATCGTGCTCTTCCTTGCTAGTGTCGGTATAGATGCCGGAGCCAACTTTGTGCAAACGGTAGTTGAAGGTGACGGATTACTATACGTAGGTTGTGGTTTCCTTATCACCGTTATCCCGTTGCTTATAATCGGTGCTATCGCAAGATTATATTATAAGGTAAACTACTTCACCCTGATGGGATTGATAGCCGGTAGTAATACCGACCCGCCCGCATTGGCTTATGCCAATCAAACAACATCCGGAGATGCTCCGGCAGTAGGGTATTCTACAGTTTACCCATTATCCATGTTCCTCCGTATTCTGACGGGGCAGATGATATTATTAACGATGATGTAAATCATGTTTTATTTATAAATAATAAAGCCGGTCATATCCTTCAATGGAATATACCGGCTTTATTTCTTTTTCTTATAGACTTCTTCTACGCCTATTATATAAGCTGTAGTTTCTTCACTACAAATTCTTCTATAAACCGAACTGTCTCTTCAACTCCCAAAGAAGAAGAATCGACACACAAGTGATAAGTAGCAGCTGCTCCCCACGTTTTATAACTATAATAATTATAATACTCCGAACGTCTCTTATCCGCTTTTTCTATCATTTCTTCTGCAGCTTCCGCATCAATATGATGCATGGCGCATAATCGCGCAATACGATCTTCCTTAGAGGCCGAAATAAAAACATTCGCACAACGGGGATGTTCACGCAGAATATAGTCCGCACAGCGTCCGACAAAGACGCAAGATTTTTCTGCCGCCAGATGACGAATCACATCACTTTGCACTTTAAACAGGGCATCATTACTCAAACAGTTATTACATGGCATAGCTCCTTCACTGATAAAAGGGAAACGCATGCCGAACAATCCGCCAATAATACCTTGCGAAGCTTTCTCATCCGCTTTTTCAAAAAATTCTTTGCACAACCCGCTTTCTTCAGAAGCCAGATTAATCAATTCTTTATCGTAGAAGTCAATCCCCAAACGGGCTGCCAACTTCTCTCCTATTTCTTTTCCGCCGCTACCTAGTTGCCGACCGATGTTGATAACATAATTACCGCTCATAGTACATTTTGTTTTATGGTTCTGTAGCAAACATACGACTTTTTTCTAAAAATCACATCATCAAACGAAAGTTATATTTGAAAGTAACGATGAAATACCCTTTTATTTCCTGCGTACGATACTCATAAAAGCCGTCGGAAGTTGCCATACGGTTATAACTTTTCCTCTTTCCTAAAATGTCTACCCAATAAGCAGACAGTTCTGCTTCTTTCTTTTTCAAGAATCTCCAGGTAGCACTCGCATTCCATAACATCTCATCATCTTCTCCTTTACGGATATTCGTACCATTACGGAAAGTATAAGCCCCATCCGTCCGTAATTGTATGCCCAAAGGAAGATCAACATATCCTTCCAAACGGAAATTATAATAACGGGTATATGTATTGTTATCATTCACAGAGTTGAGCGAATACTGATAATTCCAGGAAGTAGAGAAGTCAATACCTCCCCAGGCAGGCTGATAAGAAACATTCGCTTCACAATTCAAGCCAGTGTCACGCGTTGTACTTTTCACCGGCTCAAGACTTCTATCTTCATTAATCATGCTGACACTATTACTATGATTACCGTTCATATCCAACCGTAAAGAGAAATGTCCTAAACGTTTCCACCAGTTAGCACTTCCATACACATTCCAGTTACCGTTTATATTGACAGGATATGTCTCACGTCCGCCAGTCTGTGCATCATATATCATTACTTGTGTAACGCTATTCTGTTCCAACTGTCCTCCAAGATTCGCAGATATGCCTTTTTTAGAATGTTGAAAGCTTATACGCATACTATGAGCAAACATTTGCTTCAAATCCGGATTCCCTCGAGTAATATATAATGGATTACTATTATCTGTAAGTGGCATTAAGTCCGATAAAGAAGGTTGCCGGGTTCTACCGTCATAATTGAAAGTAATTCGTGCCTCTTTCTTTTTCCAGGCCAGCCATATCATAGGCTGAAAGTCGATAGTATGCACAGTGGTATCCGCATACAGTTTCCCCATTTTCCGTTCAATGGTTCGCCTTTGCGGAGTAATCCCTAATGATGCATTCACCATCCATGTATCATCAGAGTAATTGAAGCCTACATTCAGATCATGTCCATTAGTACGACTATGACTTCGATTACTCAAACTATCTACATACCCCGTTTCATAGTCAGGAGGCAACTCACCAAAAACATCCGACTTCGCCAAAGAAGACAATTCATAAGTGTCGCGATTATCGCGTTCATAATGAGTGTTCCAGTTATACGCTGCACGAATATGCATTTTCTTACCGATAGGTTGGGTGAAGTTAATCCCTACCCGCCACGAATTATTTTTCTGGGGTGACTTCAAATACTGGTTACGATAAAGTAAAGAATCGTTGCCCTGCTTATCTTTAAGACGGAAATAAGTAGTTTTTGAAAGCGAAAAACTTTCATTATCCCCCCAAGAATCCGAACTTTGAATGTTCAATCCTAAAGTTGTACCTTTTTCATTCAGCCGCCTCATAATCCCCATCATCCAATTATAACGGTTCGATTGTCCTTCCGAACGCGACCGGTTTTCACTACGATTTACTTTGATATCTTGGGAAATCGATTCAAAATCATCGAACAAGCTTTCATGATTGACGTTAGGAGGAGCGTCAAAAGAAGCATTCTGGCTATTACTTTCATTCCGGTTAGGAGAAAAGCTGAAACCACCGTTAAAATGTATGCGTGTACGTTTATCCACTTCCCAACTACCCATGATATTAGAATTGAACGACCGGCTTTTAGAGTTACCTTCATTAGTGGACGCAGAATATTGGTTACCAGCAGTTAAATATTGCTCCTGATACATGGAAGAAATATTTCCGTTCCGATTGAGATTATAGTTCATGCTTCCGGTCAAAGAAAACTTCTTTCCGAATTTATGAGTCATATTCATTCCCACCGAATTATTAATATTATCCTTGTAAGTGCTATTCTGATATCGGTTGGTGGAACGTCCTATGAAAGAAAGATTTTCCCCGTCTTTACTAAAATAATTCACCTGCCCTTCCAAATCCTTCTTTTGATTGTTTCCATATCCCACAGTGGCATTTGTCAGCCAGGTTTTATTCAATTCATCCTTAGTCTGCAAGTCAAGTACATATTTCTTTTCTCCTGAACTAATTCCGGTAAATTCTTCTTCTTTTGATTTTTTATCGTACACTTTCAACTTACTAATCAAATCTGCCGGCAGATTTTCGAGTGCCGTCTTTTTATCTCCGGAGAAAAAGGCTTCGCCATTTACATTGATTTCACTGATGGGCTGTCCGTTGTATGTCAACGAATTATCTTTCTTATTATATACCAATCCGGGAACACGCTTCACCAAATCCTCCAGATAAGCTCCTTCACGAGTTTTAAAAGCGGCAGCATTGATAACCGTAGTATCTCCCTCCATCACTACTTCCTGCAATTTTCCCGTTATCGTCACTTCACTAATCTGAATATCATCATCTTTCAATACCACTGTACCGATATTCACCAATACAGAGTCTTCCAGTGCCCGGTATACAGATTGCATTCCCATAAAAGAGACCTTTAACAGGTATTTCTTTTTCTTCTGCGGTTGATAATTAAGAACGAAACGCCCATTCTTATCACTTGTTATTCCCTTGATAAAAGCAGAATCGCTTTTCGCCAAAATAACAATGCTGGCAGATGGTAATGCCCGCTTCTCATTACTGCCGGCTTCCACTGTCTGCACTCTTCCTCGCACAGTTCTCACTTGTTGAGCATACAAAGTAGTATGTCCCCAAAGTAGCAGCAAAAGCAATCCCACTAACTTACAAGCGTTCATATCCAATAGTAGTTAAGTCTGATATTTATGTTGATCTAAAACAAATCGGGACAAAGTTAATAACTTTTACGTAAAACGTTTAATCCCAGAGTTATTTTTTATACCTTTGTCCATCCATTATTCAATCAGCAACTTAATGAAAAGGATTATATTAATCACAGGAGGACAACGATCCGGTAAAAGTTCGTTCGCGGAAAAAAAAGCGCATGAACTTACTACGTCACCGGTTTACTTGGCCACTGCCAGGATATGGGACGAAGAATTCAGAAAAAGGGTGGAACGCCATCAAAAGAACCGCGGTCCTGAATGGACAAATATAGAAGAAGAAAAAGAATTGAGCCGTCACAATGTAGCGGGCAGAGTCGTAGTGATAGATTGTGTAACTCTTTGGTGCACTAACTTCTTTATGGAGTTTGATTCTAATGTTGCCTCCTCATTGGAAGCCGTCAAAAAAGAATTCGACAAATTTACCCAGCAGGACGCCACTTTCATATTTGTAACTAATGAGATTGGTTGGGGGGGAGTTTCCGAGAACAAACTGCAACGTAAATTCACAGACTTGCAAGGTTGGACCAATCAATACATCGCATCGCATGCCGACGATGTATATCTCATGGCAAGTGGTATTCCCGTAAAAATAAAATAAACATGAAAACGTTTCATATTCAAAAGCCGGATGAAGCTATCAAAGAAGCTCTGATTGACAAAATCAATAATCTGACCAAGCCTAAAGGATCGCTTGGAAGACTGGAAGAAATCGCTTTGCAAATCGGACTGATCCAACAATCCCTTTCTCCACGATTAACTCATCCTCAAAATATAATCTTTGCCGCGGATCATGGCATCGTAGAAGAAAAAGTCAGCCCATCTCCTAAAGAAGTAACCTGGCAACAAATCAGCAACTTTCTTCATGGGGGAGCAGGGATCAATTTCCTGTGCCGACAGCACGGTTTCACTCTTAAAATTGTAGACGCAGGAGTCGATTATGATTTACCTTATGAAAAAGGTATCATTAACATGAAAGTCGGAAGAGGAACACGCAATTTCCTTCATGAAGCAGCCATGACACCTGAAGAGATGGAACTTTGCCTGGAGCATGGTGCCCAATGTGTAGACACTTCTCACCAGGAAGGCTGCAATATCATTAGCTTCGGTGAAATGGGAATCGGAAATACTTCGTCCTCTTCTCTATGGATGACTTGCTTCACCGGAATCCCATTAGATCAATGTGTAGGTGCAGGAAGCGGACTCAATCACCAGGGAATAAACCACAAATACGAAGTTCTGAAAAGATCTCTCGAACAATATCCGGGAGAGCATTCCGCAGAAGAAATCCTCTGCCGTTTCGGAGGTTACGAAATGGTAATGGCCGTAGGAGCAATGCTCAAAGCTGCAGAACTGGGAATGGTTATTTTAATTGATGGATTTATAATGACCAATTGTATTCTTGCCGCTTCACGCCTTTATCCGGAAGTGATGAGCTACGCCATATTCGGTCATCAGGGAGACGAGAGCGGACATAAGCTATTATTGGATTATCTCGGAGCACGTCCCCTACTCAATCTCGGATTAAGACTTGGAGAAGGAAGCGGTTCCGTTTGTGCCTATCCCATTGTGGATTCCGCTGTGAAAATGCTGAATGAAATGGATTCATTTGCTCATGCTTCCATCACTAAATATTTCTAAAATGAACCAGATACTTGCCGCCCTCATATTCTTTACACGATTGCCTTTCTGGAAAATAAAAGAAGTTCCGCAGGAGTGTTTCAAACACGTTGTCAATTATTGGAGTTTCAGTGGCTGGCTGACCGGGGGAATGATGGCATTGATTTTCTGGGGAGCCAGTACTATTCTACCTCACGGAGTAGCCGTAATCCTGGCACTGACTTCACGTTTACTTATCACAGGAGCATTGCATGAGGATGGATTGGCCGATTTCTTCGATGGATTCGGAGGTGGGACGAACAGAGAAAGCACATTACGCATCATGAAAGATTCCCATATCGGAAGCTATGGAGTTTTGGGATTAATCATCTATTATTTATTTGCTTACAATCTACTGGTCGCACTTCCCTTAGCAGTTACTCCTTTCTTATTACTAAGCGGAGATACCTGGAGTAAATTCATTTCTTCCAATATCATCAATTACCTGCCCTATGCACGGAAAGAAGAAGATAGCAAATCCGGAACAGTATATACAAGAATGAGTTTTGGAGAGATCGTAATGTCTGCGATGGGTGGAATACTACCTCTCCTATTACTTCCTCCAAGCTACTGGCCCGTATGTATATTTCCCATTCTGGTATTCTTCTTTATCTGCCGGATGATGAAACGACGTCTGAACGGATATACCGGAGATTGTTGCGGTGCATTATTTCTCTTAAGCGAAATGAGTTTCTGGCTGGGAGCAGTGATGTCTATCTATATAAAATAAGTAAACCTATGAATATTTATCTAATCAGACATACCTCTGTCGACGTTCCTAAAGGTCTTTGTTACGGTCAGTCAGACGTTCCTTTACGTCCTACATTTGAGATAGAAGCAGCCGTAACCAAAGCTAAAATCGAATCCATTCACTTTGATATGGCTTACACCAGTCCTCTATCCAGATGCACCCGTCTGGCACAGTATTGCGGATTCGGAGATACCATCCGTGACCCAAGAATACTGGAACTTAATTTCGGAGATTGGGAAATGCAGTATTTTAATAAAATCAAAGACCCGAATCTCCAATGCTGGTATGACGACTACATGAATGTAAAAGCAACCAATGGAGAATCGTTTGCCGACCAATATAGACGAGTAGCCGCATTTTTAGACGAAATCAAACAAAAGGAGGCTGAAAATATAGTAGTATTTGCTCATGGCGGCGTATTGATTTGCGCACAGATTTATGCAAAGTTGATTCACCAGGAAGAAGCATTTCAGGCAGTACCTGCCTACGGAGGAGTTTTTCTATATCAAGAGTGCCCGTAAACAAACAGGTGTAGATATCTCTAATAAGTTTGCGATGTCTTTACCCTCACACCCTGTTTAATAATTACTTACTGGAGAATTTTCGGTTGACGGCAGTTCCACTTTATTTCATTACTTGGGACAAAGTGTTTCGCACCGAGAAACGAAATGTTTCAAGTAATGAAACGAAGTGTTTCACACCGAGAAACAAAATGTTTCGCTACTTGAAACTAAGTGTTTACCTATATGAACAAGCCATTATCTGCATAGATTCTGCAAATAACTACATACTTTCGATGGATTTACTATATCCTTATAAACTTCAGGTTTAACCTATCAACCAAATCAAGACGAGACAGGGTGAGAGTAACTGTTTACCCTCACCCTACTCTCACTCTTACCCTCACACCTGTAACTATGATGAATAAGCGGTTTGAGTCAATGGGTGAGAGTGCGAGGGTAAAAAGCATCTCCAAACTTTTTCTGAATCTTTAAGGTGCAGAAATTCTCTGAAGTAATCAGCAGACCGATAAACTTAATCCATTCTGCCTGCCTAAGGGGAGGATACATAAATAGGAATGATTTCGGAGAAAATGCAATAAAAAAAGAAAGAATATCTCCAAAGATACTTATCTTTGCCCCGCAATGTCAATCTTCAGACACCGAAAATTATTTATTCATTTAAAAGATACACGAATAAAGATGAAATCTCCTATTTCAATCCTCACATGGCTATGTCTTCTCTTCCTGGCTAGTTGTATATCCAACAAGAAGACTTCTCTCGAGGCTTTCAAACAGGATGTCTATACACCTGAATACGCAACCGGATTCAAGATTCTGGGTGCGGACAAGGCCGCCAGCACACTTATTCAGGTTTCCAATCCATGGCAGGGAGCCAAGGACGTAAAAATGTCTTATTTCATTTCCCGCAACGGTGAACAGGCACCTGCCGGATTCAACGGACCTACCATCCCTGCCGGAGCGAAACGTATCGTATGTATGGCTTCTTCCTACATCGCCATGTTCGACGCTCTAGGTCAAGTGGACAAAATTGTCGGAGTATCGGGCATCGACTATGTATCCAATCCATATATTCTCGCACATAAAAATTCTATCAAAGACATGGGCCCCGAAATGAATTATGAGTTATTATTGGGACTGAAACCGGATGTTGTCCTGTTATACGGTATCGGAGATGCGCAAACTGCCGTAACAGACAAACTGAAAGAACTGTATATACCTTATATGTATGTAGGAGAATATTTGGAGGAATCACCGCTTGGTAAAGCCGAATGGCTGGTAGCTCTTGCCGAATTAACAGACAGCAGGGAAAAAGGCATCGAAATATTCCGTGAAATCCCTAAACGTTATCAAGTTTTGAAAGCACTCACCGAATCGGTAGAGCAACGTCCTACCGTTATGCTCAATACCCCGTGGAACGACAGTTGGGTGATGCCTTCCACACAAAGTTACATGGCACAATTGGTAACTGATGCAGGTGCGGATTACATCTACAAAGAAAACACTTCTAACAGTTCCACTCCCATCGGACTGGAAACGGCTTACAAACTGATACAAAAAGCCGACTACTGGATTAATGTAGGCATGGCTTCTACGTTGGATGAACTAAAGACGGTCAATCCTAAATTTGTAGACGCCAAAGCTGTACGCGAAAAAACTGTTTACAACAACAATTTACGAACAACACCGACAGGAGGTAATGACTACTGGGAATCTGCAGTGGTACGTCCCGACGTCGTATTGCGTGACCTGATTCATATCTTTCACCCCGAACTCGTATCCGATTCACTTTACTATTACAGACACCTGGAATGAAACAGCCTGATAAACGTACTCCCTTTTTATTCATTACACTGGGTATAGTTACCATACTGTTATTACTGATAGACATGGCAACGGGAGATACATATATTCCTATCACCAAGGTATGGGCTGTACTCACCGGAGGCGAATGTGACGAAATGACACGGAATATTCTCCTTTCTATCCGTTTCATACGGGTAGTGGTAGCGGCTTTGATAGGAATAGCACTCTCCGTTAGCGGTTTACAGATGCAAACAGTATTCCAGAATCCGTTGGCAGATCCTTACCTGCTGGGAGTAAGTTCCGGTGCAGGACTGGGCGTAGCTCTGTTCATACTAGGTGCTCCATTACTTGGATGGGCGGAGTTTCCAATTCTTCAGTCGCTGGGTATCGTAGGTTCGGGCTGGATAGGAACTGCCATAATCTTATTGGGAGTAGCCATTATCAGCCGGAAAGTAAAAAACATTCTCGGTGTGCTGATTATGGGAGTTATGATAGGCTACGTAGCAGGCGCTATCATTCAGATACTCCAATACCTAAGTTCTGCCGAACAACTGAAAATGTTCACACTCTGGTCAATGGGATCTCTTAGCCACATCACAGTCACCCAACTGGGAATTATGATACCGATGTTATGTATCGGTTTACTAATTTCCGTAGCCTGTATCAAATCGCTGAACCTGTTACTGCTCGGTGAGAATTATGCACGAACGATGGGAATGAACATTAAACGTTCACGCACGTTCATCTTCGTTTCTACCGCACTGCTGACAGGAACGGTCACCGCTTTCTGTGGTCCGGTAGGATTTATCGGCCTGGCAGTACCGCATGTCACACGACTGCTATTCAACAATGCCGACCACCGGATACTGGTCCCCGGCACCATGCTGACAGGGCTTATCAGCATGCTTCTCTGCGACATCATCGCCAAGAAGTTCCTACTTCCGGTTAACTGCATCACCGCCTTGCTAGGTGTTCCGGTTATTTTATGGGTAATTGCTAAAAACTTGCGTAGATTCAAATGATAGAACTTAAAGAACTGACATTAGGATATGGACAGCGCACGCTGTTGGAAACGGTAAATGCCCGAATCACAGGCGGACAACTCGTTGCCCTGTTAGGACGTAACGGAACGGGAAAGAGCACCCTGCTCCGTGCTATGATGGGGCTGGAAAAGCCTCAATCAGGAGAGATTACTCTGCAAGGAAAAAACATAGCATCATTGAAACCGGAAAAATTAGCCCGGAATATAAGCTTTGTCACCACCGATAAAGTACGTATCGCTAATCTCCGCTGTAAAGATGTAGTAGCTTTAGGGCGTGCTCCCTATACCAACTGGATCGGCCAACTGCAACCGGAAGACCAAAAGCGGGTGGATGACGCTATGCAGCTAGTCGGTATGTCCGGTTATGCAGAAAAGACAATGGATAAAATGTCCGATGGCGAATGTCAGCGAATTATGATTGCCCGTGCTCTTGCACAGGATACTCCCGTCATCCTGCTTGATGAACCGACCGCCTTCCTGGACTTACCTAACCGCTACGAGCTCTGTTTGCTTTTAAAGAAACTGGCACAGGAAGAAAAAAAATGTGTCTTATTCTCCACTCATGACCTCGACATCGCCTTATCGCTTTGCGACTCCATCATGCTCATAGATAATCCGCAGATGTACACGCTGCCTACTCCGGAAATGGTGGCCAGCGGACATATAGAAAGACTTTTCCGAAATGAATCCGTCACGTTTGATGTGCAGGAGATGAGAGTACGCATCAAATAAACAAACAGATATCCGACAAGAATCAGACTGTGTATAAAATAAATAGGTAGCATTCATTTGGGTTCCTATATAAATTCGCTATCTTTGCCCCGAATTGGTTTCAGATAGCCATATCAACTATCTGAATTAAAAGGGAATCGGGTGTAAATCCCGGACAGTCCCGCTGCTGTGAAACTCCATTCAACTTCTTGATATTTACTTTTACCACTGACCAGGTATCGATAGTCAAGGTCGGGAAGGCATCAGGAAGGGAGTCAGTCAGAAGACCTGCCATTCATACCTTTATAGTTGTTTTTACTCGTGGGATAGGAAAACGGCAGACTGTAAAAAAAGAATCGAGTAGTCATGACATCGGAAATGATTGAAGGAGGATAAATTCTCTCTAGCTAAAATATCAAAAGGACGGCATTAGACCGTCATGCTCAATGTGTGCGTATCCCCGCAGAAGTGATTTCTCCGGGGTTACTTTTAGCTAAACTAAATATCATCATATAATAATCACAATGGAAGTTCTAAGAAATTTATTTGAAGGTTACCCCAATCTTTGGGGCGGCGGAGTGGCACACTCCGTACTGATTCTGTCACTAACCATAGCGTTTGGAATCATCCTTGCAAAAATCAAAGTGCGGGGAGTATCTCTGGGAGTTACCTGGATACTCTTTGTCGGAATCGTATTCGGCCATTTCAACATGAATCTGGACGAACACCTGCTCCACTTTCTAAAAGAATTCGGATTGATTCTGTTTGTTTACTCAATTGGTTTGCAGGTAGGACCCGGCTTTTTTTCAGCATTCAAAAAGGGGGGCTTTACCCTGAATATGCTAGCTATGCTCGTAGTAGTATTAGGAGTAACCATTACTATTATCCTGCACTTCACCACCGGAACTCCGATTACCACAATGGTAGGTATTTTGTCCGGAGCCGTCACCAATACTCCGGGACTGGGAGCCGCACAACAGGCCAACAGTGATTTGAATGGCATAGATGCTCCCGAAATTGCTTTAGGATATGCTGTCAGCTATCCGCTGGGTGTAGTAGGTATCATCCTTTCCCTGCTTGCTTTGAAATATCTCCTTCGCATCAATACTGCTCAAGAAGAAAAAGAAGCAGAAGTCGGTCTGGGACATCTCCAGGAACTTACCGTACGCCCTATCTCCATTGAAGTGAGAAACGAATCGGTAGATGGCATCAGGATTAAAGAACTCCGCCCGTTACTGAACCGTAAGTTTGTCATTTCCCGCATCAAACACCGCGAGGGTGGAGAAACCGAATTGGTCAATTCCGAAACAATTCTACATGTAGGGGATATCATATTAGTGATCTCTACCCCGATTGACGTGGAAGCAATCACTATATTCTTCGGAAAGGAAATCAAAATGGAATGGGAACAACTGAACAAAGAGCTCATTTCACGCCGTATCCTGATTACTAAACCGGAATTGAACGGGAAAACGCTTTCACAACTCAAAATCAGAAATAACTTCGGAGCAAACATCACCCGCGTCAATCGTTCGGGAGTAGACTTGGTAGCCTCTCCACAATTACAGTTACAAATGGGAGACCGTGTCACCATTGTAGGTTCCGAACTGGCTGTTGCCCATGCAGAGAAAGTACTTGGCAACTCCATGAAACGCTTAAATCATCCGAACCTGATTCCTATCTTTATAGGTATCGCTTTAGGATGTATTCTGGGAAGTCTTCCTTTCGCATTTCCCGGAATTCCGCAACCTGTGAAACTAGGATTGGCAGGCGGTCCGCTCATCGTTTCTATCCTGATTAGCCGTTTCGGTCCGAAATACAAGCTGATTACTTATACCACCATGAGTGCCAACCTGATGCTTCGTGAAATCGGTATTTCCATCTTCCTCGCTTGCGTAGGTTTAGGAGCAGGCGAAGGCTTTGTAGACACAGTCATTCATGGCGGAGGATATATATGGGTAGGCTACGGAGTAATCATAACCATCCTGCCACTTCTGATTACGGGATTGATAGGACGGTATTATTGCAAGCTGAATTATTTCACGCTTATCGGAGTTCTGGCTGGTTCTACCACCAATCCGCCGGCATTGGCTTACTCCAATGACCTGACCTCCTGTGATGCGCCTGCCGTCGGCTACGCTACGGTGTATCCGCTCACCATGTTTCTGCGAGTATTGACGGCACAAATATTGATTCTGTCGTTGGGATAACATATTAATATATCCTTTTCCATCCAATTGATTACTAACAAATGGAGAGAATAGGATCAGATGCCGGAATATTTGTTATTGGTCAATGGGATATTTTTTTAGAATAAAACAAACTAATTAATAAAAACTTTCTAACTTTGTGCCGTTAAGGTTTCCTTGAACAACTTTTGCGTTGTAAAGGAATGAAAAGGGAATGCCGTGTAAACCGGCAACAGTACCTGCTGCTGTAAATCTCCGCTCCTTGTAATCAAAGAGCAAAATTGCAACACAAAAGTCACTGGATAGTTTATCTGGGAAGGCGTTGCAAAATGGGATGAGTCAGAAGACCTGCCTTGATGCTCTGATTTACACCTGCGGGATTTCGGGTAGTAGTCAAATAGAAAATAAGCAATTATCTTTTATTTGGTATAATAGCTATATGTCCGTTTGTGTAGATTGAATTCAGATCTGAACAAACGGATTTTTTATACCTATAAAATAAAAGACATGCTTTCTATTCAAGTCCATTCATACAATAAGCATTATATCCATTTACGGTGGATATTATGTTTGATTCTATCTCTATTTACCACATTACCGGCCATTTCCCAGTCCAGGGTTCGGCATCAGACTTCTCTGTCTGATACACTTCTCAAACTCAAAGAAGTTACTATCTACAGCAACCGGATGCAAAAAAAGATGTCTCCTGTACAGATTCTGTCCGGCAAAGAACTTGAGAAGCTCAATGTTTACTCCGTTGCTGATGCTTTGCGCTACTTTTCCGGAGTACAGATAAAAGATTACGGAGGTATTGGAGGACTAAAAACCGTCAATATACGAAGTATGGGCAGTCATCATGTCGGAGTATTTTACGATGGTATTGAATTAGGAAATGCGCAAAATGGAGTCGTCGATCTAGGCCGTTTTTCATTAGATAATATGGAAGTCATTTCACTATATAATGGTCAAAAAAGTGCCATCTTCCAACCTGCCAAAGATTATAGTTCCGCAAGTGCCATATATATGCAGACACGAAAACCCCTATTCAAAGGGGAAAAGAAAAACAATCTGAACATCGGGGTGAAAGGCGGTTCATTCTCTACCATCAATCCGTCACTACTTTGGGAACATCGTTTCAACGAACGAATAAGCAGTTCCATCAGTACGGAGTATATGTATACATCAGGACGATATAAATTCACATACGCCAAGAAAGATGGTTACGACACAACAGCTGTTCGTCAAAATGGAGACGTAAGAATGTTACGTTTGGAGAATGCATTCTTCGGAAAAGTCCCCAAAGGAGAATGGAAAGCCAAAGCATACCTATACAATTCGGAACGGGGATACCCCGGAGCTGCGGTAAGAGAAGAACCGGGTAAGTTTCGCCATCAGGACCGGCAGTGGGATACCAATCTGTTTGTGCAAGGCTCTTTTCAAAACTATTTTAAGCCTTGGTACAGTCTGCTAGCCAACGGAAAATATGCTTATGACTATCTCCACTATTTATCCGATCCCAGACTGGATGTCACCACCATGTACGTAGACAATCACTACCGACAGCAAGAAATCTATGCTTCGGCCGCCCATTTATTCACCATCTATCCCTGGTGGAGAATGTCATTATCCAACGATTTTCAATGGAATGCATTACGGGCCGATCTCATAGATTTTGTCTATCCAACCCGTAATACAATCCTGACTTCTGCTGCCACGTCCTTTGACTTCAACCGCCTCATGTTGCAGGCGAGCCTGTTATATACTCATGTCGATGACAATACACGTACCAAAGGAGCCAATGCAGGCACCAAAAACAAATACACTCCGTCTGTCATAGCCACCTGGCAACCATTGACCAAGCTCCCTCTGAATGTACGGGCCTTTTATAAGAAAGTCTTTCGCATGCCAACTCTCAATGATTTGTATTATACTTTTATAGGCAATAAGGACTTAAAACCAGAATATACCACCCAATACGATGTGGGTATCACTTTCTCTCACACCTGGAATAACCATTGGCTGAAAAGCCTGGACTTACAAATAGATGGTTACTATAATGAAGTAGATGATAAAATCATTGCCATGCCTACCTCCAACCAGTTCCGTTGGACTATGATTAATCTCGGACATGTGGAAATTCGGGGATTAGACGCAGCCATACGAGGAGAATGGGGCTTCGGAAAGGTGGAACTTAGCACTCTCTTCAATTACACCTATCAAAAGGCACAGGATTTTACCGATCCTACCAGTGAATGGTATGGAGGCCAGATTCCTTATATACCTTGGCATGGAGGTTCCATCATCCTCAATGGAAGTTACCAAACATGGTCCTGTAACTATAGTTTCATTTATACAGGTGAACGTTATGAAGCAGTCGCCAATATCCCGGAGAACTACGCACAGCCCTGGTATACCCACGATTTTTCCCTATCCAAAACTTTTCAATGGGGGAAAACGGGAATACGTGTAACGGCAGAAATTAATAATATCTTCAATCAGCAATATGAAGTAGTGCAATGCTATCCTATGCCCGGTACAAGTTTTAAAATCAAATTAAACGTCATGTTATGAGAATATCTGTTCTATCCATCATTATCTGTTTTGTTCTTCTATCGACTTCTTGTCGCGAAGATGAACGCATTATTCCGTCAACTCCCAACCAAGTTACTCCCGGAGTAAGCGGTACCTCTGTCAAAGGTTTCTTTCTACTCAATGAAGGAAATATGGGAAGCAACAAGGCTACCCTTGATTACTTTGATTACGAAACCGGTATCTATCATAAGAATATCTATGCGGAACGGAACCCGGGAGTCGTACAAGAATTGGGGGATGTGGGAAATGATATCCAAATCTATGGAAATAAGTTATATGCCATCATCAACTGTTCTCATTTCGTAGAAGTGATGAATGTAGAAACAGCAAAACACATCACGCAAATTTCCATACCTAATTGCCGTTATATCGTCTTTAAAGATAAATATGCATACGTCAGTTCGTATGCAGGCCCTGTCAAAATAGATCCCAACGCCAGACTGGGGTATGTAGCACGTGTTGACACTACCACACTGACTGTCAAAGATACCTGTGTGGTCGGCTACCAGCCGGAAGAAATGGTGATTGTGGGCAACAAACTCTATGTAGCCAACTCCGGCGGGTATCGCGTACCTAATTATGACCGCACGGTATCCGTCATCGACTTGAACACATTCAAAGTTATCAAAACCATTGATGTGGGAATCAATTTGCATAGAATGGAATTAGACCAATACGGAAATATTTATGTCTCATCCCGGGGAGATTATTATGACACTTACTCCGAAACATTTGTAATAGATTCCAATACCGATAAAGTAATCGAAGAATTACCGCTTCTTCCCAATACAGAAATGGCTATTTGCAGAGATTCACTGTATGTATACAGTACAGAATGGAGTTATTACACCAACAGTTGGACAGTCTCTTACGCCATCTATAATACAAAAACAAAGAAAACTGATACCCGCAATTTTATTACAGATGGTACGGAAAAATCTATCAAGATACCTTATGGAATAGCAATCAATCCGGAAACAGGTGAATTCTTCGTCACCGATGCCAAAGACTATGTGACTCCCGGCACATTATACTGTTTCTCCCGGGATGGAAAAAAGAAATGGTCAGTCATCACGGGGGACATTCCGGCACATATTGCCTTTACAGATAAGAAACTAAAAGAGATTCAATAATTCACAATTCTATTAATAATTAAAAACAAAAGCAATGAAGAAAATTCTATTTTTACTGCTCACTGTCGTTACAGTATGCAGTTGCTACAATGACGATGATCTCTGGGATAAAGTCAATGATCTCGACGGACGAGTAGAAACACTAGAAACAACAGTCAAGAAAATGAACTCTGAAATTACAACTTTACAGAGTTTGGTAGACGCATTAAATCAAGGGAAAGTAATCACCAACACGGAACAGACATCTGATGGCTACACATTAACTTTCAGTGATGGAAGCACCGTATCTATCAAAAATGGAAAGAATGGTACAGATGCTCCTGTGATTGGAGTGAAAGCTGACGAAGACGGAATATATTACTGGACCATTACTACCAACGGTACTACAGAATGGCTGCCGGATGCAACTAACAAGTTAAAAGTGACAGGTACAACTCCAGTTATGGGAGTTGACAGTGACGGATACTGGACCGTTGATACAGGCGAAGGAGCCAAACGTATTAACGGAACAGACGGAAAACCTGTGAAAGCGGAAGGACAAGACGGAGACTCTTTCTTCAAATCTGTTACAGTTAATGACAATCATGTACTAGTTACTCTTGCAGATGGAACGTCGTTCACATTGCCCAAAGGGGAAACATATACATTTGACATTGCCAATAGGGATTATACCTTGTTCTCGTCTAATGAAACAAGGACGTATCTTCTTACAACTGCCAATATAGACGACGCAACATTAATTGCTATTCCGCAAGGATGGACAGCGGTTCTTAATGATAAAGACTTAAGAATCACAGCTCCGGCAGTTTCAGGTGATGATGTCAAAGATGGTGAACTTAAAATACTTGTCACTCCGTCCAAAGCTTTCGGTAAAGTAATAAAAATGCAATTAAGAGCAGTGCGTGAAGCACACTTCTTGACATTCGAGGATGTTGATTATAAAGGTGATGCTAACATGGTAGGAGAAAGAAACTGGTCATCATTAATTGACAGCCAACAATATGGTGGCCCACTACTTTATCCTAAGAATAACCAACTCTATAACTGGAGTGATGCAAACAACACTTTTCTTGCTTCCGAACTTCCTAACGGATGGGGTGATTACCAATACTGGGGTGGCGGACACGCAATTTCCAATTATCTGGATATGGATCTTACTCATGGAGACTTCCAGCACCAACTAGCCGTTTATTATCAGGATGCAAAAACTGGTTTTGGAGGACATAATGGTTCCAAAAACTTCTGCGTACATTACGGCTATGCAGACAATTCCGGATATGCCAACGGTCCATTACCCTATATTTACTTTGGAGACGGAGTTGCTCGTGTAGTTGACCATATGTATGTGACTATGACGACCTACCTAGCCAACTGTGTGGCCAACGGTAACGGTTTGACCGCACCCGCAGGCAAAGATGATTGGGTGAAACTGGTTGCTATCGGTTATGATGAAGATGGAAAAGAAGTAGCTACACGTCCGGAATTTTATTTGGTTGGAGCCGAGGGTAATATACTTGAATGGACAAAATGGGATTTATCCGCATTAGGCAAAGTGGTCAAAATAGACTTTAATGTCACTGGAAGTAATGATAACGGATATGGTTTCAGCCAACCTGCCTATTTTGCTTATGATGATGTAGCAGTGAGATTCTAATGAAACATATTATACTTTTTTTATTTGTTCTGTTAGCATTAATATCATGCGTGAAAGAAGAGGAGGACTCTCCTCTTCTTTCCGCTCCTGTCATTACCTTGAAAGAAGAATCCCCCATCTATAAAACAAAAATTGGTCGGGAGATAACCATCGCTCCTGTTTATGAAAATACCGATTCGGAAACGACCTTTAACTGGACAATAGATGGAAAGAGTATCTGTACCACTTCCACCCTGACATTTTCAGCCGATGAAGCAGGCAGGTATTTCATTCTGATTTCTGCCACCAATGCCGGAGGGACAACAGAAAAGGAGATACGTATCGATGTCTTTCAACTTGATGTACCGACTATCTCTATTGCGGATGCCGACAAAGGTTTCAAAGTGCTTCAAGGCTCTGAACTAACCATTACACCTATAGTAGATTCTTTTCTGGAAACCAGTTACTCCTGGCAAATAAACGGTGAAGATATTTCGAACGAATTAACCTGTACTCTCCCCACAATCGAGCTTGGCGAATATCAAGTTCGTTTTGCTACTCACAATGAAGATGGCGATGACGAAGTAACTTTCAAAGTAGAAGTTTGTTCACCGGATCAAGTAGATTTCAACTGGACATTCCTGCAAACGGAATATAACATGTCAGCCGGCAGAACTATCCGTATCAAACCGGTTGACGTGAATAATGCACTGGATGCAGTCTATACATGGACCGTGGACAATGAACAAGTGCAATCCGGAGAAAATGATACTTATCTGTTTACATCCGAGCAGCAGGGAGAACACACGGTAAAGGTCGAAATGAAGAACTCATATATACTCGCTACGCAAACATTAAAAGTCAATGTTTGCCCTCCCGCAGGAACATACCAGCGGAAGATTAGCGCCACAAGTTCTGCGTCAATGAACAAAGTATATGAATATTTACCGGCTCCCGGTCAATTCATCAATGAGAATCATAACACAACAACTATGGCAGAAGCCTGCACCTATGCAGAAGAACGAATCAATCAGACGGCTTATGTTTCCCTAGGCGGATTCGGTGGATACATCATCGTTGGATTCGATCATAGTATCGTGAATGATGGAGATTACAACATTGCTATTACAGGAAACGCTTTTGATGGTTCGTCAGAACCGGGAATTGTATGGGTAATGCAGGACGAAAATGGTGATGGGTTACCTAATGACACTTGGTATGAATTGCGCGGATCCGAATATGGGAAAGCCGAAACCTGGCAGGACTATGCCGTCACCTATCATAAACCAACTGGTATTCAGCTTCCCACCCCATGGACAGACAATCATGGTCAAAGTGGGTCTATTGATTATCTGGGTGCTTTTCACCGGCAAGATTATTATTATCCCGCCTGGGTAAAGGAAAAACAATATACTTTGCGAGGTACTCGCCTGAAAGAGCGTAATTACGATCAATCCGGTAATGGTACTTATTGGGTAAATGATAGTTATGAATGGGGATATGCTGATAATTTCAGCGCCATTGATCGTCTGACAGATGATGACAACTATAATGCCGGACCGTCTGACAATCATTTCAAGATATCCCATGCTGTAACTTTCGACGGTAAGGATGCAAACCTGAAGTACGTTGATTTTATCAAAGTACAAGTGGGTGTTAATAGTAAAAGCGGTTGGTTGGGTGAAATATCCACTGAAGTTTTTGGAATAAAGGATTTCAACATGCTCAAATAATTGATAGAATATACATAAGAGATTCTTTTCCCTATTAAATATAGAGATAAAAATTACCATTTGGTAATTTTTATCTCCTCCCATAACCCTACCTTTGTCGCCATTTTCAACGACAAAGGTAGAAAGTTATGAAAGATAGTATTGATTTCGGCAGTATGAACATCTCCACGTTGTTCCGTAAGTTACTAATTCCTACGGTACTTGGGATGGTATTCTCGGCTCTGTTCGTTATTACGGACGGGATATTTGTAGGAAAAGGAATTGGCAGTGACGCGCTGGCGGCAGTAAATATCACTGCACCGCTTTTTATGATCGCAGCGGGTATCGGACTGATGTTCGGAGTGGGAGCTTCGGTGGTGGCTTCCATTCATTTATCTCAGGGAAAACGCAAAGTAGCAAGTATTAATATCACTCAGGCAATTGCTTTTTCCACATTGCTCATACTTATCCTGTCTGCTCTGTGCCTTTATTTTATAGAGCCATTAGCCAGATTATTAGGTAGTTCGGACCGATTGTTGCCGTTAGCTGTAGAATATATGGCATGGTACATTCCTTTTCTCGTATTCTACGAAGTCTTAAATATAGGTATGTTCTGCATCCGTCTGGACGGTTCACCCACCTATGCCATGATGTGTAATGCGGTTGCAGCCATACTCAATATCATACTGGATTATATATTCATCTTCGAACTTGGTTGGGGAATAATGGGAGCTGCTTTTGCCACCAGTCTGGGAACTGTCGTGGGAGGGTTGATGACACTGATTTACTTACTCCGTTTCTCTCGTACCCTCCATCTATGCCGGATAAAGTTAAGTATCAAAAGTCTGTTACTGACTCTTCGCAACATCGGTTATATGATTAAACTGGGAAGTTCTGCTTTTATCAGTGAAGCCTCCATTGCCTGTATGATGTTTCTGGGGAACTACGTTTTCATCCGCCATCTCGGTGAAGACGGAGTGGCAGCATTCAGTATTGCCTGTTACTTCTTCCCTATCATCTTCATGGTCTATAATGCCATTGCACAATCCGCACAGCCGATTATCAGCTATAACTTCGGAGCCGGACAACCCGAGCGTGTACGAAAGACACTGCATCTCGCCATTCGGACCGCTTTAATCTGCGGTATCAGCTTTTTCATTCTTACCGCACTATGCTGTCAGGACATTGTTTCGTTATTCATTGACCGCAGCTACGCTGCATTTGATATAGCAGTAAACGGGCTTCCTTATTTCGAAGTAGGATTCATTTTCTTTGCCGTCAACATGATTGGCATTGGTTATTATCAGAGTGTCGAAAGAGGTCAGCGGGCAACAATTATCACTCTTCTCCGGGGAGTCGTATTTATGTTGATCGGATTCTTTGCGCTCCCTCCGGTATTGGGTATACCGGGTATCTGGCTAGCCGTACCATTGGCAGAGTTATTAACCACTTTCTATATTTTCGGAATTTATTTGAAAGATCGTTTCATTGTCTGCCGACGATAAGTATCTTTGCAATATGAGAACATTCATTGAAAAACTTTGCGATAGATACAAGGTATCAGAAACCGATGTACAGTCTCTACTGAACTGTATGGAAGAGGTACATTTCAAAAAGAGAGATTTAATAGTACGCGAGGGGACAAAGAACTGTAATCTTTATTTTATCAAGACAGGAATATTGCGAGCCTATTATCATAAAGACGGAGTGGATACTACCATCTGGTTTGCTTCAGACGGAGAAGCTGCTTTCTCCGTCTGGGGCTATGTAGATAATGCCTACTCATTAATAAATATTGAGGTCATGTGTGACAGTGTGGCCTATTGTATTTCCCGAACAGCTCTGAATCAGCTATTCGCCTCATCCATCGGACTCGCTAATTTGGGGCTCCGCCTCATGGATCATCAGTTTCTTCAACAGGAGAACTGGCTTATCAGCTCGGGAAGCCCACGGGCTAAAGAACGCTATCTCAACCTTATCAAAGAGACTCCGGAATTATTGCAATATGTACCTTTAAAACATATTGCGTCTTACTTGTGGATAACTCCGCAGTCGCTAAGTAGGATTCGGGCGAAGATAGCATCTTCTTCTCTTTAATAGACGCCTCTAAAAGAAGTGGTTCTGTCAACATGATTAGTTATAACAGAACCACTACTCGGCATTATTCCAATCACTTAATAGAGAAATAACAACTGTTTTATTTCAATTATAAATCTGAGTCCGGAGCCAAATATTTAAGTTTTCCCCACGATTTATTGGGTTCATTGCCTAACCATAGCTCAAGCTTTCCTCCTTTCGTAAAGTCTGCATGATTAAATTGTGCATAATTCCATTCCATACCGTTCAATTGCGCACGTTGGATATAACAATTTTCAGCAGAATTATTGTGGGTAGTTATAGTAAATGTACTTCCTTCATAATAATCCCCATTCAGTTTGATTGTGATCTTATCAAAAATAGGTGAAGTAATATCGTAGTATGGAGTATCAGATTCCGTACCTGTTACACTAAATAGTCCAAGTGCCATCAATGCACTGACCCCTCCCATTTGACCTTCATCTTCATCATGACCACCGTACCCTTTATCTGGAGTAATTCCTCCATACGCACGTTCTTTTACCTGACGTACCCAATATTGTGTCAACCAAGGTTTTCCACCATAAGCAAAGATGTGTGCATTAGAACATCCGGGCTGATTAGCATAACTTACGTATCCTCCACTGTAAGCATAAACAAAATCTAAATCTCTTGCCTGCTCAAATGCGAAATTTAATTTCTCGCAAAACTTATCTGCTCCTCCCATCATCTTTACCAGCTTAGGCAGTTCATGAGACAAAGACCATGTGGCCTGCCAGGAATTCGCTTCCACCCAACCGTTTCCACTCAATGCATCCTGATGCAGCCATTCACCATTTCTCTTTTTCGGAAATACCAAGCCCAGTTCCGCATTGAATAAAGGAGTCCATGCTCGTGAGCGTTTTTCAAACATACGTGCATCCGAGTGTTTTCCCAACCTTGCAGCCATCCGGCTTGCTCCCCAATCTTGAAATGCCCATTCCAGAGTTTTACTTGCATTGTCCGGACAATAACCATGACTGATATAAAACTTTAAATCATCAGCACTCTCATAGCTCATCATTCCGCCAGGCATATGATTACGTTTTATGACATCAAATGTATGCAAAGGATCGGCTTTTTTCATAATTCCTTTCATATATGTACTTACCAGCAAGCTGGTAGCCGGACAACCGCTCATAATAAATGAATATCCACCCGAACATGCCCCACGAGGCAACAGCTTACCATTATCAGCATACTGAACTAAACAAGCAGATAAATCATCCATGACTTCGGGCCATGCCAGACCCCATAATACGTTTAAATTCCAGTGTGTCAACCAAAGCCCGTCAAAGCCATACATATTAAACTTAGGTTTTCCATCCGCCGTAAGTGGAAGACGACGTACCTTCATAGGTTCAGACGTACGTTTATTGACGTATTTATTTCCGGCATAATCCGGATAATAGCCATTCACATCATTTATTTTATGTCGCCCTAGCAATACATGCCAAAGGTCAGTGTAGAATTTGATGCGTTGAGCATCCGTACCACCTTCAACAGCTATACGTCCTAAAGCCTCATTCCAGACAGAACGGGTTTCTTTACATACCTTGTCAAAATCCCAATGGTTCAGTTCCGCATCCATATTGGCTATTGCATTGTCTACGCTTGTATATGAGAATGCCATTTTAAAAAGCAACTCTTCAGCATTCAATTGTCCAAAGTTCAAAACCATACCGGCAGCATTCCCCGCAATAGCCTCAACATCGGGCAAGACACCTTTCTCATTCCATCCGTCAATGCTTTTTATGGGACGGTTACAATCTAGTACAAAGCTTATTTTTATGCTGTCAGGACCACCCCAAAAGCGTTCTGTCGTGAAAAATTCTCCTACAACACGTGTATTGCTGACACGCAGTAAGGTAGCTTTATCCATAGAGCAATTCCCTAAAACACTACCTACATCCACCAATAATTTGGCATTTACATTTTCGGTATAATTCAAACGGTAGAATGTAGCCCGCTCTGTTGCCGTATACTCCACCCAAGTCTTATACCGGTCCAAATACAGACGATGATAGCCTGGCTGAATTATTTCACTTTCATGTTTAAAAGGTGATTTCCATCCTGCCATACCTTCAGTAGGATTTATTTCCCCTACAACCGGCATAATGTTCGGACCGGAAATCATCCATTCATTTATTTGAGAGAATCCTAAGATATCCGGAAAATTATAATTATATCCGCCACCTCCCTGATTTTTATTGCGGGTGAAAGCATGAGCAGCCACCATACCAAAGGGACGTCCGCCCGGAGTACAGAAAAACCACCGTCCCCGGGTAGTTTCAATATAAGGGTCAACCCACTCTACATAGTCAGTTTGATTACCATGTGCGGCAAAAACTTCGATTTCAGACAACCCCAAATTCTTTCCATTCCCATCTGTTGCCTCAAAACGAATCCATTTCACCTTTTTCTTAGGGAAAGAGATACTTTTCGGGCTTCCATCATTGGGAATAGCTGTTACACTAAGCTGAGATCCATCACTGAAATGAAGAGTTCCACCGGCAAGGTGTTCAGCAAGAGATACCCGGTCATACAGCACCACTCGATCCACACACACTTCTTCATCCCATTCCAACTGTGCCCACGGGGTATACATGACTCCCCACGATGTAACACTTCCCTTGCAAGCCCACTCGCCCTTATCATCATACATTATTTTACCGTCAACCAGGTTGTCGGCAGCATAATTCTCATTCAACACATTAGATACCGTGACATGCGCCCGTGGGGCTATATTATCTTGTGCTGCCTGAAGTACAAGAATATTGCTGCACCATATAGCAGCTACTAGCAATCCTTTTATTATGTTTTGATTCATCATTATATTTTTATTTATTATATGTCTGCTCTCCACATTTCCGTTCTCCTACCGCAAAAGCACAATAGGTGAGATACAACACACAAAGTAAAATGACAATAACTCCAGCCGTAATTCCGGCGTTATCTATTGCAAACCCAATAACAGGAGTTACCACTCCCCCTCCGGCTACAGCCGTCAGCATTAACCCGGAAATCTGATTCATTTTTGTGGGACACTCTTGAAATGCCATCGAGTAAATAATAGAAAATACAGACGAAGCAAAAAAGCCAATTCCGCCAATACATAATAGACTAACAGCGGGATTCTGAACACTAATCAATAATACAAGCATCATGATACATGCCAGAATATTGACTTTGAAATAGCGGGCACCTGCAATGCGGGTCAGCAAGAAAGCACCGAGAAGAGCACCAACCGTTCTACTAAAGAAATATACTTGTGGAGCAAACTTCACTTGTTCCGCAGTCCAATCATACCGGATGCTCATTAATTTTGAACTGACATAATTTGTAGCGACATCCACACCTACAATAAAGAATATTCCCAAAAAAAGAATGAGTATGGTTCTATTTTTCAGCAGGTTGAAAGAATCAGAAACAGATACTTTACTCTCTTCCACCTGCTCTCTCCGAATGGGAGTAAACGTCAACCATAAAGCAAAGAATAATGTAATAGCGCCTAAAATGGGGAAACAATAATACCATTTATCATCACCAAAATGCAGGGTAGCAAATAATACAATTTCAGGACCTACCAACGAAGAGACAGCCTTGATAACCTGTCCGGCCGTCAGACTGCTAGTCAATAGCCGAGGGCTGGAAATAACATTATTCAATAACGGATTTAAAGAGATCTGTAATATGGCGTTCCCTATACCTAGCAAAACATACGCAATAACACATGTTACACTACTGTAGACCAACAATGGCAAAAACATCCCAACAACTGTTACCGCCATACTGGCGAGTACTGTATTTTTCCGTCCGTATTTACTCATTCTGTTACCAACAGGAATCCCTAAAAATAGAAACCAGATAAATACCATTGAAGGAACAAAACCTGTCATAGTTGGAGACCAATTAAAGCTCTTCTGCATATAGTCGGATGAAATACCGACTATATCACAGAATCCCATAACAAAAAAAGCGGCAAGCACGGGAATGGCTTTCAAATAAGAGTTATTCTTTACCATAACTATCACTTTAATATATGATCTACGGGTACCCAGAAGAAACGAGGCTGGTACAATGATGCCTTCTCAAATACCTTCTTCAAATCATAGGTATTAACGTTATAACACATCAATATTTTATCATTTTTCATGTATTGAGGATGTACCATTGTATTATAAGTCATCATACTGTCTTTTTCAAAATTAGGTTCATCGACCGTATAGAGCAATTTCTCATGACTAAATGCACCTTCAGGGCTGTCGGCAATATAGGAATAAATTTCTTTGGCATTTCCCGAACGATTTTGGGAAACCAACACAATTTTTTCATTTAGACTAAATACATTGAATTGCTCAGAGATATTTTTCTGAAGTCCTTCAAGTTTCGCTGTTTTAGTAGCATCCGCCTGCCAGCTAGCCCCATCCCAATACACAAAGTTCGCCAGCTTATTATCAACCAATTCAGCCTTCGCCACATGAACAACTGCCTTTGCTCCTGTCGAGTCCGACTTTGTTCCGTAAATGTAGATTGCATTTTGATAAGGCATCACTGCATGTCCATAGTGTACACCATTCTGATTGGCAGCAGGGATATTCATCTTATCAATGATCTTCATGGTTTTCACATCCAGACGAAAATAGTCACAACACATATATTCAAAACCAAAAGATCCCTCACCCACTTTCCTGAACTTGGACATGAACAAATGAAGAATACCATCTTTCACAAATCCATCTCCAGGCCAATACCAACGGGGTGAATCCCCATCCTGCTCTGCCAGTATATATGCAGAAGGATTCTTCAAATCACCACTATACAAGGTCTCCAGTTCTCCTTTCTCATTGATAATCGTAAAAGTGTTACCCATCACAAATTTAGAGTCTTTACTCCTTTTATCATCGACAACATCTCCAAAAAACGAGTCACCCCACATAAAAAGATTCCGTCCATCCTTCAAGTCTATTGATATAGCACCGTCACCTCCTGTCACTCCACTGCCAAGTCCAGGCATCAACCGTGTACACCACATTGAATCCAGTTCGACTTCCATCTGTGTTACAGATGACTTATTGTTGTTTTGGCAAGATACAAATAATGTACAGGCCAACAAATAGATAAACTTATTCATAATTCTATCTTTTTGGTTATTGTCCATAGCCTTCATTCTGCGTAATCATGTTTTGTGACAGGTCTATTTCTCTTTGAGGAATAGGAAATTTCACATGGTATTCTTTAGGAGTAGATTCCGGTTTGGCAGCCTTTATGATAGACACAAATTCTTGCGGTGTACACATCCTGGTCAAATCAAACCAACGATGTCCTTCCATCACAAATTCATGACGATACTCATTCAATACGGTCTTCTTAAATCCCTTATAGTCAGTAGGTACAGCCGTGGTCAGTCCGGCACGGTTCCTTACAGCATTAATTGCGATTACCGCCTCCTCATTAGCTCCTTGATTTATTTCATTCAAAGCTTCGGCTATAATCAAATACATCTCTGCTGTACGAATTGCCGGAAATATAGCCTCTGTATTATTCCCTTTAGGTTCGGCTTGACTATCCCAATACTTAAAAACATAGGGCTTATCGAAATCCTTAATGCTACCATCACTATAAGTAAAACTTCTCTTCAAAGTAACATCCAGGCGCTGGTCATTCTGCCGGTCAAAGCTATTCCATAAATCTTCGGTAGCATTTTCCCATCCTTGGGCATTGCTTACTCCGTCAAGGGCAGGCAATAAACGTACCAAAAACTGTGCACCTTTCCAACCTTCACTCAACGTTGCGCTAAAGTTTACTCCCCAGATTATTTCCGTATTAAAACGATTGGCCACTTTAAATAAATCACCGTAGTTTTCAAGCATAGGGAAATTCGGGATGACAGATTTAGCCTTGTCTACAGCAAGCTGGTAATGCTCCTGACTATGATGTTCTGCTGCATAAGTTAGATAAACCCTGGCTAACAAAGCTGATGCAGATGCAGGATAAGGTCTTCCTCCGCCAAAGCGTTCAGTGTACTTCAAATCGGTTTCAGCAGTCTTAAGATCCGAAAAGATCAATTCATAAATTGTCTCTTTGGAGGTCCGGCTAGTTGCATCTTCCTCTGCACTTTCAACATTATGTTCGCGTAAAGGAACATCACCAAACATCCGGATCAAATCAAAATACATCATTGCTCTAAAGAATTTTGCTTCGGCCACCAACTGATTTCTTAAAGTCACATCCATATCAATAGATGGAACTTTATCAATCACGACATTACAACATTTTATCGTTTGATAAAAATCTCTCCACAGCAATTCTACAGGCTGATTATATTGGTCTATTTGCATATTTTCCACCGATTGGTAGTCAATGCTGGTCTGATTAGTTTCCGAATTATCAGCAAACATATCCTGAAGAACCCAATAATCATTGTAGAAAGTACCACCATAGTTTTTATCCCATAACCCATTCGGAGCATATCCGATAATCAAATAATCATAAATAGCATTGGTGGCGGATATAGCATGCTGAGCTGTTTTATAATATCCTTCACTTGTAATATTCCCTTTAGGCACTTCGTCGAGGAAATCCGAACAAGCAGTGAACATGAATGCTCCACTCAATAAAATGCTTAATATGTATTTTTTCATAATCTATTCTTTTTTAAAAATTCATTCTTAAACCAAACTCATACGATTTAGACATCGGATAAGAACCATAATCAGCTCCCATTGAAAGATTGTCGTTAGAAAAACGACTTACCTCAGGATCATATCCGGAATAATTGGTGAACGTATAAATATTCTTTAATCCGGCAAAGATTGTAAGTCCCTCACAATAAAATTTCTGAAGGATGCTTTTGGGGAAAGTATAACTTAACGTGATATCTTTTATTCTGAGATATGAACCGTCTTCCACATAATGATCGGACAAAATAGTACCAGATGATTTAGTCGTGGCACGAGGATATTTATTAGTAGGATTCTCAGGAGTCCATCTTTCCAATGCTGCCACAGAATTATTTTTATGTCCGTCAAAACTTTCCAATGAAAACTTATTGAAGTTCACAATCTCATTACCTACCGCACCTTGCAAATAGACTGTCAGCCCAATGGATGAATGATCGCGCAGGTTATAAGTAAAGGTATTATTGAATCCGAAAGTAAAATCCGGATTAGCATTTCCCAACTCATATAAATCGTCCTCATTAATCACATTATCACCATTCTTATTGACATATTTACGATCACCATGTTTCAAGGTTTTTCCAGAGAAATATGGAATTTTAGACAAGTCTTCGCTCAATTGTGCTATTCCATCAGTTTTATATCCATAAATTGTACCGATAGGCTTACCCTCATTTATTTTAGTCCAATAGGTTACTCCCAAAATAGATGCCCCCGAAAGATTTTCCTGGCTTCCAGCTAAATCTGTAATTTCATTCTTATTGTAACCGAGAGTAAAATTCATATCCCAGCCGAATTTACCGGCAAAAGGTACTGCACCCAAAGCAAATTCAAAACCCTCATTACGCAGACTGCCAACATTCTTTACGGCTGTATCATAACCGGTATTAAACGACACAGGCATAGCAAGCAGCAAGTCGCGCGTATTTTTTCGGTAATAGTCCGCAGTTAAGGTAAGACGATTATTAAATAAACCCAAGTCAAAACCAAGATTCACCTGCGAAGTTGTTTCCCACTTCAAGTCTTGATTACTCAATGTATAAGGCACCACGCCGGTTGCCACTTCACTATTGCCAAAATACGCTTCTGTGTTATACATCAGCCCTTGCGAACTATATGGAGGAATTCCTTCATTGCCCACAATACCATAACTTACTCTCAACTTCATATTTGAAATGGCTTGCGCCCGCTTCATGAAATTCTCTTCTGAAATTCTCCATGCACCCGAGATTGAAGGGAAAAAGCCATATTTATTGCCCTTACCAAATTTTGAAGATCCGTCAATACGACCGGTCAGACTCATTAAATAACGACCACCGTAATTATAATTCACACGAGCCAAATAAGATAACATCTGCCATTCGGAGATACCCGAACTTGCAGCTTGACGCAACGCTCCTGATTGTATTGAGTTGAATCCTAAAAATCCGTCTGTAAAATCAGCTGTTGAAACTGCCGAATTTTCCGAGACAAAAGCTTGCGCTGTCATACCGGCCAAAGCGCTAATCGTATGCTTCTCAAAAGTGTTTGTATAGTTGACGGTATTCTCCCATACCCAGTTGTAACCGTCACGATTTCCTATGCTGGCATAGCCACCATTCGATTCTGCACGTTTAATCTCCCCGGGAGCAAAAGCCTGATCCTTTATATAGAAATAGTCAACACCGATACTAGTCTTAAAGGTTAGATTTTTAATTGGAACCCATTCTAAATAAGCATTAGCCAATGTCCGGAATGAAGTATTTCTATTTTTCGCTTCATAGGCATCTTGCACAGGATTACCCACATTATTAGTTGTAGTCAAATTGTTTTCATAAATGTAATCTCCGGATTCATTTCTCACGGGAAGAGCCGGATTCATTTCCAACGCCCAAGAAGTGATAGAAGAAGCAAATCCTCCTTCCGAGTTCGTTACTACACCATTTGAACGGCTATAACTCAGATTTACAGAAACGCCAGTCTTCAGCCATTTATTTATTTGCTGCCCCAGGTTAATACGAAAGCTTCCTTTTCCAAAATCTGAACCAATAATTATACCATCTTGCAACAGTAAATTACCGGAAACAAAATAAGTAGTTTTATCATTTCCACCTGATACTGAAATATCATAGTTCTGCATAGGTGCTGTACGGAATATCTCATCTTGCCAGTCCGTATTTAGTTTGGACAGATTATTCAACCCAGCAAAAACGGGATTTCTTTCTTCACCAGCATTGTCCGTTGCCTCATTTCCCAACTCGGCCAATTGGACCGCATTCAGCATATCCATTTTTTTAGTTACCTGCTGCAATGTGTATTTAGCTCCGATAGAGACTTTAGGCTTTCCATTCTTACCTTGTTTGGTAGTGACCAGCACCACACCATTCGCCCCACGGGCACCGTATATGGAAGTTGCAGAAGCATCTTTCAAAATTTCAATAGATTCAATATCATTGGGATTGATATTAGTCAAAGGATTAAGAGCCGGATTCTTTAAAGTCCCGGTGCTGAATGTATTTGCATCACTAATCACAGGAACACCATCAATCACATACAAAGGTTCATTGTTTCCATTAATAGAACTGGTACCTCTGATTCGAATAGAAGTTCCGGCACCTGGCTGACCCGAAGTGTTTAAAACAGCCACACCGGCTGCTCTTCCCTGAATACCCTGATCTAAAGAGGTTATCGAAGTGGAAGATAATTGTTCTGACTTAATAGTAGAAATTGACGAAGTCAGATCACTTTTCTTTTGCACACCATATCCTACCACTACCACATCAGCCAATACTTGCATATCATCTTCCAGCACTATGTGAAATTCTCTCTTTTGTGCGGTAACTTTAACGATCTTTGTTTGGTATCCTACAAAAGAAATCTCAAGTACTGATTTGTCGGGAACAGATAATGAAAACTCTCCATCCTTATTAGAAATGGTTCCATAAGTTGAACCTTGCTGTAAAATAGTAGCTCCGATAATGGGGTCACCCATTGCATCACGAACTGTACCCTTGACGTTCAAACTTTGATTCTGTGCACTAACACTTCCCAGAATAAACATCAACAACAATAAAGTTATGCTCCTAAATAAATTATTCATGTGTTTTTATGATTAGATTGTTTATTAATAAGATCCCGGATTACAAGACGCTACAATATAGTTATCCGGATTTTGTCCCCGATAAGGAGTAAAATCTTCAGTTTTGGATACTGGCGTATAAACTTCCAACACTCTTTCATTTGAAGAATAGCCATCCCCCAGCCCTGAAAGGTCTTGATAACTTTCCAATATCATTTTACGATCCGACAACTGTAATACATTATAATGAGTCATCAAAGCTTGGGACGGTGAAAACACATTATAGTGAATGGTAGATAGAGTCTTGACAGTAGCGCCGTCCATGGTAACCTGCCATGCACAATAGGAGTTTAATGTTTCCAAAGCAGCACTTGAGAATATGAATCCCCAATCAACCTGCCAAGTCAGGTCTGAATTAAACCGATGTATATCATCTTTCAAATCGGGAGTAGCTGTATCTTCTCCTTTAATAGTTTGTGATGCCAATACCCAGTCATATTTTAGCAATAACGGAATCTGCGCCAGCTCCACTGTTAAAACCAGATCTGCGGCATCCACCACACTATTATTCTCATCCATTCCATAAAAGGAGTACACTAATATTCCATTTTCATCACCGGCGATAATCTCCTCAGTGAATGTATATGGAAAGCTCAATTCCTTCACATTCAGTTCCTTTAAATAAGAACTGACTTCTTTTCCTTCGATACTTTTCTTAACCACAATTTTTGAAATCAAATCAGGATGAGACAATGACAGTTCTACAGAAACATAATCCCCAATCTTAATTTTCCCCTCCAAAATACTTAAGGTCAGTAACCCTGTCTGTTGCTTATCATCACTCTTACACGAAATAATTAATGATGATATCATTCCTAATACAATAGAAATGAAAATGATTTTTTTTAGTGTTTTCATATGATATTTAGTTTACGAATATTACGTTAAATCTATTTTTTGTAGCGCATAGGCATAAGCACCTCGCATAATAGAGCGGCTAGCACCTTCTTTACTGCACAGCACCAAGGTCTGTTTTAATTGATGATAGGTAGTAGTCAAATGAGTACCAGGAATGACAACCTGACTATCAGATAAACTCAAGAAACGAGCTCTCTCCGATTCATCTTCTCCATTATATACTTGCATAGAAACGCATGGAAACTTATTTCCCGAAAAAGTTGTCAGTTGTGCCCTAAGTTCTGTTATCAGAGCTGGTAATATATATTTTGAGGCTCCTGCGACTCCTCCACCTATAACCACCAGACCATCCACAACATTCAGTACCGAAGCAATAGCAGCACCTGCCATTATACCAAGTTCATTAAAACTTGCGATTGCTGCATGACTGTCACCTTCCTTTATACCTTCAGCAATGTCATAAATATCTTTTGGACTTAATGAAGCAGAGCTTTGTCCGGACAAATCGCTGTATACTCTTCTCACAGCGCGTATGCTAACACTTTCTTCAGCAAGCATATCCGGATATTTCTTATTTCTCATAAGCCAGATGTCCCCTCCACAACCATTATCTCCGGTCAACAAGACTTTATTTATAACAACTCCTGCACCGAATCCGGTTCCCAATGTTATACCAATCAAATTTTTATATTCCCTGCTGCAACCAGCTAAAGATAATTCCCTGTTTATCATAGGCAATGCACCCGATAAGGCTTCACCGTAAGCAAACAGATTTCCATCATTTTCTATAAAAACCGGAATTCCGTATTTATGCTTCAAAAAAGGACCTAATGCAACACCTCCTCTAAATGAAGGAAAATTGGGCAAATCTCCTATGATTCCATTCTCATAATCAGCAGGGCCCGGAAAAGCAAAACTGATCGCAACTGGGGGAACTGGTATAGCAGCTATCACTCTATCAAATCCTTTCACCAATACTTCCAGGCACTCGTCTAAGTTATCAGAAACTGCCGGAAGCCCTATTGGACTTATCATTTCATTATTCCCTTGAATGGCAGAAAATACAAAATTTGTTCCTCCTGCATCCAGAGTCAAAACTACCCGTTTATCATATTCATACATATACTATTTTAGGTTTAAAAGTTCAAGTACTAAAATCTGACATATGCCTTGATAGTGACACATTCCTTATCGCGACACTTTCCATAAGGTTTGATTGTATATTCGCCAACAGAAGCAGGAATGATAAATGTTTCCGCATAATGCACCACGAAAGGTTCAAAGGCGTGAGTAGGACTCTCAACGACGGCCTCTTCTCCCTCCAGCAGATTCAGCACATTTACACTGTCGTTTGTGTGATGCAGCACCGGTGACGAGAAACGGTGACGGCGGGTTTCGATAAATTCATTCGGATGCAATCCGGTACGTTCCTCAATCCACCCATCTCCGGAAGCCACTTCTTTAAACTGGTTGCGAAGATGTTCATTTACATATTCCGTATCCCGGTTCCAGTTGATTACGCATTTACCACGTTCCACATTGATTGGGCGTGGTTTTCCATCCAGTCCCAGACGTTGCCAGTCCCATAGTTTGAAAGTAAAGAGGTTCGGAGTCGAACTGATTTCAAGTACCATACTATTCGCACCGGAACAATGAATCGTTCCTCCCGGAATCAGGAAGTGATCGTGTTTCTTTGTCGGAATCTTGTTGACATACTTTTCTGCGTCGAACACCAATTCGCCTTTTTGTGCCTTACGCAAATCGTCGATCATCGCTTCTTTATCAACGCCCGTTTTCACTCCCAGATAAACTACGGCATCTTCTTCCGCATCTACCATGTAGTAACTTTCATCCTGTGTATAGTACATACCGAAACTATCACGGATAAATTGAGTGGTAGGATGCACCTGCAAACTCAAATTACCTCCACCTATCGTATCCAAAAAGTCGAAACGGATGGGGAAGTCTTTTCCAAAGCGTGCTTCCACCGGTTCACCAAGCAACTCTTTACTTTTCAGCAAAACCAAATCGACCGAAGGAAGTTCGAAGCGCACTCCGTTCACCTCAAAATAGAGGCTGTTTTCTTCGGGCACACAGTCAAAGCACCAGCCAAAATTTTCGCGTTCACGATCCAAGTCGCAAACTTCTTTCATCCATTGACCACCCCAGGGAGCCGGATCGAAGAAAGGAACTACCCGGAACGGTGTTTTCACCGTTGCCTCTACCCCTTTAAAGAAAGTATCCTTATCAATCATCTTCGGTGTTCCGGCCACATGGGTGTCAATCCAGAATTCTACCCTGTCAAACAATCTTTCCTTATACCTATCACATACTCTCCAATCATTGAAATAGCCTCTCTTGTATTGCAAAGAAACGGCATCTTTCCGATTGTCTATCCCTAAAGCTTTTACCTCATGCCGACGGAAACGTTGTTGAATTTCCCAACGTGCCATATCCGCATATACAATCATCGCATCCTGCGGAGCCACCATGGCAGCTCCCGTACCTATTATTACAATAGTATCCTCCGCTTCACTAATTTGCTTTTGCGCAGCAGCCAATTTATCCGCATCAAAATAATCTTCCAGCTTCAAATTGGTCACATAGCCAAACAACACATCTTCCGTCATGAAGCGTTCCGTCAAAGTTTGGATCTCTTGTTCCGGTTTCATCAAATCACGTACATTCATCACCTTTCCGGAGAATTCTTTTGAAAAAGCATCCAGCACTTCTTCTTCATATACTCCAGTATATAAATCCACTGCCAGCACTTTTCTTGCATCCATTTGCTTTTTTAACACAGAAATGATAGCATCCCAACCCTGAACAAGCATCCCCGCCAACTTCGTAGAAGGAAATTTATCATAATTAGCTTTTCTCATATTATAGTTGTTTTTAATTTTATATGTTCATACATATTTTAGATTGTGCAAATATATAGATTTTATTTTTATTCCAAACAAAACTTGGATTATTTTTTGATAAATCTTATATTTGCTGAAAATAAACCAATCCGGATAGATATGAAAATAGACCATAATAGTGATAAACCTCTTCATATTCAAGCAGAAGAGATACTTAGAAGACTCATAGAATCTGAAGAGTACAAAAACGGGAAGCTATTTCCCAATGAAGTCGAATTGTCTGAACAATTACACATTTCAAGGAACACATTAAGACAAGCTATCAACAAACTCGTATTTGAGGGACTTCTAGTACGAAAGAAAGGATACGGAACGAAGGTGGTAAAGAAAGGTATCGTAGGCGGAGTAAAGAACTGGCTTAGTTTCTCGCAGGAAATGAAGATGTTAGGTATCGAAATTCGTAATTTCGAACTACATATCAGTTTGAAACGTCCGACTGAAGAAATCGGCACATTCTTTAATTTAGGTTCTAACCCTGATGCCCGCTGCGTAGTAATGGAGCGCGTCAGAGGAAAAAAGGAATACCCGTTTGTCTACTTTATCTCTTATTTCAATCCGAACATTCCATTGACTGGAGAAGAAGACTACACACGCCCATTATATGAAATGCTGGAAACTCAATATAACATAGTGGTAAAAACCAGCAAGGAGGAGATTTCAGCGAGACTTGCAGGGGAATTTATCGCAGAAAAACTGGAAATAAAATCCAGCGATCCTATATTAATAAGGAAAAGATTTGTTTATGATGTGAACGGAGTGCCGATTGAATACAACATCGGATACTACCGGGCAGACAGTTTTACTTATACAATAGAGGCGGAAAGATAAAGAGTATGTTCATACATACACGATATAAAAAGACTATTTTAAAGGCCGAAATTCTTATCTTCCTTTAAAATAGTCTTTTTACATTCCATTTCTTTGCATTATGCTTTATCCATCATTTATCATCTCTTCTCAAACCGACCAACAGAGTGTCCGGCAAGAATCCGGTCCAAACTTTCATCCACAACACCTATCATCTGAAGCTTGGACAATAAATGATAATAGGAGATTTTTCCTACTCCTTCTATTCTCAACAGGCTTTTCCACCCTCTTCCCGATACGATTTCCAATAAGTCCTTTACCGTTCGAACATCTTGATTATACAAGACATTAGCCAACCGCGTATCAGCTACTTTACAAACGGGTAATTGAAGTATCCACTCCTCCTGCTCAATATTTATATTCTTATTATTATCTGCCAAAGATAAAAAACGGGCATTGATAGCACGTTTTCGATAAGTAGCCAATATATCTTTCTTCAGTTTTAATCCTTTAAGTATAGAGTTATAAATTTGCAATGTCTTTTCATAGGTAATTCGATGCCTACCAGCCACTTTCTCTACTGATTCTCCTATAGAAATAGAATAGAAAACATTGCGGGCAACAGGGTGAAGAATCAATGCTGCCAGTTCACGAATGATTATTTGATATAGAGGTTTACAAGTCTTCTGTGTTCTCAATACATATAGCAGATCATCGTATTTGGAAATGATAAAGTCACGTTCCAATTTCTTTTCTTCTACGATTTTGGAAAGGTAACCTGCTTCTAAACCAAGTCTTTTGTGAGCTTCCAGATAAGCATCCAAACTCTCATCATCCAAAAACAACTGATCGTTGATTCGGGAACTCGTAATATATCCAAGATTTGCCCAATTCTTTAAAATAGCTTCTTGGATGTCGCGTCTTTCAGACATCTGTTTTGTTGTGAGCCAATTTGACATAAAAAAACGGAACTAGATTAATAATATCAACTAGTTCCGTACCTTTTATTATAAAAGAGTACGGAGCTGTCACAATCCCGCAAACAGGAGGTAGTAGCGGCTACCTTTCAGACACGGGCAGACAGCCCGTACCCTATGAGAAGTCATAGAAGTACAGGCGTCTCCCGGTGTCTGAAAAAAAATCCGCTACGATTTCCTGTTCACCGAGGAAACGCACAATCGCATACCATAAAACGGCATGCTACGTTCCAATGACAAAGGTACAAATTCTTTTCGGAAAATAACAAGAGAGATTTATAAATGTTTAGGAAAGAAAACGAATGATGATTGTATAATTAAAGCGTATGTATATAAAAAGCAGGCTTCAATAAGTTTTTCGTTTCATATATAGAATAAAAGGTGTGTCGTTTTGTTTCGTATACAAAACAAAATATTTGATAAAGCTGCTCTAATCTATTTCATAATATCATTCAAGTCAAAATAAAGCAAACGTGTAGCAGAATCCACATCTTCATTATTCAAAGGAATAAATCCATTCTTATCATAAAAAGAAACAGCTGCCGCATACACATCTACAGTTAAAAAGCGACAATCCGTTTTATTTTCAAGTACATTACTTACAGCTAACAAAGCTTCCCGATAAAGAAAAGATTCGTATTTTATTTTTTTAAGATTTTCATTGCCAGTTCATAATCTTTCAACCTTTTTCCCGCTGCTCCGGCGTTTCACTACGCTTCTCTTTCATCCGTTCTTCAAATCGCCGAGCATCTTCTCCGAAAAGTATCGGAGTTTCCTTAATTGGTCTTGCCATACCTATACAACTCCTTTCTTTTGGTTTATACGCTACTAAAACAATTGAATAAATCAGGAAGTGCAAGTTATTACGAAGTTATCTTTTACTCACCAGCTTTATTTTGCATACGAAATAAAGTAAATAGCCTGTATTATTATTTTGTATATAGAACAAAAGACGTACCTTTGCTCTTGCAAGCAGAATATAAAATAAAAAAAGGATAACAACAGCAAACTATAAAAGCATCGAGAATCATGAACAAAAAAATTGACTTTAACGACGTCCCAAAAAATTATTTATACTGCACCTATAACAAATGTCCGCGCCGCAATGAATGCCTACGCCATCAAGCTACGCTCCGTATACCGCAAAACGTTCCTGATTTCCGAACAGTCAATCCCAACCACATAATAGGAAACGAGAATAACTGCAGTTTTTTCAAGCCATACCGTACTTCACGCTTTGCCTGCGGAATAGACCACATATTGGACAACATTCCATATTCTACGGCTGTCATCATCCGCAAAGAATTATATTCTTTGATGGGGCGCAGCATGTTTTACCGCATCCGCAACAAAGAACGGATGCTGCATCCTGACGAACAAAAGCAGATTATCGCTGTCTTTCTAAAACATGGTATCGAAAACAAACCTGAATTCGACCAATATATTGATTTATTCGATTGGTAAGACCTTTATCAGAAACACTATAAAACGGCGTTTCCGGATATTCTGACAAGGGACAATACTCACACCTATGAGAAAAAATACTCATACCAATGGGAATATATTCTCATAGGTATGAGTATTTTTTCTCATAAGGGTAAGTATCATTGAGAATCTTATCATATCTCCGACGAGAGTTGTCCCGCCGCTTTCAAATAAGCCACATAATTCACATACAATTGGAAATGGGCATCCACTTTCGTCTGATAAGCCTGCTGCCAAAGCACTTGTGCTTCCAGATAATCCGAAAGAGTTTCCAGTCCCACTTCATATTGCTTACCACTGACTTTCATATTCTCCTCTGCCTGTTCCAGCGAACGTTCGGAAAGCTCCGTTTCCAACCGGGCCTCATCCAGATTATTGGCAGCTTGCATCAACTCCAGCAACATCTTTTCATTGACATTTTCCTGTTCAAGACGGGCTTGTTCCAACTTCACTTTGGCAGACTTTACTTTATTGGTACGTTCGCCAAAATGAAACAGAGGAACAGAGACATTCAGGAATACGGAAAAAGCACCCTTCTTCATCAAAGTTTCATCATTGACTTCCAATCCGTGAAGATAATCATAACTACCTCTGACGCCGATACGCGGTAACAGCTCACTACGATTCAGCTTTACCTCCTGCTCGGCAATGGCTATTTGTTTGTTCAAGATCCCATATTCGGGACGGGCAGTAATGTCAGAGACCTGCACTTTCCACTCCTGCTCCACTTCCGGAAAATCATCGGATATATCAATCTGTGCTGTCAAAGGGCGGCCGATGTAATGACAAAGATTCATACTTGCAAGACGGAGGGCGTTATCAGCCTTTCGCAAAGAAAGTTCACTCTCGTTGAGCTTCACTTGCACTTTCAGTACATCATTTTGCGGTTTCATGCCATGCCGATGAGCACTCTTTACATTTTTGGAAAGTTCCGTCAGTAAGGCGTGATATTTTTCCGCTACTTTTTTCATCTCCTTGGCTTTCACTAACTGCACGTATGCTTTATCTGTATTCAGAATAACTTCCGAAGTAGTTAAGGCTTCGTTCAAGTGTGCCATTTCTTTTCCCAGTAGTGACATTTTATAGGCGGCACGGATTTTTCCTCCCATATAAAGAGGTTGCTCCACTTGTATACCGCCCGAGTAAACAGTTCCGACCTTATAATCCAGATTCAATCCGGGAAAATAAGCAAAACCACTCGACACCAGTTCTCCGGTAGCAGGATTGGGCAGGAAAACCGGAAGGTTTCCACCCGGAACTCCGAGACTTCCGTCCGCTGTGCTATAAATACCTGTCCCGTTCGCTGTAAAATTAGGGAAAAAATTGGCCTTATAGCTAAGAGACATCAAGCGGGCTGCTTCCGTTTGTTTATTGGCGGCAGCCATATCCTTATTATATTTCAGTGCCATTTCACGGCATTGCGCCAGACTTAGTTTTTCTTGCGCGGCAAGAGAAACCGACAGGCCGAACAATACACCCGCTACACTAATGGCTACAAGAATTTCTTTTTTCATTTGTCTGTCTTTTTTATATGAAAGAATAATGCGTACAAAATCGGGATAAAAAGCAACGTTATCAACGTGCCGAACAGCAACCCACCCATAATAGAAGCCGCCAACGAACCGAACATGGCATCCGGCAACAATGGAATCATTCCCAAAATCGTAGTCAGCGAAGCCATCATCACGGGACGGAGACGACTTTGCGAACTGTCTATCAATGCCGTCACAGGTTCTACTCCCTGATTAATTTGCAAAGTGATCTCATCCATCAAGACAATACCGTTCTTAATAATCATACCGATCAACCCCAATGTACCGACGATAGCCACAAAGTTGAATGTCTTCCCGGTAAGCAGCATTACAGCAACAACACCGACAAATACCAGCGGAATAGTACAGAAGATGATAACCGGTTTCCGGTAATCTTTGAACAGCATGATTAGAATGGATATCATCAGAATGATAGCAAACGGGAAATTCTTGAACAGATATTGCATAGACTTTGTGCTGGCGTTCCTCTCGCCTTGCCATTGAAGCCGATATCCGTCAGGCAGCGGAATCTGTTCAATCTGCGTGGCAATGGATTGCCGCGCCTTCTCCGTTTCTACCCCCGGAACAGGAGAACATTGCACCCGTTGGCTACGCTGCCCGTTATAACGGGGAACCACCGGATCTTCCCACTTCACATCAATCCGCTTACTGATTTGTTTTAACGGAGTTGTTCCCATCAACGTTTCCACCAGTTCTTCTTTTGATAGTGTTCCTGTCTTCAGTTTCATCATCATTTCCTGTGTCAGCAAACCGTTCAGAGAAGGAAGAGACGAGAATATCTGCGTATTGCCCAGGTTTTCAATCGGATTTCCGTGTTCGTCCAGACAACGCAAGTAGATATTATCTTTGTGAATACCTTCGTAGAAAGACCCGATAGGGATGCCGCTGGTAGCGGTCAGTAGAGATAGGCTTACATCATTACGGCTCAATCCGATAGCACGTGCCGCAGGCTGGTCATATTCAATAGTCAGTACCGGAATTTGCGGTTCCCAGTCCGTGGTAATCAGGTAAACATCCGGGCAATTCTCCATAATCTTGCGGGCACTGTCTGCCAACTGATGCAAAACAGCAGGATCAGGACCGGTAAATTGCACTTCAATAGGATATTTCTTGAACATCAGATTGTAGCGGTTCATCTTTACGTAAGCATCCGGATAATGTTGTGAAAGATATTGTTGAATTTCCGCCATGTTATCCACCAAATCGTCCGGAGAGGTGAAGTCGATAATCAGTTCACCGTAAGATAAGGAAGGATTGGCTACGTTACGCACCAAGTTATAACGAGCAGGTGTACCACCGATAGAAGTAGTGACGTGTGTAACTTCCGGACGCTTTTTCAGGTAAACTTCGATTTCTTCCAAGTCACGTGCTACACGAGTGGAGTTAGTCCCTTCCGGCAATTTATATTCCATGTAAAGCTGATCGTAGACCATATCCGGGAAAAAGCCCTGCTTCATAAACCGATAACTGAAAGCCGAAAGCAATACCAAAGCAATCATTGTAAACACAAAACTCCAACGATGTGCCAGACTGAATTTCAATAATGAACGGAGCACAGCATAAATCTTTCCTTCATACACACGTTTTCCGGCAGCAGTAGTTGCCGCAGAGATTTCCGGATGCAAAATCCGGTCAGCCATCAACGGGACGTGCACCAAAGCCAGCACCCAACTAAGCAATAAGGAAACAGCGAGTACGATAAACAAATCGCGCGTATAAACGCCTGCCGTATCAGGAGACATAAAGATAGGAAGAAAAGCGATGATGGCAATCAGAGTAGCTCCCAGCAAAGGCATCGCTGTCTGCCGTCCGATGGCAGTCATTGCCTCCATCCGACTCTTTCCGGCTTTCAAATCTACCAAAATACCGTCGATGATAACAATCGCATTATCCACCAGCATCCCCATCGCAAGCACGAACGAGGCCAATGAAACACGCTGCATCGTACCGTTCATAAAATAAAGGAACAGAAAGGAACCGAATACCGTCACTACCAAACTGATACCGATAATCACCCCGCTCTTAAATCCCATAGCAATCATCAGAATAACAACTACGATAATCACAGATTCTATCAGATTAAGAATGAACGTCCCCAACGAACTGCCTACACGTTCCGGCTGATAGAAAACTTTATGGCACTCTACCCCCGCTGGAAGGCGTTCGACTTTCAGTTGCTCCAATTTCTTTTCCACTTGATGCCCCACTTTGATAATGTCGGCATCCGAAGAAGCGGCCACCATTATTCCTATCGCACGCTGACGGTCATAAAACAATTCGTTGCGGGTAGGATCTTCATAATCTTTCTCAATACGGGCTATATCACTCAACCGCAACTGATCGGCATCATGTCCCTGAATCAGCATACGACCGATATCCTCCACCGTCTTAAACTTGTCACTGACTGTCACCCGGATACGATTATCGCCATTATCATAGTAACCAGTATAAGTCGTTTGGTTCTGTCCGTTCAATGTGGCTAGCACTTCGGCGGGTTTCACACCCAAGTTAGCCATCCGGTCTTGCAAAAGAGAGATATTAATACATTCGGGACGTTTACCGTATAAGTCGACGCGTTCCACCCCATCCAGTTCGCTGACTTCACGTTTCACCAGTTCTGAATAATCAGACAGTTCCCTGTCGGAAAGTCCGTCACCCGTCAAAGCGAAAAACATTCCGTAAACATTTCCAAAATCATCTTTTACAATAGAAGGACTTGCACCTTCGGGAAGTTCTGCCTGTGCGTTCGCCACTTTACGACGCAACAGATCCCAGCATTGTTCTACGTCCGTCTCTTTGACAGTCGTTTTCAGTTCTACCTGAATCAGGGAGAGATCGTTGTAGGAATAACTTTCCACATTATCTATATTCCCCATGGAGCGAATATTCTTCTCCAGTACATCCGTCACCTCTAATTCTACCTGATGCGCAGACGCACCGGGATAGGTGGTGACTACCATGGCAAGCTTTACCGTTATTTCTGGGTCTTCCAGTTTACTCATTTCATAACTGGAATAAGCTCCTCCTACAATCAGTACGGCAATCAGGAAGTAGATTAACTTCTTGTTCTCAAATGCCCATTTACTAATATCAATCATAGCAGTCCTCCCACATTGGTTTCAGTAGCCGGAAGAAGCGGTTCCACCTGTTCTCCCTCTTTTACATGATGTACCCCCGAAGCGACAACCAAGTCACCGGGATTCGCTCCGTCTGAAGTAATCAGGCATCTGCCGTCGCTAAGCAGACGGGTGACGGTCACATCACAACGGCGAATAGCGTGACTGGAAGCATCATAAAGAAAGATACTCGTACGCCCGTTCTCACGAAGAATCGCTCCACCGGGAACCGACAGGTTACACACATCTCCTTCACTACATTCGATAGTTACCATTGTATTCATGCCGGGCGATGGAACTGCCTGTTTATCTTCTTTTTTCAGTTGAAGCCGCATAGTGTACAACTGATTGGCATTTGCCTTAGGGGTGACACTAATCAGTTCCAAAGCATATCTTTGATGAGGATAAATATCGAATGTACAATAGTAGCGGGTAAACTGCTGTCGACGAATATATTCCACTGCCGGAAGATTAATCTCCACCTCCGGGCTTCCCTCACTGATGATGGAAACGACGGGCATACCGGCAGCTACCGTCTCATGGGAATCAAAAAGACGTTTCTGCACATATCCGTTAAAAGGAGCATACAAACGGGTGTATGCCAACTGGTCTTTAGCATGGTTATATTTGGCAGTAATCTGTCTCAATCCGTACACGGCCTTATCATTAGCATCCGGTGTCGTCACATTTTCCTTATAAAGTGCCATCACCCGTTCCGCCTCCGCTTTTACACTTTGATATTCTGCTTCTGCTGCATCCAGCTGAACCTGATAGTCCGTCGGATCCAATTCTGCCAATAGTTGCCCTTTACGCACATAAGCACCATCATTTACATGCATATACTGAATAGTACCACTCACCCGGAAAGACAGACTTATGTCCTGTGCCGCTTTCACTCGACCCGGAAACTGCAAAGCTATTTGTCTGTCGGCAGAAAGTACGGTATCAATCTTCACTGCCGGCTTACTGTCTGTGTTTTGTACACGTTGCCCACACGAAGTCAACAGAACTGCTAAAAATCCTGTTAATAAGAAGTCTAATCGTCTCATATTTTCACTTATTAGTTAGTTGCCACAAAAGTATCCCAAGCAAACATGAGGAGAAAGGTTGATTTAGACGAAACATTGTTCTATTTGTACGTTACCTAAGATAAAAAGCCGAAATAGTTTGCTATTTGTATTTATTTGTTTATTACTTTGTAAAGAAATTCATTTCAACGAAAAGGAATATGGAACCACTGATGCCATTCAAGTATGTTATAATATCTCCGGAAGATACTTCCATGAAAGAAGGATGCATTATTTCCGAATTCAACCAATGCGGACTTTTCCTCTGCCAGAAAGGACAGGCGGAAATCCTGTTGGGAGGTAGACCATATCAGATTAACAAAAGGAATCTTTTCATATATACAGCAGCCAACCTTCTACAGATACGCCAAAGAAGCGCAGACTTGGAAGGAATCATGATAGAGGTCGACCTGGATTATGTCATACCAATAGTAAACAAAGTAGCTAACTCGGAAAATTTGCTTTATTTGCGGGAAAATCCCTGCCTGTCGCTCTCTGAAGAGCAATATACATTTGTAGAGAACTTGCTCAAATCTGTAGAAAAACGAATTAACAGGGAGAATATCTGTAACAGTTCCCGTCAGAAACAACATTTAATTTCTGAATTAATCAAATCCTGGGGACAGGTGATATGCTATGAGTTATTAAACATTTATTTCAGTAACGAACCCCAAACACCACTGCCACAGGATAAAAAGGATAAAATCTTCCAAAATTTCATGATTACCCTTTATCGATATTATCGTCAGGAACGTGATGTTACTTTTTATGCAGACAAGCAATGCTTGTCCGCCCGATATTTTTCTTCTGTCATCAAGGAGAAATCAGGGAGCAGTGCTTTGCAGTGGATCATACAGAATGTCATTACAGAAGCTAAATATCTGCTCGATAATACCGATTTAAGTATTAAGGAAATAACAACCAAACTCAACTTCCCCACACAATCATTCTTCGGGAAATATTTCAAGCAGTATGTCGGTATATCTCCTAAAGAATATCGGAACAAACTTATCAAACAGTAACTTTCTTAAACTGCCGGAACTGCCACCACAACATTCCTCCGGATATAAGACTAGCCGCCAAATCTGCCACAGGCATACTGGCCCAAACGCCCATTTGTCCATAATAGTGAGGTAGAATCAATAAACAGGGAACGAGAAATAACATCTGCCGCGTCAGCGACAAGAAAATGGCTTTACTTGCCATTCCAATACTCTGGAAGAAGTTGGAAGCTACCATCTGAAACCCAACAATCGGGTAGAAAAATACCACAATACGAAAACCTTTAGAAGCAATGCTGATTAACTCTTCGTCCGAAGTAAAGATGGAAGATACGATTTCCGGAATAAACATACCGATCAGAAAACCAATCGTTGTCACTACAGTTGCACAACAAATGGTTACTTTCAGTACTTCCGTCACACGAGGATAGAGCTTCGCACCAAAATTATATCCCGCAATGGGCTGCATCCCTTGGTTTAGTCCCAATACAATCATAATAAAGACAAAAACAATACGATTAACAATACCGAATGCACCGATCGCCAAATCACCTCCATGCTCTTTTAATCCCTGATTAATCAGAATCACAATAAAGCAAGACGCCATATTCATCAGAAAGGGAGACATACCAATAGCCAGCGAATCCAACACGATTTTCCGTTTCAAACGAAAAATCCCCTTTTTCAACCGTATCAGTTCATCTTTGCGGCAGAACAGATGAAGCTGCCAGACCAATGCAATCAACTGCGCACAAACCGTAGCCGTAGCCGCCCCACGGATTCCCCAGTCGAATACAAAAATAAACAATGGAGCAAGCAATACATTGATTATCACTGTCGTTATTGTTGCCATCATCGCTTTCTGCGGATGGCCCGAAGCACGGAGCACTGCATTCAGCCCCAGATATAAATGGGTAACCACATTTCCGAGCAAGATAACCTGCATAAATTCACGGGCATACTTCACCGTTTCATCGCTTCCTCCAAAAAAGTAAAGTATCGGATCGAGAAAAGGAAGAACGATTACCGTAAAAGAGATACCTATAATAAGGTTTAATACAAACACATTTCCCAAAACCCGCTGTGCGGTATCATAATCTTTCTGTCCTAGCTTCACCGAAATCAATGTAGCCGCACCGACACCGACCAACGAGCCGAAAGCCGCGGCAAGATTCATTAGCGGGAAAGTTAATGCCAACCCGGAAATAGCCATCGCACCTACCCCGTGACCGATAAAAATACTATCTACCATATTGTAAAGAGAAGACGCCGTCATGGCGATAATTGCCGGAATGGCATACTGCATTAAAAGCTTCCCAATCTTTTCCGTACCCAACGCAGTGGGTGTCTTTTGTCCTGTCATACCTATTAGTTTGAGACGGCAAAGATACAAAAAAGAGGTGGATTACAGGATATATGAGAAAAGTTTCGTATTTTTGCCTCCAAAATTGAGTTAATACGTAACGAAATGAATATATTAGAACTAAGTGAACAGGAAATCATTCGACGCAACAGCCTGAATGAGCTTCGTGCGATGGGTATTGATCCATACCCTGCAGCAGAGTATGTAACCAATGCTTTCTCTACAGATATTAAAGCTGAATTTAAAGACGACGAGGAGCCACGCCAAGTTTCCGTAGCCGGCCGTATCATGAGCCGCCGCGTGATGGGTAAAGCATCTTTCGTTGAATTGCAAGACTCTAAAGGTCGCATCCAGGTGTACATCACCCGCGATGATATCTGCCCGGGAGAAGACAAGGAACTGTACAACTCTGTATTCAAACGCCTGCTCGACTTAGGTGACTTTATCGGTATCGAAGGTTTCGTGTTCCGCACACAAATGGGTGAAATCAGTATCCATGCTAAGAAACTGACTGTACTTGCAAAGTCTATCAAACCGTTGCCTATCGTTAAATACAAAGACGGGGTAGCTTATGACTCTTTTGAAGATCCCGAACTCCGTTATCGCCAACGCTATGTGGACCTGGTAGTGAACGACGGTATCAAAGAAACATTCCTGAAACGTGCCACTGTTGTGAAAACATTGCGCAATGCTTTGGACGAAGCCGGTTACACGGAAGTGGAAACTCCCATCCTGCAATCTATTGCCGGTGGAGCAAGCGCACGACCGTTCATCACTCACCATAACTCACTGGACATGGATCTTTACCTGCGTATCGCAACAGAACTTTATCTGAAGCGACTGATCGTAGGTGGTTTTGAAGGTGTATATGAAATAGGTAAGAACTTCCGTAACGAGGGTATGGACAAAACCCATAACCCGGAGTTCACTTGTATGGAACTCTACGTACAATATAAGGATTACAACTGGATGATGAATTTCACCGAAAAGTTGTTGGAACGTATTTGTATCGCAGTAAACGGTAGCACAGAAACAGTGGTTGACGGAAAAACCATCAACTTCAAAGCTCCTTACCGCCGTCTGCCTATCCTGGACGCTATCAAAGAAAAGACAGGATATGACCTGAACGGCAAGAGCGAAGAGGAAATCCGCCAAGTCTGCAAAGAACTGAAGATGGAAGAAATCGACGAGACGATGGGTAAAGGCAAGCTGATTGATGAAATCTTCGGAGAATTCTGCGAAGGTACATATATCCAGCCGACTTTCATCACCGATTATCCGGTTGAAATGTCTCCGCTGACCAAGATGCACCGCTCTAAACCGGGACTGACCGAACGTTTCGAACTGATGGTGAACGGTAAAGAGCTGGCTAATGCCTACTCGGAATTGAACGACCCACTGGATCAGGAAGAACGTTTCAAAGAGCAGATGCGTTTGGCCGACAAGGGAGACGACGAAGCGATGATTATCGATCAGGACTTCCTGCGCGCTTTACAATACGGTATGCCTCCTACATCGGGTATCGGTATCGGTATCGACCGTCTGGTGATGTTAATGACCGGACAGACTACCATTCAGGAAGTATTGTTCTTCCCGCAAATGCGCCCGGAAAAAGTAGTGAAAAAAGACGCTGCTGCCAAATACATGGAATTGGGAATTGCAGAAGACTGGGTTCCGGTGATTCAAAAAGCCGGTTACAACACAGTTGCCGACATGAAAGATGTCAATCCGCAGAAGCTGCACCAGGACATCTGCGGCATTAACAAGAAATATAAATTAGAACTGACCAATCCGTCGGTAAACGACGTAACTGAGTGGATACAGAAAATTTAATAAGTTCTTCATCCAAATCCATACAAATGAAATTACCCGGCAAGATAGCGATAATGGGCGGAGGAAGTTGGGCTACAGCCATCGCAAAGATGTGTCTGGCCCAAGAGGACTCTATCAATTGGTACATGCGGCGAGACGACCGCATTGCCGATTTTAAACGATTAGGGCACAATCCGGCTTATCTGACAGGAGTGAAATTTGATACGAGACGCATCACTTTCAGTTCCAACATCAACGATGTTGTGAAAGAATCGGATACACTGATCTTCGTCACTCCCTCTCCTTATCTGAAGGCGCATCTGAAAAAGTTGAAAACCAAGATAAAAGATAAGTTTATCATCACCGCTATCAAAGGAATCGTACCCGATGACAACGTTATTGTATCGGAATACTTCACAAAAGAATATGGTGTGCCACCAGAAAACATAGCAGTCCTTGCAGGTCCCTGCCACGCAGAAGAAGTGGCTTTGGAACGCCTCTCCTACCTGACTATCGCCTGCCCTGATAAAGACAAGGCACGTATCTTCGCACGCCGTCTGGGAAGCAGCTTCATCAAAACATCTGTCAGTGATGACGTGGCGGGTATCGAATACAGTTCGGTGCTCAAAAACGTGTATGCCATTGCTGCCGGTATCTGTAGCGGACTGAAATATGGCGACAACTTCCAGGCTGTATTGATCTCTAACGCCATTCAGGAAATGAATCGTTTCCTGAACACGGTGCATCCGTTGAACAGAAACGTGGATGAATCTGTTTATCTGGGGGATTTATTGGTGACCGGCTACTCCAACTTTAGTCGTAACCGTACTTTCGGAACGATGATAGGTAAAGGGTATTCCGTGAAGAGTGCGCAAATTGAAATGGAAATGATTGCAGAGGGGTACTATGGTACGAAATGTATCAAAGAAATCAATAAGCATCATCATGTCAATATGCCGATACTGGACGCTGTGTATAACATCCTATACGAACGTATCTCACCAATGATCGAGATTAAATTGCTGACTGACTCTTTTAGATAATCTTTAAACAAGAACGATATGATTAGTTTAAACATTGAAAAGACATTTGGATTTATCTCCAAAGAAAAGGTTTTTGCTTACGAAGCTGAAGTAAAAGCCGCACAGGAAATGCTTGAAAAAGGTACAGGCAAAGGTAATGACTTTTTAGGATGGTTGCATTTGCCTTCTTCTATCACTAAAGAACACTTAGCCGACCTAAACGCTACAGCAAAAGTATTAAGAGATAACTGTGAAGTAGTAATCGTTGCCGGTATCGGTGGCAGCTATCTGGGTGCCCGTGCCGTAATCGAAGCTTTGTCTAACAGCTTCACTTGGCTGCAGGAAAAGAAAACGGCTCCTGTCATGATCTATGCAGGACACAATATCAGCGAAGATTATCTGTATGAACTAACTGAATATCTGAAAGATAAGAAATTCGGTGTCATCAATATTTCTAAATCAGGAACTACCACCGAAACTGCTCTTGCTTTCCGTTTGCTGAAAAAACAATGCGAAGATCAGCGCGGCAAAGAAACAGCAAAGAAAGTAATCGTTGCTGTGACGGACGCTAAAAAAGGTGCTGCCCGTGTTACAGCTGACAAAGAAGGATATAAAACATTTATCATTCCTGACAACGTAGGCGGACGTTTCTCTGTACTGACTCCGGTTGGTTTGCTGCCTATCGCAGTAGCCGGATTTGATATTGACAAACTGGTTGCCGGTGCTGCCGATATGGAAAAAGTATGCGGATCGGACGTTGCATTTACTGAAAACCCGGCTGCTATTTATGCTGCTACCCGCAATGAGTTGTACAGAAATGGCAAGAAGATCGAAATCCTCGTTAACTTCTGCCCGAAACTGCACTATGTAAGCGAATGGTGGAAACAGCTTTACGGAGAATCGGAAGGAAAAGACAATAAGGGTATCTTCCCTGCATCGGTAGATTTCTCTACAGACCTTCATTCTATGGGTCAATGGATTCAGGAAGGCGAACGTTCTATCTTCGAAACTGTGATTTCAGTAGAGAAAGTTAACCACAAACTGGAAGTTCCTTCTGATGAAGCAAATCTGGACGGCTTGAACTTCTTAGCCGGCAAGCGTGTGGACGAAGTGAACAAGATGGCCGAACTGGGAACGCAGCTGGCTCACGTAGACGGTGGCGTACCTAATATGCGCATCGTACTTCCGGAATTGAGCGAATACAACATTGGTGGTCTGCTCTATTTCTTCGAAAAGGCTTGTGGTATCAGCGGTTATTTGTTGGGCGTGAACCCATTCAACCAACCGGGTGTGGAAGCATACAAAAAGAATATGTTTGCCTTGCTGGACAAACCGGGTTATGAAGAAGAATCCAAAGCAATCCGTGCAAAACTATAAATCAAGAACGTTTTATAAACGGTAAACTATAAACAATGAACGGTGAACAACTATGCTATATACATGGATTTGTTCACCGTTCATTATTATATTCAATTGATTGCAGTTCCCGATTGTACCGCTTATTGCCCGTTGTACCGTTTACTGCTCACCACTTCTACTTCTCATCTTCCACTTTCGTCTTCAAACCGATTTCTTCCTGTGCTCCTTCACATTCGGCTTTGGAAGAAAGATAGAACTCTAATTTCACATCACCGTTCTTATCTACCTGTTTAATGGTCGCAATCACCATAATTTTGGCTTTTGACACCCCATCCTTAAAACGAAGCTGTCCTTTTTCCACATCTGTCAGATTTCCCTCTGTAGATACTTCTGTTTGCTCATAAAAGAGTTTGGTATCCACTTCATCGTCATTCTGAAGTTTAAAGGTTTTCAGTTCTGCCCCATTTCCATCCAAAAGCAGAAAGGCTTTCACTTCATCTCCCACTTTCAAGGCGGGCAGTTCCTCCCTCTGATTCGCATAGTCTTTTTCATCGGAACTGGTATTTTCACCGTCCGATTCGATCTTCGCATAAAGCTTTTCTATCTTGATAACAGGACTTTCCCCACTATCAGAGCAGGCGCCTAAAAACAATGGTAGCAACAATAATACTCTCTTTTTCATGCTATCGTCGAGTTTATAACGTTACAAAAATACACATATTCTTCTAAACAGCAAATAATTATGTAGTTAATCGCTTGGGAGCGTCATTTGCAACTATCTTCCCTTTCTAACTTATCTCTCATTTTTTATCGTTATCTTTGCCTCGTATACAGTTGTAGATGAAGCGAATCAAACTTAAAAAACAAATAGAATGGCAGGAAATTTATTAAAGAAGTCCAGTGGACTCATGCTACTATGTAGCGTATCATTGCTAATGATAGTCATGACCGGTTGTCAGGAAGCCAAACTCAAAACTGTAATCGGGATAGCCAACAAACAGTGTCCGCTGGACATGGGAGAAGTCGGCAATATTACCAGTATCATCTACGACGGGGATAACGTAGTGTACACTCTCAACATGAACGAGGAAATTACCAATATTAAGATTTTGAAAGATAATCCGGAAAGCATGAAATCATCTATCAAAATGATGTTTCAGAATCCGGCTGCTGATGTAAAGGAAATGCTGAAATTGATGGCTAAGTGTAATTCCGGATTACACATGATATTTGTAGGGAATAAGTCGGGCGAACAAGCGGTTTGCGAACTTACTGCCGAAGAATTGAAAGAGGTTATCAATACAAATGCCGACCCGGCACAAAGCGGACAGACAAAGCTTGAAGCGCAACTGAAAATGGCGAATCTGCAATTTCCAATGCAGGCCAGTGAAGAAGTCGTTGTCGAAAAAATCGAAATCATAGGTGAATCGGTTGTTTATATATGCAGTGTGGACGAAGAGTTGTGTCCTATCAGCCAGATTGAAGAAAACGCAGCTGAAGTGAAAGAGGGTATTGTGTCAACGCTAGCAAGTCAGACCGATCCTGCCACCCAGATATTCATAAAAACCTGCGTGGAGAACAATAAAAATATTACCTACAGATATATCGGCAAGGATTCCGGGAAACAATACGATGTAGTTATTCCCGTGTCTGATCTGAAGAAAATGCTCATAAAAAATAAAATATCATCTTAAAAAGATTCCGCAACGTACAAAGTATGAAAAAGAAACTGAAAGCCGTCCTGTTTGACATGGACGGCGTACTCTTTGACTCTATGCCTTATCATTCGGAAGCCTGGCATAAAGTAATGAAATCTCATGGGCTCACTCTTAGTTGCGAAGAAGCATATATGCATGAAGGACGGACAGGAGCCTCTACAATCAATATTGTTTTTCAACGTGAATTGGGTAGAGAAGCCACACAGGAGGAGATAGAAAGTATCTATCAGGAGAAAAGTGTTTTGTTCAATTCATATCCCGAAGCAAAGCCTATGCCCGGTGCATGGGAGTTACTGCAAAAAGTGAAGAAGGACGGGCTGATTCCGATGGTGGTCACCGGCTCCGGTCAGTTATCCCTGCTCGAACGGCTGGAACACCACTATCCGGGAATGTTTCACAAAGAACTGATGGTTACAGCGTTCGATGTAAAATATGGCAAACCCAATCCCGAGCCGTATTTGATGGCTTTGAAAAAAGGAGGGATCAAAGCGGATGAAGCGGTTGTAGTAGAAAACGCTCCGTTAGGAGTGGAAGCCGGACACAACGCGGGTATTTTCACCATAGCAGTCAATACGGGTCCTTTGAACGGGCAAGTGTTGCTGGATGCCGGGGCTGATTTATTATTTCCATCCATGCAGGCACTTAATGACACCTGGGACATGATGACTGAAAATGACATCTAAAAGCTGAAAAGAAAATTTATTCTTCAAAACAGAAGAAAAATATTGAAAAGCAGGAATATAAATAGTATTTTTACGGGAGTTTAATTCGCTTAGATTCTATCTAAGCCAACGCAGATTCTACTATGCAAAAGTTATTATCTTTACCACCCAATTTGATCCATTGCTTCCACGAACTGGAAGAAGTTAACCATACCGATTGGTTTTGTACATCAGACCCCATAGGGAGCAAACTAGGCTCCGGCGGCGGAACCACATGGTTATTGCAAGCTTGCCATCAGGCATTCGCTCCACAAGAGTCTTTCAGCAACTGGATAGGACACGAAAAAAAAATATTGCTCCATGCAGGCGGACAAAGCCGTCGGCTACCCAGCTACGGCCCTTCCGGCAAAATATTAACTCCTATCCCGATCTTCAGTTGGGAAAGAGGACAAAAGCTGGGACAGAATCTGTTATCATTGCAGCTCCCGCTCTATGAAAGGATTATGAATCAGGCTCCGGCCGGTCTGAATACGCTGATTGCTAGCGGAGACGTATATATCCGTTCGGAAAAACCGCTTCAGGATATTCCGAACGCAGATGTAGTATGCTACGGGCTGTGGGTGAATCCTTCATTGGCAACTCATCATGGCGTGTTTGTTTCCGACCGGAAAAAACCGGAGGTGCTCGATTTCATGTTGCAGAAACCTTCTTTGGAAGAGTTGGAAGGATTGTCGAAAACTCATCTTTTCCTGATGGATATCGGCATCTGGATTTTGAGTGACCGCGCCATAGAAGTATTGATGAAACGGTCATTGAAAGAAGGTACGAAGGATATTACTTATTATGACTTATACTCGGACTATGGTTTGGCTTTGGGAGAGCATCCTAAAACGAAAGATGAAGAAATCAATCAGTTATCCGTAGCTATATTGCCGTTGCCAGGTGGAGAATTCTACCATTACGGCACAAGTCACGAACTGATTTCTTCTACTTTAGCCATACAGGACAAGGTACGGGACCAAAGAAGAATCATGCACCGGAAAGTAAAGCCAAATCCGGCTATCTTTATACAGAATTCCATCACACAAGTTTCTCTTTCTGCCGACAACGCCAATTTATGGATTGAGAATAGCCAGATGGGAAAAGAATGGAAATTAGGTTCCCGCCAGATTATTACAGGAGTTCCTGAAAACCAGTGGAGCATAAATTTGCCGGATGGGGTTTGCATCGACATTATTCCTATCGGTGAGAATGAGTTTGTTGCGCGTCCGTATGGATTGGATGATGTATTCAAAGGAGCGTTGGACAAAATAACGACTACTTACCTTAATGTTCCTTTTACCCGTTGGATGGAAGATAGAGGAATTACCTGGGAGGATATAAAAGGGCGTACAGATGATTTACAATCGGCATCCATCTTCCCCAAAGTGGCTTCTGTTGAAGATTTAGGCATATTAGTACGCTGGATGACCTCGGAGCCACAACTGGAAGAAGGGAAAAAACTTTGGTTGAAAGCAGAAAAAGTTTCTGCAGACGAAATATCCGCAAGCGCCAACCTCAAGCGTCTTTACGAACAGCGCAATGCTTTCCGTAAGGAGAACTGGAAAGGATTGGCGGCCAATTATGAGAAGAGCGTATTCTATCAACTCGATTTGCTGGATGCCGCAAATGAATTTGTACGTTTCAACCTGGACATGCCTGACGTCTTGAAAGAAGATGCTGCCCCCATGTTACGGATACACAACCGGATGCTTCGTGCACGTATCATGAAACTACGTGAAGACAAAGATTGTGCCAAAGAGGAACAGGCAGCCTTTCAACTGCTTCGCGACGGTTTATTGGGGGTAATGAGCGAACGAAAGAGCCATCCCATACTCAACGTTTATTCCGATCAAATCGTATGGGGACGCAGTCCTGTGCGTATTGATGTGGCCGGAGGGTGGACGGACACACCTCCCTACTCTCTTTATTCAGGGGGAAGTGTTGTAAATCTTGCTATCGAACTAAACGGTCAACCACCGCTACAAGTATATGTGAAACCATGCAAGGAATATCACATCACTCTTCGCTCTATCGACATGGGTGCAATGGAAGTGATAAGGAATTACGAGGAACTGCAAGATTATAAAAAGGTAGGTTCTCCATTCTCTATTCCGAAAGCCGCCCTTACATTGGCGGGCTTTGCACCGGCATTCTCTACGGAATCTTATCCTTCTTTAGCTAAACAGCTGGAAGATTTCGGTTCAGGAATCGAAATTACTCTGCTGGCTGCTATTCCTGCGGGCTCTGGCTTGGGAACCAGTTCCATACTGGCATCTACCGTGCTCGGAGCAATCAATGATTTCTGCGGATTGGCTTGGGATAAAAATGATATATGTAGTTACACATTAGTATTAGAACAGCTCCTGACCACTGGAGGAGGTTGGCAAGATCAATATGGCGGTGTCTTTTCCGGTATTAAGTTGCTTCAATCCGAAGCTGGTTTCGAACAGAATCCATTAGTACGCTGGTTACCCGATCAGTTCTTTGTTCATCCTGATTACCGCGACTGTCATCTGTTATATTATACGGGAATTACTCGTACTGCTAAAAGTATTTTGGCAGAGATCGTCAGTTCCATGTTCCTCAATTCCGGTCCGCATCTAAGCTTGCTGGCCGAAATGAAAGCTCATGCAATGGATATGAGTGAAGCCATTTTACGAAGTAATTTCGAGAGTTTCGGTCGTTTGGTCGGCAAAACCTGGATACAGAACCAGGCATTAGACTGCGGAACCAATCCACCGGCAGTAGCAGCCATTATCGAAAAAATCAAGGATTACACCCTGGGATACAAACTCCCCGGTGCAGGTGGCGGAGGCTATTTATATATGGTAGCCAAAGACCCGCAAGCAGCCGGACAAATCCGACGGATACTGACGGAACAAGCCCCCAATCCTCGTGCTCGTTTTGTAGAAATGACTCTTTCTGATAAGGGACTTCAGGTTTCAAGAAGCTAAAGAGAAAGCGTTACCATATTGCCGGTCAATCATCCGGAACCATAAAAAACAAGCTTGGACAGATTCAAACGAAATGTCCAAGCTTTAATTTTTCAACGCCATAATGATCTGTTTTACATGTTGAGACTTGAAATAACTGTAAAGTAAATCATAATAATGATAAAAGCAATAGCTCCGATAATCAGCGCAACACTACCCCATTTCTTTTTTCTAGCTTCTTCCATTCTTATTTATATTTATTGGGATTAATATAATTTATCGTCAAATGTCTACATCTGGAAAGCTATGAACATACTACTACAGAATATCATTCCTTACTTTTTCATATCTACAAAGTTAGCATTTCTCACGAGAATCCTTTTATTTAAATCAACTTTTTCATTCTATTTAGGCTAAATTATGCAACTACATACAATAATAACTAACTAGGTTTGAGAAAATGCAAAGCAAAATACATGACTGACTATCTAAGGATTATGAATGTAAATATCAAGAATATGAAACACATTTATTTTACTCATTACCGCTTTTATATCACACAAAAACTGTACATTTGCACTATAAATAATATACTAGACTAAAAAAAGGATCAAAAACAAATAAAATATAAAGATGAAATTACTTAAACTATTATTCTTATCCGCCATCTTGCTATCCGCATGCAACAATGACTCGACAGACACTCCGGAAACAGGAGAGCCCAAACAGATTATCGTAGAAATGGCCTCCAATGATTTTACAGATGTCTCCGGCACATATACTCTTGAGAACAATAAAGAATACTGTACTCGGGAAGACGGAAAATATAAGATATTATTGGTCAAGAGTACATATATAAATAAGGAGGGAAAGGAAAAGGATATTCTTACCTATGGCATTCTGGATGTAGCAAATAAAAAATACATCTGCTATACAGCCAACATAGATGTAGCCCAAAGACTTGAAAGAGACTGGGAATTTTATAATCAAATAACTAATCCGGATTTTCCAGATGACCCAAATAGACGATTAGTTTGTAATTCTTATACAAAGAAAGACTAATAATAGAACCTCTTACGAGATAAAAGAAAGATTTCACTTTGATAGTCAACATATAACATTGGTTTCTTGGGAACAACAATAGACCAACAAAAATCAATTACAAGGGCTAAATCCTGCATTTAGTTTTAGTTATCCAAGGTATAAGAAAACAGAAATCCCTCAATAATCAACTGATTATCAAGGGATTTTTCTGTGACCCCGGTGCGATTCAAACGCACGACCTTCAGAACCGGAATCTGACGCTCTATTCACTAAGCTACGGGGCCATTCTTTCTAAATGCGAGGACAAAAGTATAAAAAATCTTCTCATCTTCCTAATGATTCTCCTTTTTTTATAGTTCTTAAGGTACTTCCCTATATTAGAAGACTGTTATTTTGAAATGCTTTAGAGCATTTACTTTATCAAATTGACAATCTTTTAGAGAATATCCATTACATATATCAATTTTATTCCTATCTTTGCCGACAATTAACATTTAACAAACCTATGAGTTACTTGATAAAACCTAAGAACTATAAGCCGCTACTCGACCTCAAACAGACCGAGCTGGGAATCAAGCAAATAAAAGAGTTCTTCCAATTAAACTTGTCATCCGAACTACGCCTTAGACGTGTGACTGCCCCTCTTTTCGTATTGAAAGGAATGGGTATCAATGATGATTTGAATGGAATAGAACGACCTGTTTCTTTCCCAATCAAAGATCTGGGCGATGCGCAAGCCGAAGTGGTTCATTCATTGGCTAAATGGAAAAGGTTGACCTTAGCTGACTATCACATCGAACCGGGATATGGTATTTATACGGATATGAATGCTATTCGGTCAGACGAAGAACTGGGCAATCTGCATTCTCTCTACGTAGACCAGTGGGACTGGGAACGTGTTATCACCAATGAAGACCGGACTGTGAACTTCCTAAAGGAAATCGTCAACCGTATTTATGCGGCTATGATCCGTACAGAATATATGGTATATGAAATGTATCCGCAAATCAAACCTTGCCTGCCACAAAAGCTACATTTCATTCATTCAGAGGAATTGCGCCAGCTTTATCCGAACCTGGAACCTAAATGTCGCGAACATGCCATCTGTCAGAAATATGGAGCTGTGTTTATCATAGGAATAGGCTGTCAACTTGGTGATGGCAAGAAGCACGACGGACGTGCACCGGACTATGACGACTACACTACCAAAGGACTGAACGACCTGCCCGGACTAAACGGCGACCTCCTATTGTGGGACAATGTACTGCAACGCTCCATCGAATTATCATCGATGGGAATCCGTGTAGACAAAGAAGCCTTGCAACGTCAGTTGAAAGAAGAAAAAGAAGAAAAAAGACTGGAACTTTATTTCCACAAGCGATTGATGAATGACACCCTTCCACTATCTATCGGAGGAGGTATCGGACAATCCCGCTTGTGTATGTTCTACCTTCGCAAAGCTCACATTGGAGAGATACAAGCCAGCATCTGGCCCGAAGATATGCGCAAAGAATGTGAAGAACTTGATATACACCTTATATAACAGACTATGAACGTACAAATTGAAGAAAGCTGGAAAGCACATTTAAAACCCGAATTCGACAAAGACTACTTTCGCACACTGACCGATTTCGTCAAAAGCGAATATAGCCAGTATCAGATCTTCCCTCCGGGAAAACTGATCTTCAATGCTTTCAACCTTTGTCCTTTCGACAAAGTGAAAGTTGTAATTATAGGACAAGATCCTTACCATGGACCGGGACAAGCACATGGTCTCTGTTTCTCTGTAAACGACGGAGTGCCTTTTCCCCCTTCATTAGTGAACATATTCAAAGAAATCAAAGCCGACATCGGTTCAGATGCCCCGACCACGGGAAACCTGACTCGCTGGGCAGAACAAGGAGTATTATTACTCAACGCAACTCTGACGGTACGTGCCCACCAAGCAGGTTCACATCAGAATCGTGGCTGGGAAACATTTACCGATGCTGCAATCCGTGCCCTGACAGAAGAAAAAGAAAACCTGGTATTTATCTTATGGGGATCATACGCTCAAAAGAAAGGGGCGTTTATCGACCGCAACAAGCATCTGGTGCTCACCTCTGCCCACCCCTCTCCTCTTTCAGCTTACAACGGCTTCTTCGGAAACAAACATTTCAGCCGTACAAACGATTACCTGAAAACCCATGGAAAAACAGAAATCGCATGGTAGTTGGAGAAGTTGAGAATGGAGAGTTGAGAATAAAGAGTAAAGAGTAAAAAAAATGGCTGCACTATTCGTCGAATGATAGCGCAGCCATTTTTCTTTTCTATATTCTAGCAAAACAATTACACGTCCGAATTTCCACTCTCAACTCTCAACTTATCCTAGTACCACTGAATGTTACTTTGCGTTTGGCTTCTCTGCTCATACTTCAAGTCTTGCAAGATGCTTGCATTCGCACGGATGGTAACATTGTAATATTTCCAGCGTCCGAAAGGAGAAAGACTGGCGGACAGGTTGAAACAGTGCAAGTCACGGGAGATTGTACAAGAAGTCTGCGTAATCTCTTTTGCCTGAAAATCATAGCCCGAGTTGAACGAGAGCGACCAGTTATTAGAAATCTTTATATTTCCGTTTGCATTGATGTTATGCGTATACGTATAAGGATATCGCATGGAATAACGGTTAATAGGCTTAGACCTATCTTCACGGATATTAAACGAATAGCTAAGGCTCAACGACCAAGGCATCTTAAACACCTGATAACCATCCGGGTCTGCCTGTGCTTTCTCTACTTTCTTAGGTGTAGTACCATCTCCTTCCGTTCCGTCAGATTCTTCATCATCACTATCCTCCGACTTCTTATCTTTTCCTTTTTCATCCTCCTCTTTCGGACCGAACCATTTCTTCCATGTGTCATTATTAAAGGTATAGTTGAAAGAAGAGCCATATCCTTGGAAACGCCCAAAACGACCATACGACCATTCTGTACGATTACTAGTCACTACATTACCGCTTTTATCGAATGTATAGGCATACGTAGCGAATTGGGCATTCATATTGAAAGTATAATTCTTGGTCAGTTTCAGACGGAGGTTCATACTTAAGTCACTCCACGGTCTTTCCTTTGCCGCCATATTATAGGACATATTGGCACTCAAATCATCAATAAGGCTAACTTTCTTGACTGTATCATTCTTTGCGTCATAATACTTCATCTCCAAGTTATTAGCTATCGAGAAACTAACCGTTCCCGACCCCTCACGAGAAGGCACGCCATAAGGCTGATTGGTAAAAGGAGAATAATATTGTGTATTACCATTATAATCGGTATATTCTTCCCAGTACTTGCCAAATCCCGGAGCACCACTCAAACTCACCTGCGGTGTGAATACGTGACGAATCTGTATCTCCTTCTTCTTCGCAAAGATCGGTTTATACATACCATACAATTTCGTACTTAGAGCCAAACTAGCCGAGTAATTGGATACACGATAAAAGCCGTTAAGAGAATCGCCCGGCAATGATTCCAGCCTGCGAGTATCTTCGTTATAATGCTGATTGATTTTACGGGTGTACCATCGTTCTGTATAATTCACAGAAGGATTGACCTGCAAATATTTGAACAGCGTAAAAGTAGCACTGATAGGAATGTTATGGTTCATCGCATTCTCCCATGAGCTTAGTCCGGCTTTGAACAAGTGGTCGTCTTTGGTACGGATACTGTTTGTCAGACGTCCCGTATAACCAATGGAAATCTTTTCGTACCAACGTTCGGCTCCTGCCGCTTTCTTACGCTTGAACGGAAACAGACGGCTCAACGTAATATTCAAGTCAGGCAAAGTGACCGCAATAGAAGAGTCACGCATTGTCTGTGCGATATTGGTAGTTCCGGATAAGGTCAGACCGATATCGGGAAAACTACGAGAATAACTAATACTTGATGTTTTGGTATTTTGAGTCAACAACTGCGAATTATAAAGGTTGTTGATATTAGAACGTTCATAACTACTGGTCGAGAAGTTCACACTGGCAGAGAATGTAGTGTTCGGACTGGCTTTGGCATCCTGCCGATGGTTCCATACTACCTTAAAGTCCTTAGCAACTGTATAGTCCGGCATCCCTTTATCTCCTGTCTTGGTGACCTGATAGTCCGCTTGCAGCGTACCGGAATATTTATATCGTTTATTATAGTTTGTCAATCCGGACAATCTCCATGAACCTTTCGTGAAGATATCTCCCGTTATTTTCAAGTCCATGATATCACTCATGGCAAAGTAATATCCTCCTTCTGCCAAACCGAAACCACGGCTGGAGTCGTCCATATAAGTCGGCATAATGAAACCGGAAGAGTAACTGCTGGAGAATGGGAAGAAGAAGAACGGCACAGCCAATGGCAGAGGCACATCTTCCACAACCAGATAGGCAGGTCCTGTCACCACATTCTTTTTAGGGCGCACTTTAGCTCTCGTCAACTGCATATAGAAGTGGGGATGATCGTGATGATCGCAGGTTGTATAACGCCCATGCTCCATGAAAATTTCATCATTGGCCCCTTTCTTCGCCTTGCTTCCGGTCACATATCCTTCTCCCTGCTGGGTGACGATATCAGTAATTCCCGCTTTCTTGGTTTTGAAGTTATATCGGATTGTTTCCGTATCATACGAGGTATCACCTTCTTTAAATACCGGTTTACCTTTTTCCACTCCGGTAGTATCCTTGATACCATAAGCATGCACAGTACTACTATCCAGATTCATCGAAATAACTTCCGCAGCCAGTTCGATGTTCTGATAATTCACTTTTCCGCTACCATAAAGTGTAGCGGCTCCTCCCAAAGTAAAGACAGTGGAGTCGTTGGATTCATAAACAACCGGTGCATCGAGTGGTTGTTTCTTCTTTACCGGTGCGATGGAATCAATGCGTACCGTTACCGTATCTGCTTTCAACGAATCATTTCCCTGAAGGGAATCCGTTTGTGCGGTATTGGAGGCAATCATTCCTCTTCTTCGACGCTGAGACGTAGCCTCATCGGGAAGCATCAGTAAGACAATCAGCAGTATGAATGATATAAGTATTTTTGCTTTCAATGGCGCCATTAACTAATAGTTTACGCTTGAAGTGGCAAAAGTACACAATCTTCACCAAATATGAGTTAGAATCTTCGTTATTTAATTATTTTTTAGTGCTATAAAAAGAGAGAACACCATCTATCAAAGCGGCTTAGGCCTTCTTCACCATATTTTGCAATACTTTGCCGCGCTTTTTCCACAGTTTTCTCTTCATCCAGATGGGTTTTAGAAAAGAATTTATCCGCAAAGCAAATCAATTGCTCTTCCAGGGTAATGGGCAGCATCTCACGATGAGGAACGGGGAGCTGCTGGGCAATGATATCTTCCAACGAGAGTCCGGCTCCCGTATGGCGTTCGCACACCAATGCGTGTTGGGGGAAACCTTCCGCCCGCAAGATTTCAGCTCCCAAATATCCGTGGGCGATATAAGGATGAGTGCCAAAGCACTGAATGGTGGGAGCATCGGTCTGAAAAATTCCAATATCATGCAACAGAGCAGCTTCTTTCACAAAACTCCGGTTTAAACGCAATTCGGGATGAGCATCCAGCATTTTCATTGCCTTTCCGGACACCGCCAGACTATGAATTACTAAGATTTGTCTCTGCTGCGTATTTTCCGGATAATATTTATCAATGATTTCGTATGGATTCATGTGCTTTATTTTTTGCTCTCTTGATGAGAAATTAATATTTTTGTGCAATATTACAAAAAAAATTACCGATATGCAAACTCGAGCTTCCTTCATTCTTATATTTCTATTCATTATGTTGTCACCAATGCGTGTAAGCAGTCAAATTGTCACGGGAGCAGAACAAATGGATCAATATATGCCGTTGCTGAAAGGAAAACGCATCGGAATGGTAGTCAACCACACTTCTGTCGTGGGAGCAAAGCGGGTTCATCTTCTCGATACCTTATTAAGGAGAGACGTCCGGGTAGTCAAAGCATTTGCCCCCGAACATGGTTTCCGCGGTAACGCGGATGCAGGTGAAACGGTGAAAGACGGAAAAGATTCCCGCACCAGTATTCCTATCGTATCGCTTTATGGTGATAACAAAAAGCCGTCTGCCACCCAACTAAAAGATGTTGACGTGATCTTATTCGACATTCAGGATGTAGGGGCACGCTTTTATACCTATATAAGCACGATGTATTATGTGATGGATGCTTGTGCAGAGAACAAGAAAGAAATGATTGTACTGGATCGCCCCAATCCGTGCGACTATGTGGATGGTCCGATACTCAAACCTGCTTACCGGAGCTTTGTCGGCATGCTTCCCATTCCTGTACTTCACGGATGTACTATCGGCGAACTGGCACAGATGATAAACGGGGAAGGATGGATTGCCAACAAGAAAAATCCTTGTTCATTAAAGGTAATTCCAATGACCGGGTGGAAACATGGAGAGCCTTATTCACTCCCCATCAAACCGTCGCCCAACCTCCCGAACGATCAGTCTATCCGATTGTATGCTTCACTCTGTCCTTTTGAAGCTACCCGCGTCAGCGTGGGACGGGGAACAACTTTTCCTTTCCAAGTATTAGGCGCACCTAATAAGAAATACGGAAGTTTCACTTTTACTCCCCGCTCCTTACCCGGTTTTGACAAAAACCCGATGCACAAAGGTATCACCTGCTATGGGGAAGACCTCCGGAATGTAACCGATGTGAACGGATTTACACTCCGCTACTTCTTGAACTTTTATCGCTTATCCGGTGAAAGCGCAGCCTTCTTCTCCCGTGCCCGATGGTTTGATTTGCTGATGGGAACTGACAGCGTACGCAAGGCTATCCTCAAAGGAGAATCGGAAGAGGCTATCCGGAATAGTTGGCAAAAGGAGTTACAGGATTACAAAGAGATTAGAAAAAAACATCTTCTCTATGAGTAAAAAACTAGTATCATACTCTCATTCATTTTTATAAACCACTTATAATTAAAAGAATAAGTATGATAGATACCCATATTTCATGAAGAAAGTATGATAGATACAAAATTTCAGAAACATCTATCATTCTTATTCATCAGATAATAACTATATTAGCAAAAAGAATGAGAGTTATGATAGTTATTTTCTACTCTAAGAACAATCAGTTAATAACACAATAATGAAAGATAAAACACAAAAAGTTTCAGGGGAATAGTCCGGATATTACTTCTTGTTTTCTGTTATACCTTTGGTAGTCATGCTTTTGCATTGGCTTTAGAGCACGAACAAACAGTAGATATTTATAAAGTAACAGATGTCCCCAATCCGCGTAATGAAAGCTCTTCCAATTGGGTCAGCAATCCGAATCAGATATTGGATGAAAGTTATGTGTGGGAAATAAATAATATGTTGTCACAGTTAGAAGATTCATTGAGTATTGAAGTGACAGTTGTTGCACTCCCTTCTATCGGTGAAGATATTCCGGCAGAGTTTGCCCACAAGCTTTTTGAACACTGGGGCATCGGAAAGAAAGCGGACGACAACGGATTACTGATTCTTTTAGTGCTCGATCAACGTAAAGTCACTTTCGCAACCGGATACGGTTTGGAAGGAGTACTTCCCGACGCTTTATGCTTTCGCATTCAACAGAATGAAATGGTTCCGTGGTTTAGAAAAAACGACTTTGACAGAGGAATAACAGAGGGAGTCCGGGCTGTAACATTGGTGCTTTATGGAAGCGACTATGAGCCCGTTTCTCAAGGCACTTCTGATAATTACTGGAAAAGTGCCAGCAATACGTTGTGGAATTTTCTGGCAAATCAACCGCTCATGCTTTGGATATTCTTGATACTGGTAAATGTTCTCACTTATCGCATGAAAGTAAACAAAGCTCGCCCCAAAGACAGTTCAGCATTAGCAGCAATCAAAGTCCTGACACATTACAGCCCACTTGGATGTCTTGTATTGTTTTTTCCGGTCTGGCCTGCACTTATTGCGGCATCCTTATGGTACAAGTTCTACCAAAAACAACGTGTTATTTTGCAGAGTAAAACCTGCGATTCTTGCAAAGCTGTGGCTTTACAACTTTTACCCAATGAGCTTGCAACCCCTTTATTATCTGCTTCCGAACAAATGGAACACAAACTAGGTTCTGCTATCCACCGTATTTATCAATGTACTTCCTGCGGCTGGCTTTTACGGTATAAATCTATCACCATAAGCGAATATAGGATGTGTAATCAATGCCATACCATTGCTTCCAAGCGTATCAGCCCGTGGAAAACAATTAAAGAGCCCACATATTCCGATGCCGGATTGGAGGTTGCCGACTATCTTTGCCTGATGTGCGGAGATAAAAAGCAGACAACACAGAAGATCCCCCGCAAGACACCCCCCAATAGTGACAGTTCTAGTAATAGTCACAGTAGTAGTGGCAGAAGCAGTAGTAGAAGTAGTAGCGGCAGTTTTGGTGGTGGACATAGCGGTGGCGGTGGAGCGTCAAGTAGTTTTTAAGATCAACTATCCATCCGAAGAAGTCGACTAACCAAATAAAGGACATGAAAACACATCTCACCTGAATATTTTCATAGAAAGATGGTTGTCCACTCCCTTATTCTAACTATTTTTGCATAGATAACCGAACATAAAAAAGTGAAATGAATATAGAAGAATTTAGAGAATATTGTCTGTCTTTTAAAGGAGTTCACGAGAAGATGCCTTTTCCCAATGTACCCGACCAATATAGCCGTGACGTTCTATGCTTTTATGTTGCGGACAAATGGTTTTGTTTCGTTAACATTGAGATTTTCGATTTTTGTTGCATCAAATGTAACCCTGACGAATCTGGAGAACTGCAAACTGAATATGCCGGTATAAAACCAGGCTGGCACATGAATAAGAAATATTGGATCAGCGTTTATTTCAATCAAGACGTATCTGATGATAAGATCAAAGAACTCGTAAGCAAATCCTATGATATTGTAGTCAAAAGTCTGACAAAGAAAGAACGGGTTTCTGTTTGAGATTGCAAAAAGTCTTCCAGTGCTTTCAGGTCTTTTATTTCAAATATTCTTTCCATCGTTTTCATTTTCAGCTCCGATGTCTTGTGTTGGGGAATGTTTTACATTTTTCACAGCGTGCACTATTCAATTGCGCTCCCAGACAAGGATTTTTTTGCCGTGTATAGGTAGGACACCCACCACAAAACACGCCACATGCCGGGACACGACCATTATAAATTTTCATCATACAAGGCTTTTGGCCATCCAATAGTTAGTAAGAGACAGCTGATTAGCCCTGCGTTTTTGCTCTACTTCTACTATATACCCTCGCTTTTCAAAAAATGGACGGGCTGTTATACTCACTTCAGAGGTAATCCGCGTAATCCCGGCTGCGACGGCATAACGTTCTATCTCATTCAACAATAGTGTAGCAACACCTTTGCCCTGAAAATCCTTATGAATAAACATTGAATGCAAATAGCCCTGAGGTGTAATGGATGAAAAACCGACGATTTCAGATTGCCGATTAACAGCAACAATAAAATAGTGAGTTTTTATCATACCCTCTATTTTAGAAGGATCATCTCCGCACGATGCCCAATCTTCAACCTCGGCCTGTGAATAGTCACGCCTGTTTATCACTAACACTGTGTTTCGATATAGAGACTGAATTTCCTCTATATCCGTATTTAAAGCTATCCTTATAGTAATCATATAATCCCTAATTATTCACTATTTTATCTCTTTCTCTTTTCCACAACTGCCACGAATTGATTATATTCTGCCACAACACATACGAACCGGGAGCCACAGAAGACAATGGATTCAAATAGGTATGCGCCATCCAAATAGCCAGAATTGTATTCTTTTGTCCAAGTGCTTGCCCACCACTGATACGGTCATTATAAATCGAGCCGATTGTCTTCCCCAAAAAGAACTGCAAACAACAGGCAATCAGTGCTCCGACAGCAATCATGATTTCCGTAAAACCATCCGCCGGGTCATTGAGCAAAGAATACAATGTTTGCGCAGTTACGATAGCTAAAGATACAGCCCACAAATAAAAAGCAAGTTCATGATAACCCAATAACTTCTGATGTACTTTCGGCAAACACTTGCTCAACAACCAGGCAACCAAAAAAGGACAAATTAACAACGGAAATACCTTACCCAAAATAACAAGAAATGCCTCCCAAAAAGTGACATCAGGATGGACCTCCACCAAAGGAAAAAGAATGGGCACAGCAATAGCCGCTCCAATATTTGCTATCAATGTATAAGTAGTCAGACTAGCCGCACTCCCTCCCAACTTGGAAGTAATCACCGCAGCAGCCGTAGCCGTTGGACAAATAATGCAAACCATCACTCCTTCTGCTACAATTTTATCAAAGCGATAAAGCAACAGATAAGCAGCCAACGCTCCACCAATCTGAATCAATAACAACCACATATGAAGAGGTTTTAGCTTCAAATCACGAGGAGATACCTTACAGAAGGTCAATAGCAACATCGTAAAAATAAGATAAGGAGTCAGGAAAGAAAGACTGATAAACAGTGGATAACCCACAGCACCTACCAGCATAGCAATAGGTAACGTCCAATTCTTCAAAAACTTAAGCATCGTCGTACATTTTAACTTCGAAGCACAAAGTAACGGAGATTTCAGGAAAAAAGCTACCATTAAACCGAAAAAAACACAAAACTTAATGGCAAATAATGAGTTTTCTACAAATTTCTACTACATTTGCACCGTATTATAGATATGAAACTGAATAGACCGTACATATTATACATATTCATTTGCCTCTGGCTACTTTTTCTACCCTCATGTACTAACCACTTATGGGGGAAGGATTTTGTAGTAGTTATCGACGCAGGACATGGCGGACATGATCCGGGCGCCATCGGCAAAATCTCGAAAGAGAAAAATATCAATCTGAACGTTGCCCTGAAAGTGGGAAATCTGATTAAAAGGAATTGCGACGACGTCAAAGTGATTTACACCCGTAGCAAAGATGTATTCATCCCTTTAGACCGACGCGCAGAAATTGCCAACAACGCGAAGGCTGACCTCTTTATTTCCATTCACACCAACGCACTGGCTAACAACCGTACCGCAAAAGGTGCTTCAACCTGGACACTGGGTTTGGCCAAATCAGACGCAAATCTGGAAGTTGCCAAGCGAGAGAACTCCGTAATCCTCTACGAAAGTGACTACAAAACAAGATATGCCGGTTTCAACCCGAACTCTGCCGAGTCATATATTATATTTGAATTCATGCAAGATAAATACATGGAACAGAGTGTACACCTGGCTTCTCTGATGCAGAAACAATTTCGCCAAACTTGTAGAAGGGCAGACCGTGGAGTGCATCAAGCCGGATTCCTTGTCTTAAAAGCGAGTGCCATGCCGAGCATTCTGATAGAACTAGGATTTATCTCTACGCCCGAAGAGGAGCGCTATCTGAATTCTGAAGAAGGGGCCGGCACCATGGCAAAAGGCATCTACCGTGCTTTCTTAAATTATAAGAGAGAACATGAACTGCGCCTAACAGGAGTCAGCAAAACGATCGTCCCAACCGAACAGGAAGAAGACAATGCCCCAGCAATTGCCCAAAAGGATACCGAAAGCGTGAACACAGCTCCCCAACAGGAAAAGCTATTGGCCGAAGCAAAAACAAAACCTGCCGCGACAGCAAAAACAGCACCGAAACGCCCAATTGTAGTAGAGAGTGCAACCAATGACAGTGAAATTACGTTTAAGATACAGATACTTACTTCTTCCAAACCTCTCGCCAAAAATGACAAACGGCTGAAAGGACTGAAAGAGGTAGATTATTATAAGGAAGGGGGAATATACAAATACACGTATGGAGCCTCCTCCGATTATAACAAGGTGTTGCGTACGAAGCGCACCATTACGGCACAATTCAAAGACGCCTTTATCATCGCTTTCCGGAACGGCGAGAAAATGAACGTCAATGAAGCGATTGCCGAATTCAAAAAAAGAAGAAATAAATAAAAAGATAAAATGAAGTACATTACAAAAGAAGTCAGAATAGGTATTGCAGGTATCGTTGCACTATGTGTGCTTATATACGGAATTAACTGGCTGAAAGGTATACACATGTTTCAACCTTCCAGCTATTTCTATGCCAAATTTGAAAACGTAAACGGACTCACCAAATCAAGCCCGGTATTTGCCGACGGTGTTCGTGTAGGTATCGTACGTGACATCTATTATGATTATGCCAAACCCGGAAATGTAATTGTCGAAGTGGAACTGGACACGGAACTACGGATTCCCAAAGGAAGTAGCGCCGAGCTTGTATCCGAACTTATGGGAGGCGTACGCATGAATATTCTTCTGGCAAACAACCCGCGCGAAAAATATGCCGTAGGAGATACGATCCCCGGCACACTGAACAACGGAATGATGGAAAGCGCGGCGAAACTGATCCCAAAGGTAGAAGAAATGCTTCCGAAACTGGATTCTATCCTCATCTCTCTGAACAATATATTAGGAGACAAGAGCATCCCTGCCACCCTGCACTCGATAGAGAAGACAACCGCCAACCTGGCAGTAGTCAGTTCGCAGGTAAAAGGGCTGATGAGTAATGACATACCTCAACTCACCAGCAAGCTGAACACCATCGGAGACAACTTCGTTGTTATCAGCGGAAATTTGAAAGAAGTAGACTATGCAGCCACTTTCAAAAAAATAGACGAAACGCTGGCTAACGTAAAAATACTTACAGAAAAATTAAACAGCAAAGATAACACAATCGGACTGCTCTTCAACGACCCGACTTTATACAATAATCTGAATGCAACAACTGAAAATGCAGCCAGCTTATTAGAAGACCTGAAAGAGCATCCGAAACGGTACGTTCACTTCTCATTATTCGGCAAGAAAGACAAGTAGCAAATTATCGTTATATAGATTTTATCTAAATAACGAAGGGCTTTCAAAAGAAAGTAGATTGCTCTTCAAATGTCTATCTACAAACCGAAATAATATTCCCGTACAAACGTACAAAAGTGAGAAAAAAGGCTAAAATTATATATATAAGACATTAACATACAGATACTTATAAAACTGCAAGAGAGGGTAAACAGAGTGTGTCCGACAACAAACGCATAAGTCATTGAAAGTAAACACATTATTGTTAGCATGAAAAAAACAAGAAAAAATAGATTTGTTTTTTCCGAATAAGATTCCCAATTTTGCAAACGTAGAAGTTTTGCTTAATTAATAAATGTATTAAAAGTTACTATGATTGAATCAAATCATGTCGTACTTTGGAACCGCTGTCTCGACGTTATTAAAGACAATGTTCCCGAGACGACATATAATACTTGGTTTGCCCCTATTGTTCCGTTGAAATATGAGGACAAAACGTTGATCTTACAGATCCCGAGCCAGTTTTTCTATGAAATACTGGAAGAGAGATTCGTAGATCTTATACGTAAGACATTATATAAGGTCATTGGCGAAGGAACCAAGTTGATGTACAATGTCATGGTGGACAAGACTTCGATTCCGAATCAAACCGTGAATCTCGAAGCAAGCAATCGTTCTACGGCTGTTACTCCCAAAAGCATAATCGGAGGAAACAAAGCTCCCAGCTTCCTACAGGCTCCTGCCGTTCAGGATTTGGACCCGCATTTGAATCCCAATTATAATTTTGAGAACTTCATTGAAGGATACAGCAATAAACTTTCAAGAAGTGTGGCGGAAGCCGTAGCGCAAAAACCGGGAGGGACTGCTTTCAACCCGTTATTCCTTTATGGAGCATCCGGAGTAGGAAAGACGCACCTGGCAAACGCAATAGGCACGAAAATCAAAGAAATTTATCCAGAGAAAAGAGTATTGTACGTTTCGGCACATTTGTTCCAGGTACAATATACGGATTCTGTACGCAATAACACGACCAACGACTTTATTAACTTTTACCAGACGATTGATGTATTAATCATTGATGATATTCAGGAGTTTGCCGGTGTCACCAAGACTCAAAACAACTTCTTCCATATCTTCAATCATTTACACCAGAACGGCAAACAGCTCATATTAACTTCAGACCGTGCTCCTGTATTGTTGCAAGGTATTGAAGAACGCCTCCTGACCCGTTTCAAATGGGGTATGGTAGCCGAGCTTGAAAAGCCGACGGTAGAACTTCGCAAAAACATTCTACGCAACAAGATACACCGCGACGGGTTACAATTCCCGCCGGAAGTGATCGATTATATTGCCGAAAATGTGAATGAAAGTGTACGCGATCTGGAAGGTATCGTCATTGCTATCATGGCTCGTTCCACTATTTTCAACAAAGAAATAGATTTGGATTTGGCACAACACATTGTACATGGCGTGGTTCATAACGAAACTAAAGCGGTTACCATCGATGATATCCTCAAAGTGGTATGCAAGCATTTTGATCTGGAACCGTCTGCCATACATACAAAATCCAGAAAAAGGGAAGTCGTTCAAGCACGACAGATCGCCATGTATCTAGCTAAAAACCACACAGACTTTTCAACTTCTAAGATAGGTAAGTTTATCGGTAACAAAGACCATGCAACGGTACTTCACGCCTGCAAAACCGTAAAAGGACAATTGGAGGTGGACAAAAGCTTTAGTGCAGAAGTACAGGAAATAGAATCGTTACTGAAAAAGAGAAACTGAAATCAAGTATCAAGTATTAAGCATTACCGTTGCTATACAATATCGCATGATAAAGTCCATCCGCATGGATAATACTTAATACTTGATACTTAATACTTATTTCAAGAATCCTTGCTGGCGAAGTACTTTCAATAGATTTTCGGACATAAATTCGTTATCTTTCTTTGTGTAACGCACGTCTGTAAAGACTTGAGCCAATGTTTCTTTTTTATTTTCTTCGATAAACTGCTTGTTTTCCGGCAATGATTCTTTGTAGGCATAGAGTTTATCTATTCCTTCCGGTGTATAGTCGTGATATTTTTCATCGTGCACGGCAGCTTCCAAAGGCAAACGGTCTACTTGTGCGGGAATACCGTCCGGATAGCCTACCGTTATTGTGGTGAGAGGAAATACCAGTTCGGGGAGTTGGAGGGTATCAATAATCATTTGAGGATTATAAGTGGTAGTTCCTAAATAACAAATGCCGAGTCCTGCTTCTTCCGCCAGCGTACAAAAAGTCTGCGCAACAAGCAAAGTATCCATAGACGCATTCATAAAAGACATTAAATTATCGTAGCCCGGCACTGCTTTCCGCTGTTCACACCATTTGCTGAAACGACGGAAATCAGCACAAAAAGTCAATACGACTGGAGCATTTTTTACCATCGGCTGATTGAAATGAGCAGGCGAAAGTTTCTCCTTCATTTCCGCATCGCGAGTCACAATCACACTATAAAGTTGCATCCCACCCATCGTAGAAGCACGGAAAGAGGTTTCAAGCAAATCATTTAACAAACTCGGATTTATATCTTTAGGCAGATATTTCCGGATAGTTCTTCTGTTCTTTACGGTTTCAAACATATCTTTTTTTTGCAAAGATATAAAAAGAAAAAAATAATCCACCACACTAGTGGAATAGAATAGTTTTCTTTTTGGAGAACTTTAACCTTTGAACAAAATTCAATTCTAACTGTTTATCAAATACTTAGCATAAACAAATGGAAAACTTGCAACCTGTTAATAAATTAATTCATTTTTATTTTGATAGATGAAAAAACATTCTTAGCTTTGCGCCTACATTTGTTAACGATAAGTAAACTTCTACATATTACTTATTAAAAACGAGATTTAACACAAATTGAATCGTGGAAAAACAGATTTATTCTTACGACGAAGCCTATGAAGAATCTTTACGATATTTTCAAGGCGACGAGCTTGCTGCAAGGGTTTGGGTAAACAAATACGCAGTAAAGGATTCTTTCGGTAATATCTATGAAAAATCCCCGGAAGACATGCATTGGAGAATTGCAAATGAAGTGGCACGCGTAGAATCGAAGTATCCGAATGCGTTGACAGCAAAAGAACTGTATGATTTACTGGATCACTTCAAGTACATCGTCCCCCAAGGTAGCCCGATGACAGGAATCGGTAACGACTACCAGGTTGCTTCACTATCCAACTGCTTCGTTATCGGAGTGGACGGTGCAGCCGACTCTTATGGCGCTATCATCAAAATCGACGAAGAACAGGTACAACTAATGAAAAGACGCGGTGGTGTAGGTCATGACTTATCACACATCCGTCCGAAAGGTTCTCCCGTTAAAAACTCGGCGTTGACTTCTACCGGTCTTGTTCCGTTCATGGAACGATATTCGAATTCCACTCGTGAAGTAGCTCAAGACGGACGTCGCGGTGCATTGATGTTGAGCGTGTCTATCAAGCATCCGGATTCGGAAGCATTCATTGATGCCAAGATGACCGAAGGTAAAGTGACCGGAGCAAACGTTTCTGTCAAGTTGGACGACGCTTTCATGCAGGCTGCCGTAGACGAAAAGCCGTATGTACAGCAATATCCTATCGACTCTGCCCAACCTACATTCACCAAGGAAATCGACGCTTCTACCTTATGGAAGAAAATCGTTCACAATGCATGGAAATCGGCAGAACCGGGCGTTTTGTTCTGGGATACGATTATCCGTGAATCTGTGCCTGATTGCTATGCAGACCTAGGTTACAGAACGGTATCTACCAACCCATGCGGAGAAATTCCTCTATGTCCTTACGATTCTTGCCGCTTACTGGCTATCAATCTATATTCTTATGTGGTAAATCCGTTCAAACCAGATGCTTATTTTGATTTCGACCTGTTCCAAAAACACGTGGCTCTCGCTCAACGGATCATGGACGATATTATCGACCTCGAACTAGAGAAGATCGAACGTATCATGACCAAGATTGACGAAGATCCGGAAAACGAAGAAGTGAAACATGCGGAACGTGCACTTTGGGAGAAAATCTACAAGAAGAGCGGACAAGGTCGTCGTACCGGTGTAGGTATCACTGCAGAAGGTGATATGCTTGCTGCATTAGGATTACGTTACGGAACGGAAGAAGCAACGGAGTTCTCTGAAAAAGTACACAAGACAGTAGCTCTCGGTGCCTATCGTTCTTCAGTGGAAATGGCCAAAGAACGCGGTGCCTTCGAAATATACAATAGCGAACGTGAACAGAACAATCCGTTCATCCAACGCCTGGCAGCTGCTGATCCGAAACTGTATGAGGACATGAAGAAATATGGTCGCCGTAACATTGCCTGCCTGACGATTGCCCCAACCGGAACGACCAGTTTGATGACGCAGACCACTTCGGGTATCGAGCCTGTATTCCTGCCTGTTTACAAACGTAGAAGAAAGGTGAACCCGAACGATACGAATGTGCATGTAGACTTTGTAGACGAAACAGGGGACGCATTCGAAGAATACATCGTATTCCATCATAAATTTGTTACCTGGATGGAAGCTAACGGATACGACCCGGCCAGACGTTACACTCAGGAAGAGATTGACGAACTGGTTGCCAAATCTCCTTATTACAAAGCGACTTCTAACGATGTCGACTGGTTGATGAAGGTGAAGATGCAGGGAAGAATCCAGAAATGGGTAGACCACTCTATCAGCGTAACCATCAATCTGCCGAACGATGTGGACGAGGATTTAGTAAACCGCCTGTATGTAGAGGCATGGAAATCCGGCTGCAAAGGTTGTACCGTATATCGTGACGGTTCACGCTCCGGAGTGCTGATCTCTACGAAATCGGATAAAGACAAAAAAGAAGGACTTCCTCCTTGCAAACCGCCTACGGTTGTAGAGGTACGTCCGAGAATATTGGAAGCAGACGTTGTCCGTTTCCAGAACAACAAGGAAAAATGGGTAGCTTTTGTCGGATTATTGGACGGACACCCTTATGAAATATTCACTGGTTTGCAAGATGACGACGAAGGTATCTTGCTGCCTAAGAGTGTGACTTGCGGACGTATCATCAAAAATGTGGATGAAGACGGTACCAAACGTTACGACTTCCAATTCGAGAACAAACGCGGATATAAGACGACCATTGAAGGATTGTCAGAGAAGTTCAACAAGGAATACTGGAACTATGCAAAATTGATTTCCGGCGTGCTTCGCTACCGGATGCCGATTGAACAGGTTATCAAACTGGTTGGCTCTCTGCAATTGAACAGTGAAAGTATCAACACTTGGAAAAACGGTGTAGAACGTGCATTGAAGAAGTATATTCAGGATGGAACGGAAGCCAAAGGTAAGAAGTGCCCGAACTGTGGCAACGAGACATTGGTTTATCAGGAAGGCTGTCTGATTTGTACTACTTGCGGCGCTTCCAGATGTGGATAATAGTCCTACGTATGTTAATTAATATATAAACAAAAGATTAAAAGGAGTCCGGTGCGGCTCCTTTTATTTTTTATTCAAAAAAATGTCTTATACTTGCAGTGTCTTACATATACAATCAAAATCTAATATATATGATTCTATCATTTAATATTGAATACCGCACCAATTGGGGAGAAGAAGTAAGGATTTCCGGCTTATTTCCGGAATCAATTCCTTTACACACCACCGATGGTATCTATTGGACGGCAGAACTTGAGCTTGAAGTCCCTCAAGAAGGGATGACTATCAATTATAGCTATCAGATAGAGCAAAACGGAATAGTTATCCGCAAGGAATGGGACAGTTTTTCGAGATCTATTTTCTTATCAGGAAGCTCCAGGAAGATATACAGAATCAATGATTGCTGGAAAAATATCCCGGAACAACTGTATCTTTATAGTTCTGCTTTTACAGAAGCCTTACTGGCACATCCTGAAAAAGAGAATATCCCGCAAAGATATAAGAAGGGACTGGTTATCAAGGCCTACGCCCCACGTATCAACAAAGATTATTGCCTGGCAATTTGTGGCAACCAGAAATCATTAGGTCACTGGGACCCGGAGAAAGCGGTGTTGATGAGTGATACCAATTTCCCGGAATGGCAGATAGAATTGGACGCCAGCAAACTAAAATATCCGCTGGAATATAAATTCATCCTCTACAACAAACAGGAAAAGAAAGCAGACTGCTGGGAGAAAAACCCTAACCGCTATCTGGCAGACCCGGAACTGAAAACCAACGAAACGCTCGTGATTTCCGACCGATATGTTTATTTCGACATCCCCGCATGGAAAGGGGCAGGAATCGCTATACCCGTATTTTCTTTAAAATCAGAGAAAAGTTTCGGAGTAGGTGATTTCGGCGACTTAAAACGTATGGTCGACTGGGCAGTAAATACTCGCCAGAAAGTTATTCAGATTTTACCGGTCAACGACACCACCATGACTCATGCATGGACGGACTCTTATCCTTATAACAGCATTTCTATTTATGCTTTCCATCCGATGTATGCGGATATCAGGCAAATGGGAACTCTGAAAGATAAAGAAGCGGCATCGAAATTCAGCAAGAAACAAAAGGAACTGAACAGCCTCCCTGCTATTGACTACGAAGCGGTCAACCAAACTAAATGGGAATTTTTCAACTTACTGTTTCGCCAGGAAGGAGAAAAGGTATTGGCTTCCAAAGATTTCAAAGATTTCTTTGAAACGAACAAGGAATGGCTGCAACCTTATGCAGTCTTTAGTTATCTGCGCGATGCCTACAAAACGCCCAATTTCCGCAAATGGCCGCGACACTCTGTTTACCAAGCGGAAGATATAGAAAAAATGTGCCAACCGGGAACAGCAGATTATCCTCACATCTCGTTGTATTATTATATCCAGTATCATTTGCATCTGCAATTGTTGTCTGCAACCGAATATGCCCGCCAACACGGTGTCGTATTAAAGGGGGATATTCCGATTGGTATCAGCCGCAACAGCGTGGAAGCCTGGACAGAACCCCATTACTTCAATCTCGACGGACAAGCGGGTGCTCCGCCCGATGATTTCTCGATCAACGGGCAAAACTGGGGATTCCCCACATACAACTGGGATGTCATGGAAAAAGACGGATACCGCTGGTGGATGAAGCGTTTTCAGAAAATGGCGGAATACTTCGATGCTTACCGGATCGATCATATCCTCGGTTTCTTCCGTATTTGGGAAATACCAATGCACGCTGTACACGGATTGTTAGGCCAGTTTGATCCTTCTTTGCCGATGAGCCGGGAAGAAATCGAAAGTTATGGTCTAACGTTCCGCGATGAATATCTGCTACCATTCATCCATGAATCTTTCCTCGGACAGTTGTTCGGACCGCATACCCATTTAGTCAAACAGGACTTTCTTCAATTGGTTGATGACTCCGGACTTTATCGAATGAAACCGGGATTCGAAACACAACGGGAGGTAGAACAATTCTTTATCGGTAGAAATGATGAAGATAGTGTCTGGATTCGGGAAGGGCTTTATTCATTAATCAGCAACGTCTTATTTGTTGCGGATAAGAAAGAGGAAGGTAAATACCACCCGCGCATCGGTGTACAACGGGATTTCGTATTCCGGTCGCTGAACGAAGAAGAGAAAAATGCGTTTAACAGACTATACGACCAGTATTATTATCATCGGCACAACGAGTTCTGGTATCAACAGGCAATGAAGAAGTTACCCCAACTGACACAATCAACCCGTATGTTGGTTTGTGGAGAAGATTTGGGGATGATTCCTGCTTGTGTATCGTCGGTGATGAATGATCTCCGGATTCTTAGTTTGGAAATTCAGCGGATGCCTAAGAATCCGATGTATGAATTCGGGCATTTAAATGAGTATCCGTACCGGTCTGTCTGCACAATCTCCACTCACGATATGTCTACGTTACGTGGCTGGTGGGAAGAAGATTATCAACAGACCCAACGTTACTATAATGCAACGTTAGGACATTACGGAGTTGCACCGACAACTGCCACCCCGGAGTTGTGCGAGGAAATCGTACGCAATCATCTCAACAGCAATTCCATTCTCTGTATCTTGTCTTTCCAGGATTGGCTATCGATAGACGGGAAATGGAGAAACCCGAATGTGGCGGAAGAACGAATTAATGTTCCATCCAATCCACGAAACTACTGGAGATACCGGATGCATCTCACTCTTGAGCAGTTGATGAAAGCAAAAACACTTAATGATAAGATTAGCGAATTGATTAAATACACAGGAAGAGATCCGAATAAATAGAATAAAAGGTACAAGTAACTTTCAAAAAGGATATTTTCCGGACACTACCGACGCGGATAACACTAGATTAAGAACGCCAAAAATCTATGTGATCCGCGTCATTCGTTTTTCAAGGATATATTGATAACAGAGGTAAAATAAGGAGTTTCAAAACATAGTCTACCGTTTTTTTCGCAATAATATCATTACTATATATCATACTTTTTCGCTTTTCGCATCATTCGTTTATTTTTTCAATGTTCCTCTTTTTATTCCGATTTATAAAGTATCTTTGCGCCGAAAAAGAGAAATTAAAAGAGATAATGGAAGGCAACCAGAGCAGACGTATTGATTTTGTGGACTTAACCAAAGGAGTCTGCATTATCCTTGTGGTAATGGCACATGTTGGAGGAGCCTTCGAACAACTGGATACGAATTCAATGTTATCCTGTTTCCGCATGCCGCTTTACTTCTTTATCTCGGGAGTGTTTTTCAAATCATACGAAGGCCTGTTCGGATTCATCCTGCGAAAAATAAACAAATTGATTATTCCTTTTCTTTTCTTCTATCTAAGTGCATTTCTAATGAAATACATTGTTTGGAAGATTGCTCCGGGGGTATTTCAACTGCCTGTGTCGTGGAATGAACTCTTAGTTGTATTTCATGGACACGACCTTATCAAGTTCAATCCATCGATCTGGTTTCTACTCGCATTATTCAATTGCAACATCCTGTTTTATCTAATTCACTTTCTGCGCGAAAAGCATCTGCCTGTCATGTTCGCTGTGACAATCCTGATTGGTTGCGCAGGATTTTATCTCGGAAAATTACAGATAGAGTTACCCCTGTATATAGATGTTTCCATGACTGCCCTCCCCTTCTATGTGGCCGGTTTCTGGATCCGACGGTATAATTTCTTTCTATATCCCAGCCATCGTTTCGACAAACTGATACCGGTTTTTGTTGTATTGGCACTGGTGGTAATGTACTTTACCGCTACTACATTGGGGATGCGTACCAACAATTATACGGGAAATATTTTTCAAGTATATATCGCTGCGTTTGCAGGAATATTTATGATTATGTTACTTTGCAAAAAAGTGAAGAAGATAAAGGTTGTTTCTTACTTGGGACGATATTCAATCATCACCTTGAGTATTCATGGACCGATACTCCATTTTTTAGGTCCATTAGTCAGCCGTTATATTCACAATAGTTGGGCACAGGCAAGCGCACTTTTGCTTATAACATTAAGCATCTGCTTTCTGCTCACACCCGTCTTTCTTAAAGTGATTCCACAAATGGTTGCACAGAAAGACCTGTTAAAAGTCAAACAAGATCACACTAAAAAGACAGTATATGAAGATAAACAGTAGCTATATCCTTTTGAAAGAAATTCGTTGTTACGCCTATCATGGTGTCGCACCGCAAGAAAATCTGATTGGGAATGAATATCTCATTGACCTGAAACTGAAAGTAGATATCAGCAAAGCTGCCCAGACAGATGAAGTTACCGACACCGTCAACTATGCTGAAGTACATCAGGTGATAGAAAATGAAATGGCTGTTCCCTCAAAATTGCTGGAACACGTTAGCGGACGGATTATACAAAAACTCTTTGACCAATTCCCTTGCATTGAAGAAATCGAACTCCGGCTTTCCAAACGAAACCCACCGATGGGAGCAGATATAGAGTCTGCAGGAATTGAGCTACACTGCAGCAGGAAATAAGATAATCACAGCTGGAAATGAAACATAAATGACGAAATGCAGATAATACGATATTAATAAAGTAATCCGTATCATCTGCATTCCTTTTTAAGCAAGATCTGCTTCTATTTTCACAGCCGTAAACTACCGGCTTATTTTCTCTTCTTTTTTCTTCTATTTACCGATTCTACAGCCTCCGTCACCACGGGTTTATCCTGGAAACGTTTCGTATAACTAGAATAGTCCGGATGAATGCGTTCGTAATCAGGATCCATAAATAACGGACTGGAAATTATATGGTCCGCCGTAGAACGGTTACAACAGAAAACAATATTTTCTACACCGGCCAAACGGGTTAATGCTTTTACATCCGTATCATGCGGTTGCAATGTCATGGGGTCCGTGAAGAAAAAGAGATAATCAATCTGCCCATCCACAATACGTGATCCCATCTGTTGGTCACCACCTAACGGACCTGATTTTAAAATCGTAAAATCCCACTCTTCATCAGGATGTTTCTCCTTCAATGCTTCCAATATCAAAGTACCCGTAGTACCTGTACAATAGAATTTATTACCCATCAACAGTTCCGAGTTCCACAGTACCCATTCGATGAGGTCTTTTTTCATTGCATCATGCGCTACCAGCCCGATGCCTCTTCTAACCTTTGATTTCATTTGCTATCCTTTTAAATCCGACAATTGAGAGAATCGTTTGCATCCCCTCACATAAAATTGCCACAAGATACTACTTTTTGTCCGTTCAGGTATCGGATTCAAAGTTTTTTTTCTCATATTTTCTTCACGGGATAAAGAAAATGACGGACATAATCGTTTATACTCTTTCCGCGCACGCATCACAGCACTAGCATTATCCCAGTGCCCTTGCAACAAGAAATTGAACGCCGCCAGATAATCGAGACAGATCCGGATACGCATCACTTTATTTAACTCCTCCTGTGGAAGATTCTTATAGAGCATGACAAGATTATTACGGAAATTAAGAAAAGTCTTATGAGGATTCTCTTTTTTAAGAGTAGCTCCTCCCACATGATAGACAATGCTTTGAGGTACACAGACAATCTCACGATTCCGCGAACGGAGCCGCCAGCACAAATCTATTTCTTCCATGTGAGCAAAGAAACGTCCATCCAATCCTCCGACATTCACATAATCAGCACGCCGGATAAACAACGCTGCCCCCGTGGCCCAGAAAACAGGAATTACCGTATCATACTGACCTTCGTCTTTCTCCACAACTCCCATGATACGTCCCCTACAAAAAGGATAACCGTATTTATCAATAAAGCCACCGGCTGCCCCGGCATATTCGAAATATTCTTTTTGCCGCTGGCTCCGTATCTTCGGCTGACAAGCAGCTACCTCCGGATGCTTATCAAGATAAGCAATCATTGGTTTCAACCAATGCTCCGTCACCTCAACATCCGAATTCAAAAGAACTACATATTCTGCGTCGACCTGCTGCAATGCTAAATTATATCCATCCGCAAAGCCATAATTCTGGTCGAGAACAATCGTTCTGACAGAAGGAAATTCCTGTTGAAGCAAAGTAACGGAAGCGTCCGTAGAACCATTGTCAGCCACGCAGACCTCAATCCCCTCCCCTTCCGAATACCGGACGACGGACGGAAGAAAAGTACGGAGCATATCACATCCGTTCCAATTTAAAATTACAACTGAAACTTTCATTGTTATTCCTTCTTCTTGTTCAATTCTTTCTCTTCTAATCGGTCAGCTTCTTCACGAGTCATTTTCCAACGTTTATGAGACCACAACCAATATGCCGGTTCTTTACGAATCGTCTGTTCTAATCTATGAGCAAACATTTCCGTGATTTCTCCTTCTCTTGTTTCTTTCGGTGTTTCCGTCATCAACTTGAACTCCGCTTCACAGTATCCTCTGCGCTTCTTACTAAGTTCACAATAGAAAACAGGGAAATTCATCATTTTGGCAATTCGCTCCGCACCATTCAGAAAAGCAGTTTCCTGTCCTAAAAAGGTAGTCCAATATTTATCATATCCACTGGGCCATTGATCAGTAATCAAACCGACTACCATCTTTTTTCCATCATGTTTGAGCTTAATAATTTCACGGGCTGTAGAATGTTTCGGAATATTATACCCCCCGAAACGAGAACGAATACGTTTAAACAACTCATCCAAATATTTATCCCTCAACGGTTTATAAACCTGTACGGGAACATCCCCCGGTTTCATGATTGCTCCCATGCCTATCAACCACTCATAATTGGCATAATGAGGAATCATTACTATAATACCTCCATACTTTTCTGTCAGTTCAAGATATTGTTCCGTATTCTTATAAGTCATTCTCTCACAAAGTTCTTCGGCAGACATATGCAACAATTTCAAATCTTCAAGCATATAATCCGACAAATAGCGATAAAACTTGCGTTCTATCTGTAATCTCTCCGCATCAGTTTTTTCCGGAAATGATCTCAATAGATTTCCCCGAACTACTTTCCGACGATATTTTCCAACACGATACATCAGCAGATAATTAAAATCCGAAAGCATATATAAAACCCGGAACGGAAGAGCTGAAAACAGCCACATTCCACTGTATACCAACCAATAGATAAGTTTTGATCTCATACTTATATCAAAATTATACCTTTAAGTGCTGTCATCTCCTCATTAAAATCTCCCAGACGTACATTAACCACCTGATTATCCAGCGAGTCATCACTTTCCACCTCTACACGAATATAATTCTCCGTAAATCCATGCATCGGAGCACCAGCTTTCGATTTTTCCATCAATACCGGCATTGTCTGCCCGATATGACGTGCATAAAAAGCCTGTGTCTTTTGATCCGATAGTGCCAACAGACGCTGACTACGCTGATGCTTCTCTTCCGGAGAAACCACATATTCTATTTTTAAGGCTTGCGTTCCGGGACGTTCGGAATAGCTAAACACATGCAACTGCGTCACATCCAGACCATCAATAAACTGATAAGCCTGTTCAAAGTATTCGGGTGTTTCTCCACGGGTTCCCACAATCACGTCCACTCCGATAAAAGCATCCGGCATCACCTCTTTTATCTTCTTCACTTTCGAAGCAAAAAGAGCAGTGTCGTAACGACGGCGCATTAACTGCAAAACTTCATCGCAACCGGATTGCAAAGGGATATGAAAATGAGGCATAAAACTGCGAGAATGAGACACAAACTCGATAATCTCATCAGTCAACAGATTGGGTTCTATGGAAGAGATACGATAACGTTCGATTCCCTCTACCTGATCCAATGCTTTTACCAGATCAAAGAAACTCTCTCCTGTTGTTTTACCAAAATCTCCGATATTTACTCCGGTCAGAACGATTTCTTTTCCGCCTTCAGCAGCTGCTTGCCGGGCCTGCTCAACCATGGAAGCAATAGTCCCGTTACGACTTCGCCCGCGGGCGAAAGGAATCGTGCAATATGAACAGAAGTAATCGCATCCATCCTGCACCTTCAAGAAGAAACGGGTACGGTCTCCCCGTGAACACGAGGGAGAAAACGAACGGATATCTTTGGTTGTAGTAGTGATAGCCTCTCCTTTTTCATGCTTTTGGAGGTCGCCCAGATATTGAAGTAACTCTCCCTTCTGTTCCGCTCCCAGCACTACATCTACTCCATCTATCTTTGCCACGTCGCCGGGCTTCAATTGCGCATAACATCCGGTCACTACCACAAAAGCATCGGGATGCTGCTTTACCAGACGATGAATGGCTTGCCGGCATTTTTTATCCGCCATCTCCGTCACCGAACAGGTATTTACCACACAGATATCTGCTTTCTCTCCTTTGCGCGCAGTCCGGACTCCTGCCTCACGCAGGATTTTACCGATAGTTGAAGTCTCTGAAAAATTTAATTTGCAGCCTAAAGTATAATAAACGGCTGTCTTATTTTGAAATACAGTGGTATCTATCATAAGCTGTTATAAACACATTAACTTTGCAAAGTTACACATTATTATCAGTAAAACACTTTAGGATACGAAAGTTTATTCCTATTTTTGCACAATTCACTAAAAAACGTGCAATGATTAAAGAGAATTTCATTAAACTATACGAAAATAGTTTTCGTGAGAATTGGGATCTGCCTTGTTATACTGATTATGGAGAAGATACCCAATACACATACGGTGAGGTAGCTGAAAAAATCGCCCGTTTACATCTGTTATTCAAACATTGTAGCCTTCGCAGAGGAGATAAGATTTCAGTTATCGGCAAAAATAACGCTCATTGGTGCATCGCCTATATGGCAACGATCACATACGGAGCGATCATTGTCCCTATCCTTCAAGATTTTACGCCTAATGACGTTCATCATATCGTCAATCATTCCGAATCTGTATTTCTGTTCACCAGCGACAGCATTTGGGAGAATCTGGAAGAGGAAAAATTAACGGGGCTACGGGGAGTATTCTCATTGACTGATTTCCGGTGTCTTTATCAACGCGACGGGGAAACCATACAGAAGTTTCTGAAAAATACCGATAAAGAGATGCATGCTTTGTATCCGAAAGGATTTACCCGTGAAGATGTTCAGTACACCACTTTATCCAATGACAAAGTGATGCTGTTAAATTACACTTCCGGAACCACCGGTTTCAGTAAGGGTGTGATGCTGACAGGAAACAATCTTGCCGGCAATGTCACTTTCGGTATTCGTACCGAACTCCTTAAAAAAGGGGATAAAGTGCTGTCTTTCCTTCCCCTCGCCCACGCATACGGTTGCGCATTTGACTTTCTGACAGCAACGGCTGTCGGCACCCATGTCACTTTGCTTGGAAAAACACCTTCTCCTAAAATTATAATGAAAGCTTTTGAGGAAGTGAAACCTAATCTTATTATTACCGTCCCGTTAGTGATTGAAAAGATATATAAGAATATTATCCAGCCACTCATTAATAAAAAAGGTATGAAGTGGGCACTCAATATTCCTCTACTCGACACCCAAATCTACAACCAGATACGTAAAAGACTGATTGATGCACTGGGAGGACGGTTTAAAGAGATCATTATCGGTGGCGCCGCTATGGATAAGGAAGTAGAAGAATTCTTCTACAAAATCAAATTCCCTTTTACTATCGGTTATGGAATGACAGAATGCGGTCCACTTATCAGCTACGCCCCCTGGGATGAATTTGTACTAGGTTCTTCCGGAAAGATTCTAGATATAATGGAAGCACGTATCTATAAGGAAACCCCGGAAGCAGAAACCGGAGAAATCCAGGTTCGGGGAGAAAATGTGATGGTGGGCTACTACAAGAACCAGGAAGCAACGCAGGAAGTATTCACGCAGGACGGCTGGCTACGTACGGGTGACCTCGGTTCCATGGACAGCAACGGAAATATTTTCATCCGGGGACGACTCAAGACTATGATCTTAAGTTCTAGCGGACAGAATATCTTCCCCGAAGAGTTGGAAACCAAACTGAATAACCTGCCTTTCATTCTCGAAAGTCTTGTTATCGAACGCAATAAAAAATTAGTGGCACTTGTTTATGCCGATTACGAAGCGTTGGATTCTCTCGGATTAAATAATCCGGATAACCTGAAAACAATCATGGATGAAAATCTTAAGAATCTGAACAGCAACGTAGCCGCTTATGAGAAAATCAGCAAGATCCAACTCTACCCTACTGAATTTGAAAAAACGCCCAAAAGAAGCATAAAAAGATACTTATATAACAGTATTGCTGTCGATTAGCATGTTCTAAAACATATAAAAAGGGGAGAAAAGTGCCCAGTTACAAAAAAAAATATAAAAAAAGTTGGCGTTTCGAGAACAACATATTGAAAAAGTACATACCTTTGCATCGTTTTAATAAAGCAATTGATTGTATTACGTTTTTAAAAAGCAAAGAAAATGAAAAAATTAGTTTTGATGGCCGTAGCTATCGTAGCAGTATCATTCGCATCATGTGGTAACAAAGCAGCTGACGCAGCAAAAGCAACTGCAGATTCTATCCGTATCGCTGACTCAATCGCAGCAGTAGAAGCAGCAGCTCTTGAAGCTGAACAAGCAGCAGCCGCAGCAGCAGATTCTTTGAATGCTGATAGCACTGCAACTGAAACTGTAGCTGAATAATTCAGAAACAGCTAGAGAGAATTGAAAGTCTGCCATGCGAAAGCATGCACAGACTTTTTTTTATGCCTTTATTTTAGCAAGCCACACGTTATTTAGCGTATGAACTTTTCACAAAAGGAGCGTTCAATAAATAATCCAGACTTTCTTCTACACTTTCCTCTACCGGAACACTATACTTTTCGATTTCAGCAACGAGATAATTAACGCCTGCAGTTTTTGCATTCTTAAAGATAGCATCAAAACCGACCATTCCACTTTGTCCAATCTCTCTGTGATCTTTCACATGGAATATCTGGAAGCGACCGGGATATTTATTAAAATAATCAACAGGACTGTTTTGTCCGCGAACTACCCAATAAAGGTCCATCTGGAAGAAAACATATTCAGGATTCGTATGTTCTAACATATAATCATACATCACTTTATCTTCTACCTTCTGAAATTCATGAGCGTGATTGTGATATCCGAACGACAAACCTTGTTGTTTGCAACGCTTGCCTATTTCATTATAATATGCACAATATGTTTCTAAATCCTTGAGTGTCTTAGGTACATCCATCCACGGAGCTACAATATATTTCATACCGGCAGCTTTGTGATCGGCAATACATTGATCCCACCATTCAAGTGACTTTGAATAGTCGCCGGAAGCCAATTCTTCTTTAGACAATTGTCTTGTACAATGTGAAGACAAGACTTTTAATCCTGCCGATTCGACATCTTTCTTAAATTGTTGGGGAGTACGGTCATAAAATTTACCGTTGTTATAATTGGCAGCTTCAACACCGGTATATCCCATGTTTGCCAATTTCTTCAGAAGAGCAGTATAAGTGGGGTCACACTTACCATTTTTGTTGTCTACCTTGTTTAATATATCTCTGACAGAATAGAGCTGAATTGCTACTTCTTTTTTAGCTTTTTTCTTGGTTTGTGCCGTTACTGCCAGTGGAATCATGAAAAGAGCAGCCAATGCACAGATATAAATTCTAGTTTTCATATAATAGATATTAGTGGGTTACAATTATTCAGGTTTACATAGAAAAAACAGGCACGGATTACACAGACTTCACGGTTACTCCATGGCAATCGCCATTCAAAAAAAACGTGAAATACACGTAACCCGTGCCTTTCTTTATTACTATTCGATTAGTCCAAAACTTTCACGCGGATGTTGCGGAACCAAACATCGTCACCGTGATCTTGCAAACCAATGAAACCTTCGTGATTTTCGCCACCGCAATTATTCAGCAATTCAAATGCCAAAGGCCATTTTTCTTCACTGAACTTACTTGCTTGCAACATATCAGTCCATTGTTTTGTCCACAAATGATATTCAAGTACGTTTTCATCGTTTTGTCCGTGAACAACAGTACCTTTATAAACCATAATCTTAGCCTTGTTCCATTCGCCAAACGGTTTAGAGTTTTGAGGAACTGCCGGAATCATGTCATACAAAGAAGCTGACTGACGATTGTTGTCCTTACCCAATTTAGCATCCGGATGATTGGCATTGTCCAACACCTGATATTCGGGCGCAGAAATATAAATAGGCTCAAGCACATCATTACCGTCTTTATCTTTCGATGTAACTTCCTGAGCTAAATAGAAAATACCGGAGTTACCACCTTTAGAAACCTTCCACTCCATTTCCAGTTCGAAGTTTTTAAACTTGTGAGCAAAAATCAGGTCACCACCATCACCGTCTTGAGCTTCACCGCCACCAGAACCGTTGAATTTGATACAACCGTCTTCAATTGTCCATTTAGAAGGAACACGGTCTTTTCCATAACCACGCCATCCGTTAAATGTTTCGCCATCAAAGATTGTGATATAACCATTTTCATCAACAGGCAAATTCAAGCTATCTGTTTCTGCCGCTTTCAATGATTTAGAGTAAGTCAACGCAACTTTTTGCTCTTCCGGAGCATTTGCTTTCTTCTGACCACCGCAAGAAGCGAAAACGCCTGCAGCAAGACAACAACAAGCTAATGGATAAAATACTTTTTTCATGATATCAACTATTTAATTTTTAATCTTTAATTTTTAATCTACTTTTATCTTGGCATATCAGGCAGTCTCCAGCCTTCACGATAATTATGTTTCACTAATTCAGCCGCAAACTGTTTTGCATTGATCGGATCTGTCCATGTCTTATCAAATGTAGGATGACCATTATGAATCTTGAATCCGTCTTTGATAACAGTACGAATGGTTTCGTTATCACCGATATTTGTAAAACACATGTTAGCTCCATCCCACTCGAGAGTCTTATTCAGAGCTTGCAAACGAATAGCCAATACACCCATTGCTACCATTTCATTCATAGGTCCGGCTTCTGAGAAGTCAGATTTAGTCATGATACGATTAGATTTATCTTCTTTACATGCACGTACCCAATCCATTTCGTGACCACCATTCATTGCTTTAGGAACACGACGGCAAACCTTCGGTGCATTTGGTTTACGACCTGAAAGCAACCAAGGATTCTGTCCATAACATCCGCAAATCAATGTATCTTTTGTTCCGTGGAAAATAGTCAAACCACCACCGCTCTGCATCAGTTGTTTTCCTTCTGGGAATCCTTTCGGACGTTCTGGCATCATACCGCCATCATACCAATGTATTTCCACTTCAGGCATAGCTACTTTCGGCATATTTTCACGAGCAGGGAAAATCATTTTCACGTGTTGTGCCTGTGGAGCACAAGCATTCAACAATAATGTCGATGAACCTTCCACTTTGGTAGGATACTGCAATTTCAATGCTTTAAACGGCTGATGCAAAATATGACAAGCCATATCACCCAATGCACCTGTTCCGTAATCCCACCATCCACGCCAGTTCCAAGGATGGTAAATAGCATTATAAGGATTCATTTTAGCAGGACCTGTGAATAAATCCCAATTCAATGTGCTAGGAATTTTATCAACCTTTTCAGGAACATTCAATCCTTGAGGCCAAATAGGACGGTCTGTTGCACATTCAACTTTCGTTACGTCACCGATTTCACCATTCCAAATCCATTCACATACTAAATCCGTACCTTCATCCGATGCCCCCTGATTACCCATTTGGGTAACCACGCCCGTTGATGCAGCCAGTTTTGTCAACAAACGAGATTCATAAACAGAGTGGGTCAATGGTTTCTGACAATATACATGTTTTCCCATTGTCATTGCGTCAGCAGTGATAATAGCATGAGTATGGTCGGCAGTTGCGATAATCACACCGTCGATAGATTTACCCATTTCATCATACATCTTACGATAGTCCCAGTATTTTTTAGCCTTGGGGAATTCGTCGAACACGCCTTTTGCGTACTTCCAATCCACATCACAAAGAGCCACAATATTTTCAGTGCCCTTTACGTGATTAATGTTGGCATGTCCCATGCCACCAATACCCACAGCTGCAAGATTTAATTTGTCAGTAGGCGACACATGCCCGTGACTCATACCTAAAATTGTACTAGGAGCAATGGTTATACCTGCTAAAGCAGCGGCTCCCGTTTTGAGAAATTTTCTCCTCGAAATGTTTGACATGATTTTATTTGTTTAAGGGTTAATAATCTTTGGAAGGTTGCCGTGCAACAATCCATATCCATTTTTCATGTTTTTTCTTCGTTCGCGTATTTGCTCCAAAGTGCGCAAATTACCAATAGCGGGCAAATCGTGTTTGCGGGTATCTTTCAAGAATGTCCATGCATATTCGGATGCAATAGCCGAATCGCGCATTAGCGGTAATCGTGAACTGCGTTTTCCGGTTTCTACCGAATCAGCAAACAGGTCACACAACACGTCTATATTCTTGCCGCCAAAAGGTTTCTCTACACGGATAGTCTGATTGACACCGTGTAGGTCGACAACAGCAGTATTGAAGTCATGCGTCATACGCACAACCCCTTTTGTACCTATAATATCTACATACGAATTATGTGTCTGGTCTTTAGATAATTGCCCATAAACAAATCCTTGGGTAATATCAAAAACGACCCCATTTTGAAAAGTTCCGTGACATTGCACCCACCAAGGATCTTTATAGTTCCACATATTCACTCCCTGGGCATTCCATGTTCTATAATCACATCCTGCATACCAACGGGTAATATCTACATAATGCATTCCGCAATCATGGAAAGCAGGTCCCTCATACTCATGACCTTCACCTGGTGCCAAGCCGGGAGTCATGTGACAAATACGAATAATAGCCAACTCTCCGATTTCCCCTTGCTGGATATATTCCTTCATTAAATTATGATACCAGGAATTTCGCAGATACAAGTTTACCGTAGAAATGAGATTTGTGTTTTCTGTCATTTCTACAACTTTCCACTCATTTTCCATTGTATCTGCAACTGGTTTTTCTGAAATAATGTGTTTACCGTAACGAATAGCTTTTTCTATTTGTTCCATCCGCGAGTCAGCCAAAGTGAAAAGCCCGACTACCTGCACACTTTCATCCTCAAAAATCTTTTGATTATCTTCTACTATAATAGAGTTAGGGGAAAGCTTTTTAGCCAACTGACGTGATGCCGGATCGGTATCACAAATATAAGCAATATTCCACCGATCACTTTTAGTCATCGCTTCCCAGTAGAATCTTCCCATCCTACCAAAACCGATAATTCCAACTTTAATTCTCGTGTCTACTGAAGATTGCGTGTTCATAATTAAACATAGTGAATTTAAGTACAAATAATAGATAAAACATCAACTTCTAACTACCAAACTGATGAGCTAAAAACTGATATTGCAAATCTAGCTAAATAAATAACGGCTTATTTGACTTACACTACTTTATGTAGATATAAAAATAGCATTTTTTACTATTAATCAACAACTTAGCTAACTTGACACATCAAAAAAATGTAGATGATTTGGAAAGTATTATAATGTTAAAATGATAATTATGTCTCTTGTGTTGAACTAATTTTCATAATTTCATTCTCAAATTCATCCCTGTCGACGGCTGCCTTATTTCTCATTTTCGTACGATAATTATAAACCGTACTTGTAGAGCAACGGAGAAAGTTCGCTATCTTTCCACTATCCGTAATACCCAAGCGTAATAAAGCATAAATACGAAGTTCTCTATTCAATAAAGCATCCGGTTTTAAAATAATTTTCTCTTCATCTTTCAACAGAGCGTTAAAATCAGAAACAAAAGTAGGATACAAACCCAAGAAGACCTTATCAAAACGAGTATATAAAGCGCTAAGTTCATCGTCGATAAGCGCAGATGATTTTAGCTTCTTAATCAGTTCATCATAGTATTTATTAATAGCTATTTTATACAGCATATTCTGATATTTCTCCATTTTATGGATATAGCTAAAGCATACATCAAAGAATTCGGCTATATAATACTCCTTTATACTATTAATTTCGCACAACTGATTATTTGTATCATTCAGCTGGCTGTTCATGCTATTCAGCTTATTGTTCAATCGCAAAAGCTCCTCATTACTCTGCGCTAATGCCTGTTTTATTTTCAACGTCTTTTTCATCTGAATATAGATGAAAAGCACCAACAAGAGTAAAAGAAAAAGGATAATACTCGTAGAAATAAGGAAAGTAGTCAAATGCGACCGTGATCTGGCCTGCTCTGCCTGATAAGCAGTATTAATAATAGAATTGAATTTATAAATTTCGATGGCCCGGAAATGAATACCAGAAGAAATAACGTCATCGATAGCGGACTGCGTAAATTTAAAGGCATCGGCTAAATTCTGTTCATCATAGGCTATCAATGCAAGAGATTGCAGGGATGCATTTTCCCGCGTAGCATTCCGTGTATCGGCTATTGCTGACAACATCAGATATTTTTTTTCCTCATCATACTTTTTCTGATGGTGGCATAACCTGGAATACGAATGAGTTATCATGGCATAATTAGGCGTCCCCACTTCTTCTATTTCCAGTAGTTCTTTAAAAATCTCTTTCGATTTCAACGTATCACGCCAAATATAATAAGAAGCCTGGGACATTCGATAATCCCAAGAAGTGTGGTCAATGAGGGCAAAAAGCGAATCCTGATATGCAGCCTGCTGCTTACCATACAGATTGTTGGCGACAGAAATCGAATAGTGTCCCCAAAAACTGGAATAAGTTTGATAATAGTTTATTAATAAATCTCTGGGAAGTTCTGAAGTCTTTATACTTTTCAAAATAATCTCCGCTTCACGGAACCTGCCACACATCGAATATAAAAGACTAAGATGTAAAGACGACTGGTTGGTGAAATAAGGTCTATTCAACTGACGGGAAATCTCAATATTGCGATCAACATAATGAATAGCGGAATCAATATGAAATTTTTTATATTCGTTATATAACCGTAGATTGATTCTATATTCTCCTTCAAGAGTCAAACCAGGACTTTTCAACATACATTTTATCCGGTTTATCCGATCCTCTTTCTCTTTAACAAAGACATGCTTTTCATCTATCACTCTACGTAAAGAATCAGTCAATAGTTTCAACTCATCATTCGCATAAAGAGCACTGCCAATTCCCAAAGCAATCAGCAGAAGCAAAAACCTCTTCTTTAGCAAACAACAGTTGAATTTCATAATAGTAATAGCAAAGATAACAAAAAAAGCGATTCATCCATTCAGAACAAATCGCTTTTTGTATATGAAGTAAATTTGCTCTTATTCAGCAACTACCTCGAAAGGAATCTCTACTGAAACTTCCTTGTGAAGCTTAACGATAGCCTTGTAACTACCAACTTCTTTTACAGCGTCTTTTACAACGATGATCTTTCTGTCAACTTCATGACCCAGCTTAGACAAAGCCTCAGCGATCTGGATGTTACCAACAGAACCGAAGATAGTACCGGTTGAGCTAACTTTAGTTGCAATAGTCAAAGAAACGCCTTCCAGCTTAGCCGCCATAGCCTCAGCATCTTTCTTGATTTTCTCAAGTTTGTGAGCGCGCTGTTTCAGTTCTTCAGCCAACATTTTCTTTGCAGAAGGAGAAGCGATGACAGCTTTTCCAGTCGGGATCAGATAATTACGACCGTATCCGGATTTCACGTTTACGATATCGTTCTTATAACCCAAGTTTACTACGTCTTCTTTCAATATAATTTCCATACTTTTCCTCCTTCTTATTTCATCATGTCAGTTACATAAGGCAGCAATGCCAAGTGACGAGCTCTCTTCACAGCCTGCGCGATACGACGTTGGAACTTCAAAGAAGTACCTGTAATACGACGCGGAAGGATTTTTCCTTGTTCATTCAAGAATTTCTTCAAGAATTCAGGATCTTTGTAGTCGATATACCTAATACCACTCTTTTTGAAACGGCAGTATTTTTTCTTCTTAACATCTACTGACGGCGGAGTCAAATATCTGATTTCTGATTGAACTTGTTGTGCCATGATTAATCCTCCTTTTTGTTTGATTTAACACTTCTTCTTTTTGCAGCGTATTCAGCAGCATACTTATCCATCTTGAAAGTCAAGAAACGGATTACGCGTTCATCACGACGGAAATTAATTTCCAGCTTGTCAATTACAGTAGGATCTGCATTGAACTCAATCAGTTGATAAAAACCTGTAGACTTCTTCTGAATTGGGTAAGCCAATTTCTTCAGTCCCCAGTTTTCTTCATTAATAATCTCAGCACCTTCAGCTTGAAGAACGCCTTTGAATTTTTCTACCGCTTCCTTCATCTGAACATCAGATAAAACGGGAGTTAAAATGAAAACGGTTTCGTATTGATTCATACTTCGTTTAATTAAATAAATAAATTATTTGATTTTAAATGCGGGTGCAAAGTTAGACATTTTATTTTGAACTACAAATATTTAATCTTTTTTTGTATCCGAAGATAGGATTTATCCGGGAAGTGACTTACCTTTGCAAAGTTGTTTAAACAATAATTTCATGATAGAGCAATTCAATTTCGATATCCGGCTTATATTCGCCATATTAAATGGCAAAGTTTCCGCGGCAATCAACCGTAAGCTGTACCGTAACTTCCGTCAGAACGGGCTGGAAATCAGTCCGGAACAATGGACGGTACTCATTTTTTTGTGGGAAAAAGACGGTGTTACACAACAAGAGTTGTGTAATGCAACTTTTAAAGACAAGCCCAGCATGACCCGTTTGATAGATAATATGGAACGGCAACATCTTGTTGTGCGCATTTCCGATAAAAAAGACCGCCGCACCAACCTGATCCATCTGACCAAAGACGGGAAAGAACTGGAGGAAAAAGCGCGTGTCATTGCCGGACAGACTCTGAAAGAGGCTCTTCACGGTATCACTCTCGACGAATTGAGCATTGGACAGGAGGTACTGAAAAAGGTGTTCTACAATACAAAAGATTAGATAGAAGAACTTCTCTCCAAATCATAAAATCCACTAAATCGTGCATTTATAATGGAATTTTTATCCAAATAATTTCGCCCGTTAAAGAATTATGCTTTAATTTGTGACTGGAATATTATAATCTATTAAAATACACACACATGAAAGGTTTATTAAAGAACTTAGGATTGATATTAATCTTGGTCGGAGTAGTCATCCTGCTGGCTTGTTCCTTTACAGGGAATGTAAACAACAACGCCATCCTGGGTACTTCAGTAGTACTTGTAGTAC